>JAJZTW010000069.1 GCA_021847345.1 Pseudomonadota bacterium
ACCGTGAAACGCCTCAGCGCCGATGATAGTGCGCATTCGCGTGTGAAAGTAGGACATCGTCAGGCTCCCTCTTCCGAGCTCATCGCTCAGAGAAACCCGGCCCGGCTACGCAAGTAGCCGGGCTTTTTGTTTTGAATCTCCGCGCGCACAACCCATCGGCCTGCCCTGGCCCGAAAATTTCCATGCGCGGCAAAGGGATGTGTTGCAAAAGGTAATTGGCATCGAGGCCGGAGCCCTAGACTGTCTCCTTGGACCCGCGAAGGGGTTGCAAATCCCGAGGAGCTTTCGATGCTGAGATGGGTTGGAGTGTTTCTGCTCGTGGCGGTGGTGGCATCGCTGTTTGGTTTTGGAGTGATTGCCTCGGCTTCGGCAGGAATTGCGAAAATCATTTTCCTGGTGGCAGCGATCGGTTTTGTGATCAGCGTCGTCATGCATTTCATGGCGAACAAGTAGCGGGTCGAGCTTGGATGGTCGCGGCGCACCGGGCGACGACCGGGCAGCAGGCCTGGTCCGCGGGGCGCCTTCGTTCACGAACCGGAGGGCACGATCTCATGGAAAACAAGCCGTTTGCACTGCTGATCAAGGACCACGAGAAGGTCAAGGACCTGATCCAGCGGCTGCTTCAGACGTCCGCGTCGGGGAAAAGTCAGCGCCGCGAATTGCTGGGCACCTTGAAGGGCGAACTCGAGCTGCATGAAAAGCTCGAGGAACAGCTGCTGTACCCACCGTTGGAACACAAAAAGGCCACGCGCGACCTGACTCTCGAGGCTTACGAGGAACACCACGTTGTGGACATGCTGCTCGATGAACTCGAGGCGCTGGACTTCGACGACCAGGCCTGGAAGGCCAAGCTGACGGTGCTGCAGGAGAACCTCGAGCACCACATCGCCGAGGAGGAACAGGGCTTGTTTCCGAAGGCGCAGGAAACCCTCAGCGCCCAGCAGCTCGAGCGTATCGAGCGGGAAATCGCCGACGCGAAAAAGGCGCCGGACCCGAAGCGCTGAAGCCGAAGCCCCGGGCACGCAGCGCGCAGGCGTGCAGGCAAGGGAGGCGGTGCGCTGATGCGCCGGTTGCGTGCCGGGCGTCCGGGGGGGCTGGCGCCCGGCTGCATGCGCGACCGGCTGCATGCGCGACCGGCTGCATTCGCGACCGGCCGGATGCGCGACAATACGGCCCGTGACTGAAGCCATTTTCTCCGCGCCCCCCCGCCTCAACCCCTGGCGCCTGTGCGTGGCGCCCATGCTCGACTGGACCGACCGGCATTGCCGGTTTTTCCATCGCCAGCTCACGCGGCACGCGCGCCTGTACACCGAGATGGTGACTACAGGCGCGCTGCTGCATGGCGACCAGGGTCGACACCTGGATTTCGACGCCCGCGAGCATCCGGTCGCGCTGCAGCTCGGGGGCAGTGAACCGGCGGATCTCGCGCAATGCGCCCGCCTGGCGCAACGCTGGGGCTACGCTGAGGTCAACCTGAATTGCGGCTGTCCCAGCCCGCGCGTGCAGCGCGGTGCGTTCGGCGCATGCCTGATGGCCGAGGCCGGCCTCGTGCGCGACTGCGTCGCGGCCATGCGCGATGCGGTCGGCGACGCGCTGCCGGTGACGGTCAAGCACCGTATCGGCATCGACCGCATCGAGGATTACGAATTCGTACGCGATTTCGTCGGTATCGTCGCGCAAGGCGGCTGCGACGTGTTCATCGTGCATGCGCGCAACGCCTGGCTCGACGGGCTCAGCCCGAAGGACAACCGCGAGATTCCGCCTCTTCGTCCCGACCTCGTCTACCGGCTGAAGGCCGAGTTCCCTCATTTGCGCATTGTCATCAACGGGGGCGTTCGCAGCGACGAGCAGCTGCGCTCGCACCTGCAGCATGTCGACGGGGTGATGGTCGGCCGCGAGGCCTACCAGCGCCCGTGGTGGCTGGCCAGCTGGGACCGCGAGTACTTCGGCGATTCGGCCTGCGGCGCGTCCAGCCCTGGCGACATCGAGCAGGCGATGCTTGCGTATTGCGAGCGCATGGCGGGCCATGGCGTGCAGGCCTTTGCCGTGGTGCGCCACATGCTTGGCTTGTGGAAGGGGAGTCCGGGAGCGCGCATGTGGCGCCAGGTGCTGAGTGATCCCGGCCGTCGGCGGCTCGCCGCGCCCGACCTGTTCGCCGAAGCCGCGCGCGCACGCCTGGCGGCTTGAGTTTCGAGCCCGCCGCCCTGCGCATGGGCGATGACGCGAGTCCATCGCGCGATAAACGGCTGATTATCTCCTCGATCATCGCGGAGCTTGATTCCTGCTTTTCCCCTGGGAAAATGGAGGCGCTCCGCGAGGCATCGCGCATCGGGTTCGAAAATAGCTGTACATGTGATCCCGCAGCGCGCAGCGCGTCGACGCCCTGACTGTTCGGCGTAGGGGGCCTTTGCATCTTCTCCTCCGTCGAAGGGCTGTTCATGCTCCGTATTCTCAAATGTCTCGCGGCGAGCCTCGGCGCCTTGCTGCTGGTCTCCTGCGGCGGTGGTTCCACAAATGTGACGGACACGGTGCTCGTCTACATGGTCGGAAGCAACCTGGAGAGTGACGGGCAGGCGGCCAGCACGAATATCGAGCAAATGCTTGCGGTTTCGCGCACGAGTCAAGTGAATATCGTGCTGGAAACCGGGGGCGCAGACAGCAAGGCCGGGCCGCTGGGAATCGACTGGACCCATGTGCAGCGCTATCTGGTGAGTAATGGCAAGTTGCTGCAGCTGCAGGATCTCGGCCCGGACAGCGGGATCGACATGGGGCGCGGCTCGACGTTGCGCGATTTTCTCCGCTGGGGCGTGAGCCATTACCCCGCGAGCCGGTACATGCTGGTGCTGTGGGATCACGGCGGCGGGCCCAACGGGGGCTTCGGCTCGGATGAGATCACGGGCACGACCATGACGCTGGAGCAACTGGCGCAGGCCGTGCAGGGCTCGGGGACGCGATACTCCGTGATCGGCTTCGACGCCTGCCTGATGGCCGATGTCGAGGTCGCTTCAGCCCTTTCCCCCTATGCCCACTACCTGGTGGCATCGCAGGATGTCGAGCCCAGCGAAGGATGGGACTACACGCCGTGGCTGTCCGCCTTGCAGGCGCTGCCTGGCGCCAGCGGCGCCGTGATCGGGCGCGACATCGTCGATGCCTACCTGGGGCAGAAGTTGGTGGATCCGACGACCTTGTCCGTGGTGGACCTGCAAGCCGTGCCCACACTGGTGCAGGCGATGGACTCGTATGCGCGCGCGCTGCAGCCGTACGCGGCACGTTCGGTGCTCGCCTGGCAGGTGCTGGCGGATGCGCGCATGCGCTCCCTCGACTTCATGGGACAGAATTTCGTCCAGCCTTCCACGAGCCCCACCGACCTGGTCGATGAACTGCTGTGGGTCGGCAACACGCAGTCGGCCCTGCTCAAGTCCTTCGGAGCGGACAGCGCGCTCAGCACGGCAGCCGACGGCGTGATCCGCGCGACCCAGGCGGCCGTGGTCTACAGCCGCGCCAGCTACAGCGACAGCCAGGCGACCGGATTGAGCGTGTACTTTCCAGCCCTGATGGCCAACTACCCGTCGATCGACTATGCCGGACATTTGCTGATCGGCGGGCAGAGCGCGTTCGCTTCCAGCTACGTCAACGCCCTGCTTCCGGCCTACTACGACTTCTACAAGGCCCAGCAGCCCCAGCTCACCGCCAGCGTGACCACGCAGCCCGTGAGCGGCGCCTCCTTCGACGCCACGGTGACCAACAGCTTCGACGCCGTCCTGGTGGCCGCGGGAAGCCCGAGCTGCACGGTCTACGAGGCGGCATCGCCGGCGCAGCAGCCTTGCGAGGAAACGATGCAGCCGGCGACGACCTACACCCATGATCCGGGGACGCCGACCTGGCAGTTCAGCTTCGACCTCAGCGCCCCATGGCCGACCCTGCAAGGCGCCGCCGTGGCGCTGCTCCCCGATCCGTCGGTGCTGCGCGGACAGGCCTCGCTGGGCTACCTGATCCCGGCCGAGCTGTGGAATCCGAACCGGCAGTTCTTCATGGCCGGCTACCTGCGCGTGGTCATGACCGATAGCGCGGGCGTCGAATCCTATGCTGTCACGGGATTCCAGCCGACGCTCACTCCTTCGGGAAGGACCCTGGGTCTGCAGCGGGGCGATGTCGTGGCGCTGGATGATTTCGTGCAGGGCTCGAATGGCTCGTGGAGTTTCCAGCGCAGCTCCCGCACCGTGACCCTGGACTCGGCCGAGCCGCAGGTTTCGTTCGCGGCCTATCCCTTGGTCGCTGCCAGTCCGCTGACCTACCTGGTCAGCGATCTCACCGGCGCGCTCGACGTGGGCCAGACGCAGGTTTATTGAGCGCCCCCGGGGCCGCGGGCTGCGCCCGGCGCGCCCGCGTCGGCGTCAGCGAGTCTTTGGCAAGGCCCGCGGAGCGTTCCCGGACGCGCCGCTTGCGCCGTCGGCGGCGGGCGACTCCAGCGCAAGCAAGGCGTCGATAGGCTCGCCGGGTTGCCATGGGCGCCCCAGGCGCTGTTCGATGTACGAGCGAATCAGGCGTCGAACGACCTGTGACGGTGTCTGGTCCTCGCGGGCGCACAGCTGCTCGAACAGTTCCTTCTTGCGCGGATCGATCAGAACGGTCAGCCGGGTGGTTCGTTGTTCCATGATGCCTGGCATTGTATTACCATGCAAAGCACATCGCATGTGAATAGCATGCGCATACAAGCCCACCATGAACCCCGCGTTGCTGCTTGCCGTCGAACTTGGCGCGGTTGTCGTCTGGCTGCTCCTGGGCTTGGCTGCGCTGGTGCGCCCCCACTGCACCCGATGCTCGGCGCACGGCGTGTTCCCGGCGGGGGCCGTGGTCTGCGGAATCGTCGCCGTCGCCGGGCTGCTCGCCGTGTTCGCTCCGCCGGCCGAGGCGAGCCTGGGCCTGGGCGCGTCCGGGTTCGTGCTGCGCTGGCGCCTGGATTCGCTGTCGGGCTTTTTCCTGCTGCTGATCGGCGCGTCGAGCCTGGGCAGTTCGGTGTTCGCCAGCGGCTATTTCCGCGACGGCGAGGGCGCGCCGCCCGGGCAGATCGCCTGCCTGTACCACGTGTTCCTGGCCGCCATGGCGCTGGTCGTGCTCGCCGCCGACGCCTTCGGATTCCTGCTCGCCTGGGAGTTGATGGCCGTCGCGTCGTACCTGCTGGTACTCACTCGAGATGACATGCCCGAGGTGCGCGACGCGGGCTTCCTGTACTTGCTGATGGCGCATCTGGGCGGACTGTGCCTGCTGCTCATGTTCACGCTGCTCGGGCACGCAGCGGTCCCGCAGTCGCAGGACTGGCTGCAGGGCCTGTCCTTCGACGCCATGCGGCACGCCGCGCTGCCGCCGTGGGTGGCCGCGGCCGCCATGTTGCTGGCCGTGCTCGGCTTCGGCGCGAAGGCCGGGCTGGTCCCGCTGCATGCATGGCTGCCGGAGGCCCATCCGGCGGCGCCGTCGCCGGTGTCGGCGCTGATGAGCGCGGTGATGCTGAAAACGGCGATGTACGCTCTGCTGCGCACCAGCCTGGACCTGCTGCACGTCGACAGCATGGCCTGGGGCCTGCTGCTGCTGGCGCTGGGACTCGCCGGCGCGCTGGGGGCGGCGGCGCACGCCGCGGTGCAGGACGACATGAAGCGCCTGCTCGCGTACTCGTCGATCGAGAACATGGGCCTGGCCTTCGCCGCTTTCGGGCTGACCCTGGTGTTCCGCGCCGCCGGGCTTCCCGCGCTCGCCGCGCTCGCGCTGGCTGCCATGCTGTTCCACCTGCTGCACCACGCCATGGTCAAGAACCTGTTGTTCCTGGCCACCGGCTCGGTCATGCACGCCACCAGCCAGCGCAGCCTGGGGCGCCTGGGCGGCCTGTTGCAGCGCATGCCGTGGGTCGGCTGGACCACGCTGGCCGCGACGCTGGCCATGGCCGGCCTGCCCTTGTTCGGCGGGTTCGTGGCCGAGTGGCTGCTGCTGCAGGCCTTCGTACAGTCGCCGGCGCTGCCGCAGGCGCTGCTGGGCATGCTCGTGGCGCTGGGCGCGGCGCTGCTCGTGCTGGTGGCCGCGCTGGCCGCCTACGTGATGGTCAAGTTCTACGGGGTCATTTTCCTGGGGCGTGCGCGCGAGCCGGGGCTGCAGGCGGCGCACGACCCCGGCTGGGCGCAGCGCGCCGGGCTGCTGTGGCTGGCGGTCGCGGGCGTGGCGACCGGTCTGTTCCCCGGGCTGGTGCTGCGCCTGATCCGCCTGGTCGAGCTGCCGCTGCTGGGCAGCGCCGTCGCCACCGGCCCCGGCTGGTCGCGCCTGGCGCCGATTTCGGCGCAACGCGCCAGCTTCGACCCGCTCGCGCTGGTCCTGCTCGGGCTGGCGCTGGCTGCCGCAGGTGTGCTGGCGGCCCACTCGTGGCGCGGCGCACGCATCCGGCGCTCGCCGTCGTGGGCCTGCGGGGAACTGCCGGGGTCGCCGCGCATGCAGGACAGTGCCGAGGGCTTCGGCCAGCCGGTGCGGCGCCTGTTCGCGCCGCTGTTCGACCTGCACGTGCAGGCGCCCGATCCGCAGCAGGCAAGGCCGGTCTACCGCGAAAGCATCGCCGACCCGCTGCGAAGCCGCGCGTACGCGGCGGTGGCGCGCGGCGTGCTCGGCGCCGCGCGCCTGCTCGGGCGGGTGCAGGGCGTGGGAATGGCCGGCTACCTGATCTACACCTTCGGCACGCTGCTGCTGTTGCTCATCGTGGTGCTGCGATGAGCCTGCTCGACGCCCTCGTCACTCAGGTGCTCAGCGTGCTGGCCGCGCTGCTGCTGGCGCCGCTGCTGTCGGGCTGGGTCGCGCAGTGCAGGGCGTGGTTGTCGAATCGCTCCGCACCGCCGCTGTGGCAGCCCTATCGGGACCTGCGCAAGCTGCTGCGGCGCCAGCCGATCCTGCCCGACGGGGCCAGCCCGCTGTTTCGTGCCGTGCCGTACGTGCAACTGGCGAGCATGAGCGCGGCCGCGGCCATCATCCCGTCGTTGAGCACGGATCTTCCGCTGGCCTCGGTGGCCGATGCCGTCGCGCTGGTCGGCCTGTTCGCGCTGGCGCGCGTGTTCCAGGCGCTGGCGGCGATGGATCCGGGCAGCGCGTTCGGCGGGCTCGGCGCGCGGCGCGAGATGATGCTGGGTTTCCTGGCCGAGCCGGCGCTGCTGATGGTGTTGTTCAGCGCCTCGCTGCTCGCCGGCAGCACCCAGTTGCCGGTGCTGGCCGAGGTCCTGCAGGCGCGCGGGCCGAGCATTCACCCGGCGCTGGCGTTCGGCGCCGTTGCCTTCGTCATGGTGCTGCTGGCGGAGAACGCTCGCCTGCCGGTCGACAACCCGAGCACGCACCTGGAGCTCACGATGATCCACGAGGCCATGGTGCTCGAGTACGCGGGGCGTCACCTGGCCTTGATCGAATGGGCGCAGAGCCTGAAGATGTTCAATTACATCTGCATGGGCTACGCGATGTTCGCCCCCTGGGGCCTGGCGTCGGGTGGCCGCAGCCTGGCGTGGCTGCTGCCGGCGGCGGTCGCGCTGACGTGCAAGCTCGCGCTGGCCGGCGCCGGCATCGCGCTGGTGGAAACCAGCAGCGCCAAGCTGCGCGTGTTCCGGGCGCCCGAATTCCTCGCCACCGCCTTCCTGCTGGCCGTGCTCGGGCTGTGGGTGGGCCTGATGCTCGAGCCGTGAACGCCATGCACTCCAGCTTGTCCGCGCTGGCCGGGCTGTCGCCGGTGTTGTCGTGGATCCACCTGTTCGCGGCACTGCTGCTGCTGCTGTCGTTCGCGATGCTGTCGCAGCGCAGGGTGATGGGGCTGATCTGGCTGTTCGCGTGGCAGGGGGCCTTGCTCGCGCTGACCTCGGTGCTCGTGGGCTGGAGCTCGGCGCAGCCGGAGCTGTATGGCTCGGCGCTGCTCGCGCTGCTGCTCAAGGTGATCGTGCTGCCATGGGTGCTGCTGCGCCTGACCCGGCGCTTGCACGCGCAATGGGACATCGAGCCGCTGTTCAACATTCCCCTGATGCAGTTGCTGGGCATGGCGCTCGTGCTGTGCGCCTTCGCGCTGGCGCAGCCCCTGGCCCACCTGGCGCACGCCGCCACCCGCGGACTTCTGGGCATCGCCATGGCGGTGGTCTTTCTCGCCTTGCTGATGATGATCAGCCGGCGCAACGCCATCGCCCAGGTGCTGGGCTTCCTGGCCATGGAGAATGGCTTGCTGTTCGCGGCCACCGCGGCCACCCGCGGCATGCCAATGGTCGTCGAACTGGGCATCGGGCTCGACCTGCTGGTGGGCGTGTTCGTGCTCGGTGTGTTCGTGCTACGCATCCGCGAACAGTTCGACAGTCTCGAGTGGCCGGCGTCGCCGCCGTCGGAGGGCTGAGCATGCACGCGATGCTGCAGTTGCAGTGGCTGCCGGCGGCGATGCTGGCGCTGCCCCTGGTGGGCAGTGCCACGCTGGCCTGGCTGGGCCTGCGCGCCGGCGCCGACCTGCTGAACCTGGGCTTCAGCGTGCTGGGTTTCGCCCTGTCCTGCGTGCTGGGCGTGGCGGTCGCCGTCGACGGGCCGCTGAGCGCGCTGGGCGGGCAGCTGTACGCCGACGCGCTCAACACCTACCTGGTGGTGCTGACGACCTTCGTGGCGGCGGGAACCGCGGCGTTCTCGGTACCGTACATGCGTGTGGAACAGGCTGCCGGACGCCTGGGCGGACAGCGACTTCGCCTGTACCACGCGATGTTCCAGATGTTCGTGTTCACGATGCTGCTGGCCTTGCTGAGCAACAACCTGGGTCTGCTGTGGGTGGCGATGGAGGCGGCCACGCTGTCGACCGTGCTGCTGGTGTCGCTGTACCGCACGCAAGCCGGGCTGCAGGCGGCCTGGAAGTATTTCATCCTGTGCGGAGTCGGCCTCGCCCTCGCGCTGTTCGGTACCGTGCTGGTGTACGCGGCGGCCGAGCGCGTGCTCGGCGGTCAGGGGGCGCAGGCGCTGCTGTGGACCCGGCTGGCCGCCGCGCGCGGCGCGCTGGAGCCGGCGGCGATGGGAGCCGCCTTCGTGTTCGTGCTGGTCGGCTACGGCACCAAGGTGGGCCTGGTGCCGCTGCACAGCTGGCTGCCCGACGCGCACGCCGAGGGGCCCACGCCGGTCTCGGCGGTGCTTTCGGGTCTGCTGCTCAACGTGGCGCTGTACGCGGTGTTGCGCCTGCGCGTGCTCGTGCAGGGCAGCGTGCACGCGGCCTGGCCCGGGTTGCTGCTGCAGGGCTTCGGCGTCGTCTCGGTGCTGTTCGCGTCGCTGCTGCTGTGGCGCCAGCGCGACGCCAAGCGCCTGTTCGCCTGGTCCTCCATCGAGCACATGGGCCTGGCCACCTTCGGCTTCGGCCTCGGCACGCCGCTGGCCACCTTCGGCGCGTTGCTGCACCTGTGCGTGCATGCGCTGACCAAGAGCGCGATCTTTTTCAGCGTGGGCCACGCGTCGCAAAAGGCCGGCACGCCGGCGCTGGACGCGATCCGCGGCCTGCGTGCGCGCTCGCCGGCGCTGGGCTGGGTGCTGCTGCTGGGGGCCCTGGGCATCGTCGGGTTGCCGCCCTTCGGCGTGTTCGTCAGCGAATTCCTGATCCTCGGCAGCGCCGTGACGGTCGCCGCCTGGAGCGTAGTGCCCCTGCTGCTGGGCCTGCTTGTGGCGCTGGCGGCGGTGCTGTGGCGCGTGCAGCCGATGGTGTTCGGTCGCACGCGCGAGGTGCCGCTGCGCACGCTGGCGCAGCGCCCGTGGTTGCTGCCGGCCTGGGTGCACCTGGCCCTGGTCCTGATGCTCGGCGTGTGGATTCCGGGCTTCGTCGCGGCTGCCTGGCATGCCGCGGCCGGGGTGCTGCTGGGAGGCGCGTCATGAGCGAGTCCTGCCTGCTGACGGCCGAACTCGACCTGCCGCTGACCCAGCTTCGGCCCGATGCCGCGGGCTGGGCGCGCACCGCGCAGCAATTGCACGACGAAGGCGCGCGCCTGCTCAGCCTATGGGGGGAGCCGGCGGAGCAGGGCGGCAGCGTGGTGTGCGCATTGTGGCTGCGCGAGCAGGGCCTGCTGCTGGCCCGGCTCGACGTGGGCGCCGGCGGGCGCTACCCCGGACTGCACGCATGGTTTCCGGTCGCGCAGCGCCTGCAGCGCGGGTTGCGCGACCTGCTGGGTCCGTTCGCGCAGGGCATGGACCCGCGCCCCTGGCTACGGCATCAGGCATGGAGCTCCGACTGGCACCCGCTGCGCCCCGACGCCGGCGAGCCGCGCCGCGGCGAGCATGCCGAGCCCTACGAGTACGTCGAGGTGCAGGGCCAGGGCGTGCACGAGATCAACGTCGGTCCGGTACACGCCGGCATCATCGAGCCGGGACAGTTCCGCTTCTCGCTGCTGGGCGAGCAGGTGCTGCGCCTGGAGCAGCGCCTGGGCTGGACCCACAAGGGCGTGGCGCGGCTGTTTCAGCGCCGCGATGCCGCGGCCGCGGTGCGTCTGGCGGCGCGCCTGAGCGGAGACAGCACGGTGGCTGGCGCGTGGGCCTGTTGCATGGCGCTGGAAGCCGCCGCCGGGCTGCAGGCGCCGCCCAGGGCGCGACAGTTGCGCGCGCTGCTGCTCGAGCGCGAGCGCATCGCCAACCACCTGGGCGATATCGGGGCCATCGCGGGCGACACCGGGCTGGCCTTCGGTCAGTCGCAGTTCTCGATGCTCAAGGAGCAGGTGCTGCGAATGAACCAGCAGGCCTTCGGCGTGCGCTGGCCGATGGATGCGCTGTGCCCCGGAGGCGTCGCCCGCGACATCGCCCCGGCATCGCTGGGCGCGTTCGACGCGCAATGCCTGCGCCTGGCCGACGATGCGCGCGTGCTGCTGGCGGCGTTCGACCAGCATGCGGGGCTGCAGGACCGCCTCCGGGCCACCGGTCGCGTGGAGCCCGGGCTCGCCCGCGAGCTGGGCATGCTCGGGCTGGCCGCCCGCGCCAGCGGGCAGGACCTCGATCTGCGGCGCCACATGCCGCTGTATGCGGGCCATGGCCTGCGCGTGCCGCTGCAGGCGGCGGGGGACGTCGCGTCGCGCATGGCGCAGCGCTTCGATGAATTGTTCGAATCGCTGCGTCTGTGCCGTGAGCTGCTGCTGTCGTTGCCGGGCGGCGCCCTTTGCGCGCCCTGGCCGGGGCAGGCAGCGGGCTTCGCGCGCGGCTGGTCGCTCGGACTGGTCGAGGGCTGGCGCGGCCCCGTGCTGGTGGCGCTGCGCCTGGACGGCGACGGGCGCGTGGCCCAGGCCCACGCGCACGATGCGTCGTGGCAGAACTGGCCGGCCGTGGAACTCGCGGCCACGCGGGACATCATCGCCGACTTCCCGCTGATCAACAAATCCTTCAACCTGTCGTACTCCGGGCACGACAACTGAAACCATGTGGCATATCCTGCGCCGGGTCGCTCGTGTGGGCCTGATTTCCGCCGAATCGCCTCGCGAATCGCCGACGGCCGAGCCTCGCGCCATCGCGCGCGAGGAGATCGACGCCGAGTTGCTGCGCCTGCTGAGCCGCTCGCTCGCGGTGCGCCTGGTCGATGCCGGTTCGTGCAATGGCTGCGAGTTCGAGCTGGGGGCGTTGTCCAACCCCTACTACAACATCGAGGGCAGGGGCCTGCGCTTCGTGGCCAGTCCGCGGCACGCCGACGTGCTGCTGGTGACCGGGCCGGTGACCCTGCACATGCGCGACGCGCTGCTCCGCAGCTACGAGGCCATGCCGGAGCCGCGCCTGGTCGTCGCGCTGGGCGATTGCGCGGCCGACGCCGGCGAGTTTGCCGGCAGCTACGCGGTGTGCGGCGGCGTGGCCGAGGTGCTGCCGGTGGACCTGCGAATTCCCGGCTGTCCGGTGCCCCCGCTGCGGGTCCTGCAGGGCCTGTTGGAGCTGGTTCGCCAGCGCCGCTGAGGCGTTGAGGCGCCGAGGTACATCAGGCCGCTGCGTGCGCCGGCTCGAAAAGCCCGCGCACTTGCGCTGCGAGTTTCCCGAACCCGGCGGGGTCGGTCACGCACAGCCGGGGCGCCTGCGCGAAACCCTGGTAGTTGCGCTGCATCGACGCGCCGTAGCTCGGGTCGTAGTGCTGCTGCAGCAGTTCCCGCGTGAGCTGTTCGAAGGCGCCGTCGGCGACCAGGCCCTGCCAGCGCGCGACGGCCTGCGCGCCGCGCAGCTCATGCAGGGTCTGCAGACGCCGCTGCAGCTCGGGCGGGTCGGCGATCATGTCCGCGTAGTCGCCGAGCAGCACCTGCACGCGCACGTCGGGCTCGGCCTCCACGCGCAGGCACTCGGCGGCGCGCATGCGCTCGATCAGCGCCGGCGGCACCTGCAGGCGCCCGATCTTGCGGCTCTCGCTCTCGACGTAGACGGGGTGCTCCGGGTCGAACCCGAGCATGCGTTCCCAGATGCGGGTCTCGAAGGCCTTTTGCGAGGGCTGTGCCTCGTCGCGCATGGCGCCGAGCACCGAGCCTCGATGCGCGGCCAGCGCCTCGAGGTCGAGTACCTGCGCGCCGGCGGCGTGCAGCGCCTGCAGCAGCCGGCTCTTGCCGCAGCCGGTCGGCCCGCAGACGACGACCAGGCGCTGCCGGTCGCTGAACTGCTGCAGCTGGCGCACGAGCGCCGCGCGCAGCGCCTTGTAGCCGCCGCGCACCAGGCTGACGGCGAAGCCGACCTGCGCCAGCACGTGGGCCATGGCGCCGGAGCGGTTGCCGCCGCGCCAGCAGTACACCAGCACGCGCTGGCGGCGCGGCCACGCGGCGGCGCCGTGCTCCATGTGCAGCGCGATGTTGCGCGCCACCAGCACGGCGCCCAGGCGCTTGGCCTCGAACGATCCCTGCTGCTTGTACAGCGTGCCCACGCGCGCGCGCTGCTCGTCGTCGAGCACCCACCAGTTGAGCGCCCCCGGCATGTGGTCCAGCGCGAACTCGCCGGGGCTTCGCACATCGAGCACGGCGTCGAAGCCCTGCAGGCCCGACAGCGCCTCGTCGGCTTCGAGCGGGCGCGGGTTCATTTGCGCCCGCCGCGTCGCTCGCGCAGCAGTGGCTCGAGCAGCGGCCACACGGTATCGAGCATCACCGGCTGGGCCTTCGCGGTGGGGTGGATGTCGTCGGCCTGGAACCAGTCGGGGTGGCCCACGACATCGGCCAGCAGGAACGGCACCAGCGGCACGTGCTGCAGGCGCGCGACGCGGGGAAAGATCTGCTCGAAGCCGCGGGTGTAGGCCGGGCCGTAGTTCGGCGGGATGCGCATGCCGACAAGCAGTACGCGGGCGCCGAAATACTGGCAGGCGCTGACCATGGAACGCAGGTTGGACTGGGTGGCGGCGAGCGACAGCCCGCGCAGCGCATCGTTTCCGCCGAGTTCGACGACCACCACGCGGGGGTGGTCGCGCTGCAGCAGCGCCGGCAGGCGCTGCATGCCGCCGGCGGTGGTCTCGCCGCTGATGCTGGCGTTGACCACGCGCCAGTCCAGGCCCTTGTCGTGCAGGCGCTTTTGCAGCAGCGCCACCCAGCCCGCGCCGGTCTCCAGTCCGTAGCCCGCCGACAGGCTGTCGCCGATGACCAGCACGACCGGGGCCGCCGGCGCCGCGGCGGCATTGGCGGCGCGCAGCGGCAGCATGCCCAGCAACACAATTCCTAGAATGAAGCTCCAACGACGTCGCATGCCATGTCCTCGAAACAATCAGCAGTCCCCGCCGGGCCTGGCTCCGCCGGGCCCGGTACGCATTCGCAAGCCGCCATTGTCGCCCAGCATCTGCGCAAGACGGTGCGCGACGCTTCGGGCGAGCTGGTCGTGCTCGACGACGTGAGCCTGGACCTGGCGCCCGGCGCCAGCCTGGCCATCGTCGGTCCGTCGGGTTCGGGAAAGTCGACCCTGCTGGGCCTGCTCGCCGGGCTGGACTTGCCGAGTTCGGGCAAGGTGTGGATCGACGGCGTCGACCTGTTCGCCCTCGACGAGGACCGGCGCGCCGCGCTTCGCGCTGCGCGTCTCGGTTTCGTGTTCCAGAATTTCCAGCTGATCGAGCACGTGGATGCCCTGCACAACGTGAGCCTGGCGCTCGACATCGCGGGCAGGGCCGGCGACTCGCTGCAGGCGGCCCGGGACATGCTCGCGCGCGTCGGCCTCGCCGGGCGCGAGCAGCGCAAGCCGGGGGTGCTGTCCGGCGGGGAGCAGCAGCGCGTCGCGCTGGCGCGCGCCTTCGTCACGCGCCCGGGGCTGCTGCTGGCTGACGAGCCCACCGGGAATCTCGATGCCGCCACCGGGGCGCGCATCATCGACCTGTTGTTCGCATTGCAGCGCCAGCAAGGCACCACGCTGGTGCTGGTGACTCACGACCCCCAGCTCGCCGCGCGCTGCGACGCGGTGCTGGAATTGCAGTCCGGGCGCGTCGTGCGCCACGGCCCGCGCGAATCGGTGCTTCCATGAGCCTCAAGCTGTTGTACGGATTCCACGCCGTCGCCACGCGTTTGCGCGCGGCCCCGCAAAGCGTGCGGGAGTTGTTGATCGACGCATCGCGCCACGATGCCCGCATGCGCCAGTTGCTGGTGCGCGCCGAGCAGGCCGGGGTGGCGGCGCAGTCTGTCGATTCGGCGCGCCTGGATGCGCTGGTCGCCGATCGTCGGCACCAGGGTGTGGTGGCGCGAGTCGAGGCGCTGGCCCAACCCACCACGCTCGACGCGGTGCTGGACAACGCGCCGGGCACGCCGCTGCTGCTGGGGCTGGACGGCGTCACCGACCCGCACAATCTCGGCGCCATCCTGCGCAGCGCCGATGCGGCTGGAGTGCACGCGGTGTTCGCGCCGAAGGACCGCGCGGTCGGGCTCACGCCGGTGGTCGCCAAGGTGGCCAGCGGCGCCGCCGACACGGTGCCCTACCTGATGGTCACGAACATGGCGCGCGCGCTGGCCGGGCTGCGCGAACGCGGCGTACAGGTGGTGGGCGCCGCCGGCGAGGCCGATGCCAGCCTGTACGCCTGTGATCTGCGCGAGCCCACGGCGCTGGTGCTGGGCGCGGAGGGCAGCGGGCTGCGCCGCCTGGTGCGCGAAAACTGCGACCGGCTGGTGCGCATCCCGATGCTGGGCAGCGTCGACAGCCTCAACGTCTCGGTGGCGGCCGGCGTGTTCCTGTTCGAGGCGGTGCGCCAGCGAGGCGCCGATGCCGGCGCTCCGCCGGCCTGATCGACCAGGCCCCGCCTTGCTGGCGGGGTGCGATTCTCAAGCAATCGCTGGGCCGCCCCAAGATTGCTTGAACCCCTAGTGGGATGAGGCCGGACCAGCTGCTGTGCCTGCGCACAGCAGCGCGCCGGCCGAATCCGAGCAGCCTGCAAGCTGCGAGGTGGAACGGGCTGGGCGCAGCCCGGCCCTGGGGGCGCTCTCAAGCAATCGCTGGGCCGCCCCGAGATTGCTTGACCCCCTCGGGGGGCGGGCTGGGCGCAGCCCGGCCCTGGGGGCGCTCACGAGCGCTCGGCGAGCTGCTTGTGGGCGCGCCGCAGGCCCAGCCAGACCACCAGCCCGAGCACGGGGATGGAAAGCCCCTGCGCCAGCTCCGGGTCGACATGCAGCCAGTGGCGCGCCGCGCCGAAC
>JAJZTW010000013.1 GCA_021847345.1 Pseudomonadota bacterium
GTCACCGTGGGTTTCATGGATCCGCAGCCGGTGCTCGGGCTGGTCGACGCGCCGCAGGTGCACGAGCTGGGCTCGCAGGTGCGCACCGCGCTGCAGCGGGTGAGCGAGGCGCTGCGCGCCTGAGGCGGGCAGGGGCGCGCTACCGCGCGTCGGCCTGGGGCAGCGCGAAGTCGCAGCGCACGAAGGGGTCCACCGCGCAGGCCACCAGGCTGGCCGTATGCGCAACCTGGCGCGGCGTGGTCCAGGCGATGGCGCGCAGCATCTCCGGCGCCGTTCCCTGCGGATGGAAATTCCACTGCGCCGGCGTGAGGATCACGCAGCGCGTGATGCGCTCTCCGTGGTCGAGCGCCATGCCGTAGGCCAGCAGTCCGCGCGCCGTGTGCATCATGCCGACACCGTCGCCGGCACGCAGGGCCTCGGGTTGCTGGCCCGCATCGCGCCACGCCAGCAGCGTTTCGGCGAGGTCGAGCAGGCGTGCCGCGAAGCGCGCCAGCAGCGCGGCCGCCGGCTCGGCGTCGCCGCGAGCCAGGTCGCGCAGCAGCGGGTGGGCATGGCGCCGCGCCCACGGGCTGCTTTCCCGGCAGACTCCCTGCCACTGGGGATAGGCCTCGAATTCGTCGCCCGCGGGGCCGAGCAGGTAGCGGGCGAGGGCGCGCGCCGGCGGAGGCTGCAGCGGCGGCGGCAGCTCGGTCGGCCCGAGCGCCAGTGGTTGCCAGCTCAGCCAGGCGAGGAAGCGTGCCGGCATCAGCTCCTCGTGGGAGCGCGCCCAGCGCAGCAGGTCGGCCGCGTTGTCGATGCGCAGGAACTCGCGTGCCGGCATGCCCAGGGTGCGTACCTCGACCAGTTCGCGCACGGCCTCCTCGGCCTGCGGCCGGGGGCTGTCCAAGGCGCGCAGCAGGCGCTCGACTCCCTGCAGCGTGGAGTTCGACGGCGCCATGCCCATGTTCAGCGGCCAGTCGCGGTGCACGGGCAGCAGGTGTTCGCGCATGCGCTCGAGCAGCACCGAGCGCGGATCCGGCTCGGCTCCGGCCTGGTCGCCGCGCAGGCTGGCGAGCGCCGCTGCCGCGGCTGCGCGATGCGCCATGGCACCGATGGGAAACAGCGTGGGGAGCAGGGCCATCGCCTGCTGCGCGGTGCGCCCGATCAGCAGCCGGTGCGCCTGCGACGCACGACGCGGCAGCGGCTCGACCTGCGTGAAGCCACGTGCTCCCGCGCGCAGCGCCATGCGCAGGCGGTGCTCGCTCAACAGCGTGGTGGCCGCGGACGCTATGCCCGGCGCGGACATGGGATGGGTTCTCCGGAAGGTGCGCGGCGCCGGCCTGCAAGCGCCGATCGCTCCCGCAGGTGCGCGAACCAGACGCCACGTTTGCGTGGAAACCAGCGCAAGCATAATGCAGCGGGCGGTATGCGCGGCGCGGCCGCGGCGCGCCCCCTCGAGTGCCCGCGCGGGCTCGGCACCCGCTGGCGCACGGGCGCGTCAGGCGCCCGGGGCCTGGTCTTTCATCGAAGCGATGCGGTTGCCCTCGCCGAGCAGCGCGATGCGCGGGCGGAACGCGCGCGCGGTGGCGTCGTCCATCGGTGCGTAGGTGCAGATGATCAGCAGGTCGCCCAGCGCGGCATGGCGCGCGGCCGAACCGTTGAGGGTGATGCGTCCGCTGCCGGCCGGCTCGGAGATCGCGTAGGTGCTCAGGCGCGCGCCGTTGGTGACGTTGTAGATGTCGATCTGCTCGCCGGGCAGGATGTCACAGGCATCGAGCAGGGTCTGGTCGATGCCGCAGGAACCTTCGTAATGCAGGTCGGCGCCGGTGAGCGTGGCGCGGTGCAGCTTGGCGCGCAGCATCACGCGCGCGGGGGGAGGGGTATGGGGCATGGGAGGGCAAGGCTGCCCGGGCGCCTGCGGGGCACGCGAGGCACGCGGGGCATCGGCGAAAGAATTCGTCATCCTAGTCCTAGTGTCCTGTCCTGCGAATAACGGGACAGGACACTAGCAAGCCGGGCCAGCGCACAGGGCTTAACATGGACCCTTTGGATCCGAACCCGCAAGTACGAGGCAAGCCGTGGACTCTCCCTCCGTGAAGCAAAGTCTGGAGCGCCTGCGCGAGGCGCTGGATTCCGGCGCCCCGCTGGATGCATCGCTGCGCGAGGAACTCGGCGCGCTCGATGCCGATATCCGTCGCGCGCTGGGTGCGCCCGGGCCCGTGCAGGTGCACGGGCTGGCGCCGCGCGTGCGGGAGATGTCCCTGCGCTTCGCGCAGCAACACCCCACCGCCGCAGCGGTGCTTCGCGAACTGGGCATCCTGCTCGAGGGCATCGGCGCCTGACACCCTGCGGCGCTTGCCGCACCCATCGCATGACGCAACGACTCCGCCCCTCCGAACAGGACTACCAGCCGGGCTATTTCATGGGCACCACGCCACCCGAGCCGGGCCATCCGGTGCAGGTGGCTCCGGGCGTGCACTGGCTGCGCATGTCCATGCCGATGGCGCTCGATCACATCAACCTGTGGCTGCTCGACGATGGCGATGCCTGGACCGTGGTCGACACCGGGCTGAACATCGACTCCACTCGCGAGGCCTGGGAACAGGTGTTCCAGCAGCACCTGCAGGGACGTCCGCTGGCGCGGGTGCTGTGTACCCACATGCACCCGGACCATGTCGGCCTGGCCGACTGGCTGTGCCGGCGCTGGAACGCTCCGTTGCTGATGACCCAGGGCGAATACCTCAGCGCTCGCATGGTCAGCGCCGGCATGGAGCCCACCGGCACCGAAGGCCTGGTCGAGCATTTCCGGGTGCACGGCGCGGCGCCTGAGCAGTTGCAGGCGCTGGGCGCGCGGGGCAATTTCTACATGCGCATGGTGCCGTCGCTGCCGAGCGTGTTCCAGCGCATCGACGACGGCCAGCGGCTGCGCATCGGCGAGCATGAATGGCAGGTGATCGTCGGCGGTGGGCACAGCCCCGAGCATGCGTCGCTGTGGTGCGCCGAGCAGCGCATGCTGATCTCCGGGGACCTGCTGCTGCCGCGCATCTCGACCAACGTGTCCGTGTATCCGATCGATCCCGACGCCGATGCGCTGGGGCGTTACCTGCACTCCCTCGAGCGCTTCGACGCCCTCGACGCAGCCACGCGCGTGCTGCCTTCGCATGGCTTTCCGTTCAGCGGCGTGCATGGGCGGGTGCGCCAACTGCGCGAGCACCACGCCGAGCGTCTGGAGGCCGTGCTGCATGCCTGCGCGCAGCAGGCACTGAGCGCGGCTGACATGATCCCGCTGCTGTTCCGGCGCCAGCTCGACACCCACCACCTGGGGTTCGCGCTCGGCGAGGCCATCGCGCATGCGAACCGGCTGTGGGCCGTGGGCGCGGTGCGGCGCGAGGCCGACGCCCACGGCGTGCTGCGCTTCGTGGCTCGCGAGGCGGCGAATCCGGCCCGGGTGCAGGCGCTCGCACGCACCGCCGCGGGCCTGGCGATGCCGTTGGCGGCCTGATCCGGCCGGGGCCCGGGTGGCATGCCCGGCTGGCGCGGCGCGCATCCTGCCGGACTGCGCCGGACTGCGCCGCCCCCGCTCAGCGCGGTTCCACGCAGGACAGGTAGCCGCGCCCCGCGTACACCGCGGTGAAGCCGACCTCGGAGCGGTACCTGCACTGACGCACATAGTCGAGACGTACCCGGGCATAGGTGTCGAAACCGCCACAATCGGCCTCCAGCACGCCGTCGGCGTACCGGATGTTTCGGCAACTGCGAAGGTAGGGCCCCGACGGGGTCCAGGACTGGTCGCAGCGCAACTCACCGTCGACGTTGGACACCGTGGAGCCGGCGGCGCAGGTGTTGGCGTAGTCCAGCATCGACGACCTGTAGGTCGTGCCGTCGATGCGCATGCAGCGGCCCTGCAGCACACCGCCGCGGTAACGTACCGGGCTGCAACTTTGCAGGTAGCTTCCGTCGGGCCGCTCGCAACGCAGCGTGCCGCCGTCGTTGACCACGTCGCCGCCGAAGCATGCCGGGTAGCTCAACACGGACTCGACGCTCGTGCCGCTGGCGTCCTGGCATCGCGCCGACAATTCGAAGCTGCTGCTGTCGTAGCGTACGTCGGCGCAGGTCTGGCGGTACGTGCCGTCGGGCTCCCGTGACGAGCCCCACGTGCTGAATCCGCCGAAGTTGATCGCCGCGCCGAGGATGTGACCCAGGCCGATGAAGTTCGCGATGCTTTCCGTGGGTTTGCCGTCTTCATCGGTGAAGAAGTCCATGTACGCCTCGACGACCTGGACGGTGTAACTGCCGACGGAGAAACGGGAGGCCAGGTTGTCGGGCGAGAACGGGCTCCAGAAATACCCCGCCATTCCTCCCACGTTCAATCCGAAGCCGAACGATGTGTAGAGCAGTGAGAGGCTCTTGCAGGCGATGACGGACAGGCCGTAGGTGATGCCGACGCAGGCCATGAACTCCGAGTCGCCGGCTCGCGCACGCGGGATGCCGAGCAGCGGCAGACGGGCGTCTTGCGCGAACGGGTTCGCGGCCGAGGTGGGCAAGGTGGACGGGGGCAGCAGGAACGAGCCCAACGGGCTCGACACCGGCTGCCCGTCGATGCTGCCGGGCTGCGCGCTGATGTCGATGACCACCGGTTCATTGCCCGCGCGCGAGTAGCCGCCGATCACGTACTGCGCGTCGGCCGTCGGGGCGTCCCGCAGGAACTCGAAGGTGCCCGGATCGGCGCCGAGCGGCGAGTCGATGGTGAACATGCTGTCCCCGGGCGGCAGGTCGCCGACCTCGGCCCAGCGCTGGTACCCGGTACGGATGCGAAACCCGTGCAGCGGGGTCGGCAGTCTGTTGTGGACCGTAAAGGTCGTCCGCGTGAGCAGCAGGGAGCCCGGGGGCTGTGTCGTGCCGCCGGCGCTCGCGTTCATGGCGCTGGCACAAGCGGCGGCGAGCAAGAGCGCGGCCGGTGCGAGGTGGCCCACGCACGACGGGATATGTCGCATGGTGTTTCCCCTGGTTACAAGACACCACGATCCTAGGTTGGGGGAAGAATCCATCGCGCCGAGGCCGGCTATTTGCCGGCGGGTCGTCGGTGCCTCGGCGATGCCCCGCCGGGATTGCCGCGCGACGCCGCGCGACGCCGCGCATGGCTTGTCCGCGCAGCCCGCCGAGCGCCATCGGCGGCGCCGCTACACTTCGGCGCTCGTCCACGCGCACGACTGCCCGTAGCTCAGTTGGATAGAGCAACAGCCTTCTAAGCTGTGGGTCGGGGGTTCGATTCCCTCCGGGCAGGCCAATGAAATCAACAACTTGCGACTCATTTGCGCGGCTGTGCGTTGCGCTGCGTTAGTGGGGCGCCAGTTGGGCGCGATCGGGCCTGTCGCCGACAGCGGGTGGCCGTCGGTCGCCTGCCGCGGCGTGCTCGTGCCCATGCCCCGCCCCCCGTGGGGGTCGAGAAAACTTGGGGCGGCCCTGCGTTTTCTCGTTAGCGCCCCCAGGGCCGGGCCTGGGGCCCGACCCGCCCCCCGTGGGGGTCGAGAAAACTTGGGGCGGCCCTGCGTTTTCTCGTGAGCGCCCCCAGGGCCGGGCCTGGGGCCCGACCCGCCCCCCGTGGGGGTCGAGAAAACTTGGGGCGGCCCTGCGTTTTCTCGTGAGCGGCGTCAGCGCGCCCTGGCCCCCGCGCGATCCAGCGGTTGCTGCACCAGCGCCTCGACCATGCGTCTTCGGGCCGCGCGTTCGGTGGCGCTGCCGACGCTGGCCAGCTGGGACTCGGCGACCAGGTAGCTGTAGAGCAGGAAGCCACGCTGGCGGGCCTCGGCGCGGGCGAAGCCCATGGCTTCGAGCAGTCCGCTGATGTAGTCCATGCGACTGGCGTCGGCCTCGTCGACGGCCTGGCGGGCCATGTCGTCGTGCCGTGCCCAGGCCCGCAGCGCCAGCTCGATGCGCGCCGCGCGCGCCGCGGCGCGGCCGCGAAACGGCAGCGACAGCACGTCGCGAAGCTGCGCGCGCGGGTCCCGGTTGGCGCCTTGCAGGCGCGCCGTGAGCTGCTCGGTGGCCCGGTCGCGCCAGCTTTGCAGCACCTGGCGAAGCAGGTCCTCGCGGTCGCGGAAATGCCAGTAGAAGCTGCCGCGGGTCACCGACAGCTCGGTGGCGAGAACGTCCACCCGCACGTTGTCGATGCCGTGGTCGACCAGCACCTCGGTGGCGGCCTCGATCCAGCGTTCGGGAGTCAGGGTCTCGCGGCGCGCCGCGGTTTCGCGAGGGCGCCGCGGCACGCGTCGGGCACGGGATTCGGAGACGGGCATGCGGTGGGCCGCGGGCGGCGCGGGCTCGGGTTTGTACGGATCCTTGCGAGGCATTGTAGGCCTAGCATACGTCCAAACACATACACATGTGTATGGAAAAAGCTGGGAGATGGGCATGGATGCAAAGGCGCACGCGCTGCGTCTCGGGCTGGCGCCGCAGCGCGTGGTGCGCGTGGCCTTCGACGATGGCAGTTTCGTGCTGCGCTCGCCCGAGCCGCTCAAGCCCTATGCGCGCTGCGTGGGCGAGTGGCTCGAGCAGTGGGCGCGCGACACGCCGGACACGCCGGCCTTCGCCGAGCGCGCCGCGGATGGGTCGTGGCGCCGCCTGAGCTGGGGCGAGACGCGCCAGCAGGTCGGGCGCATCGCGCAAAGCCTGCTGGGCCTGAAGCTCATGCCGCAGGCGCCGATCGTCGTGCTGTCCGACAACGCCGTCGACCACCTGCTGCTGATGCTGGCCGGCATGCACATCGGACGCGCCGTGTGCACGGTGTCGAGCGCCTATTGCCGGCTGGTGCGCGACGGCGACTACTCGCGCATCCACGGCATTCTCAACACCCTGGGGCCGGCGCTGATCTACGCCAGCGATGCCGCGGTGTACGGACCGGCCATCGCCGGTTCGGGCCAGCATGCGGTGGTGGTGTTCAGCGACGGGGGCGAGACCTATCCCGGCGCGTTGCGCTTCGAAAGCCTGCTGCGCACGGCCGAGGGCCCCGACGTGATGCGGGCCTTCGAGGCCATCACCCCCGACACGCACGCCAAGTACCTGTTGACCTCGGGTTCGACGGGGCATCCCAAGGTGGTGATCAACACCCATCGCATGCTGTGCGCCAACCAGCAGATGGTGGCGCAGGCCTGGCGCTTCCTGGAGCACGACAAGCCGGTGCTGTGCGATTGGCTGCCGTGGAGCCACACCTTCGGCGGCAACCACAACCTGAACATGGTGCTGCGCAACGGAGGTTTCCTGGCCATCGACGACGGTCGCCCGCTGCCGGGGCTGATCGAGCGTTCGGTGCGTAACTTGCGCGAGGTGCGCCCGACGCTGCACTTCAACGTGCCGCGCGGGCTCGACATGCTGTTGCCTTTCCTCGAGGCGGACTACGCGCTGGCGAAGGATTTCCTGTCGCGCCTGCGCGGAGTGTTCTACGCCGGCGCCAGCCTGCCCCAGTCGAGCTGGGAGCGACTGCAGGCGGTCGCCCGGCGCGTGCGCGGCGAGCCGCTTTGGCTGACCACGTCCTGGGGCTCGACCGAGACCTCGCCGGCCATCACCAGTGCCCATTGGTGGCTGGACCACGCGGGAGTCATCGGGCTGCCGCTTCCCGGCACCGAGGTGAAGTTCGTTCCGGTCGGCGGCAAGCTGGAAATGCGCGTGCGCGGGGTCAACGTGTTCCCCGGCTACCGCGACGCCCCGCAGCTGACCGCGCAGGCCTTCGACGCCGAGGGCTACTACTGCATCGGCGACGCCGGCCGACTCGCCGACCCCGAGCATGCCGAGCAGGGCATCGCGTTCGACGGGCGGGTCGCCGAGGACTTCAAGCTCAGCTCGGGCACCTGGGTATCGGTGGGAACGCTGCGCGTGCACCTGGTGTCGGCGCTGGCGCCTTGGGCGCAGGACGTGGTCGTCACCGGCCATGACCGGGCCGAGGTGGGCCTGTTGATCTTTCCGTCGCCGCAGGCCGCGGCGCTGCCCGCGCAGGAGTTGCGCGACAAGGTCGCCGGCGTGCTGCGTGCGCTGCACGCGCAAGGCGGCGGCTCGTCGCAGACCCCCACGCGCGCGCTGGTGCTGGGCGAGCCGCCGAGCAGCGCGCTTGGCGAAATCACCGACAAGGGCTACATCAACCAGGGCGCGGTGCTGCGCGCGCGCGCAGCCCTGGTCGACGCTCTCTACGCCGGCTGCGGCGAAACCATTCTGGCCCGTTGACGACCATGCTCCAGGACCTGCCACCTTCTTCAGGCGTGCTCGGCACGCTCGACCTGCTGCGCCTGCAGCGCGACGACGTGGTGCTGCACGCGCGCCTGAACCGGCCGCACAAGCGCAACTCGGTCAGCGATGCCTTGCTGGCACAGCTGCACACCCTGTTCTTGAACCTGCCGGGCGACGTGCGCGTGGTCGTGCTCAGCGGCGAGGGCGAGCATTTCTGCGCCGGGCTCGACCTGTCGGAGGTGGCCGAGCGCAGCGTGGTCGAGGGCATTCACCATTCGCGCGCCTGGCATGCCGCCTTCGAGGCGATCCAGTTCGGCCCGGTACCGGTGCTCGCGGTGCTGCACGGCGCGGTGGTCGGCGGCGGGCTGGAGCTGGCTGCCGCGGCGCATCTGCGAATCGCCGAGCGCAGCGCGTTCTACGGACTGCCCGAGGGGCAGCGGGGGATTTTCGTGGGGGGTGGGGGTTCGGTGCGCATCTCGCGCCTGATCGGCGTGGCGCGCATGACCGACATGATGCTCACCGGGCGCGTGTTCGACGCCGCCGACGGCCAGGCCATGGGCGTGTCCAACTACCTGGTGGACGAAGGCGCCGGGCTCGACAAGGCGCTGGAGCTGGCGCGGCGCATCGCGGGCAATGCGCCGCTGTCCAATTACGCCATCACCCAGGCGCTGCCGCGCATCGCCGACCTGCCGCCCGGCGAGGGGCTGTTCGTCGAGGCGCTGATGTCGTCCATCGCGCAGGGCGACGACGCGGCCAAGCAGCGCGTGCGTGATTTCCTGGAAAAGCGTGCGGCCAAGGTGGGCAGGGCATCATGAGCGGCTTGTACGACGCATTCGGCGATGTGTACCTGCTCGACGGCCTGCGCACGCCGCAGGTCGACTACCAGGGGGCTTTCGCCGACGCCAACCCGATCGACCTGGGCATCCACGCCGCGCGCGCGGTGTTCCGGCACAGCGAGGTCGACCCGGCGACGGTGGACGCGACCCTGGCCGGCAACATGGCTCCCGGCGGCTTCGACCAGTTCTACCTGCCGCGGCACATCGCGATGTACGCCGGGGTGCCGCTGGAGCGCCCGGCGATGATGGTGCAGCGAATCTGCGGCACCGGCTTCGAGCTGTTCCGCCAGGCCGGCGCCGAGCTGCGTGGCGGACGCAGCCTGGCGCTGGTGGTGGGCACCGAGTCGATGACCCGCAACCCGATCGCCGCCTTCGACCACCGCGGCGGCTTCCGGCTCGGCGCGCAGGTCGGGTTCAAGGACTACATGTGGGAGGCGCTGCACGATCCGGCCGCCGGGATCTCGATGATCGCCACCGCCGAGAACCTGGCGCGGCGCTACTCCATCAGCCGCGAGCAGGTCGATGCCTTCGCCGCGCGCTCGTTCGAGCGCGCGCTGCAGGCGCAGGCCGACGGCTGGTTCCTGGAGGAGATCGTCGCCGTGGGCAACGAGCGCTTCGAGCTCGAAGGCTACCAGGCGCGCGGCATCCGCCTGGCCGGCAAGGCGAGGCTGGCCGAGCGCGACACGCATCCCCGGCCGACCACGCCCGAGGCGCTGGCAGCGCTGCGCAGCGTGTACCCGGACGGCGTGCAGACCGCGGGCAACAGTGCGGCCTTGACCGACGCCGCCGCCGCGGCCCTGGTGGGTGACGCGGCAGCGCTGGCGCGCTACGGGCGCGCTGCGCTTGCGCGCGTGGCGGCGGCCGCGGTGGTCGGGGTTGCGCCCGAGGTCATGGGCATCGGCCCGGCGCCGGCGATTCGCCTGCTGCTCGATCGCAGCGGCGTGCGCATGGACGACATCGCGCGCTTCGAGATCAACGAGGCGCAGGGCGCGCAGACCCTGGCCGTGGCGCGTGAGCTGGGACTGGATCTCGAGCGCCTGAACGTGCATGGTGGCGCCATCGCGCTGGGGCATCCGCTGGCGGCCACCGGGGTGCGACTGACCATCACGCTGGCGCGCCAGTTGCGGGCCATCGGCGCGCGCTGGGGCGTGGCGGCTGCCTGCATCGGCGGCGGCCAGGGCATCGCGCTGCTGCTGGAGAACCCGGAGGCCCGCTCATGAGCGAGCCGACGCCGACCGCCAGCCCGGCGCCGACGCCGCGCCTGTACCGCGTGGAGGTGCAGTTCGGCGACTGCGATCCCGCGGGCATTGTGTTCTTCCCCAACTTCCTGCGCTGGATGGACCAGGCCTCCCTGGCGTATTTCCGCGCCTGCGGGCTGCCGCCCTGGCGCGAGCTCGAGCGCAGCCGCGGTATCGTCGGCACGCCGCTGCTGGAGATCCAGACACGCTTCGTGAAGTCGGCCACCTATGGCGAGACCCTGGAGATCGAGACGGTGATCGAGCATTGGGCGGCCAAGACCTTCCGGCACCGGCACGTGATCCGGCGCGACGGGGTCACGCTGTGCGAGGGCACGGAGGTGCGCGCCTTCGTCGTGCGCGACCCGGAGGACCCCGCCCGCCTGCGCGCGATCCCGATTCCCGACGACATCCGCGCCCTGTGCGCCTGACTCCCCGACGCCACACGCCATGAGCAACCCGGCCTGGGCCTACGAGGCCCCGCTGCGCGACATGCGCTTCGTGCTCGAGCATGTGCTCGACGCTCCCGCCGCCTGGGCCGCGTGCCCGGCGCTCGCGGAAGTCGACCTCGAAACGGCGTGCGCCGTGCTGGAGCAGGGCGCGCGCTTCGCCAGCGCGCAGCTGCAGCCGCTCAACGGCCCGGCCGACCTGGAGGGCTGCCGCCTCGAGCCGGACGGCCGGGTCCGCACTCCGGCGGGCTTCCGGGCCGCCTACCAGGCCTTCGTCGACGCCGGCTGGCCGGCGCTGGCCGGCGAGCCGGCCTGGGGCGGGCAGGGGCTGGGCCTGCTGCTCGACGGATTCGTGCGGGAAATGCTCGATGCCTGCAACCATGCCTGGAACATGTACCCGGACCTGTTGCATGGCGCCGCGGCGACGCTGGCCGCGCACGGCAGCGATGAGCTCAAGCAGCGCTATCTTCGCCGACTGGTCAGCGGCCAATGGCTGGCGGCGATGGCGCTGACCGAGCCGCAGGCGGGAAGCGACCTGGGCCTGCTGCGCACGCGCGCCGAGCCGCAGCCCGACGGCAGCCTGCGGGTCAGCGGAAACAAGATCTTCATCTCCGGCGGCGAGCACGACCTCACCGACAACATCGTGCACCTGGTGCTGTGCCGCCTGCCGGATGCGGCGCCGGGCACGCGAGGACTTTCGCTGGCGCTGGTGCCCAAGGTGCTGCCCGATGGTTCGCGCAATGCGATGTCCTGCGAGGGCCTGGAAAAGAAAATGGGCATCAGGGCCAGCGCCACCTGCGCCATGCGCTACGACGGCGCCACCGGCTGGCTGGTCGGCGAGCCGGGGCGCGGCCTGGCCGCGATGTTCGTGATGATGAACTCGGCCCGCCTGCATGTCGCGCTGCAGGGACTCGGGCATGCCGAGATGGCGATGCAGAACGCGTTGCGCCATGCGCTGGAGCGGCGCCAGTCGCGCGCCCCCGGCGTGCGCGGCGAGCACGCCGGCGCGGCCGATCCGATCGCGCGCCACCCGGCGATGCGCCACGCGCTGCTGGCGCTGCAGGCGCAGGTCGAGGCAGGGCGCGTGATCGCCGCCCGCGCCGGGCTCGCACTGGACCTCGCGGAGCACCATCCCGACCCCGCGCGGCGGGCCGCAGAGCAGGCCCGCGCCGCGTTGCTGACGCCGCTGCTCAAGGCCCAGCTGACGCGCCTGGGCTTCGAGGGCGCCAGCGCCGCGCTGCAGGTGTTCGGCGGCTACGGCTACGTGCACGAATACGGTGTCGAGCAAAGCGTGCGCGATGCTCGCATCGCGATGATTTACGAAGGCACGAACGAGATCCAGGCGATCGACCTCGTGCAGCGCAAGTTGCTGGGCGACCGCGGCGCGGCCTTGCTGGCGCTGCTGGCGGAATGCTCCTCAGAGGCGCAGGCCTGCGCTGCCGAGCCGGGGCTGGACGAGTTCGCGCAGGCGCTGCGCGGGCAGTGCGACGCCGCGCACGCGGCGCTCGCCGCGCTGCTGGCGCGGCACGACCCGGCGCAGGTGCTGGCGCTGGCTCCCGACGTCATGGACGCGCTGTGGTGGCTGCTCAACGCCTGGGCCTTCGCCGCCAGTGCGCGCGCCGCGCTGCGAGCGCACGACGCCGGGGCACAATGGCAGCAGGGCCGGCTCGACCGCATGCGCTACGGCGCGCGCTGGCTGCTGCCGCGCGCGACGCTGCACTGGAACCGAATCATCACCGGCGCGCCCGAGCTGCCGGAACTGCAAGCGGCGCAGTGAAACGCCGCGACCCACGACCTCCTGGAGGAGACCATTCCATGAAAGCCTGGAAAACCGCACTTGTCACGGCAGCCGTGCTGGCCGCGGCCCCCGCGGCCATGGCCGACGTCAACGTCGGCGTGATCCTTTCGCTCACCGGGCCGGCGGCGTCGCTGGGCATCCCGGAGCGCAAGACCATCGAGCTGTTCCCGAAGACCATGGCCGGCCAGGCGATCCACTACACGATCGTCGACGACGCGTCGGACCCGACGGCCGCGGTGAAGGCCGCGCGCGAACTGGTGGAGAAGGATCACGTGGACGTGATCTTCGGGCCCAGCATCACGCCCAACGCGCTGGCCATCGTCGACGTGGCGGCGAACAACCGGGTGCCGGACATCGCCATCGTGCCCAGCGTCACGGTGCCGATGACCCAGCGCACGCACTGGGTGTTCAGCACGCCGCAGAGCAATGACCTGATGGCCCACGCGGTGGTCGAGAACATGCTGTCGCAGGGTTACAAGAAGGTGGCGTTCATCGGTTTCAGCGATGCCTACGGCGAGGGCTGGTGGAAGGCGTTCTCGGCCGATGCGGCGCGCAACGGCATCCAGATCGTGGACAAGGAGTCGTTCGCGCGTACCGCGACCGCGGTGACCGGGCAGGCGCTGCATATCACCGCGGCCAGGCCCCAGGCCGTGCTGATCGCGGCGTCGGGCACGCCGGCGGCGCTGCCCGAGCGCGAGCTCAAGCAGGTCGGCTTCCACGGCCAGCTGTACCAGACCCATGGCGTGGCCAACCCCGATTTCCTGCGGGTGTGCGGCAGTGATTGCGAAGGCACCCTGGTGCCGGCCTCGCCGGGCCTGGTCGCCGCCCAGCTTCCGGCATCGTCGCCGATCAAGGCGGCGGCCATGCAAATGGCCAGCACCTACGAAAAGGCCTATGGCAATACCGTGTCGCAGTTCACCGCGAACGCCTGGGATACTGGCGTGCTGCTGGAGAACGCGTTGCCGGTGGCGTTGAAATCGGCCAAGCCGGGCGACACGGTGGCCTTCCGCGCCGCGTTGCGCGATGCCCTCGAAGGCCTGCACGGACTGGCCACGCCCGACGGCGTGTTCAACATGTCGCCCACCAACCACAACGGCCCGCAGCAGCACGCGGTGGTCATGCTGCGCATCCACAACGGAGCCTGGAAGCTGGTCAACTGAGGCTGGCTGGATGCGCCGGCCTGGAGAACCGCCCGCGTATGGCGCGCCCGATGTCCGGCTGCGCGGCAAGGCCCCGGCGCCGCGCCCGCGGTGGCCCGGCGCCCGATCGGCGCGCGTGCAGCGCGCGGTCAGTGCGCCGTCAGTGCGCGAGCTCGGTGCGCTGCATGCGCGCCAGGGTTTCGAGCACGCGCAGCTCGGCCTCCTCGAGCTGCAAGGCCGCGTCGACCCACTCGTCGACCACGGTGGCGAGTTCGGCGTAGTCCAGCGGAATCATGCGCGCCCGAGCGCGCTGCATGGCCATGCGGGCCTTGCGGCGCTTGGCGTGCTCTTCGATGAACTCGCGCACTGCAGTCTCGCCGCGTCCGCTGGGGCAGACCTCGTCGATCACCCCCATGTCCAGCATTTCGGCGGCGGTGTAGATCTTGCCGCTGCGCATGATGCGCTCGGCGGCGGCCACGCCGATGCGCCGGCCCAGCAGGCTCATCGCCCCTGAGCAGGGGAACAGCCCGAACAGGATCTCGGGCAGCCCGAACTCGGCGTGCTCCTCGGCGATCACGTAGTCGGCGCCGAGCGCGGCCTCGAAACCACCGCCCAGCGCGCGGCCCTGCACCAGCGCCAGCGAAGTGGTGTTGCGGTTCAGCGCCGTGGCCCAGCGGTAGATCATGTCGAGGCATTGCATCGAGTAGCGACGCAGGCCCGCGCGGTCGTGGCGGCGAATGCAGTCGAGAAAATAGCCCAGATCTCCGCCGAGGTTGAAATATTCCGGATGCTCGGAACGAAGCACCACGTAGTGCACGGGCAGTTCGTCGTCGCCGCTGGGCCAGCGCAGGCCGTTCTCGTCGATCTGATCGATCAGCGCCGACAGGTTGCGCAACAGATCGGGAGAAAAATTGTGGGCGCGCCTGGGGCGCGCTTCCATGCCGATCCACAGCGTGGCGCGAGCCTGGTCGAAACGGGTCGAGACCAAGGGTTCCGCGAAGTTCAGGATCTGCGGAATGGCACGGGAGGTGGTCTGCGGCAGCATCATGGTCGGGCCTGCGTGAAGGAGGGCGCCTCCGAAGGCGCTTCCCGACCAGATCAGCAAGCCCCGTGCCAGGGTGCCTGCACCCCGCGCAGCCCGGAAAACCGGCCCGAATGTCGGCCGGCCGGCGGTTTGGCCTGCCGGGAATTTGACACTGCTCCGCGGCCAGGCCGCCGCGTCGGTTCCTTGACGCAGCGCCCGCGCCGCCGCGCCTTCAGTCGGCGCGGCGCAGCACCAGTGCCGCGTTGACCCCGCCGAAGCCGGCCGAAAGGGACAGCGCGCGCCGCAGGCTGCGTCCCTGTTCCAGCTCGGTGACGTGACGCAGGCCGCGGCACTCGTCGTCGAGTTCGTCCAGGTACGCGGTCGGCGGCAGGAAGCCGTCGCGCAGGGCCAGCAGGCTGACCAGCAGTTCCATCGCGCTGGCCGCGCCGAGCATATGCCCGTGCAGCGCCTTGGTCGCGCTGACCGGGATGTCGGCGGCCGACTCGCCGAGGACTTCGCGCAGCGCCGACACTTCCACCGGGTCGCCACCTCGCGTGGCGGTGGCGTGGGCATTGATGTAGTCGAGCCCGGACGGTTCGATGCCCGCCGTGCGAAGCGCTGCGCGCATGGCCGCCACCTGGCCGCGGGCATGCGGGGCGCCGATATGGTGGGCGTCGGAAGCCACGCCCCATCCCTCGATCACCGCCAGCACCCGCGCGCCGCGGCGTTCGGCGTGTTCGCGCGTCTCCAGCACGAAGAACACGCTGCCTTCGCCCAGCACGAGGCCCGTGCGGCGGCTCGAAAAGGGCTTGCAGCTGCGCGACGGATCGTCGGCGTCGACCTCGGCGAGGGCGCGAAGCCCGTCCCAGGCGCTGAGGAACTGGCTGGCCAGCGGAGCTTCTGCGCCGCCGGCCAGCGCGATGTCCAGGTCGCCGCTGCGCAGGTAGCGGCAGGCATCGGCGATGGCCGATCCGGACGACGCGCAGGCCGACGTGTGGCAGGCCGTCACGCCCAGGATCTGGTGGCGAATGGAAATGAACGAGGCCGCGGCGTTGGCCATGCAGGCCATGATCACGTAGGGCTTGGCCGTCTTGCGCCCGGCATAGAAATGCCGCAGTCCTTCCCATTCCGTTGCGCCGCCGCCACGCACGGTGCCGTGGAAAATGCCGGCGCGCTGCTCGAATGCGGAAAAGTTCACGATCCCGCTGCTTTCCGCGGCCTGGCGCGCGGCCAGCAGCGCCATGCGCGTCGTACGATCGAAAAACGGGAGTTCGAGCTTGGTGAAATGGCTGTCGAAGTTTCCGTCGACTGCCGCTACCGGAAACGGCCGCGACAGGTCCTCGGAAACGAAGGCGCGAACCCCCGAGCGGGACCGCAGCAGCGAGTCGCGAACCTCGTCGACCGACTGGCCGATGGGCGAGACGACGCCGATCCCGGTGATGACGATTTCAGGCACTGGCGATGTCCGGCAGGTTTCGCATCACCATGCTTGCGACGTCACCCAGTGTGGGGTTCTTGGGCAGATCGATATTCTTCAGTTTTTGACCAAGGAGATCTTCGAGGCTCATCACGACATCCAGAATGGCCATGGAGTCGAGTCCGATGTCGCGGATCTGCATCGATTCGTCGGCTTCGCTCAGGTCGATGTCGAAAGTGCTTTGAACGATTTCCTTGATCGAGGCGATAATCCGTTGCTCGTCCCAGCCTTGCTGCATGTCGTGTGATCCTTCAGGGAAGACCCGAAGTATCGTAGCCGAGATGGGATGACGACACAAGCATGCTATATTGACCGGGCGGGTACATTGCGCACGGGTCGGCACGCGGGAACTTGCACAATTTTTCGCCAGCGGTCGGGACGCCCTACGGCGAGGTCTTGAAGATGAACCAGTCTGATGAGATGCAGGGGTGGGCTCGACAGCCGTCGATCATGATCGTCGACGACCAGGCCACGAATTGCCGGCTGCTCGCGGAAATCGCCAAGGGTTTCTGCCCCGAGGCGCGTATCGAGGTTTTCAACGATCCGCTGGCGGCGATTGCATTCGCCCAGGATAATGAACTCGATCTGCTGCTCACCGATTATCGCATGCCGCAGATGAATGGAATCGCGATGATCCGTGCCCTGCGGCGGGTGGATCATTTGAAGGAAGCGCCGATCATCTGTATCACGGCGATCGACGACCTGCAGATCCGCTACGAAGCTCTGGATGCCGGAGCCAACGATTATCTGAGCCGTCCGCTTGATTATCGGGAATGTTCGGCGCGCTGCAGAAATCTGCTGAAGATGCGCCGCTACCAGCTGGCCATGGAGCGCCATGCCAAGGTGCTGCAGAGCCAGGTCGACCAGGTGGTGGCCGACCTGCAGCAAAAGAAGCTCGACACGCTGACCCGCCTGGCGAAGGTGGCCGAACAGCGTGACACCGACACCGGCGCGCACCTCGGGCGCATCGGACGCTACTCGGCGATGCTGTCGCGGCGCCTGGGCATGGGCGACGCCTACGCGACCATGCTGGAGCTGGCGGCACCGCTGCACGACATCGGCAAGGTGGCGATTCCCGACAGCATCCTGATGGCCCAGCGCGCACTGACCGACGACGAGTGGGAGGTGATGCGCAAGCACACGCTGATCGGCCATGCCATGCTGGCGGGCGGGGATTCCGAGCCGCTGATGGTGGCGGCCGAGATCGCGCGCTCGCACCACGAGCGCTTCGACGGCTCGGGTTATCCCGACGGACTCGCCGGCGGGGATATTCCGGTGTCGGCGCGCATCCTGGCAGTGGTCGACGTGTTCGATGCGTTGACGTCGAAACGTCCCTACAAGGAACAATGGAGCGAACAGCGGGCGAAGGAATATCTGGAGGCGCAGGCTGGACGGCACCTGGATCCGGAATTCGTCGAGGCGTTCCTTTCGGATCCTCAGGGTATTCAGCAGGTGCGCAACAGTTTCCAATAGACCGACGCGTCGCGCGGCGGACCGGGTTCGCGAAAGCGGCTCGATGCGCCGGGCGGGGGACCGACGATGAAAAAACCAGTGGTCAGCGATGCGGCGGTCGCGATGAAGCAGCAGGCCAGGTTGCGCCTCGGGCTCGGCGGGCTGATCATCGTCGCCGGCCTGCTCGCCGTGTCCGTGCTGCACATCCGCCTGCCGTACGAGACGCCGATGGGCTTGCTGTACCTGGGCTACGCCGCGGGCTTCTACCTGTTCGCGGCGCGGCGGGGCTTCCGGCTGGCGCCCTGGGTTCCTTACGCCACCGCGGTGGCCGACTCGGTGCTGCTCACCGGCTGGGTGCTGATCAGCCAGGAGGTCAGCCACCTGATCGTGCCCTTCTACATTTTCACGGCCATCGGCTACGGCATGCGCACCGGCAGCAAGCGCATCATGCAGACCTCGCAGTACTCCGGCCTGCTCGGGCTGATGCTCGCACCCGTGGCCCCCTACTGGCGCGATCACCTGCTGTTCTGGCTGTCGTCGCTGATCTCCATCGTGATCATCCCCGGCTACGTGGCGGTGCTGATGGACAAGCTCTACCTTGCGCTGCGCTATGCGGAAAGCGAGAGCAAGGCCAAGAGCGACCTGCTGGCCCGCGTCAGCCACGAACTGCGCACGCCGTTGTCGGGGATCTCGAATGCGGCCGAGCTGATCCAGGGCGAGGCCCCCGAGCCGCGGACGCGCAAGCTGGCGGCGACCATCCTCTCGCTGAGCAATCACCTGCTCGCCGACATCAACGATCTGCTGGACCAGAGCAAGGCCAGCCTGGGCAAGCTCAGCCTGGCCAGCGAGCCGGTGGATCTGCTGCGCCTGGTCAACGTGGTCACCGCGTCGGTGGAGATGCGCGCGCGCAAGAAGTCGCTCAACCTCGCCGCGCATGTCGATCCGCGAATCGCCGACCAGGTGCTGGGCGACCCGCACTGGCTGGCGCGCGTGCTGATCAACCTGATGGGCAACGCGGTGAAGTTCACCGAGTTCGGCTCCGTCAGCCTGGACATCTCGCTGCTGCGCGAAATGCCCGAGGCCTACCTGATCCGCTTCTCGGTGCGTGACACCGGCGTGGGAATCGCCAAGGAGTACCAGGAGCGCATCTTCGACCCCTTCGTGCAGATCAAGCGGCAATCGGCCGCGCAGTCCGAGGGGGCCGGGCTCGGGCTGGCCATCAGCAAGCAGGTGGTGGACCTGATGGGCGGTTCGTTGCGCGTGCAGGCCGAGGTCGGCATGGGCAGCACCTTCTGGTTCGACGTGCAGATGCCTCGCGCGTCGGCGGCGTCGGAGGCGCCGGCCGAGTCGGATTCGATGCTGCGGGTGGTGGACGGCCCGCGCTACCGCCTGCTGGTGGTCGACGACAACGAGACCAACCGCTACCTGCTGCAGGAGCTGCTGCGCCGCGAGGGCCACGAGGTGGTGGTGGCGGCCAGTGGCGAACAGGCGCTCGACACGCTGGCGCGCGACGGGCGCTTCGACCTGCTGCTGCTGGACTACAACCTCGGCGGCATGGACGGAAGCGTGCTGCTGCAGACCTATCGTTTCGGCACCAGCCAGCCGGCGCCCGCGTACTTTCTCACCGCCGATGCCACCGCGCTGACCGCGGGCCGCCTGCGCGAGACCGGTGCGCTCGGCGTGCTCACCAAGCCGGTGCGACTGCGCGAGTTGCGCAACGCCATCGCGGCGGCCTGCGGCAACCACGCCAAGGCCCCCGCCGAGACGGCCCCGCTGCCCTTCGACGAGCGCACGCAGGCGCGCGTGCCGGCGGCCTCTCCCGCGCATCTGCGTCCGGTACCGGTGGTGTTCGTGGACATGGCGGTGATCGACCGCCTGCGCGCGATCGGCACCAGCCAGAACTTCGTCAAGGAACTGCTCGAGCGTGCGGTCAGTGACATTCGCGACAGCACCCAGCGCACGCTGCAGGCCTTGCGCGACTCCGACCTGCGGGCCGCTCGCGATGCCGGACATGCGCTGAAGGGCGTGTGCATGGAAACCGGCTCGATGCGCCTGATGAACATGGCGCTGGGCCTGATGCGCACGAGCGACGAGTACCTGCTCGAGAACCGCGATCGCATCGCCGAGGAACTGCGCGAGGCCAGCGTGCGCACCTGCGAGGCCTTGCAGGAAATCATCGCCGAGGCCCCGCGCCAGGCAGCGGGGTTCTGAGCGCCCCCAGGGCCGGGCTGCGCCCAGCCCGCCCCCCGTGGGGGTCAAGCAATCTTGGGGCGGCCCTGCGTTTTCTCGTGAACCCCGCGGCGGCGACCCGGCCGGTTCAGGCCGCGGCCAGTTCCTGCGTCGTGCGCTCGTCGGCCCGGTACAGCACCCGCGCCAGCGCGTCGCGCGCGTCCTGCAGCGCGCATTCGCGCAACTCCGCTCCCAGGCGCGTGAGCGCGTCATTGACCGCCCATTGCTCGGCACTGCATGCGAACAGGCGCTCGCTGCGCCGCGCCAGCGCAAGCACGAACTCGGTGCTGTAGCTGGCGGCCGGGCCGGGGCCTGGGCCGTCGCGGCCGAGGGCCTTGAGTGCGCCGATCCAGCCCAGGTTGTGGGTCAGCCCGGCAAGGTAGGCGTCGAAGGCATCGACTCCTCCGTCTCGCGCCAGCGCATGACACCAGCCCCCCTTGGTCTGCGCATGGGTCCACAGCCGGGGAAGCGCGGGGGCCAGCAGCGGATCGCGCAGCGCATCGAACAGCGGCCGCAGCAGGCTGGAGCTGACGGCTCGCCGCAAACCGTCGGTGCCCAGGCGGGTCGCCGCGCGTTCGAGCTCGGTGACCGGCGCGCCGTGCTGGTGACGCGCCGAGTTCGCCAGGCGCAGGATCTCGGCGGCGAGGTACGGGTCGGCGCGGATGAGTCCGCAGGCCTCACGCAGCGAGACATCGTCGTCGCGCAGGCAGGCCAGCAGGCGCGGCAGCACGGCCGGGGGGCGGGGAATCCAGCGCGCGATCGTGCCGGGGTCCTCGAGCACGCGGTCGAGCCTGTCCAGGACTTCCCGCTCGCCGGCGCCGAGTTCGCGCTGCCCCAGGCAGGCCCGTCCAGTGGCGTATTCGAAAAAGCGGCATGCGACAGGCTCGTCGCGGGTCGGCGCCTCGGAAGGGTGGGCTTCGGCCGCCAGCGCGTCAGCCGTGTACCGCGGCGCAGAAGCGCCGGGCCCGACAGCCTGCAAGGCCTGCGGCGCGCGGCGTGGTGCGAAGCGTCGAACGATGTCCAGTAGACCCATTCAGAATCCGTGCATGTGTTTGCCTTCACGCACGCCCATCGAAGACTGCGCGGCCATGCCCCGAATGTAGCCAAACCCGAAGTGATTCGCAGCCACCTTTTCCCGGGGGGCGGGGCGCACCCGCGGTGCCAGCGTCAACGCTCGCGCGTGAACTCGGCTTCGATGTGCAGGCGTACCGTGTCGCCGACCAGGCCGGGCCAGGCCGGCAGCCCCAGGCGCTCGCGCGAGAATTCGCCGCGCGCCGACACGCCCAGCGTGGGCAGGCCGTCGATGGGGTTGACGCCATAGCCGCGCAGGCGCACGTGCAGCAGCACGGGTTCGTGGTGTTCGCCCAGGCTCAACACGCCGCGCAGCACGGCGCGGTCGCCCTGCAGTTCGCGCAGCCCTTGTGCCTGCAGCGTGATGCGCGGCTGGTGCCGCGCGTCGAGCATCGCCGGGCCGCGCAACTCGGCGTCGAGCGCGGGGTCGTTGGTGTCGACACTGGCGCTTTTCACCCAGGCCTGCAGGCTCGCCGCGGGTGCTCCGGCCGCCCCGGCCTGCGGCCAGCGCAGCACGGCGCCGGCGCGGTCGAAACGCATCACGAAGCGCGAGAACCCGAGGTGGTCGACGTCGAAGCTCACGCTCCAGTGCTGGGGATCGAGGCGCCACACTCCCGGCGCAACATCGGCGAATCGTCGATCCTGGTGGCGCGTGAGCGCGCGCAGCGGGGTGCAGCCGGCGAGCAGCGCGAGCAAGAGCGCGGGGCCCAGCGCGCGCAGCGCCGCCGGGAAGTACGAGGGCTTGCGCCCGGTGACGGCGTGGCTGCAAGGCATGATGGTGTCGAACCTGGGTTGTCCAGGACAAATATACTGCGAACGCCAACGAACATCCGGAGATCTCGCCCATGGACCCACGACGTCGCAGCCCCAAGGTGCTTGCCTTGCTGGGTTACAGCGGAACGATTCCGTTCCTGGGCATCGCCGCTGCGATGTGGGCGGTGCCGGGCTGGCAAAGCTGGCTGCAACCTGCCTTGCTCGATTATGCGGCGTTGATCCTGAGTTTCCTGGGCGCCTTGCACGCCGGCATGGCCATCGCCGGCGTCGGCGGCCAGGACACGCTGCTCGAGCGACGCATGCACCTGTGGAGCGTCGCACCGTGCCTCATCGGCTGGCTCGCACTGCTGCTGCCTCTGTCGTCGGGCACCGCGCTGCTGGTGGGCGGCCTGGTCGCCCAGTGGGTGCAGGACCTGCGCCTGACGCGGCGCGCCGAGCTTCCGCGCTGGTACCTGGGCCTGCGTACCCGCCTCAGCCTGGTCGCCTGCCTGAGCCTGCTCGCCGCGGCGGCCGCGGTGCCGCTGGCCTACGGCGCGGCCTGAGCGCCACCGCGCGACGCCGCGGCGGGGGCGTCCTGCTGCAGCGCCGTGCGTGCAGGCGCGTAGCCGGCGGCGGCCGCGCGCCGCAGCAGCTCCATTCCGCGCTGCGAAGCCTGTCGGAGTTGCGCGGGGCTGGCGCTTTCCAGCGCGGGGTCGACGAAGGGGCCGTCGATCAGCAGGCGTCCCAGGTGGAACTGGGCCGGGGCGTATCCCTGGTCGGCCGCCTTGCCGAGAAAGTAGCGTGCCTGCTCAAAGTCCTGCGCCACCGCGCGCCCCTGCAGGTACAGCATGCCCAGCAGGTATTGCGCGCGCACGTCGCCCTGCTGGTTGGCCTGGGTCAGCCAGCTCACGGCCTCGGCGTCACGCCCCTGGCGCAGCAGGTAGCGCGCGTAGTCCATCTGCGCGTGTTCCTGCCCGTTCTCGGCGTCGCGCTTGAGCCTGGCGACGTCGGGATGGCCCAGGGCTTCGGTCCACAACCAGCGCTGCGCGCCGCCGGCGGGAGCCGCGGCGGGCGCCGCCCGCACCGCCGGCGCCGCCACCAGCGCGGCCAGCAGGCACACGAGCGTGCGGGCGCGCGGGCTCATTTCACGTACGAGTTGAAAGGCTTCTGGTCATCGCCCGCATGCGCCGGATCCAGCGCCTTGCCCGACGGCTTGTAGCCGTTCTCGTGCAGCAGGTAGGCCATGATGTCGGCATAGACCTGGGGCTTGAGCATGCCGGGCTGGTCGGCCGGCATGTTGGTGGTCATGTACTGGTAGATGCCCCCGATGGTCATGGTCGAACCGCTGGACGGAGCGAAGCCGGAGCCGCGCAGGGTCGGGCCGGTGCGGCCCTCCAGGTTGGCGCCATGGCAGCGAGCGCAATCGGCGGCGTAGGCCTTCGCGCCGGGACCGACCTGTTCCTGCGAGAACTCCGCCGTCGCCCCCGATGCGGCGTCGTCCGCGGTGCGCACCAGCATTCCCGCCTCGCCCGGATGGAACACGGCAGGCTGGGCCATCGCGGCGGCGGACGGCATTTCGCGCAGGCTATCGGCGTGCAGGCTCCACGGCGCGGTCAGGTGCGGCAGCGTGCCGTCCTGCTCCAGCCCGTGCACCGCGGTGGCGATGCGCCGGGCGAGCGCGGCCTGGCGCGTGCTGGTGATGAAGCTGAGCTGCCACTGCGACAGCGAGGTGTGCGTGGGGGTGGAGATGAAGTGGGTCTGCGGATGCTGCTGCTCGTAGGCGACGAGGCTCGGATACCAGGCGATGCCATAGGCATCCTTGCCTTGGGCCACGGCACCGATCACCGCATCGGTGTTGTTCAGTACGTCGAACTCGGTGTCGCGCTCCTGGGCGGCGATGAGTTGCGCCGGGCTCTTGTAGGCCACCGCGACGGTGCTGCGCCCGGCGTCGGAAACCCTGGCACCCGCGGCGTGGAATTTGACAAAGGCCGCGTCGAGGTAGGGCGTGACCACCACCGATTCGGGCTTGAGTTTGCTGAAGTGCTGGGACACCGGAACCCCGATGAACACGTCGCAGCGCGACTGCAGCAGCTTGTCCACCACCGCCGCGGACGCGCCGCGCCGGCCGATGGCGTCGCCGAGGTCCACACGCGCGTAGTCGAGTCCGGCGCGCTGGAACACGGCGCGCGCGACCTGGCTGTCGATGGCTTCGCTGGCACTGTGCGGAAACCCGCAAAGCCGCACGGGGGCCGCATGCGCGGCCGGAGCGCTGGCGGCCAGCGCGAGCAGCATGGCTGCAGGGAGAATGTTCCGCATGTTGCTGATCCTTGACATCACGAAATCCAAAAAATAGGCCCCGGGGGCCACTGCGGCGCCCCGGGGTGAACACACAGGCTTAGTCGTTCAGCGCGAACACGTACAGCGTGCCGCCGCGCGGAATGTCCTTGGTCATCTCGGCCATCGGGCCGCCCCAGATCGGGTTGGCGCCGCCGTAGCCAGCCAGGATGGCCACGTATTCCTTGCCCTGGACTTCATACACGGCCGGTTGCGCGACGATGCCGCTGGCCAGCTTCGGGCTCTTCCACAGCACCTTGCCGGTCTTGGTGTCGAAGGCATACAGATGACCCTTGAGCGAACCGGTGAAGGTCACGCCACCCGCGGTGGCGGTGACGCCGCCGTTCCAGGGCATCTTGCTCCAGTGACCCCAGACCTTCTTGCCGGTGTCGACGTCGATGGCCTGCACCTCGCCGTAGCCCTTGCTGCCGGCTTCCGGGTAGATGGAGAAGCCTTCACCCAGGTAGGCCAGGCCCTGCATGTAGCTCACCTTGGTACCGTTGTAGGTACCGCAGGCGTGCAGCGACGGGACGATCGCGATGTGGGTCGTCGGGTCGTAGGCCATGGACCACCAGTTCTTGCCGCCCAGGAACTGCGGGCAGGTCTTGATCTTGGTGCCGACCTTCGGATAGGCCTTCGGGTTGTTGATCGACTCGCCCTGGGCGTTGTAGCCCAGCACCGAGGTGGTCTTCACGAAGGGCTTGGCGTAGATCAGCTTGCCGGTCTCGCGATCGATGGCGATGAAGTAGCCATTGCGATCGGCGTGGATCAGCGCGTCGTAGTCCTTGCCCTTGTAGTGCACGTTGGCACGCAGCGCGGTGTTGACACCGTCATAGTCCCAGGTGTCGTGCTGCGTGTACTGGAAGTACCACTTCAGGTCGCCGCTGTTGGCATTGAGGGCCAGCAGGGAATCCGAGTACAGGTTCTTGCCCGGACGCAGCTCGGCCAGCCACGGGCCGGGGTTGCCCACGCCCCAGTACAGGGTCTTGCTCTTGGGGTCGTAGGTGCCGGTCAGCCAGGCCGGGGAGCCCGCGTGCAGGTACATGCCCTTCGGCCAGGTGTCGCCGTTCTTCTCGCTGGGCGACGGCACGGTGTAGGTCTTCCACATCGTGTCGCCGTTCTTCACGTCCAGCGCGCTGATGAAGCCGCGTGCGCCGTATTCGCCACCGGCGCTGCCGATGTAGAGCTTGCCGCCGGCGACCAGCGGGGCCAGCGAGAAGGCGTAGCCGATGCCGGGGTCGACGATCTGCTTCTTCCACTCGATCTGGCCGGTCTGCGCGTTCAGCGAAGCCACTTCACCGCTGAGCATGGCCACGAACAGGCTGTCGCCATACAGCGCCACGCCGCGGTTGACCACGTCACAGCAAACGGTCTTGTAGGCGATCTTGGGCAGCTGGGGGTCGAAGCTCCACAGCTTCTTGCCGCTGGTGGCGTCGAAGGCGTAGACGTGATCCTTCGGCGTGGTCACGAACATGTAGTTGCCGTTGACGATCGGCGTGGCCTCGAAACCCTGGGTCAGGTCGGCCGGGAACTTGTGCGACCAGACCATTTTCAGCTTGCCGACGTTGGCGGCGTCGATCTGCTTGGCCGGCGAATAGCTGTCGCCGCCGTAGCCGTGGTAGTAGGTCAGCCAGTCGGTGCTCTGCGAGGCCTGGTCCAGGCGCGACTGGGTCACGGCGGGGTAGTCGGCCTGGGCGGCCGAAGCGAAGGCCACGCTCAGCGCGGCGGCGGCCAGCGGCGTGAGCCACTTGTGCTTGCGAACGGTATTGCGATTTTTCATGGGATGTTCCTTGCTCTCCACGGTTTTCGGGCCTGGTCTGGGCGACTGCGCGCGGGATCGCCCTCGGCGGGCGTCGGCGGCGCGGCTGCGCACCATCCGGCTGTAGCTTGTTGGTCGAACGGCTGGTGGCTGCTGGCTCCTCCTTGCTGGCAAGCGGGACTTCGATGCCAAGCACATATCAGGAACCGTGCCAGCCTCATGGTTTTTTTGCGCCAGCGCAGGAACGCAGCAAAAACAAGGGCTTGCAACGCGCCGTCCGGTGTTACCCGCGGTGGCGCGAGACCGGATCAGGCTGCTATTGCGACAGCTGGCTGTCGCGTTTCGCGACATCGCCGCGTCCGGGCGCGCATGCGACAGGCGCTTGCGCGACAAGTCGCGCCGACAACGTGCGCCGTGCGCGCTGCGCGCAGGCGTTCATTGCACGCTGAAGCGGAATTCCTGGACCACCGTGACGGGCTGCGCACCCTTGTCGTCGCAGCGGTACTGGCGCATGGCCCGGCGCACCGCCTCGTGGAACACCTCCGGGCCGGACAGGATCTTCACCGAACGAACGCGCCCGCCCTGCACCACGGCCTGTGCCAGCACCGTGCCGCCCAGGCCTTCCTCGACGGCGAGGTCGGGCATGCGCGGGCGCACCTGGTGCTGGCACACAAGCGCGGCCGCGACCGGTGCCGCGGGCGCCTGCGGCCTGGGCGCTGGCGCGGGCTGCGGAGCGGGTGGCGGCGGCGGCGCCGGCGGCGGGGCGGGCGGCTCCTGCACGGGCGCGGGTTGCGGCACCGGCGGCGGTGGCGCGGGAGCGGGCACCGGCGGAGGCGGCACCGGGCGGGGCGGTGGCGCGTGATGCACGATCGGGCGCGGCTTCGGCTTCGGCAGCGGCTTCGCGACCGGCTTGGGCTTGGGCTGCGGCTTGGGCAAAGGCTGGCGCACCACCGGACGCGGCGCCTGCACGTGCAGGATGCGCAGGTACACGGCGGGTGGCGGTGCCGGGGGCGCGGGCTGCACCTGCAGGCCACGCACCAGCGCCCACAGCAGTGCCAGGTGCAGCAGCACGACCAGCCCGATCGACAGTGCGCGACGCAGCAGCGCGTCGCCGTCGACGCGCCCGGCCGGCGCGGCCTGGGCGCTCACCGGGTGGACTCCTCGACGATGCCCATGCGCGTGACACCCTCGCGCTGAGCCGTCGCCAGCACGCGTGCGAAGGTGTCGTAGCTGGCGCGCGCGTCGGGGTGCAGGTGCACCTCCTCGGGCGGAGTCGAGCTCGCCGCGCCGCGCAGCAGTTGCTGCAGCTGCGACTGCGAAAGCACCGGCAGCCTGTTCCACAGCACACGCCGCCCGGGCCCGATCTCCACGTCGACCACCACCGGCGGCTTCGGCGGCGTGTGCGCCTGTGCCGGCGGAGTGGTCATGTCGACGGCGTCCAGGCGCACCGGGATGGTGACGATGAGCATGATCAGCAGCACCAGCATCACGTCGATCAGCGGCGTGGTGTTGATCTCGGGCGCGGCGAGCTCCTGCATCTGCGCCTGCAGGCGCTCGCGTCGTCGACGGTGGTTCAAGCGCGGCTCCTCATCGCGCCGGCGGCTGGGTGACGAAACCCAGCGTGGCGATGCCTGCGTCGCGACAGGCGTCGACCACCGCGCCCACCGCGGCATAGGTGCCGGCGCGATCCGCGCTGATCTGCACCCGCGGCTGCGGGCGCTGCGCGGCCAGCGCGCGCAGGCGCGAATGCAGCGCCTGCGAGTCGGCCAGCGCGGTATCGCCCCAGTACAGGCGTCCGTCGCGCTCGACGCTGATCACCACGTCGCTGGCGCGCGGATGCCGTGCCTGCGCCGCCTGGCGCGGCAGCTCGACATGCTGGGGGTAGCGGATCACCGGGACGGTGATCAGGAAAATGATCAGCAGCACCAGCATCACGTCGACCAGCGGCGTGGTGTTGATGGTCGACAGAGCCTGTTCCTGGCCGTCGTCCGCGGGACCGGGCAGATGCAATGCCATGGCGGGGACCGGTTGCTGGCGCCGCGCGGCTTCAGCGCGCTTGCTGCGACGACAGCATCACCGCCTGCAGTTCGCTGGAAAAGTCGCGCACGTCGCCGAGCAGCACGACGTTTCGCCGCAGCAGCCAGTTGTAGCCGAGCACCGCTGGCACCGCGGCGGCCAGGCCCATGGCCGTCATGATCAGGGCCTCGCCCACCGGGCCGGCGACGCGGTCGATGCTGGCCTGGCCGGCCACGCCGATCGCGGTGAGTGCGTGGTAGATGCCCCATACGGTGCCGAACAGCCCGATGAACGGGCTGGTCGAGCCCACCGTCGCCAGCAGGCTCAGGCCGGACGACAGGCGGCGCTGGACCTTGTCGGTGGCGCGCAGCAGGCACATGTCCATCCAGTCGGCGAGTTCGACGCGGGCGTGCAGGCCCTCGTGCCGGCTGCTGGCCTGCAGCGCGGCGTCGGCGATATGTCGAAACGGGCTCGTGGCAGGCAGCGCCGCGCTCGCCGCCGACACGTCGGCCGCGCGCCAGAATCCGTCGGCGACGCGCCGGCCCTGGCGTGCGATCCACGACTGTTCGAGCAGCTTGGACACGATCACGTACCAGCTCGCCAGGCTCATCAGCACCAGGATCACCAGCACTGTGCGCGCGACGAAGTCGCCGTGCTGCCACATCGGGCCCAGGCCGTAGGGGTTGCCAGCCGCGGGCTGCTGCTGCGCTGCTCGGGCCGGCATCGGAATGCTGCCCGGGTTCGCCGCGCCGGCGCCGGCCGGGGTCGAAGCGGCACTGGCGGCGGTTGCCGTCGAGGCGCCCGGCGCGGGTTGCGCCAGGCCGGTGGCCGGAGCGAGGACCAGCAGCGCTGCGCTGCCCAGGGCGAGCAGCAGGCGTCTGGCCGAGTCGGCGCAAAGGCGCGTCATGCGGCGTGCGGCGCGCCGCGCTTCGGGATGCGGTGGGTACAAGCTCGTCTCCGTGTCGTGTTCGGCGCTGGCGCGCCCGGTGCTTCTGCCGCCGAAGGATCAAGAACCATGCCAGCGCACCGCGCCGGGGCCCGGGAGCCACCGGCGCGCTGCTGGATTGTTCCACGGCACGGCGCCGCGCGAAAGCCGGTGCGCCGCGCGATCCCTGCGCGCTGCGCAGTATGCGCCGGGCGCATCGCAAACTGCGCAGCCCAGGCAGGTGCCTGAGGTCGATAGCCCTTGCAAATCGCCGTGATCCCAAAAATCAATTGGATTGATCGCTGGCGCCTGGGTAGCATGAAAGCTCTTCGAAACTCATGAGGAAATCTACCGATGTCGCTGATCAACACCGAAGTCAAGCCGTTCAAGGCTACCGCGTACCAGAACGGCAAGTTCATCGAGGTCTCGGATGCCACGCTGAAGGGCCATTGGTCGGTGGTCGTGTTCTATCCGGCCGATTTCACCTTCGTGTGCCCGACCGAACTCGAGGACCTGGCTGACCACTACCAGGAATTCAAGAAGCTCGGCGTCGAGGTCTACAGCGTGTCGACCGATACGCACTTCTCGCACAAGGCCTGGCATGACACCTCGGAAGCCATCGGCAAGGTGCAGTACGTGATGATCGGCGACCCGACCGGCGCGATCACCCGCAACTTCGACGTGATGATCGAGGAAGAGGGCCTGGCGCTGCGCGGCACCTTCCTGATCAACCCCGAAGGCCAGATCAAGCTGTGCGAGATCCACGACAACGGAATCGGGCGTGACGCGTCGGAGCTGCTGCGCAAGGTCAAGGCCGCGCAGTACGTGGCCAGCCACCCGGGCGAAGTGTGCCCGGCCAAGTGGAAGGAAGGCGAGAAGACCCTGAAGCCCTCGCTGGACCTGGTCGGCAAGATCTGATCGCCGACCCGCATGGCGCGCCACCATGCGTGCCATGCCGGCGCCCCGCGACAGCGGGGCGCCCCTGAATTCCCGGCGGACCCGGCGGCGCGAAGTCGCGGGGTCCGTGCACCCCGCGGGCCCGTAGGGTCCGCGCACCGAACAGGAGCCCCGGTCATGCTGGACACCGATCTCAAGCAAGCCCTGCGTACCCATCTGGAAAAAATCGAGCAGCCGGTGGAGCTGGTGGCCTCGCTGGACGACGGCGCCAAGTCGGCCGAACTGCGCGAACTGTTGCGAGAGATCGCAGGGCTCAGCCCGCTGCTGAGCCTGCGCGAAGATGGCGACGACGCGCGCCGCCCGTCGTTCCGCATCAAGCGCTCCGGCAGCGACGTCGAGGTGGCGTTCGCCGGCATCCCGCTGGGCCACGAGTTCACGTCGCTGGTGCTGGCGCTGCTGCAGGTGGGGGGCTACGCGCCCAAGGTGTCGCCCGAGCTGGCCGAACAGGTGCGCGCGCTCGACGGCGACTGGAAGTTCGAGACCTTCATGTCCCTGTCCTGCCACAGCTGCCCCGACACCGTGCAGGCGTTGAACGCGCTCAGCGTGCTCAACCCGCGCATTCGCCACGTGGCCATCGACGGCGCGCTGTTCCCGCAGGAGGTCGAGCAGCGCCAGGTGATGGCGGTGCCCAGCGTGTTCCTCGACGGCGAGCCCTTCGACCAGGGGCGCATGAGCGTGGAGCAGATCGTCGCCCGCCTGGACAGTGGCTCGGCGCAGCGCGAGGCGCGCGCCATCGATGCCAGACCGGTGTTCGACGTGCTGGTGGTCGGCGGCGGGCCCGCCGGCGCGGCCGCCGCGGTGTACGCGGCGCGTAAGGGCATTCGCACCGGCATGCTGGCCGAGCGCATGGGCGGCCAGGTGGCCGACACCATGTCCATCGAGAACCTGATTTCCGTTCCCTACACCGAGGGCCCGCGACTGACCGCCGCGCTGGAGCAGCATGTGCAGGCCTACGACGTGGACGTCATGCGCGGCCAGCTGGCGGCCGAGCTGGTGCCGGCCGCCGCCGCCGGCGAGCCGATCACGCTGCGCCTGCAAAGCGGCGCCAGCCTGAAGGCGCGCAGCGTGGTGCTGGCCACCGGCGCTCGCTGGCGCAACATGAACGTCCCCGGCGAGCAGGAGTACCGCAACAAGGGCGTCACCTACTGCCCGCACTGCGACGGCCCGTTGTTCAAGGGCAAGCGCGTGGCGGTGATCGGCGGCGGCAACTCCGGGGTCGAGGCCGCCATCGACCTGGCCGGCCTGGTCGCCCATGTCACGCTGCTGGAGTTCGACGACAAGCTGCGTGCCGACGACGTGCTGCAGCGCAAGCTGCGCAGCCTGCCCAACGTGAGCGTGATCACGCAGGCGCAGACCACCGAGGTGGTGGGCGATGGCGCGCGCGTGCAGGGCCTGGTCTACACCGACCGCGCCAGCGGAGCGTCGAAGCGCCTGGAGCTCGAGGGTGTGTTCGTGCAGATCGGGCTGCTGCCGAATGCCGAATGGCTGCGCGGCGCGGTGGCGTTGTCGCCGCGCGGCGAGGTCGAGGTCGACGCTCGCGGAGCGACCTCGGTGCCGGGGGTGTTCGCCGCCGGCGACGTCACCACGACGCCGTTCAAGCAGATCGTGATCGCGATGGGCGAGGGCGCGAAGGCCGCGCTCAGCGCCTTCGACCACCTGATCCGGCTGCCCGCGCCGAGCCCGGCCGAGCTGGAGCCGGCCGCCGAGGCCGCCTGAGCGCCGGCCCCCCGCAGCGCCGCCCACCCTGGGGCAAACCCTGGGTGGGGCGCGCGCTCACGTAAGCTTGCAGCAGGGCTTGCGGGCTTAGCATGCTCCCGAGACCCGCCGCAGTCGCGGCGTGCGGAGGAGATTTCCCGTGAAGGCTGGCAACCCCTACGAGCTCGGGCTCGACAAGAACCCGGCGAACTACGTCCCGCTGTCGCCGCTGAGTTTCCTGGCGCGCAGCGCGCAGGTCTACCCGCGCGCCACCGCGCTGATCTACGGGCCCTCGCGCCAGGACTGGCGAAGCACCTACGAGCGCTGCCGGCGCCTGGCCAGCGCGCTGGCCGGGCGCGGAATCGGCGCCGGCGACACGGTGGCGGTGATGCTGCCCAACGTGCCGGCGATGTTCGAGGCGCATTTCGGCGTGCCGATGAGCGGCGCCGTGCTCAACACCCTGAACACCCGCCTGGATGCGGAGGCCATCGGGTTCATGCTCGACCACGGGCAGGCGCGCGTGCTGATCACCGATTGCGAGTTCGCGCCGGTGCTGCAGAAGGCGCTGGCCATGCTCGGCAGCCGGCGCCCGCTGGTGGTGCGCGTGGACGACCCCGACGTGCCTGCCGTGCCCGGCTTCGGCGACCTGGGCTACGAACAGCTGCTGGCCGAGGGCGACCCGGAGTTCGCGTGGTCGCTGCCGGCCGACGAATGGGATGCCATCGCGCTCAACTACACCTCGGGCACCACCGGCAACCCCAAGGGCGTGGTCACGCACCACCGGGGGGCCTACCTGAATGCGGCGAACAACGTCATCGCGTGGACCCTGCCGCACCACCCGGTGTACCTGTGGACCCTGCCGATGTTCCACTGCAACGGCTGGTGCTTCCCGTGGACCATGGCGCTGGTGGCGGGCGCCAGCGTGTGCCTGCGACGCGTCGACCCGGCGCTGATCTACCCGTTGATTCGCGAGCACCGCGTCAGCCATATGTGCGGCGCACCGATCGTCTACAACATGCTGATCAACGCACCGGCCCACTTGCGCGCCGGCATCGATCACAAGATCGCCGGGCTGATCGCCGGCGCGGCGCCGCCGCTGGCGGTGATCGAGGGCTGCGAGGCCGCCGGCATCGAACTCACCCATGTGTACGGACTGACCGAGGTCTACGGCCCGGCTGCCGTATGCGCCAAGCAGCAGGAATGGCAGGAACTTCCGCTCGAACAGCGCGCCCAGCGAAACGGCCGCCAGGGGGTGGCCTATCCGCTGCAGGAAGCCGTCACCGTGCTCGATCCGAAGACCGGGCTGGAGGTGCCGGCCGACGGCACCACGATGGGCGAGGTGTGCTTTCGCGGCAATGTGGTGATGAAGGGCTACCTGAAGAACCCCGGCGCCACCGCCGAGGCCTTCGACGGCGGCTGGTTCCACACCGGCGACCTCGCGGTGCGCCACCCCGATGGCTACGTGAAGATCACCGACCGCAGCAAGGACATCATCATCTCCGGCGGCGAGAACATCAGCTCGATCGAGGTCGAGGACGTCTTGCATCGCCACCCGGCGGTGCTCGCCGCTGCGGTGGTGGCGCAGCCCGACGAGAAATGGGGCGAGGTGCCCTGTGCCTTCGTCGAGCTCAAGCCCGGCGCGAAGGTCGACGAGGCCGAACTGGTCGAGTTCTGCCGCGGCATGCTGGCGCGCTTCAAGGTGCCCAAGCGCATCGTGTTCGGCGAGGTGCCGAAGACCTCGACCGGCAAGATCCAGAAATTCATGCTGCGCGAACGCGCTGGCTCGCGCAGCGCGATCGAGTGAAAGGCCTTATGTTCGGGCTGGCGCGGCCACCCGCCGCGTCGGCCGCGCCGCCGGCCCCGACCCGGGGCCGCGCGGCGTCCCAGGCGATCCGCGGATGAGCCCACCATGATCCTGAGCCCGGAACAGCAGATGATTCGCGACTCGATGCGCGAGTTCGCGCGCGAGCGACTGGCCCCCTTCGCCGCCGCCTGGGACCGTGACTCGACCTTCCCGCGCGAGGCGCTGCTCGAACTGGGACGCCTGGGAGCCATGGGCGTGACGGTTCCCGAGGAGTGGGGCGGCGCCGGGCTCGACACCATGAGCCTGGTGCTGATGCTGGAGGAGATCGCCGCCGGCGACGGCGCCACGTCGACCATCGTCAGCGTGCAGAACTCGCTGGCCTGCGGAATCACCCAGCGCTTCGGCGACGAGCGGCAGAAGCGCGAATGGCTGGTGCCTCTGGCGCGCGGCGAGAAGCTCGGCTGCTTCTGCCTGACCGAGCCGCACACCGGCTCCGACGCGTCGGCCATCCGCACCCGCGCGCTGCGCGACGGCGACGACTGGGTGCTCGACGGCGTCAAGCAGTTCATCACCACCGGCCAGCATGCCGACGTGGCCATCGTGATCGCGGTCACCGACAAGACGGCCGGCAAGAAGGGCATCTCGGCGTTCCTGGTGCCGACCTCGACCCCTGGCTACCGCGTGGCCCGCCTGGAGCACAAGATGGGGCAGCGCGCTTCCGACACCGCGCAGATCGTGTTCGAGTCCTGCCGCGTGCCGGGCTCGGCGCTGCTCGGCCAGCCGGGCGAGGGCTACCGCATCGCGCTGTCCCAGCTGGAGGCCGGGCGCATCGGCATTGCCGCGCAGGCCGTGGGCATGGCGCGCGCCGCCTTCGACGCGGCGGTGGACTATGCGCGCCAGCGCAGCTCCTTCGGTGCTCCGTTGATCGAGCACCAGGCGGTGAGCTTTCGTCTGGCCGACATGGCCACGCGCCTGGACGCCGCGCGCCTGCTGGTGTGGCGCGCGGCGAGCCTGCGCGACGCCGGCCAGCCGTGCCTGAAGGAGGCGTCGATGGCCAAGATGTACGCATCGGAAATGGCCGAGTCGGTGTGCTCGGACGCCATCCAGATCCACGGCGGCTACGGCTACGTGAGCGATTTTCCCGTGGAGCGACTGTATCGCGACGTTCGCGTGTGCCAGATCTACGAAGGCGCGAACGACATCCAGCGCATGCTGATCGGCCGTGCCATCGCCGACGCCTGACACGCACCTCGACGCTGCTCCCGGCGGGCCGCTGCACGGCGTGCGCGTGCTCGAGTTGGCCGCGCTCGGCCCGGCGCCGATGGGCGCGATGATCCTGGGCGATCTCGGTGCGCAGGTGCTGAGCATCGAACGCGCGACGCGCCCCGGCGAGGGCGCGGCGGCGGTGTTCGAACCCGAACTCGACGTGCTGCGGCGCAATCGTCGCGTGCTGCGCCTGGACCTCAAGCGCCCGCAAGCGGTGCAGGCCGCGCTCGAGCTCGTGCGCTCGGCCGACGTGCTGGTCGAAGGCTTCCGGCCCGGAGTCATGGAGCGCCTGGGACTCGGCCCCGAACCTTGCCTGCAGGCCCGGCCGAGCCTGGTGTACGCGCGCATGACCGGCTGGGGGCAGAGCGGGCCGCTGGCGCAGCAGGTCGGCCACGACATCAACTACCTCGGGCTGTCGGGACTGCTGCATGCCATCGGCGAGCCGGGGGGCAAGCCGGTGGTGCCGCTGAACCTGGTGGCCGACGGCGGCGCCGGGGCGATGATGCTGTGCGTCGGCGTACTGGCCGCGCTGCTGAGCGCGCGCGCCAGCGGTCGCGGGCAGGTGGTCGACGTCGCCATGAGCGACGGCTGCGCGTTGCTCGGCTCGATGATCCACACGCTGCGCGCGATGGGTCAGTGGAACGACACGCGCGGCGACAACCTGCTCGATGGCGGCGCGTACTTCTACACCACCTACGCCTGTGCCGACGGGCGCTTCGTCGCCGTCGGCGCCATCGAACCGGCTTTCCACGACGAGCTGCTGCGCGGCCTCGGCCTGGACCCGGCGGACTTCGGCGCGCAGCACGACCGCGCGCTGTGGCCGCGGCGCCGCGAGCAGCTGGCCGCGCTGTTCGCCACGCGCAGTCGCGATGCCTGGTGCGAGCACTTCGCCGCCGGCAGCGCCTGCGTCACCCCGGTGCTCGACGGCGTCGAGGCACCGGCGCACGCGCACAACGCGGCGCGCGGCAGTTTCCTGCGCCTGGGAGGCGTGACCCAGGCGGCTCCCGCGCCGCGCTTCGCGGGAACCCCGGCGGCGGCTCCGGCGGCCGCGCGCGCGGCCGATGCCGAGTGGTTGGCGCGCTGGGGCGCCAGCCCGAAGCTCGCGCAGCGCGTGCTGCCCGACTGAAGCCCGGCTCGCGCTGCCGCGCAAGCCGCGGCTACATGTTGCGGCGGTACTGGCCACCGACCTCGAACAGCGCGTTCGAGATCTGGCCCAGCGAGCACACGCGCACGGCGTCCATCAGCACGTCGAACACGTTGTCGCCGGACATCACGGCGTCGCGCAGGCGTTGCAGCATGGGCGCGGCCTCGGCGGCGTGGCGCGCGTGGAACTCCCGCAGCCGGCGCAGCTGCGACTGCTTCTGCTGTTCGCTCGAGCGCGCCAGTTCCAGGCCGCCGGCGGGCTCCTCGCCATCCGGGTCGGTGAAGGTGTTGACCCCGATGATCGGCAACTCCCCGGTGTGCTTGAGCGTTTCGTAATGCATGCTCTGCTCCTGGATTCGACCGCGCTGGTAGCCGGTTTCCATCGCCCCCAGCACACCGCCGCGCTCGGCCAGGCGTTCGAACTCGGCCAGCACCGCCTCCTCGACCAGTTCGGTGAGCTCTTCGAGGATGAACGAGCCCTGGTTGGGGTTGTGGTTCTTCGCCAGGCCCCATTCGCGGTTGATGATCAGCTGGATGGCCAGCGCACGGCGCACGCTTTGCGCGGTGGGCGTCGTGATCGCCTCGTCGAAGGCGTTGGTGTGCAGGCTGTTGCAGTTGTCGTAGATCGCGATCAGCGCCTGCAGCGTGGTGCGGATGTCGTTGAAGCTGATTTCCTGCGCGTGCAGGCTGCGTCCGCTGGTCTGGATGTGATACTTCAGCTTCTGGCTGCGCTCGTCGGCGCCGTAGCGCTCGCGCATGGCCACCGCCCAGATGCGCCGCGCCACGCGACCGAGCACGGTGTATTCCGGGTCCATTCCGTTGCTGAAGAAAAAGCTCAGGTTGGGCGCGAAATCGTCGATGTCCATGCCCCTCGCCAGGTAGGCCTCGACGTAGGTGAATCCGTTGGCCAGCGTGAAGGCCAGCTGCGAGATCGGGTTGGCTCCGGCCTCGGCGATGTGATAGCCGGAAATGCTCACCGAGTAGAAATTGCGCACGCGGTGGCGGATGAAGTAGTCCTGGATGTCCCCCATCAGCTTGAGGGAGAACTCGGTGGAGAAGATGCAGGTGTTCTGGCCCTGGTCCTCCTTGAGGATGTCGGCCTGCACCGTGCCGCGCACCTGGGCCAGCGCCTCGGCGCGCAGGCGCGCGGCCTCGTCCGCTCCGGGTTCGCGGCCGTGTTCACGCGCGAAGGCCTTGCGGCGCTGGTCGATGGCGGCATTCAGGAACATCGCCAGGATGGTCGGCGCCGGCCCGTTGATGGTCATGGACACCGAGGTCTGCGGATCGCACAGATCGAAACCGTCGTACAGCTCCTCGATGTCGTCCAGCGTCGCCACGCTGACCCCGGAATTGCCGATCTTGCCGTAGATGTCCGGGCGTTCGTCGGGGTCGCAGCCATACAGGGTCACGGAATCGAAGGCGGTGGACAGGCGCCGCGCCGGCATGCCCTGGCTGAGCAGGTGAAAACGCCGGTTGGTGGCCTGCGGGTCGCCTTCGCCGGCGAACATGCGGGTGGGGTCCTCGTCTTCGCGCTTGAACGCGAAACAGCCGGCGGTGAACGGGAAATGCCCCGGCAGGTTCTCCAGTAGCAGCCAGCGCAGCAGCTCGCCGTGGTCCTCGTAGGGCGGCAGCGCCACCTTCGGAACGCGCGTGCCGCTGAGCGTGGTATGGCTCAGGCGGGTGCGCAGTTCGCGATCCCGAACCTTCTGCACCAGTTCGTCGCCGCGATAGGCCTCGCGCAGCGCGGGCCACTGCTCGAGCAGGCGGCGTGCCCGGGCCGGCAGCGCGTCGCGGCGCTCGCGCGCGAGCTGGCGCAGCCGGCCGGGCGCGTCGCCGTCGCCGTCGGCGGCCGCCAGCATCGCCGCCGAGGCCTCGAGCTGCTGTGCCTGCCGCGCCGCCTGCGCCTGCGCGCGCGCGTCGCGCTTGTAGGCGCGCACGCTGTCGGCGATCTCGGCCAGGTAGCGCACGCGCGGCGGCGGAACCAGCGGGGTCTGCTGGGTGCTGTGCCTGGTGTGCACGGCCGGCAGGCGCGGCTCGCCGCGCTTCAGTCCGGCACCTTCCAGGCGCTCGCGCAGCGCCTGGTACAGCGCGGTGACGCCGTCGTCGTTGAATCGGCTGGCCATGGTCCCGAACACCGGCATGGAATCCGGCGCTTGCGCAAACGCGGCGCGGTTGCGCTGCACCTGGCGCGACACGTCGCGCAGCGCATCGGCCGCGCCCTTGCGGTCGAACTTGTTGATGGCCACGAGGTCGGCGAAGTCGAGCATGTCGATCTTCTCGAGCTGGCTGGCCGCTCCGAATTCGGGAGTCATCACGTACAGCGAGACGTCGACCAGCGGCACGATCGCGGCGTCGCCCTGGCCGATGCCCGAGGTCTCGACCACGATGAGGTCGAAGCCGGCGACCTTGGCCGCCGCCAGCACTTCCGGCAGCGCCGCGCTGAGCTCGCCGCCGGCGGCGCGCGTGGCCAGGCTGCGCATGTACACCCTCGGGCCCGCGCGCCAGGGCTGGATGGCGTTCATGCGAATGCGGTCGCCCAGCAGCGCGCCGCCGCTGCGCCGGCGTGACGGGTCGATGCTGATCACCGCGATGCGCAGCGCGTCGTCGTGGTCCAGGCGCAGGCGGCGCACCAGTTCGTCGGTCAGGCTGGACTTGCCGGCGCCGCCGGTTCCCGTGATGCCCAGCACCGGCACCTGGCGTTGCCCGGCCAGCGCGTGCAGTTCGCGCACCATGGCGGTGTCGACGCCGCCCGCCTCCAGGCCGGTGATCAGGCGCGCCAGCGCGCGCCACGCGGCGCCGTCGTGTCCCTGGATGGCTCGCAGGTCCTGCGGGAGCTGTTCGCAGGGGTCGCGGTCGCAGCGCATCAGGATGTCGCCGATCATGCCCTGCAGGCCCATGCGCTGCCCGTCCTCGGGGCTGTAGATGCGCGCGACCCCGTATTCGTGCAGTTCGCGGATCTCCGACGGGCGGATCACCCCGCCGCCGCCGCCGAACACCTGCACCTGGGTCGCGCCCAGCGCGCGAAGCCGGTCGATGGCGTAGCGGAAGTACTCCATGTGCCCGCCCTGGTAGGAGCTCAGCGCGATGCCCTGTACATCCTCCTGCAGCGCGGCGTCGACCACCTCGTCGACCGAGCGGTTGTGCCCGAGGTGGATGACCTCGGCGCCCATGCCCTGCAGCAGGCGGCGCATGATGTTGATGGCCGCGTCGTGCCCGTCGAACAGTGCCGCCGCGGTGACCATGCGCACCTTGTGGCGGGGGCGGTAGTCGGCGAGCGCCTGGGCCTGGGCAGATAGATCGGTCATCAGAAGTCTCCGTCGTGTCGTCGTGCTGGCGTCCTCGGTCCCGCTGCCCGGTGACCCGGCGCCTTGCAGGCATTGTCCGCGCATCCCGGAGGGCTCACAACCGGGGGCGGGCGACATCGCATCGGGGCTTCGGGAACAAAAACGAACGATCGTTCGATTTTTTCCGGGGTCGACTCTACAATGGCCGCGCCGGGCGCCGCGCGCGCCCCATGGACCCGTCACGAACGACCCACCACCCACGAACAGCGCAAACGGAGACCTTCATGCCCACCCCGGAGCAGTGGTTGCAGCAATACGGCCCTCGCGAGGCCATGGAATACGACGTGGTGATCGCCGGCGCCGGCCCGGCCGGGCTGGCCACGGCGATCCGGCTCAAGCAGCTGGCCGCGCAATCCGGCGCCGAGATTTCCGTGTGCGTGCTGGAAAAGGGCTCCGAGCCGGGCGCGCACATCCTGTCCGGCGCGGTGATGGACCCGCGTGCGCTGAGCGAGCTGCTGCCCGACTGGCAGCAGCAGGGTGCACCGCTGCGCCAGCCGGTGACCGAGGACCTGTTCTGGTTCCTCGGCGAGGCCGGGCACCGCTCGGTGCCGGCCGCGCTGCAGCCGGCGTGCTTTCGCAACCACGGCAACTACGTCATCAGCCTCGGCGAGGTCACGCGCTGGCTGGCGCAGCAGGCCGAGGCGCTGGGGGTCGAGATCTTCTCGGGTTTCGCGGCCGCCGAGCTGCTGTACGACGAATCCGGGGCGGTGCGCGGGGTGGCCACCGGCAACCAGGGCGTGGGCAAGGACGGCCAGCCGCTGGACAGCTTCCAGCTCGGCATGGAGCTGCAGGCGCGCTACACCGTGTTCGCCGAGGGCGCGCGCGGCCAGCTCGGGCGTGAACTCCTCACCCGTTTCCGCCTGGACGAAGGGCGCGACCCGCAAAGCTACGCCATCGGCATCAAGGAGTTGTGGGAGGTCGCGCCCGAGCAGGCTCGGCCCGGGCGGGTTCTGCACAGCGCTGGCTGGCCGCTGGACAGCCGCACCTACGGCGGGGCTTTCCTGTACCACCTCGACGAGCGCAAGGTGACGGTTGGGCTGGTGGTTGGCCTGGACTACCGCAACCCCTGGCTCAGCCCCTTCGAGGAATTCCAGCGCTTCAAGACCCACCCGTCGATCCGTCCGATGTTCGACGGCGCCAGGCGCCTGGGCTACGGCGCTCGGGCACTCACCGCCGGCGGCCTGCTGTCGCTGCCGCGCCTGGTGTTTCCCGGCGGCTGCCTGGTGGGTTGCGAGGCAGGCTTTCTCAACGCCTCGCGCATCAAGGGCAGCCACGCGGCGATCAAGTCGGGCATGCTGGCAGCCGAGGCCCTGGCCGCGGCGCTGGGCGAGGGACGCCGCGGCGACACGCTGGAGGCGTATCCGAAGGCCTTCGAATCGTCGTGGCTGCACGAGGAACTGCACCGCGCGCGCAATTTCAAGCAGTGGTTCAAGAAGGGCCGCGCCGTCGGCACGCTGATGACCGGGGTCGAGCAACTGCTGCTGGGCGGACGCGTGCCGTGGACCCTGCACCGCACCCAGGCCGACCACGAGGCGCTGCAGCCGGCCGACAGCATGCCGCGCATCGACTACCCGAAGCCCGACGGCAAGCTCACCTTCGACCGCCTGTCTTCGGTGTTCCTGAGCAACACCAACCACGAGGAGAACCAGCCGGCGCACCTGACCCTGCGCGACGCGGCGGTGCCGGTGTCGGTGAACCTGGCGCGCTACGCCGGCCCCGAGCAGCGCTACTGCCCGGCTGGGGTGTACGAATTCGTTCCTGCCGAAGGCGGTGGCGAGCGCCTGCAGATCAACGCCCAGAATTGCGTGCATTGCAAGACCTGCGACATCAAGGATCCGACGCAGAACATCGTCTGGGTCGCCCCCGAGGGCGGTGGCGGACCCAACTACGTGGGCATGTGACCTGGAGTCCGGGCGGCAGAGGCAGGCGCGGCGCTTGCGCTGAAGCAAGGACCGCGGGCCGCGCCGGCGGCACAATCGCGCCGGGGTGATGCCCTGCGGCGAGCGGGGACGTCGGCCGGAGGAGCAGCATGGGCCTGGAGCGCGAACTCAAATTCAGTCTTTCAGCCGACGCGGCGCGGGCCTTGAGCGGGCATGCGCTGCTGCTGCTTGCCGGGGCGCCGCGCCTGCGCAGCCTGCGCACCCTGTATTTCGACACCGAGGCCCTGGAACTGGGGGCCGTCGGCCTGGTGCTGCGCCTGCGCGACGACGGCGCGGCGCGCGTGCTGACGGTCAAGGCGCGTGGCGACGACGCGCTGGGCGCGGTACGCCAGGAGTGGGAGTGGCCGGCGCTGGACAGCTTCGGCGACACCCTCGGTGCGCGCGACCTGGAGCACGCGCTGCGGCACACCGGCCTCGGCCGCGCGGCGCCGGGCGCGCCGTGGCAGGCTCGCCTGGCGCCGCGTTTCCAGACCCGCTTCGAGCGCCATGCCTGGGACATCGAGTGGCAGGGCGCCCGCATCGAGCTCGCGCTGGACCAGGGGGCCTGCGTGGCGCTGCGCGAAGGCCGCGAGCACAGCGCGAACCTGTGCGAGCTCGAGCTGGAGGTGCTGCAGGGCGAGCTGGCGCAGGCCTGGGACCTGGCCTGGACCCTGGGACAGGACCTGGCTCTGGTGCTCAGCCCGATCGACAAGGCGCGGCGCGCCGTCGCGCTGCTGCGGGCCGAGCGCCTGCCGGTGCCGGCCGAGCCGGGCCCGCTGGTGCGCGACGCGACCATGCAGCAGGCGGTGCGGCAGTGGCTGCACACGGCCTGCGCGCAGCTGGCGGTGTGGGCCGAGCGAATCGCCGAGGCCGACGATGCGCACGACGTGCACCAGTTCCGAGTGGTGCTGCGCCGGCTGCGCACCGCGTTGCGCTGGCTGGCCGGACAGCTGCCGCGCGGGGCCGCGCGCTGGCTGCGAGGCGAACTGCGCTGGGCGCACCAGCTCGCCGGGCTGGTGCGCGACGCCGATGTCTCGCTGCAACTGCTGGCGCAGGCCGCCGCCAGGCCCGGCCCGGTGGCCGACCAGGCCGGGGCGCTGGCGCGGCCGATCTCCGGCGCGCGTGCGCAGCATCGGCTGGCGCTGCAGGCCTACGTGCGCAGTGCCCGTTTCGCGCGCTTGCTGATGGCGCTCGGGCGTTGCGGCGACGTCGGCCCCACCGAGCCGCGTGCCGGCGCCTTGCGGCGCATGGCCGCGCAGGCCTTGCGCCAGGACGAAGCCGAGTGGCGTGATGCGATCGACGTGGAGTGTCCGCTGGGCGATTGCACCGCGCATGGCCTGCCAAGGCCCGAGCAGGCCTTGCGGCTGCATCGGCTGCGCATCGCCTCCAAGCGCCTGCGCCTGTCGGCCGAGCGTCTGTCCGGGCTGATGCCGCGCAAGGCGCGGCATCGCTACGCGCAGGCCGGCAAGCTGGCCACCGCGTTGCAGACCCACCTCGGAGCCTGGCACGACGCCGATCGACTGCTGCAGTCGCTGGCATCCGGGCCGAATGCGAACGACGCTTTGCGCCTTTGGCTGGAGTCGCGCGCGGCGCAGGCCTTGCGCGAGGCCCGGCAGGCGCTGGCGCAGGCCGTTGCGCCGCGCCCGCGCCAGGCCCGGCCGGTGCGAGCCGCCGACGCTTTCCACCTGCCGGCGCCCGCGGACGCCGGGGCCGAGTCCTTGCTGGAGCCGCCGCGTTCGCCCGCTCAGTCGGTCGAGGCGCCGGCGGCGGGCGATGGGCCCTGGTCGGACGAACTCGTCGCCGACGTCCAGCAGCCGGATGCGCTGGCATCCGTGCAGGCGCTGCCCGCGGCCGACGCGCCGGTGGACGCCGACAGTCCGGCGACGAATTCGGCGCGGTGACACGCCACCTGTCGCCCGAGCAGCTCGCGCAAGGCCGGCTGCTCGTCGCGACAGCGCGGCTGCGCGTGCGGGCAACGCGGATGAAAGGCGCAGCCGGGCGGCGGCGACAGCGGCGACGGCGGCTCGCCGCGGACCGCCGCGCGCATGCGCGTGCCCGCCGCGGGCCCCGGCCCGTGCAGCGTGGCCGTGGCGGCGAGCAGCGCGCGCGTGTACGGATGCAGTGGCTGCTGCAGAACGGCTTCGCGCGCGCCGCTCTCGACCACCCGGCCGCAGTACATCACCGCCACGCTGTCGGCGACGTGGCGCACCACGGCGAGGTCGTGCGAGATGAACACCAGCGCAAGCCCGAGCTGGCGGCGCAGCTCGAGCAGCAGGTTGAGAACCTGGGCCTGCACCGAGACGTCGAGCGCCGACACCGGCTCGTCCGCCACCAGCACCGCCGGCTCGAGCATCAGCGCGCGGGCAATGGCCACGCGCTGGAGCTGGCCGCCCGACAGCATGTGCGGGTAGCGGCTGCCATGCTGCGCCTGCAGGCCCACGCGCTGCAGCATGTCGAGCACGCGAGCTTCGCGTTCAGCGCCTGCCAGGCGGGTGTGGATGCGCAGCGGCTCCTCGAGCGCGCGCGCCACGCGCTGGCGCGGGTCGAGCGAGCCGCGAGCGTTCTGGAACACCATCTGCACGGCGGCGCGCGCGCGCCGCAGGTCTTCGCGCCGCCGCGGGTCGACGACCACTCCGCGCACGCGCAACACGCCTTCGTCCGGGGCGTCGGCGAAGCTCAGCAGGCGCGCCAGGGTCGATTTGCCGCAGCCCGATTCGCCCACCACCGCGAGCACCTGCGCTGCCGACACGCAAAGCGAGACACCGCGCAGGGCCTGCAGCGTCGCGTCGCGCCCGTTGCGCCGGCCCGGCTGGGCGTAGCGGCGCTGCAGATTCTCGGCCTGCAGCGCGCAGGGCTCCGGGGGCGAGGTCTGGCGGGCGCTCATGGCCGAGTCTCCAGCGCGTCGGAGCCGGGGCCGTGGCAGGGAAAGAAACAGCGCACGAGCGCGCCGTGCGCGACCTGATGCAAGGCCGGCTCGGCGACCGCGCACGCTGGGCGCGCGTGCGGGCAGCGGGGATGAAATGCGCAGCCCGGGGGCAGTTGCCCCGGCGCCGGCATGGTGCCTGGCAGCGTGCGCAGCGGCGCGCCGGCGCGTGCGCGTTCGGGAAGGGCTTCGAGCAGGGCCGCGGTGTAGGGGTGCCGCGGGCGCCGGAAGATGTCGGCGGCCGCGGCGAGTTCGACCACGCGCCCGGCGTACATCACGGCCACCTGGTCGGCGGCCGAGGCCACCAGGCCGAGGTCGTGGCTGATCAGCAGCAGCGCCATGCCGCGCTGACGCTGCAGGTCCAGCAGCAGTTCGACGATCTGCGCCTGCACCGTCACGTCGAGCGCCGTGGTGGGCTCGTCGGCGATCAGCAGTCGCGGATGGCCGGCAAGCGCCATCGCGATCATGACGCGCTGGCTCATGCCCCCGGACAACTGGTGGGGATAGGCCTTCAGGCGCTCGCCGGGCGCGGCGATGCCCACGCCTGCCAGCAACTGCTCGGCCAGCTCGCGGCGCCGGCTGCGCGAGGCGCGCCCGTGCAGGCGCAGCATTTCGTCGAGCTGCCAGCCGATCGTGTAGCAGGGGTTCAGGCTGCTCATCGGCTCCTGGAACACCATGGCCATGTCGCGGCCGTTGTGGCGCCTGCGCCGCGCCGCGCTGGTGCCCAGCAGTTCGTGTCCGTCGAATCGCAGCGCGTCGGCGTGCACGCGTGCGCCGGGCTCGAGCAGCCCCATCAGGGCCATCGCGGTGACGCTCTTGCCGCAGCCCGATTCACCGACCAGGCCCAGCACGCGGCCCGGCTCGAGCAGCAGGTCGACGTGGTCGACCACGCGAACCGGCTCGGCACGGCGGCCGAGTTCCACGCGCAGGCCGCGCGCCTCGAGCAGCGGCGGCCGGGGCGTCGCCGCTGCGAACGGGTCGGGAATCGCCGGGCTCATCGTCGCAGGCGCGGGTCGAGTGCGTCGCGCAGTCCGTCGCCGAGCAGGTTGAAGCCGAGCACGGTGAGCAGGATCGCCAGCCCGGGAAGGGTCACGACCCACCAGGCGCTTTGCACGAACTGCATCGCGTCGGCCAGCATGCTGCCCCATTCGGGAGTCGGCGGCTGGGCGCCCAGGCCGAGAAAACCCAGCGCGGCGGCGTCGAGAATGGCGTTGGAGAAGCCGAGCGTCGCCTGCACGATCAGCGGGGCCAGGCAATTGGGCAGCAGGGTCAGCAGCAGCACGCGGGCGTGCCCGGCACCGGCCAGGCGCGCCGCCAGCACGTATTCGCGCTCGCGCTCGGTGAGCACCGCGGCACGTGCCTGGCGCACGTAGCCGGGAATGCTGACCACGACGATCGCGGCCACGGCATCGAGCAGGCCCGGGCCGAGTACCGCGACCACGGCGATCGCCAGCAGCAGCGAAGGCAGCGCCAGCACGATGTCGACCCCGCGCATGATCAGGGTGTCGACGGCTCGCCCGCAGTAGCCGGCGAGCAGGCCCAGCATGGTGCCCACGAGCAGCGACAGCGTGACGGCCAGCATGCCGATGGCCAGCGACACGCGGGCGCCCCACAGCAGGCGCGACAGCAGGTCGCGCCCGAGCCCGTCGGTGCCCAGGACGTGGCTCCAGCTGCCGCCCAGCCACACCGGCGGGCGCAGCACGGCGTAGGGGTCGGCGACGATCGGGGAGTGCACGGCCAGCCACGGTGCGCCGACGGCGGCCAGCCCGAGCGCCAGGCACAGGCCGAGCCCGAGCATGCCGGAGCGGCTGGCGCGCAGCCCGTTCCACGCGGCGCGCCACGCGCCGGGCGCGGGCTCGCCCGACGCGCGAGCGGGCGCGGCTTGCGACATCGACAGTTCAGCGGGCATGGCGAATGCGCGGGTCGAGCAGGCCATAGCCGAGATCGACCAGGGTGTTGACCCCGATCACCAGGCAGGCGACCAGCAGCATGCCGCCCTGGACCACGGGATAGTCGCGTTGCTGGATGGCCTGCACCATCCATTGCCCGATGCCGGGCCAGGAGAACACCGTTTCGGTCAGCACTGCGCCGCCCAGCAGCGAGCCCGCCTGAAGTCCCAGCGCGGTGAGCACCGGGATCAGCGCGTTGCGCAGCGCATGCACGACCACCACCCGGGCCTCGGACAGGCCCTTGGCGCGAGCCGTGCGCACGTAATCCTGGCCGAGCACCTCGAGCATCGCCGAGCGCGTCATGCGCGCCATCACCGCCATCGCGACCGTACCCAGCGTGAGGGCGGGCAGCAGCAGGTGGCGCAGCGCGTCGCGGAACGCCGGCAGATCGCCGGCGAGCAGCGTGTCGAGCAGCATCAGCCCGGTGCGCGGCTCGATCCAGAACTGCGGTGCCAGGCGCCCGGCCACCGGCGTCCAGCCCAGCTCGACCGAGAACAGCAGGATCAGCAGCAGGCCCCACCAGAACACCGGCATCGAATAGCCGCCCAGGCTGACCGACATGACCAGGTGGTCCACCCCGCGGCCGCGGTGCAGCGCGGCCAGCACGCCCGCGGGAACGCCCACCAGCAGCGCCACCAGCAGCGCCGCGGTGGACAGCTCGAGCGTGGCCCCCAGGCGCTGCGCGAACTCCGCGCTCACCGGCTCGTGCGTGAACAGCGACACGCCGAGGTCGCCGTGCGCGGCGCGCAGCACGAAGCCCAGGTACTGGCGCCACCACGGCAGGTCCAGTCCCAGCTTGTGCAGCAGGCGCGCGTGTTCGGCCGGGGTCAGCCCCTGCTGGCCGGTGAGCAGGGCCACCGGGTCGCCGGGGACCAGGTGGACCAGCACGAAGCTCAGCAGGCTGACGCCGAGCAGCGCGGCCAGCAGCGGGCCGAGGCGTCCGAGCAGGAAGCGCGACATGGTTGCGGGGAGCGTGTGCGAGCGGCGATGGGCTGCGGCGCGCTCACTGCAGCCAGACGCCCTGGAACTCGTGCCCCCCGTTCGGCGGCAGCACGTAGCCGTGCACGCGACGCGACATCGGCACGACGACGTCGGGGTAGGCCAGCGGAATCCACGGCAGCTGCTCCTGGAAAATGCGCTGGGCCTGCCGGTACAGCCGCGTGCGCTGCTCGCGGTCCATGGTCTCGCGAGCCTGCTCGATCACGCGCTGGTACTGCGGGTTGCAGAACCCGGAGGCGTTGCGCACGGTGCGCGCGGCGTCGCAGGACAGCAGGTTGCCCAGGAAATAGTCGGGATCGCCGTTGTCGCCGGCCCAGCCGAGCAGCGCCGTGTCCTGCAGATGCTGCTGCAGGCCGTGCACGTATTCGCCCCAGTCGAAGCTCACCACGTGCGCGCGCACCCCCACCGCGGCCCAGTCGGCCTGGATCATCTGCGCCACGCGCCTCGCGTCCGGCAGGTACGGGCGCGACACCGTCATGGCCCACAGGTCGATGTCGAAGCCCTGCGGATGGCCGGCCTGGGCTAGCAGGCGCCTGGCCTGCTGCGGGTCGTAGGGCGGCGCGGCGATGTCGGTGTCGTAGGACCACAGCGTGGGCGGCAGCGGGTTCACCGCGGCGCGTGCGCCACCCTGGTAGACATGCTCGACGATGGCCTTGCGGTTCACCGCCATCGCCAGCGCGCGGCGCACCAGCACGTTGTCCAGCGGCGGCCGCTGCAGGTTGAGCGACACGTAGGCGATGTCGCTGCCCGGCGCGCTGAGCACGCGCAGGTTCGGGTCGGCTCGCATGGCGGGCAGGTCGGCCGGGTTGGGGTCGGCGATCACCTGGCATTCCCCGGCGCGCAGGCGCGCCCAGCGAACCGCCGGGTTGGGGGTGATGGCGAACACCAGGTGATCGATGCGTGGCGCGCCGCGCCAATGCGCGGCGAAGGCCCGGTAGCGAATCGCCGAGCCGCTCTGGTAGGAGACGAGCTCGAACGGCCCGGTGCCCAGCGGTTTGAGGTCGAGGTCGGCCTTGCGGCCGCGCTGCTGCAGCCACTGCGCGTATTCGGCCGAGTTGATCGACGCGAAGTCCATCGCCAGGTCGGCGAGGAAGGGGGCGTTGGGCGTGGCGAGCACGAAACGCACGGTGTGCGGGTCCGGCGCGTCGACGCTGCGCAGAATGCGCGGCAGGCCCAGGGCCTGGAAGGTCGGGTAGATGCCGCCGGAGACGTCGTGGTACGGGTGACGGCTGTCCATCATGCGGCGAAAACTGAACACCACGTCCTCGGCATTGAATTCGCGCGTCGGCGTGAAGCCGTGATTCGCCTGGAAACGCACGCCACGGCGCAATGGCAGCGTGTAGGTGCGGCCGTCGGCGGAAACGGTCCACGACGTTGCCAGCGATGGCTCGAGGACCTGCCTGCCGTCGCGTTCGCGCAGGCGCAGCAGGCGGTCGAAGATCTGGCGCGGGCCTGCGTCGAGGCTGGTCTGGTCGCCCGCCAGCGCGCCCTGGAACTGGTTGGGATTGGCTTCCGAGCAGTACACCAGGGTTCGCACGGGAGCCGGGTCGGCGGCAGCGGCAGCGCTGGCGGCAACCCCGCACAGCATGAGCAGGAAGCCGGTGATCCAAGGTGTGGTGCCTGGAGATGCCATGGTGGTCGGGCCCTTCCGTCGCTGCGAGGATAATCGTGCCGCGATTTTCCAGGGCCTCATTTCCCTATGGGTGATATTGGTTAAGTGCCTTGGTTTGACGAGTGGTTATTCGATTTGTGAATTCGATAATCGGATTTTGTCGCGCAGCTCACGAAGCATGCCTTGACCGGGTATACTGTGGGGTTGCTCGAACCGTGGCGGTCCGGGCGCCAGCGCGGTCGCCTCGAGCGACCGGGGTTGCGCGCCGGGGCCGTCCGCCCCACAAGAGAGTCCTGGATGTCCACCGGCGCGAATCCCGATGCAATCCGGCGCAGGAGAACCTTCGCCATCATTTCCCACCCCGACGCCGGCAAGACGACCCTGACGGAAAAGCTTCTGCTGTTCTCCGGGGCGATCCAGATCGCCGGCTCGGTGAAGGCGCGCAAGGCGAGTCGCCACGCGACCTCCGACTGGATGGAAATCGAGAAGCAGCGCGGCATCTCGGTGGCCTCGTCGGTGATGCAGATGGAATGGCGCGACTGCGTCATCAACCTGCTCGACACGCCCGGCCACCAGGACTTCTCCGAGGACACCTACCGCGTGCTCACGGCCGTCGACGCGGCGCTGATGGTGATCGACGCGGCCAACGGCGTGGAGGCGCAGACCCTGCGCCTGCTCGAGGTCTGCCGCGCGCGCAACACGCCCATCATCACCTTCGTCAACAAGATGGACCGCGAGGTGCGCGCCCCGCTCGACCTGATGGACGAGATCGAGCGCCACCTGGGGATGGACGCCATTCCCCTGAGCTGGCCGGTGGGCATGGGCAAGAACTTCCACGGCGTGCTCGACCTGCGGCGACAGCGCATGCGCGTGTTCAGCCCCGGCGAGGACCGTGTCGACGACGGCGACGACGAATTCATCGACGGACTGGACAATCCGCAACTGGCGCAGCGCTTCGGCGCCGAGCACGCGCAGGCCGCCGAGGAGCTGGAGCTGCTCAGCGAGGCCACCGCCGAGCTCGACCTGCAGGAGTTCCGCGCCGGGCGCCAGTCGCCGCTGTTCTTCGGCTCGGCGATCAACAACTTCGGCGTGCGCGAGGTGCTCGACGCGCTGGTCGACCTGGCGCCGCCGCCGCAGCCGCGCCCGGCGCTGCAGCGCGTGGTGCGCCCGGAGGAGCCCAAGTTCAGCGGCGTGGTCTTCAAGATCCAGGCCAACATGGACCCGGCGCACCGGGACCGCATCGCCTTCGTGCGCGTGTGTTCGGGGCGCTTCACGCGCGGCATGCGCCTGCGCGTCGGGCGCAGCGGCAAGGAAATCCGCCCCAACACCGTGGTGGCGTTCATGTCGCAGCGCAGGGAACTGCTCGACGAGGCGTGGGCCGGGGACATCATCGGCATTCCCAACCACGGCACGCTGCGCCTGGGAGACACCCTGACCGAGGGCGAGACCCTGCAGTTCACCGGGCTGCCGTTCTTCGCGCCGGAACTGTTCCAGGCCGTGGAGATCGCCGACCCGCTGCGCAGCAAGCAGCTTCGCACAGGGTTGATGCAGCTCGGCGAGGAGGGCGCGATCCAGGTGTTTCGCCCGCATTTCAGCGGCAGCCTGCTGCTGGGAGCGGTCGGCGCGCTGCAGTTCGACGTCGTGCTGCACCGGCTCAGCGGCGAGTACAACGTGGCTGCCCGCCTGGCCGCCACCCAGTACCGCGTGGCGCGCTGGGTGCACTGCGACGACGAGCGCGACCTCAAGCGCTTCATCGACGAGAACGCGCACCGCATCGCCTACGACGTGGTCGATGCGCCGGCGGTCATGCTGACCCACGCGGCCGAACTGCGCGTGCTGCAGGAGCGCTGGCCGCAGGTGTCGTTCCACGCGCTGCGCGAGCACGCCGGGCGCGTGTTCGGGGCCGACCTGGCGGCCTGAGTCGGCACCGCGCCCGTGCCATGCGCGCCCGAGGCTTCCGCCACCTGCTGCGAGCCGAGCTGCTGTCGGCCCAGCTCGGGCTGATCTGGCTGGCGCTGCTGCTGGCAGCCAGCGCGCTGTCCGGCGTGGGCTTCGTCGCCCAGCGCCTGCACGCCGGGCTGCAGCGCGACGCCGCGCAGCTGCTCGGCGGCCAGTTGCTGCTGCGCGGCGATCATCCGCTGGCGCCGCAGTTCGCGCAGCGCGCGCGGGCCGCGGGACTGCGCGAGGCCTCGGTGGCGTTGTTCGCCAGCATGGCGCTGGGCCCGGGGCCGCAGGCGCGCAGCCAGCTCGTCGTGGTCAAGGCCGTCGGCGCTGGTTACCCGCTGCTGGGCCATGTCAAGCTCAGTCCCGTGGCGCCCGGCGTGGCGCTGCCGCGCACGCCGATTCCGGCGCCCGGCACGGTGTGGGTGTCCGCGAACCTGGCGCAGCGCCTGGGCGCGCCGCCGCAGGGCCCCATCGTGCTCGGCACGCGCACGCTGCGCATCGCCGCGCTGGTGAGCGGCGAGCCCGATCGCGGGGCCGGGATTCCGGGACTGGCGCCGCGCGTGATGCTCAACGCCGCCGACCTCGCATCCACCGGCCTGATCCAGCCCGCCAGCCGCGTCACCTACACGCTGGCGTGGACCGGTCCGCCCGCGGCGGTGGCGGCCTATGCGCAGTGGGCCCGCGACACCATTCGCCGACAGGGGCTGCGCGGGGTGCAGTTGAGCACGCCGAACGGCGACGGCAACGGATTCGACCGCAACCTGCGCCGCGGCGCCGACTACCTTCGCCTGGTGGCGCTGCTCGCGGCCTTGCTGGCCGGCGTGGCGGTGGCGGTGGCCGCGCGCGACTTCGCGCGCCGGCGCCAGTCGCTGGTCGCGTTGCTCAAGGCGCTGGGGCTGTCGCGCCGCGGCGTGCTCGCGCTGATCGGCGCCGAGCTGGGCCTGCTGGGCCTGAGCGCCGCGCTGCTGGGCAGCCTGGCCGGACTGGGCCTGCAGGCACTGCTGCTGGCCTTGCTGCAGCGCCTGCTGGGCAGCGGCGAGCTCGGCGCCGCGGGCTGGCAGCCGCCGGCGTGGACCCTGCTGACCATCTTCGCCTTGCTGCTCGCCTTCGCGCTGCCGCAACTGGTGCGCCTTGCGGGCGTGCCGCCACTGCGCGTGCTGCGCCGCGAGGCGGTCGGCGGGCGTCGTGCGTCGTACCTGCTGTCGGTGCTGGGCCTGGGCGTGTTCGTCGGCGTGCTGATGCTGCTCGCCGGCGAGCGCAGGCTCGGGCTGATCGCGGTCGGCGGCTTCGCGTGCGCAGCGCTGGTGCTGGTGCTCGCCGCGCTGGGTTCGCTGGCCCTGCTGCGCCGGGCCGGCGAGCGCGGCCGTGGCGTCTGGGCGCTGGCCGCGCGCCAGCTCGGCGCGCGCGGGCTGCCCGCCGTGGCCCAGGTCGCCGCGCTCGGGCTGGCGCTGATGGCGCTGCTGCTCGTGGGCATGCTGCGTTCGGGGCTGCTCGCCGGCTGGCAGGCCTCGCTGCCGGCCGACGCGCCCAACCGCTTCGTGATCAACGTGCAGCCGCAGCAGGGGCAAGCCTTCCGCCAGGCGCTGCGCGATGCGGGCATCACCCGTTTCGACTGGTATCCGATGGTGCGCGCGCGCCTGGTCGCCATCAACGGCCGGGCCGTGTTCGGGCGCGACTACGCCGAGCCGCGCGCGCGCCAGCTGATCGATCGTGAGTTCAACGTGTCGTCGACCGACCGGCTGCCTTCGGACAACCGCATCGTCGCCGGCTCGTGGGCGGCCACCGCGGGCCCCGGAGCACGCGGGCTGTCGGTGGACCAGGGCATCGCGAAGCTGCTCGGGCTCAAGCTCGGCGACCGCCTGCGCTTCGAGATCGCGGGCGACACGCTCAGCGCCGACATCACCAGCCTGCGCAAGGTGGACTGGGGCTCCATGCACGCGAACTTCTTCGTGCTGGCGCCGCCGGCCGTGCTGCAGCGCCAGCCCTACACCTGGCTGGCCGCGTTCCACGAGCCGGCGGCGTCGTCCCCGGCGCTCGACGGGCGTCTGGGGCGCATGTTTCCCGACATCACCATCATCGACCTGGCCGAACTGCTGGCCCAGTTGCGCGAACTCCTCGGCCAGATCGGCACGGCCGTGCAGGTGCTGTTCGTGCTCGCCCTCGGCACCGGGCTGGCGGTGCTGGTGGCCTGCCTGGTCATCGGGCGCCGCGAACGCGAACGCGAGACGGCGCTGTGGCGCGTGCTGGGGGCCTCCGATCGGCTGCTGCGCCGGGTGCTCGCCGTCGAGTTGCTGCTGTCGGGGCTGCTGGCCGGGACGCTGGGCGCGCTCGGGGCCGGGGCCGCGGCGTGGCTGCTGGCGCGCCAGGTGTTCGAGTTCGCGTGGACCCCGTCGGCCTGGTGGCTGGGCGGCGGTGCCGCCGGTGGCGCGGCACTCGCCCTGCTCGTGGGCTGGGCCAGCCTGCGTCACGTGCTGCGCACGCCGCCGCTGCGCCTGCTGCGAGCCGCCCGATGAGCTCGCCCGGGAGCTTGCGCGTTGATCCCGCGCAAGCACTCGTGGCGCCGTGCCGCGACAATGGGTGCGGCGTGAATTCCTTGTTTCCTCCGTTGCGCGCAGTGCGTTGCCCGACATGAATGCTCCCACCCAGGCCCAGGCCGCGACTCCCTATGAACTCCTCGGCGGCGACCCCGGCGTACGCGCGCTGGTGGACCGCTTCTACGACCTGATGGACCTGGAGCCGCGCTACGCGCAGTTGCGGTCGATTCATCCGACCACGCTAGACGGCTCGCGCGACAAGCTGTACTGGTTTCTCAGCGGCTGGCTGGGCGGGCCGGACATGTACCAGCAGCGCTTCGGCCACCCGCGCCTGCGAATGCGGCACTTTCCGTACGCCATCGGCATCGCCGAGCGCGACGCCTGGATGGCCTGCATGCGCCAGGCGCTGGACGAGCAGCAGGTGGACCCGGAACTGTCGCGGCGCCTGCAGGAGGCCTTCGCCGGCACCGCGGACTGGATGCGCAACCGCGCCGAGCCGGGGCAGCAGACCGGCTGAGGCGCCGGGCGAGGTATCCGCTCGATCAGCCCGCGCCGCGCGCCTGCGCGGACGGCGGCAGCGCCGGGCGCAGCAGCACGATCAGCGCGCCGGCCCCGCCGTCGTGCGGGCCCGCCTGGCAAAACGCCAGTACGTCGCGCATCTGCAGCAGCCAGGTGCGCACCTTGTGCTTGAGCACGCCTTCGCGCCCCGGAGAGCCCAGGCCCTTGCCGTGGATCACGCGCAGGCAGCGCGCGCCGCGTTGCTGCGCGTCGTGGGTGAACTCGAGCAAGGCGGCGCGCGCCTCGTCGCGCCGCAGGCCGTGCAGGTCGAGTTCGGCCTGGATCACCCAGTGCCCGCGGCGCAGCTTGCGCAGCACGTCGGGCCCGATGCCGGGGGCGCGGTAGGACAGGCGTTCGTCGGTTTCCAGCAGGCTGTCGAGGTCGACGCTGTCGGACAGGGATTCGAGCAGCGCCGCGCGTTCGTCGCGCAGGCGCTGGCGCGGCACCGGAGGCGGCGGCGCGCGGCGCAGCACCACGCGGTCGGGGGGCGCCAGCACCTGGGCGCCGGCCACCGCGTCGCGGAACAGCGCGAGTTCGGGGTCCGGCTCGGGCTGCGCCACGCGAGGCGGCGCCTCGTCGGGCAGCGGCACCACCTCTGGCGCCGGCTCCAGCTCCGGCGCGGCGGCCGCACGGCGCCGCTGGTGACGGGGTACGTGGCGGCTCATCGCCGGGCCTCGCCGGTACGCGGTTTCACAGCAGCCCCTCGCGCGCGAACGAGAAGCTTTGTTCGCGGGTGACCACGAGATGGTCGAGCAGCGTGATGTCCAGCAGGCCCAGCGCGGCCTTCAGGCGCGCGGTGACCTGGTGGTCGCTGGACGACGGCTGCGTCGAGCCCGACGGATGGTTGTGCGCGACGATCACCGCGGCCGCGTCGTGGGCCAGCGCCAGCTTGACCAGCTCGCGCGGGTACACCGCGGTGTGCGACAGGGTGCCGCGCCACAGCTGCTGCGCGTGCAGCAGGCGGTGGCGGTGGTCGAGCAGCAGCGCCGCGAACACCTCCACCGGGCTGCCGCCCAGCCACAGGCGCAGATAGTCGGACACCGCCTCCGGCGTGTCGAACACCTGGCGCTCGCGCATCGGCTCGGCCAGTGCGCGCCGCGCCAGCTCGAGCACCGCGGCGAGCTCGGCGTACTTGGCCGTACCCAGGCCACGCACCGCGCGCAGGCGTGCCGCAGGCGCGTGCAGCAGCCCGTGCAGTCCGCCGAAGGTGTCGAGCAGCAGCTGGCCGAGCTGCACGGCACTGCAGCCGCGCACCCCGCTGCGCAGCAGCAGCGCCACCAGCTCGGCGTCGGCCAGGGACTGCGGGCCGCGCTGCAGCAGCTTCTCGCGGGGGCGTGCCGCGGGGGGAAGGTCGGCGATGCGGGTGGACATGCAGGCGGATCCCTACAATGGGCGTTTGCGGCTCGTGCGCGCCCGGTGCTGGCCCCGGCGGGCGCGAAGCCTTTCGCTTTCGCTGCAACACAGTTTATCGACACCGTGGCCCACGTTCGCCCCGACTCCCTGCTGACCCTTCATTACCGCCTGGCTCCGCCGGACGGGCGCGCCTGGGTGGATACCTTCGGCCACAACCCGGCCACGCTGACCCTCGGCGCGCGCCAGCTCGCGCCGGCGCTCGAGGAGTGCCTGCTGGGCCTCGAAGAGGGCGCGCAGGCGCGTTTCGAGCTCGAACCCGACACCGCCTTCGGCCCGCACGACCCGCAGCGCGTGCAACGCGTTCCGCGCAGCCTGCTGTCGCAGTACGTGCCCGACAACGTGCGCCTGGCGGTGGGCGACGCGGTGCAGCTGGCCGGCCTGACCTCGGCCAGCGGCGCGAGTGCCGCGGCGACCGTGACCGCGGCCGACGAACAGGTCGTGGAGCTCGACTTCAACCACCCGCTGGCCGGCAAGGCGGTGGTGTTCGACGTGCACATCCTGGGGGTTCTGTGAGCGAGCCGCGCCCCGACGACATGGACGTGCTGCTGGCCAGCCCGCGCGGCTTCTGCGCCGGGGTGGATCGCGCCATCGACATCGTCGAGCGCGCGCTCGAGCTGTTCGGCGCGCCGATCTACGTGCGCCACGAGATCGTGCACAACACCACCGTGGTGCAGAGCCTGCGCGCCAAGGGCGCGGTGTTCGTCGACGAGATCGACGACGTTCCGCCGGGGGCGACGCTGGTGTTCTCGGCGCACGGGGTCTCGCGCGAGGTGCGCGAGCAGGCGCAGGCACGCGGGCTGAAGGTGTTCGACGCCACATGCCCGCTGGTCACCAAGGTCCACGTCGAAGTCGCGCGCATGCGCGGCGAGGGGCTGCACCTCGTGATGATCGGCCACGCCGGCCACCCCGAGGTGGAAGGCACGATGGGCCAGGCCGAGGGCGTGTACCTGGTGCAGAGCGAGGACGACGTGGCGCAGTTGCCGTTCCCGCGGGACGACGAAGTCGCCTATGTCACCCAGACCACGCTGTCGGTGGACGACGCCGCAGCCGTGGTGTCGGCGCTGCGCGCACGCTACCCGCGCCTGCGCGACCCGAAACGCCAGGACATCTGCTACGCCACGCAGAACCGCCAGGACGCGGTGAAGTTCATGGCCCCGCTGGTCGACGTGGTGATCGTGGTCGGCAGCCCCAGCAGTTCGAATTCCAATCGCCTGCGCGAGGTCGCCGCGCGCCTGGGACGGCCGGCCTACATGGTCGATACCGCCGCCGACCTGCGCGCCGAGTGGCTGCAAGGCGCGCGCCGCGTGGGCGTGACCGCCGGCGCGTCGGCGCCCGAGCACCTGGTGCAGCAGGTCATCGACCGCCTGCGCGAACTGGGAGCGGGAAGTGTGCGCGAGCTCGACGGGGTCGACGAAACCCTGCGCTTTCCGCTGCCCAAGGGCCTGAGCCCGAAAATGGCGCGAAGTTGACCTCGCGCGCCGCCGCGCGGCGGCACATGCCGAACCGGGCGGGCCGAGCCGGGCCCGTCCGCCTTTCCTCGCAACCCCCCTGTTTGCCATGCTGGACATCAATCTGTTGCGCAAGGACCTGGACGACGTCGTCGCCCGGCTGAACACCCGCAAGCAGCCCCAGGGCTTTCTCGACGTGCAGCGCTTCGGCGCGCTGGAGGGCGAGCGCAAGCAACTGCAGACTCGCACCGAGGAGCTGCAGGCCCGGCGCAACCAGATCTCGCGCCTGATCGGCCAGCGCAAGTCCCGCGGCGAGGATGCCGCCGACGAGATGCGCGAGGTGGCGTCGATCAAGTCCGAGCTCGAGACCTCGGCGGCGCGCCTCGAGCAGATCCAGCTCGAACTCGGCGACATGCTGCTGGGCGTTCCCAACCTGCCATACCCCGACGTTCCGGTGGGCGCCGACGAAAGCGCCAACCAGGAGGTGCGGCGCTGGGGCGAGCCGAGGCGCTTCGAATTCGCGGTTCGCGACCACGTGGACATCGGCGCGCCGCTGGGCCTGGACTTCGACGCCGGTACCAAGTTGTCCGGGGCACGTTTTTCCGTGCTGCGCGGGCCGCTTGCGCGCCTGCACCGGGCGCTGGCCCAGTTCATGCTGGACCTGCACACCACCGAGCATGGCTACACCGAGGCCTACGTGCCCTACGTGGTCAGCGCGGAGACCCTGCGCGGCACCGGGCAGCTGCCCAAGTTCGAGGACGACCTGTTCAAGGTGCCCCGTGGCGACCTGGGCAACTTCTACCTGATTCCCACCGCCGAGGTGCCGCTGACCAGCCTGGTGCGCGACAGCATCGTGCCGCCGGAACAGTTGCCCATGCGCCTGGTGGCGCACACCCCGTGCTTTCGTTCCGAGGCCGGCTCCTACGGGCGCGACGTGCGCGGCATGATCCGCCAGCACCAGTTCGACAAGGTCGAGCTGGTCTGGCTGTGCGCGCCCGAGCAGTCGCAGCAGGCGCTGGAGCAGCTGACCGCGCATGCCGAGACCGTGCTGCAACGCCTGGGCCTGCCGTACCGCACCATGTTGCTCTGTACCGGCGACATGGGATTCGGTTCGGCCAAGACCTACGACCTGGAGGTGTGGCTGCCGGCGCAGAACACCTACCGCGAAATCTCGAGCTGCTCCAACATGGACGCGTTCCAGGCCCGTCGCATGCAGGCGCGCACCCGCGACGCGCAGGGGCGCACGCAGTGGCTGCACAGTCTCAACGGCTCCGGCCTGGCGGTGGGCCGCACGCTGGTGGCGCTGCTGGAGAACTACCAGCGCGCCGACGGTGGCGTGGACATCCCCGAGGCGCTGCGCCCCTACCTGGGCGGGCAGCAGGCACTGCTGCCGCCCGGGGTGGTCTGAGGCGCCGCCGGGCTCTTCCACATCGAAGCGGGCACTGCTACACTTGCACGTTTTGGTGCGGCAGGCAGGGCCTGGCCGCAGGGCAAGCGGGGCCGACCACCCCTGGCGAGCCGGACAACACGAACACCCCGGAAAGGTGGCAGAGTGGTCGAATGCGCCGGACTCGAAATCCGGTATACGGTAACTCCGTATCGTGGGTTCGAATCCCACCCTTTCCGCCAGAGAATCAAAGACTTAGCCGCCTTCGGGCGGCTTTGTTTTTGGCGGTACGAATCAGGCTTCGAGCAACGAGCCAGCCGTTGCTCCGGGCCCGGGCCAGTTGGTCCTTCCGGCCGTGCCGATCCGGTTGCTTCGGCGAGCCAGGAAGAGCCCTTCGGGCACCTGACGAATCTGATGGATTTTGTTCAAGTGGCAGAACAATGTGCCGTCATGTCGGATGTGCGCCAATCGCCTGCGAGGATTCGCACGCTCCACCAGGCGAGCCTGCCGCAGCGCGTCTACCGACAACCGCACGCATTGAGAAAGCCACGATGGACGCCCATCTTCTCGAGTTCACGCGACAACTGCTGGATCCGCTTGAAAGCATGGAAATGCTGGCCGAGGCGGATGAGGGAATGGTCAACCGCATCTTCTACATGAACGATGCCGCACGCAGCGTCATGGCACGCTGCCACCAGCAGCTCAACGCGGTCCTGTCGGGTCGTGACGTGCGCACCGCCGAGGGTCACTCGATCCATCAGTTCCATCGGGATCCCGAGCGAATTCGCGATATCCTGCGAAGCCTGGCGCGCGGAGATGTCGCCGTGCATGCGACGGACCTGAGCATCGGCGAGGTCTATTTCCACCTGTCCTTCTCGGCGCTGCGGCACGAAGGCCGGGTCGTTGCGTTCCATGCATCCTGGCGCGAAGTGACCTCGGAGAAACAGTCCGAAAACCTGATCGAGTTGCTGTCGGCGAAGCCGATCGATCTGGGGCAGGCGAGCCTGGCGCGATTCCAGGAGCCGCACTCCGGAATCCTGCGCCTGTTCGCCGAGGTGGCCCGGCTGGTCGAGACCACATCCGCCCGCGTGGGTCTCGAGGCAGCCAAGGGCTATTTTTCGCCGAAGAACTCCAAGCAGAGCATCGAGGCTCGGCGGGCTCGGCAGGACAGCCTGCTGGAGGCCGTTCGCACAGGCATCGACAGCGTGGAGTCCAGTGAGTCAGCGGTGAAGTCGCAGATTCAGCAGGCGTCCTCGCATGTGGCAGGAATTTCTCGCATCAGCGATGAGCGGCACGAGGCGGTGCAGTCGGCACACCGCGATTTCGGGCAGATCGTTCGTTCCACCGAGACCAATGCCGAAAACCTGCGGAAGATCGACGACAGTGCCAAGAACGTGACTCGGGTCCTGAAGGAGATCACGAACATCGCCAACCAGACCAACTTGCTTGCGTTGAACGCGGCCATCGAGGCGGCGCGTGCGGGCGAGGCCGGGCGAGGGTTCGCCGTGGTGGCCGACGAAGTCCGGCGCCTGGCGATGCGAGCTGCCGAGACGGTGGTCGTCGCAACCGATTCGATCGGCGCGATCCAGCAGTCTGTCGATGTCGCCCAGGGCGGCATGGCGGAATTCGCGGGCCGTGTCTCCGACAACGCGCGCCACATGGAGGATGTGCTGAAGGCCTTCAGCGAGATCCGTCAGGGCGTCCAGCAGACCGAAGGGGTGTTCTCGGAGGTGCTCGACACGGTGGCGGCCTCGGCCCGAAACATCGCACAGCTGCGCGAGACCTTCGAGGGGGTGCAGCAGGGGATCGCACAGTCGTCGGACGTGGCCTTGCAATCGGCCGAGGAAATCTCGGATCAATTGAATCGCACACTCGAGGAGAACCGGGCATTGCTCGAGTTCAGCCTGGATTTCGACAGCGGACTGGCTCTCAGTGCCGGAGTTCGCGCCTGCAAGGGTCTTGCCGAGGAGGCCACGCGGGTGCTCGAGCATGCCATCGCCCGAGGCGAAACGACCCTGGAGCAACTGTTCGACGACAACTACCAACTCGTCGCTGGCACCAACCCGAAGAAGTTCAGGACGTCTTCGACGGAGCTGTTCAAGAGCCTGATTCAGCCTCTCTGTGACAAATATCTGGCGATGGATGCCCGCTTGGTCTTCGGCTTCCTTGTCGATCGCAACGGCTATGCGCCGACGCACAACCGCAAGTTCGATCAGCAGCCGAGCGGGGTCTTCGAGCACGACCTGCTGCACGCTCGCTCGATGCGAATCTTCGACGACCGCTTCGGGCTCAAGGCGGCTCGCAACACCAAGCCGCGGCACCTGATGATCTACGCCCGCGATACCGGCGAAATTCTCATGGAGGTCGACGTGCCGGTGATGCTGCAATCGCGTCACTGGGGAAATGCACGCGTTGCCTTCACGTATTGATGATGGCTCGGACGGCGGGCACGCCGTCACGTATGGGAGTGGAGCAGGGCATGAATCAAAACGAGCAAGCAGGGCAGAGCCTGGACAGCAGTCTGCTCATCGCATCCCTGGCGAAGAGCATGGCGATGATCCAGTTCGACACCGATGCAACGGTCGTCTGGGTGAACGGGAAGTTCGCGAATGCGCTGGGCTACGAGCCCGCCGACCTGATCGGCAGGCAGCATCGGATGTTCTGTTCCGAGGAGTTCACCAGATCCAGTGCCTATGGTGAGTTCTGGGATCGTTTGCGACAGGGGCACGCATTTTCCGACAAGATTCAGCGTGTCAGTCGCCAGGGCAGGCTGGTGACACTCGAAGCCACCTATTCACCCGTGGTCGACGCCGGTGGCAAGGTGGTCGGGGTGGTCAAGATCGCAGCCGACATCGATGCCCGCGAGGCCGCCGCGAAGAGCCTCGCCGACGCGCTGCATGCGGAGTCGGCCAAGCTGCGCAGGACGGTCGAGGATGGAGGTGCCGCGGTCGAGCAGCTGATGGAGTCCATGGACCGAAATGCCGCCTCCGCGAAGCGCGAGGCGCAGGAAATCGAGCGCCTGAACGAACACTCGGCGGAGGTTGGCAAGAGTGTGGAAAAGATTCGGAGCATTTCCTACCAGACCAACTTGCTCGCACTGAATGCCGCGATCGAAGCGGCGCGCGCCGGGGAGGCTGGGCGAGGCTTCGCAGTGGTCGCCGACGAGGTGCGCAGCCTGTCCATGAACGTGCAAGCCGCAACCTCCGAGATCCAGGGCCAGATCGAACTCAGCTTCAAGACCCTGCGCGAGATCACCGCCGCCCAGAAGGACGCCCTGGCCAACCTCGAGAAGGGGCAGGGCCAGGGGCGACATCTCGTCGACTTGCTGCAGCACCTGGCCGGCAGTGCGTCGGACCTGGAGTCGCAGGCGACCCGGGCGCGGGAGTGAGCGATGGCGAATGCAACGCTCGAGGAAGTGCAGGCCCGTTCAACCTTGGCTGGAAGCAACAAATTCGAGATTCTGGTGTTTCGTCTGGGGGTGGACGCGAACGCCAGGCGCGAGTTGTTCGGCATCAACGTCTTCAAGGTGCGCGAGGCCCTGGTCATGCCTGAGGTCACGGCGATTCCAGGCACTCCGGCCCATGTCATGGGGGTCGCCAATATCCGCGGACAGGTCATTCCGGTGATCGATCTCCCGGCCGTGGTCGGCTACAGGCCTGCGGCGCACAACATCCTGATCGTCACCGAGTTCGAGCGTTCGGTGCAGGGCTTTGCCGTGGAGGAGGTCGAGCAGATCACTCGCCTGGATTGGAGCGACGTGTTGTCGGCCGAGGCGCACGCGGTGGGCGGAAACGTGACGAGCATCGCGCGCATGGACGCAAAGGCCGAGAGGTCTCGGCTGGCGCTGGTGCTCGACGTCGAGAAGATCCTGCGCGATGTGCTGCCTGATCGTGCCAACACGACAGTGTCGGATCTCGGCCCGCAACTGCCCATGGCCCCGGGCAGCGTGGTGCTCGCGGTGGACGACTCGTTTGTCGCGCGCAGCCAGATCGAGAAGGTGCTGCAGGCGCTGCATGCGCCGTTCGTGATGGCCAGGACCGGCGCCGAGGCATGGCAAAGACTCCAGGACATCCAGCATGCGGCGCGCTCCGACGGAGTGTCGATCCACCAGAAGGTCGCCCTCGTGCTGACCGATCTCGAAATGCCCGAGATGGACGGCTTCACGCTGGCGCGCAGGATCAAGGAACACGAGGCGCTGCGCGAGCTGCCCGTGCTCATTCACTCGTCGTTGACGGGGCAGGCCAACGAGGAGCATGCGCGCAGCGTGGGAGCGGACGGCTATGTGTCGAAATTCGCACCGGACGAACTCGCCGCTTCGATGCGATCGGTGTTGAACAAGGCGCGCAGGGATACGGACGCCCACGCTTGAGCCTGAGCGCGGCGCACGGATCGTCGATCCGGTCGTGCGACGGGTTCACGGCGGAGCCTCCAGCGGCGCCTGGTGCATCGTGGCGTCGGCACCTCGGCGGCCCGCTCAGGTCGCGGCCGGCTGGACCTCTGGCTGGCCCGGCAATCGTGCAGCCGATGACTCGTGCCCGCTCCGGGTGGCCGAGTCGTCCATCGAGGCCTTCGCCGTGGCCGCGCTGCCATCGATGCCCGCCGCAGTCCTGGCACTTGCCTGGTCCGCCAGCCAATGCATGAGTTTGCGGGACGCTTCCTTGGCTTCGGCGCCCGACTCGTGAACCTGTTCATGCCACTGCCGCACATCCGGATGTTCACGACCCAGGGATTGCACGAAGTCGTGGAGTGGGCACTGGTTCGCAGTCAACGGGTGGCGATTCGCCCCGAATCCCGTGTATTGCCAATGAAAGGCCAGCGCGCCCAGACTGGTACGCAGTTGCCGGGCCTGACTGTCCACGGGCAGCCTGTAGCCCTCCACCCAGGCCGGCACCTCCTGGGCGGGCATGGGGCGGGCGATGGCATAGCCCTGGCCGAAGCGGGCTCCCAGCACGGCGGCCGCCTCCAGCGAGTCGAGGTCCTCCAACCCTTCGACGATCGCGTCGCGTTGAAGCTCTCGGACCAGGTGGATCAGGGTGCCCAGCATGGTGGTGGTTTCAAGGGGGCTTTGCCGGAACTGTCGGGTCAGGTTCTGGTCGATCTTGATCGCCTCGAAATGGATACTGGACAGGCGATGGATGTTGCTGTACCCGGCGCCGAAGTCATCCATCGCCAGGTGCACGCCGAGTGCTCGCAGGCGTTCCATTTCCTGGGTTTGTGCGACGGCGTCGTCGAGTTGCACTTCCAGCAACTCCAGGGTCAGCCGATCGGGTTCGACGGCGTGCCTGTGAAGGGCCTCGTCGATCCAGCTGGCGCAGTCGACGTCCGACAGCACCGATGGCGGCAGGTTCAGCGACACACCCAGCCTCAATCCCTGCCGGCCCCAGCTGCGCAGGTTGCCCAGCGCCTGACCCAGACCCTCCCGAAAAACCCGCCCGAGTTCGTTGCCGCCAAGCAGGGGAATGAACCCCGATGGAGCAACGAGCCTGCCATCGGGCAGCCTCAGGCGGGCCAGGGCTTCGAGCTTGGCGACTTCTCCCGTGCGCAGGTCGACGATCGGCTGGTAGAACATCTCCAGCCCGCCCGAGAACAGGATCTCCCGGAAGTTGATGGCTTCGGCCTGGCTGACCGCCATCGGGTGCGCGCTGTTGCAGCCGACCCAGATCGACTCGAGGCGTCGTTGCACGGCGGCGGCCCATTGCTGCATCCACTCGGATGCGAACTGGCGTGGATAGGCACCGTAGATGGTCAACACGCCTTCGACATGCCGATCGCGCCCGACGAATGGAATCGATACGTTGGAGTGAATTCCGCAAACGGACGCCATTTCGAGCCATGCCTTCATCTCGGGTAGCAGGATGTGCGGGTCGGTCAGGCAGGAGTCGGTTCGAAGAATGCTCTGCGTTCGCCAGGCGATCGAAGTCGGCGTCTGTCCGCCCGGCGCCGTCGGGTCGATTGCTGATCGCAGGTCGCCATGGCTCAATCGGCGGCTGAGGTCCGACGGGGTGATCCCCGACCCATGTTCGACGACGATCTCTCCTTGCAGGTTCAGGCGGCTGAGCGTGACCATGACCACTCCGGGGAGGGCGCGCAAGTCGTTCAGCTCCGACTGCGCGGCATCGGCCCAGAGGGTCTGCCGATCGGGGCGCGGGCGCGAAAGGTAGGCCATGTAGGCGTGGCTGGTGGCCTCGATGACGGCGATCTGCTCTTCCAGATCGTCCTGCAGGCGGGCGTCGATGATCTTGAACATGCGAAACCGGCGGCTGGCGACCAGGCGTTCCGCGGCGATCTGTTCGGAAAGGATGGCCCGAAACAGCGACGAGGACTTCACCAGCATGCGCGTGTTCACGCCGACGAGAGCGTGGACACGCCCGATGCGTCGCGCTGCAAGAGCAAGCTCTTCCCGGGTCAGGGCGGGTGCGGCCAGGGACTCGAGGTGGGTTGCCTGCTTGTGCTTCAGATGCGCACGCCCCTGGTCGTCCAGCGCCAGCAGGATTTCACGCGCCTCGGGGTCATCCCCGAGGGTTCGGTAGAACGCCTCGATGAAGTCGTCCCGGATGCGCGACATCACGGGGGCAATCTGGGAAAGGCGCAACTGCGCCTCCTCGCCGTAGGGGGCGATGGGGGCCTCCACCTCGGGACCGGTGGTGTCGCGGACCCCGAACTGCCACCACTGGCGGCGATCGTCCTTGCGCCGCTTGAGCTGGTACATCGCGGCGTCGGCGGCGCGCAACAGACCATCTGCGTCATCGGCCCCCGATGGATACAAGGCCACACCCATGGTCATGTCGATGTGGACCATGCCTCCGTCGTCGACGTGAAAAGGTTCCCGGACCGCCCCGCGCAGGCGGTCGAAGATCATCATCATCGTCGACTGCAGGTGAGCCGCGTTGACGTGCCGCAGCACGACGACGAATTCGTCGCCCGAGATGCGGGCCACCTCGCCGTCGACCCCCAGGTTCTCGCGCATGCGTTGCCCCAGTTCGCGCAGCACGCGGTCGCCCGCGGCATGCCCGTGGAGGTCGTTGACAGGCTTGAAGTCGTCGAGGTCGATGTAGCCCACCACGAGGATCTGCCTGCGCAGGCGCGCGCTGGCGATGGCGTCGCGCAGGATCCGATTCAGTCCCGCACGGTTGGGCAGACCCGTCACTTCGTCGATTTCAACCCGGTCGGCGGCCTTGGCCCGCAGGTAGGCGATTTCAAGGAAGATTCTTTCCGTCTTTCGCGCCGACACGACCAGATAGACACCGAACACGGCGCCCATGACGCCGAGGGCCTGAATGCCCTCGACGGGTGAGCCGAGCAGGCGCAGGATGATTGCCGCCAGGACCGGCACCACGAACAGGCTCGCCGAAAGCGCATCCGAGGTCAGCTCGCTCGCACCGGCTCCGCAGATCGCCGCGAGTGTGGTCGCCAGCACCAGCTGCGCCAACGTGCCGCTCGGATACATGAACAGCGGCACGGCAGCCCACGTCAACCCGGTGGCGAGAACGCCGATGCGAAGCCAGTTCAGGCATCTCGCAAGACGTATCGTGCGACCAGGCTTGCGCAGTCGGCCCCAGACCATCAGGCGGATGACGTGCACCAGCGCAAGCAGCGCGAGCCATGTCTCCAGCTTCCAGGAGGCGATCGACCCGCGCAACAACCACGCTGTCGCTCCCGCGGCCAGGTAGCTGGACAGCAGCGCCATCGGAATCGAGTTGAGCAGCAGTTTGACCTTTGTCTGCAGAACCTGTTCGTCCTGAAGTCTGAATGCCCGCAGGTCATCGGGCACACCCGACACAGCGCCCTGCCGGCTCGGCTCTGTCTGCTCGGCGTCCATCGAGCGATTCCTTTCGCGTTGGCGAGAGCATCCGCTTGGGTGTCCGGGGGCCGCAGGCTCACCCTGTGCCGCCCGCGCTCAGGGCTGCTGCTGCGCGTCGTTGGTTGTTGAAGTCCGTCAGGCGCCGGATGCGCTTGTCCGGCGGCGCGGGAAGCCGGTCTGTCGACCAAATGATGTATTGCGTGCGACTTATAGACCTGCTCATTTGTAACGCGATGAACTGTGAAGACCAAGGAAAAATTTAACGAAGTCCCCGGGTTTGGCGCTGGCGAGGCCGGCGCGCGGGACGGCGAGCGTGAGCGACTCGTGAAGGAAGACTCCCGTGGGATGCGTGCCGCGGGTGCCTCGCCGTTGACGCCGCGCAAGGACGCGCGTCGCGGGGTCGCCGAATACTCCTGGCGAATGTTCAGCCCGCGCTCCGGGCGAACCGGCGGAACGGCCGCCGGCTCGGCCACCGGCCGCGGTCGTTGCGGGAGCTGGTCATGCCCTCACGAATCCATCGGCGGACG
>JAJZTW010000070.1 GCA_021847345.1 Pseudomonadota bacterium
CAACGGCGTGACCAAGAACGACATCCACTTCGAGAAGGACGGCAACCTGGCCGATCCGACCATCACGCTGTCGGCTTTCGACCACGGCGTGAAGAAGGTGGTGGCGGTCGAGCAGGTGAAGTAAGCGTCTGCCTTCGCAGACGCTGCGAGCAGCAAGGCGCACCGCAGCCGGACGATCCCGGACGCGGTGCGCGGTTTCGGCGCCCTTCGCGGGCGCTTTTGTTTTGGGCCGCGCGCCGCGCCGCGCTGCCGTGGCATCATCGACCCATGAGCAAGGCTTTCGTACCCGAACGAGACTCCGCGCCCGACGACGACGACGACGCGCCGCGTCTTCCCGAACTGCCCGCCGGCACGCGCAACTACATCACGCCGGCCGGTTTCGCGCGCCTGCGCGACGAGCTGCGCCAGCTGCTCGACGTGGAGCGCCCGAAGGTCGTGGAGACCGTCTCGTGGGCCGCCTCCAACGGCGACCGATCGGAAAACGGCGATTACATCTACGGCAAGAAGCGCCTGCGCGAGATCGACCGCCGCATCCGCTTTCTCGGCAAGCGCCTGGACGCGGCCGAAGTCGTCGACCCGTCGCTGCAGCACGGCAACGAACGGGTGTTTTTCGGTGCGACCGTGCGCTACGCCGAGGACGACGGCAGCGAGCGGGAGATCACCATCGTCGGCATCGACGAGGTCGACACCGAACACGGGCGCATCAGCTGGATCTCCCCGGTGGCGCGCGCGCTGCTCAAGTCCACCGCGGGCGACGTGGTCACGCTGCCGACCCCCGGCGGGGTACGCAGCCTGGAAGTGCTCGACGTGCGCTACCCGGCGCCGGCGCGCTGAGCGCGCCGCGGCGCTTCAGGCCCTGGGCTTGATGCGCGCGGCACGCGACACGAACTTGTGCGCGCGCACCGCGCGCAGCACGTCGGCCAGGTGCTTGCGGTCGCGCACGGCCAGGATGAATCGCAGCTCGATGGCCGGCTGGCCGGCCTCGTCGTCCATGCGAACGTGGATGATGTCGGCGTCGTGCTCGCTGATGGCCGACGCCAGCTTGGCCAGCACACCCTTGCCGTTGCCGACCACCACCGACAGCCCCACCTGGTACAGGCCGGTCACGCCGGGCGACCAGCTCAGGTCGATCCAGCTCCGCGGGTGTTTCTGGAACAGGCGCCGGGCATTCGGGCAGTCCTGCTGGTGCACCGTCAAGCCCTCGCCCTTGCCCAGGTAGCCCAGCACGGCGTCGCCCGGGATCGGGTGGCAGCAGTCGGCGTAGTGCACCGACGCACCCTCGCTGCCGTCGAGCTGCAGCGTGCCGCGAGACGGGCCCTCGACGCCGGGGCCGGCGTGCTCCTCGAGCGCGCGCTGGTCGACCGCGGCGAGCTGCATCTGCACCCGCTTGGCGACGATCTCGGCCACGCGCTTGCCCAGGCCGATGTCGCCGAACAGCTCCTCCTGCGTGCGGTTTCCGCTCCAGTGCAGCAGGCGGCTCCACTGCGTGGTGTCGAGGTCCTCCAGGCGCAGCTCCTGCTGCGCCAGCGCACGCGTGAGCAGGCGCCTGCCCAGAGCCTGCGACTCGGCCTGCTGCGACACCTTGAGTTCGTGGCGGATCTTCGAGCGCGCGCGGCCCGTGCGCACGAAACTCAGCCAGTTCGGGTTGGGGCGCGAATGCGGCGCGGTGACGATGTCGACCACGTCCCCGCTGCGCAGTTCGGTGCGCAGCGGCACCAGCTCGCCATTGACCTTCGCCGCCACCGTCTGGTTGCCCAGGTCGGTGTGCACCGCGTAGGCAAAATCCACCGGCGTGGCGCCGCGCGGCAGCGCCAGGATGCGCGACTTCGGCGTGAACACGTACACCGCGTCGGGCGCGAGGTCGACCTTGACGGTTTCGATGAACTCCGCGGCGTCGCGGTTCTCGTTCTGGATGTCGAGCAGCGACTGCAGCCATGCCGCCGTGGTGACCTGCGCCACGGCGTCCGGGTGCTCGCCGGCCTTGTACAGCCAGTGCGCGGCGACCCCGCTCTCGGCGACGCGGTGCATCGCCTCGGTGCGGATCTGGAATTCCACCGGAACGCCGGTCGGGCCGACCAGCGTGGTGTGCAGCGACTGATAACCGTTGAGTTTCGGGATGGCGATGAAATCCTCGAACTTGCCCGGCAACGGTTTGTATTGCCCGTGCAGCACGCCCAGCGCGCGATAGCAGTCGAGCACCTCCGGCACGATCACGCGAAAGCCGAACACGTCCTGCACGTGCGCGAACGATCGGTGCTTGCGCTGCATCTTGCGATAGATCGAGTACAGCGTCTTCTCGCGCCCGTGCAACTGGGCCTGGATGCCAGCGTCGGCCAGCGACTTGGTGGTCGCCGCCAGGATGCGGTCGACCAGGTCGCGCCGGTTGCCCCGCGCCACGCGAACCGCCTGGTCGAGCACCGCGTAGCGCATCGGGTGCATGTGCTGGAAGCCCAGGTCCTGCAACTCCCGGTAGACCTGGTTGAGCCCGAGCCGGTAGGCGATGGGCGCGTAGATGTCCATGGTCTCGTCGGCGATGCGACGACGCTTTTCCGGGAGCATCGCTCCCAGCGTGCGCATGTTGTGCAGGCGGTCGGCGAGCTTGATCAGGATCACGCGGATGTCCCGAGCCATGGCCAGGAGCATCTTGCGAAAGCTCTCGGCCTGGTTTTCCTCCCGGTTGGAGAAGCGGATCTTGTCCAGCTTGGTCAATCCGTCCACCAGCATCGCCACGGTGGATCCGAAATGCTCGACCAGTTCCGCCTGGGTGATTCCCTTGTCCTCGGCGGTGTCGTGCAGCAGCGCGGCCATCAGCGCCTGCGTGTCGAGTTTCCACTCGGCGCACAGCTCGGCCACCGCCACCGGGTGCGAGATGTAGGGCTCGCCGCTGGCGCGGTACTGCCCCAGGTGCGCGGCGTCGGCGAAGCGATAGGCTTCGCGGATGAGCTGCAGGTCGGCAGCCGGCAGGTAGCCGGCGAGGCGTTCGAGCAGGCCGGCCAGGCTCACGGCGGGCGCGCGCTCGGGGCTGGTCGGCGGCTGCGGCTCGCTCAGCGCCGCCTGCGCCGCGCGCTGCTCCGGCCTGCGGCGCACCGCGGGCCGTTTTCGAGGAGACGGGGCAGACCCCGTCGGGCTGGGGCGGCTTTGCATGAGGCTGGGCAGTTCAGGGACGCACCGGGCCGCCCCGGGGTTCCACCGGCCGGCGACTCGCCGGGCCGGCGCCTGGGCTTCAGGCGGGTACGCGCTTGAGCATCTCGATGCCGACCTGTCCGGCGGCGATTTCACGCAGCGCGGTCACCACCGGCTTGTCGCGGCTTTCGATCTTCGGCGTGTGGCCCTGCGCCAGCATGCGCGCGCGGTAGGTCGCCGCCAGCACGAGCTGGAAACGATTGGGGACCTTCTCCAGGCAATCTTCAACGGTGATACGGGCCATGGCTGTTCCTTGAATTCGTTACGACGGGAGTGCGCCGCCGGCTGCGGCGTCGATTCCCAGGGCCTGGAAGACTTCCGGATGCGCGCGGCGCTGGGCCGCGTAGCGCAGGCGCTGCGAAACCACGATCGACTCGAGCTCGCGCAACGCTTCATGAAAATGTCGATTGACGATTATAAAGTCGAACTTCGACGCCTGGGCGATTTCCACCCTCGCCTCGGCGAGCCGGCGCCTGATGGTCTGCTCGCCATCCTCGCCGCGGCGCCGCAGGCGAGCCTCGAGCTCCTCGAACGACGGCGGCAGGATGAACACGCCGATGGCGTTGGAAAAATGCCTGCGCACCTGCTCGGCACCCTGCCAGTCGATTTCCAGCAGCACGTCGACTCCCTCGGCCATGCGCTGCTCCAGCCAGGCGCGCGACGTGCCGTAGAGATTGCCGTGCACCTCGGCCCATTCGAGAAATTCCCCCGCCCGCGCCCGGCGCTCGAATTCGCCGCGCTCGACGAAGCAGTATTCGCGGCCGTCCTGTTCCTGGCCGCGCGGCGCCCGGGTGGTGGTCGACACCGAAAGCCTCAGCCCGGGGTCGCGCGACAGCAGCTCGCCGACCAGGCTGGATTTTCCGGCCCCGCTGGGCGCGGCGACGACGAACAGATTGCCGGCAAATTCCATTTGGCTTGTCAGGATTTCACTCCAGGTTCTGCACCTGTTCGCGCATCTGCTCGATGCACACCTTCATGTCGACCGCCAGCTCGCTGAGCTCCAGCACCGCCGACTTGGAGCCCAGCGTGTTGGCTTCGCGGTGCAGTTCCTGGATCAGGAAGTCGAGGCGCTTGCCGGCCTCGCCACCTTGCTCCAGCACCGCGACCATGGCTTGGAGATGGGATTGTAGGCGGGCGATTTCCTCGGCCACGTCGACGCGCAGCGCGAAGGCGGCGGCCTCCTGCAGCAGGCGTTCCTGCGTGGCCTGCGCATCGGGTTGGCCGCCCAGCCTGTCGACGGCCTCCTGGAAACGCGCGACAAAGCGCTCCTGCATGCGCAGCACCGCCTGCGGCGCGACCTCGACGGCGCGCTGGCCCAGCTCGTGCAGCCGGGCGCAGCGCTCGAGCAGGAACTCGCGCAGGCGCGCGCCCTCGGCGGCGCGGGCTTCCTGCAGCGCGCGCAGCGCGCCGCTGGCCGCCTCGGCCGCGGCGGCCGCCAGTTGCCCCGCGTCGGCGTGAGCGCCGCCTTGCAGGCCCGCCAGGCGCCAGGCCTCGGCCACCGACAGGGGCTGCAGGCGCGGCCAATGGCGAAGCAGTTCATCCTGCGCGCGCAGCAGGGGCTCGACCAGCGCGGGGTCGGGCGTGGCCTGCAGGCCCGGCGCGGTCTCCAGGCTGACCCGGCATTCCAGCTTGCCGCGGCGCAGTGCGCCGGCCAGCAGCGCGCGCAGCGCGGTCTCGGCGCTGCGAAGCTCGTCGGGCAGACGGAACGAAACGTCGAGAAAGCGACCGTTTACGCTGCGCAAATCCACATGTACGCTGAGGCCGGCGGCCGCGGCGACCGGGGCCTGCGCTTCGCCGTAACCGGTCATGCTATAAATGGCTCCCACTGGATGCTCCCGGGCTGAGGTTTCTCGAGTCTTGGAGCGCATTTTTCCACAGCCCGCATCGGCGCCGTGCCGGCCCGGGAAGCCGCCGACCGTCCCGCATGTCGACCAAGAACAAGCCCGCACCGCTCGAACCGGATACCCAGGTCGGTGGCTATCGCGTGCTGCGCAAGCTCGCCAGCGGCGGTTTCGGTGTCGTCTACCTGGCGGTGGGCGGCGACGGCCAGCGCGTGGCGGTGAAGGAATACCTGCCGGCGTCGCTGGTCGAGCGCCTGCCCGGCGAGACCGTGCCGGTGGTGCCGTCGGAAAAACTCGCGCTGTACCGGCTCGGGCTCAAGAGCTTTTTCGAGGAAGGCCGTTCGCTGGCGCAGATCTCGCATCCCAGCGTCGTCGGCGTGCTGAATTTTTTCCGCGAGAACGAAACGGTCTACATGGTGATGAACTACCTGGAGGGCTCGTCCCTGCAGGAATTCATCATCACCGCGCGCGACCTGCGGCGCAAGAAGATCTTCCGCGAGTCGACCATCCGCTCGCTGTACGACGAGATTCTGCAGGGCCTGCGAGTCGTGCACCAGCACAAGATGCTGCACCTGGACATCAAGCCCGCCAACCTGTTCATCACCGACGACGACAAGCCGATCCTCATCGACTTCGGCGCCGCGCGCGAGGTCATCGGCCAGCAGGACAAACGCTTCAGGCCCATGTACACCCCCGGCTTCGCTCCGCCGGAGATGTACAAGCGCGACGCTTCGTTCGGCCCGTGGACCGACATCTACGCCGTGGGCGCGTGCATCTACGCCTGCATGACCGGCTACCCTCCGCACGAAGCCACGCAGCGCCTCGAGAAGGACCGCCTGGGCGCGCAGCTGGCCAAGCTGCGCGGCATCTATTCGGACAACCTGATCGAGATCGTCGAGTGGTGCATGTCGCTCGACCCGCTGGCGCGCCCGCAAAGCGTGTTCAACCTGCAGAAGGAACTCGGCGCCGAGAATCCCAGGCGCTACACCCAGCTCACGCTCAGCGAGAAGCTGCGCATGCAGATCGACGAGCTGGTCAACGACACCAAGGCCCGCGTGGACAAGGCCATCCGCGCCACGCGCTTCGGCAGCGGTGCGCGCCGTTCCTGAAGCGCGCCGGCACAAGCACACCCCGATCGAGATGAGGTTCTCCGTCTACCAGGTCAGCCGGCGCGGCGGTCGCTCCAACAACGAGGATCGCGTCGGCTACTGCTACACCCCCGACAGCGTGCTGCTCGGCCTGGCCGACGGCATGGGAGGTCATCCGCGCGGAGACGTCGCCGCGCAGCTGGCGCTGCAGACCATCTCCGCGATGTTCCAGCGCGAGGCGCAGCCCGCGCTCGACGACGTGCGCGCCTTTCTGCGCCGCGCCATCGTCGCCGCGCACGAGCAGATCCACCGCTACGCGCGCGACCAGCGCCTGGAAGACTTTCCGCGCACCACGGTGGTGCTGTGCGTGCTGCAAAAGGGCGTGGCGCAGTGGGCCCACGTCGGCGACTCGCGCCTGTATTTCCTGCGCGGCGGGGCGCTGCTGACCCGCACCCTCGACCACTCGCACGCCGAACAGCGCATGCTGCAGGCGCCGCAGCTGGCGCCCGCCGACGCCGCGCACGCACGCACGCCGAACCGCAACGTGCTCTACACCTGCCTGGGTTCTCCGCAGGCGCCGTTCATCGAGATCGGCGTGCCGCAGAGCCTGCGCCCCGGCGACCTGATGCTGCTGTGCTCGGACGGCCTGTGGAGCCAGGTGGACCAGGCCAGCATCATCGGGCTGCTCAGCGAGCGCGCGCTGTCCGACGCGATTCCCGAGCTGGTCGAGCGTGCGCTGCGCCAGCGCGCGAGCGAGTCGGACAACGTGACCGCGCTGGCGCTGGAATGGGAAGCCGATGCCGAACGCGACAGTACCCAGGGCGTGAGCACCGAGAACCTGGCCCCCGGCGTGTTCGCGTCCACGTTCCAGGCCGAATTGCCCGACGTGGCCGACGACGAGCTCGACGACGCCGCCATCGAGCGTTCGATCGCCGAGATCAACGAAGCCATTCGCCGCGCGTCGGCGAAGAAATGACCCAGCACCTTTCCCACTTCATGTCGACGACTCGTTTCGACGGGCGCACTGCCGAGCAGTTGCGCGAGATCCGTTTCACACGTCATTTCACCTGCCACGCCGAGGGCTCCGTATTGGTCGAGTTCGGACGCACGCGCGTGCTGTGCACCGCCAGTGTCGAGGACAAGGTGCCGCCGCACCGTCGCGGCAGCGGCCTGGGCTGGGTCACCGCCGAATACGGCATGCTTCCTCGCGCCACCCACACGCGCAGCGAACGCGAGGTCAAGCGCGGGCGCCCGCAGGGCCGCACCGAGGAAATCCAGCGCCTGATCGGACGCAGCCTGCGCAGCGTGTTCGACTTTTCCGCGCTCGGGGAGCGCCAGATCGTGCTCGACTGCGACGTGCTTCAGGCCGACGGCGGCACCCGCACGGCGGCCATCACCGGAGCCGCGGTCGCGGCATGGGACGCCTGCAGCGGGCTGCTGCGGGACGGCCTGGTCAAGGCGCGCCCGATGCGCGAGCTGGTCGGCGCCGTCTCGGTGGGCCTGCTGGACGGGCAGGTGCTGGTCGACCTGCCGTACGAGGAGGATTCGCGCTGCGACTGCGACATGAACGTGGTGGGCACCGGCTCGGGTTCGCTGATCGAGGTGCAGGGCACCGCCGAGGGCGAGCCCTTCAGCCGTTCCCAGCTCGACGCGATGGTCGATGCCGCGCAGCGCGCGCTGCTGCGCATCCACGAGCTGCAGCAGCAGGCGCTGCGGGACTGAACGACGCGATGCACGAAACCGAACTGGTCCTGGCCACCGGCAACCCGGGCAAGCGCGAACAATTCGAGGCCCTGCTGGCCGGCCTGCACGTGCGCCTGCACGGTCTCGACGACTCGGTGCCCGAATGCGACGAGCCCTTCGGCACCTTTGTCGAGAACGCGCTGGCCAAGGCGCGCCACGCCAGCCGGCACACCGGCAAGCCGGCGCTGGCAGACGACTCCGGGCTGTGCGTGCGTGCGCTCGACGGGGCGCCCGGCGTGCGCTCCGCGCGCTTCGCGCCGCCTGCGCCGGGCGTGACGGCACTGCCTCGTGCCGAACAGGACGCGCGCAACAACGAGCTGCTGCTGAAACGCCTGCAGGGCGAGGGCGAACGGCGTGCGCACTTCGTCTGCGTGCTCGTCGCCTTGCGCGATGCCGACGACCCCGAGCCGCTGGTGGCGCACGGCTGGCTGCACGGTCATATCGCCGCGCACCCGGCGGGGGACGGCGGCTTCGGCTACGACCCGCTGTTCGTGCTGCCGCAGCAGGGGCTGACGCTGGCGCAGATCGAGCCCGATCTGCGCAACCGCATCAGCCATCGCGCGCGCGCCGCCGGCCAGATGGCGCAACTGCTGCAGGCCTTCTGGGGCGTCGCCCCGACCGCGCAGCACCAGAGCATCTGATGCGCAGCATCGAGCTGCATCCGCACCCCGGCGACGCAGGCGCAGCCGCGCCGGCCGACGCGCATGCCAGCGCGCTGCAGCGCGCGGCGGCCGGGCTGCCTCACCACCTGCGCGCCGGCACGCTGCAACTGCGCGAATTGCCCCCGCTGGCCTTGTACGTGCACCTGCCGTGGTGCCTGCGCAAATGCCCCTATTGCGACTTCAACTCGCATGCCCGGCGCCCGGGGCAGGGCGACATCGACCAGCAGGCCTACGTGCAGGCCTTGCTGCAGGACCTGGAAACCGCCTTGCCGCTGGTCTGGGGGCGCTCGGTGCAAAGCGTGTTCCTCGGCGGCGGAACGCCCAGCTTGTTCTCTCCCGAGAGCATCGACCAGTTGCTGGCCGGAATCCGCGCGCGCCTGCGCCTGGGCAGCGACGCCGAGGTCACGCTGGAAGCCAACCCGGGGACCTTCGAGCGCGATCGCTTCGCCGGCTATGCCGACGCCGGGGTCAACCGCCTGTCCATCGGCGTGCAAAGCTTCGACGACACCCAGTTGCAGCGCCTGGGCCGCGTGCACGACAGCGCGCAGGCGCGTGCCGCGATCGAGGAAGCCGCACGCGTCATGCCGACCTTCAACATCGACCTGATGTTCGCGCTGCCCGGGCAAAGCCTGCAGCAGGCGCGAGACGACCTGCGCCAGGCGCTGGAGTTCGCGCCGCCGCATCTGTCGCTGTACCAGTTGAACATCGAGCCCAACACCGCCTTCGAGCGCCGCCCGCCGCCCGACCTGCCCGAGGGCGACCTGGCCGCCGACATGCAGCAGGCGCTGGCCGAGCAGGCCGAGGCCGCGGGCCTGCGGCGCTACGAGGTCTCCGCCTACGCGCGCCCCGGACACGCCAGCCGCCACAACCGCAACTACTGGGAATTCGGCGATTACCTGGGAATCGGTGCCGGTGCGCACGGCAAGCTGTCCTTCGCCCACCGCTTGCTGCGCCAGACCCGCCATGCGCAACCCGAGCGCTACATGCGCCAGGCAGCATTGGGCGAGGCGGTGGACACCGAGCACGAGGTATCTCGCCGGGAAATGCCCTTCGAGTTCCTGCTGGGGGCTCTGCGCCTGCGCGACGGTTTCGCTGCGAAGCTGTACAGCGAGCGCACCGGGCTGCCGCTGTCGACCCTGCAGCCGGGGTTGCAGCGCGCCGTCGACATGGGCCTGATCGAGGCCTCCTCCGAGCGCATCGCGGCCACGCCACGTGGCTGGGAACTGCTCAACGAGGTGCTGCAGATGTTCCTGCCCGCCGACGAAGCCGCACCCGGCTGACGACGGGCCCTACAATGCCGGGTTCCCTGGAAGCGTGGCAGAGTGGTCGATTGCACCGGTCTTGAAAACCGGCGACGGGCAACCGTCCGTGAGTTCGAATCTCACCGCTTCCGCCATGGCGTACGAACAGGCCGTCTCAGGGCGGCTTTTTCTTTCCTGTAAGTTGTTGATTTCCCTGGCGAAAAGAGGGTTTCTCGTCTCCTGAAGTCTCAGGCCGACGCAGGGTATCGCAAGCTTGCGTCGAGTAGCTGGACGTATAAGACTGATGGCTGTTTCCACGTGATCCAGCCTATCCGTCATGCCCCGTCTCAGCGCCGCCCAGGTCAAGCAAGAAGCCGCCCGTCGTACCGACAAAGTCCGCAGCCTGGCCGATGGACAAGGCCTCGTCCTGGTCATTCCCAGGGCTGAGCAAGGCGGGAATGCTCGCTGGGTCCTGCGCTTCTCCTGGCAAGGCAAGGAGAGCATGCGTGGGCTGGGTGCCTACCCCGAGGTCAGCCTGCTCAAGGCTCGCCAGGCAGCCACGACGTTGCGGGCCCAGATTCAAGACCAGGGGCCCCCGGTATCCAAACTCCGGCCAAGCGCCACTGCCGCCGCAGCCCAGCCCGCCACCGTCACCTTCAGGCTCGCCGCTGAGCGCTGGTACGAGCAGACCTCAACGCACCTGAGCGAGAAGCACCGGGCCCAGGTCATCACCACGCTGCGGACCCACGTTTACCCCAGTCTTGGGAACAAGCGGATCGACACCATCTCGCCGGGTGACATCGAACAGATCATCCGCGACATGCTCCGACCGCCGAACCCCATGCTCGAGACTGCGAGCCGCGTCTATCAGCGCGTGGGCTCGGTCTTCGAGTACGCGGGCCGTCAAGGGTGGTGCACGACCAATCCCGCCTTGCTGCTGCGCCAGGAAGTTGCTCGCTTGAAGAAGCAGGTTCGGCGCAATGCTCCGCCTGGTCACCACGCTGCACTGCTCGACGACGAGGGCATTGCTGCCGTGCTCAAAGCCATTGCGCAGTACCCAGCACTGCAGACCCGAGCAGCGCTCGAGGCCATCATCTACACAGGCTGCCGAAGCGGTGAGCTGCGCCAGGCCACCTGGGACGAGGTCGACTTCGAGAACCGCCTCTGGCGCATTCCTGCCGAGCACATGAAGGCGGGCCGCGAGCACGTCATTCCGCTGTCCGAGCAGGCGCTGGCTCGCTTCCGAACGCTCAAGACCTTCAGTCGGGGTCAGGCCAACCTGGTGCTGCAAGGCGAGCGGCGAGGGCGGCCGGTGTCGGACATGACGCTGTCCATGGCGCTTCGCCGACTTGGGTTCAAGGACCAGCAGACCGTACATGGGTTCCGGGCATGGCTGTCGACCAAGGCTCGCGAGGCGGGCAGCTTTCCGCGGGACGTGGTCGAGGCTGCGCTGGCCCACACGGTGGCCCGGGACGCCACGGAAGCGGCCTACCTGCGCAGCAACTTCCTGGAGCAGCGGGTTGAGCTCATGCGCTGGTGGGGTGAGTGGGTGGATGAGAAGCGGGAACTAGTGGCGCATGGATGAGCGCCGGTGTGCACTAGCTGGAGACGATATGGAACAAGAGCAAGCCCCCTACGAGCATTGGATTGGCCTGCCGTTGAGCGAGTGGAAGCACGAGATCAGCTTGTTCCACCGGCAATTGCTCCAAGATTTCCTGGCCGTTGCCCGGCGTAGCAACGTGTCCATGGAGTCCATCAAGGAGGGGGGCGTGAACATGACCAGCGATGATTGGGATATGCGCTCAGAAAACGAGCACTCGGTGCGGCCGCTGCAGCGCGCCTATTTCGCCTTGTGGCGCGTGGCCCAGATGATCCAGGAAGGCCCCGAGGTGCATCCTCGGGCATTCCTCGAGGCCTTGCGGGCTGCTCATGACGAGATTCGTTCTGCGGAGGGGCGAATCGCCGACGAGTACCAGGGCGAAGCGGTCAACCTGCAGCGGGCCATGATGGCCGAGAAGGCGACGAAGAGGCATGCCGGGCACGCGCGGGCGCAGAAGCTTGCCGAACAGTACTGGTGGGAGCAGAAGGGCCGCTACAAGAGCATGAACCATGCTGGGCGCGCGGTCGCAGCTTGGCTACGCAGCGAGCTCAAGCGTGAAGACGACCAGAGCGCGCAGGTAGCGGATAAGAAGCCGATGCGCCCTCCGACAGACCGTACGGTGACCGACTGGTTAAGAGCCTGCGCGAAGTCGCGCTGTGGCAGCGGCGACTACTACCGGAAGGCGGCGAAAATTTAGCGTTCGCCGAGCAGCGCGAATATAGCGTACCGCCTGCGCCGCAGACTGTACGAACGCCCCTTTTCCGCGGCCCCACGCAAGGTCTACAGTGATTTCCATCGAAACAAGAACAAGGAGATCACCGTCAAAGTCATCCGTCTGCCCCAGGTCGAGGAGAAGGTCGGTCTGAGCCGAGCCTCCATCTGGCGACTAGTCGCAGCTGGCCTCCTCCCCAAGCCCATCAAGATCTCCGCCCGCGCATCGGGATGGATCGAGTCGGAAATCGACGAGTTCATCCAGCGCCGAGCGGAGTCCCGCAACCTTCAATCATGAACGAGGCCGGGCACGAAAGTGCCCGCGTCTACCCCCGCTTTTTCCCCAAAATCATGAACAGTAATTTATCGTTTGATGTTCCGACAGTAGACCCTTGGGATGCATTCAAGTCCGAGATGGATCGGTGTTGCCGTCAAGGAGGTTCGCCATCGTCTGTGGGCGGGATCCTGAGCATGGCAGGGATCGCTGTCGTAGGCTGGAGTTCTCACTCCCGCGTGGCCCGTGCCATGGTCGAAGGCCTCGCGCTTCGAATGCGTTCTGATGGTGACTCCTTCGCCTCGCTAGTTGAGGTAACCACGAAAGGGGAGATGGTCGTTCGACCCAGGGTGGCGATGTTCCTGTTCAGATGCGCGCATCCGCACATGCGGAACCCCTATAGGCGAGCGCGCGACGAGTTCGGTTTGCGACCGATCCGCCTGCACGGTTCCGACTGCTACTTGCTCAATCAAGTGATTGCGGTCGGCCGGGCCATGGACATCGAGGCGGAGGCTTGACCTTCCATGTCAGCGCTCACCGTTCTGAACGCTGGCTCGATCCTTCCAGCGGGCGCCATGGAACTTCCCCGTATACCGCGGATGAACAAGGCGTTCTGCTTGGATGGCAAAGGTCGAGTCGAAGTCACCCTGTTGATTTCCACGGCGAAGTGACCCAGGAGTAGCGGAAATTTCCATCGAAGGTTGACCCACGTAAGAACCCTAGCCTGCTGCTTTTTGCGGCAGGAGTGCAGGAGTGATTGACGTGGCCACACTGAGTGTCATCCGACGCTGGGCGCTGCGCGAACAGCTGTCCATCCGCGAGATTGCCAGGCGCTTGGGTCTTTCGCGCAACACGGTACGCAAGTACCTGCGCAGCGAGACCGTCGTTCCGCAGTACGCCAAGCGCGTCAGCCGCAGCCGACTGGACCCCTTTGCCGAGAAGCTTGGCGCCTGGCTCGAGGCGGAGCTGCGCAAGTCGCGCAAACAGCGGCGCACCATCAAGCAGATGCACGCGGACCTGGCAGCGCTGGGCTATGACGGCTCGTACAACCGGGTCGCAGCCTTCGCCAGGGTCTGGCGCGCACGCAAGCAGGAAGCCGAGCAGACGGCCGAGCGCGGCACCTTCGTTCCCCTGGTGTTCGCGCCGGGCGAGGCATTCCAGTTCGACTGGAGCGAGGACTGGGCGGTGCTCGGCGGCGAGCGCACGAAGCTGCAGGTGGCGCAGTTCAAGCTCAGCTACAGCCGGGCCTTCATCGTGCGGGCGTACCTGACGCAAACGCACGAGATGCTCTTCGACGCCCACAACCACGCGTTCCGTGTGCTCGGCGGCGTGCCGCGCCGAGGTATCTACGACAACATGAAGACCGCGGTGGACAAGGTCCTGCGCGGCAAGGCTCGCGACGTCAACCTGCGCTTTACCGCGTTGGTGAGCCACTACCTCTTCGAGCCCGAGTTCTGCAACCCGGCCTCGGGCTGGGAGAAGGGGCAGATAGAGAAGAACGTGCGCGATGCCCGCCACCGGCTGTGGCAGCCTGTGCCCGCGTTTGCGCACCTGGCGGAGCTGAACGACTGGCTGGAGGAACGCTGCATCGCTCTGTGGAGCACCATCCGCCATGGTCATGGCACGGTGGCCGACGCCTGGGCGCTGGAGCGACCGCAGCTCATGGCCCTTGCGCGCCCCTTCGACGGCTTCGTGGAGCACACCAAGCGCGTCTCACCCACGTGCCTGGTGACCTTCGAGCGCACGCGCTACAGCGTGCCGGCCCCGTACGCGAACCGCCCGGTGAGCCTTCGCGTCTACGCCGAGCGCATCGTGGTGGCCGCCGAGGGCAACATCCTGTGCGAACACCTCAGGGTCTTCGACCGGCGGCATGATGCACCAGGGCACACGGTCTATGACTGGCGCCATTACCTGGCGGTGCTGCAGCGCAAGCCGGGCGCCCTGCGCAACGGCGCCCCCTTCACCGAGTTGCCCGAAGCGTTCCGCCGGCTGCAAGCAGCACTGCGCAAACAACCGGGCGGTGAGCGCGAGATGGTCGATGTCCTGGCGCTCGTGCTCCAGCACGACGAGGCGCTGGTGCTCAGTGCTGTCGAGCGGGCACTGGAGGCCGGCGTGCCGACCAAGATGCACGTCGTCAACATCCTGCACCGACTGCTCGACGGCAAGGTCGAGACACCACCTCCGGTGACGGCACCCCAAGCCCTCCAGCTCGTCCAGGAGCCCCAGGCCAATGTGCTGCGCTATGACGCGTTGCGCGACTCGGAGCGGAGGCTTCGCCATGCGTCATGACCCGGCCGTCGCCTCTCTCATCATCATGCTGCGCCAGCTCAAGATGTTCGGCATGGCCCAGGCCGTCTCGGAACTGGCTGAGCAAGGCGCTCCGGCCTTCGAGGCTGCGCAGCCCGTGGTGGCCCAGCTGCTCAAGGCCGAGACCGCCGAACGCGAGGTCCGCGCGGTGGCCTATCAGCTCAAGCAGGCGCGCTTCCCGGCGTACCGAGACCTCGCCGGCTTCCACTTCGAGCACAGCGAAGTCAACGAAGCCCTGGTGCGCCAGCTTCATCGCGGGGACTTCCTCGAGCAGGCGCACAACGTGGTGTTCCTCGGAGGGCCTGGAACGGGCAAGACACACCTGGCCACCGCTATTGGCGTGCAGGCGCTGGAGCATCATCGGCGCCGCGTCCGCTTCTTCTCCACGGTGGAACTCGTGAACCTGCTCGAGCAGGAGAAGCTGGCCAACAAGAGCGGCCAGATGGCCCAGCGCCTGGCTCACGCCGACCTGGTCATCCTCGACGAGCTCGGCTACCTGCCGTTCAGTGCCTCGGGCGGAGCCTTGCTGTTCCACCTGCTGTCCAAGCTCTACGAGCGCACCAGCGTCATCATCACGACCAACCTGAGCTTCAGCGAATGGGCCAGCGTCTTCGGCGATGCCAAGATGACCACCGCGCTGCTCGACCGCCTGACCCACCACTGCCATATCCTGGAGACCGGCAACGACAGCTACCGCTTCAGGAACAGTACCGCCCAGCCCGCCAGGAAGGAGTCCAAGCCCAAGACCTTATCCACACCTTGAGCCTTCCAGGCTCACCCCAGGACGGGTCAAATCGAGATGGAAATCCTGGGTCAGCTTCGCGTGGAAACGAACA
>JAJZTW010000115.1 GCA_021847345.1 Pseudomonadota bacterium
GGCGAGGCCAGCTCGATGTGGCCCATGCGCTCGCGGCGCACCTTGCTCTGCGTGACCTCGACCCCGCACTTCTCGCAGATCACGCCGCGGTGCTTCAGGCGCTTGTACTTGCCGCACAGGCACTCGTAGTCCTTGATCGGGCCGAAGATCTTGGCGCAGAACAGTCCGTCACGCTCGGGCTTGAACGTGCGGTAGTTGATGGTCTCGGGCTTCTTGACCTCGCCGAACGACCACGACCGGATCTTCTCCGGCGACGCCAGCGCGATGCTGATGGCGTCGAAATGCTCGTCCTTCTGGAACTGCTTGAACAAATCGAGTAGGGCTTTCATGCCAAATCTCCAAATCCGGGGGTCAGTTGCGTTCCAGTTCGATGTCCAGGCCCAACGAGCGGATTTCCTTGATCAGCACGTTGAAGGACTCGGGCATTCCGGCCTCGATCGAATGTTCGCCCTTGACGATGTTCTCGTAGACCTTGGTGCGGCCGTTGACGTCGTCGGACTTGACCGTGAGCATTTCCTGCAGGACGTAGCTGGCGCCGTAGGCTTCCAGCGCCCACACTTCCATCTCGCCGAAGCGCTGGCCGCCGAACTGCGCCTTGCCTCCGAGCGGCTGCTGCGTGACCAGCGAGTACGGGCCGGTGGAGCGGGCGTGCATCTTGTCGTCCACCAGGTGGTGCAGCTTGAGCACGTGCTTGTAGCCGATGGTGACCGGACGCTCGAAGGCGTCGCCGGTGCGTCCGTCGAACAGCACGGCCTGCTTGCGCGAGGCGCTGAGCTTGAGGCGGTCGGCCTGCGCGTCGGGGTAGGCCATCTGCAGCAGCTGGTCGATCTCCTGCTCGGAGGCGCCGTCGAACACCGGGCTGGCGAAGGGCAGGCCCTTGCGCAGGTTCTCGCCCAGTTCCAGGATCTCGGCGTCGCTCAGCGCATCGAGCTGCTCGCGCTTGCCGGAGAAGTTGTAGAGCGTCGACAGCAGCTCGCGCAGCTCCTGCGCCTTCGAGTGGGCGCGCAGCATCTCGTCGATGCGCATGCCCAGGCCGCGGGCGGCCCAGCCGAGGTGGGTCTCGAGGATCTGCCCGATGTTCATGCGCGAGGGCACGCCCAGCGGGTTGAGCACGATGTCCATCGGCGTGCCGTCGGCCATGTAGGGCATGTCTTCCTCGGGGAGGATCTTCGACACCACGCCCTTGTTGCCGTGGCGTCCGGCCATCTTGTCGCCGGGCTGCAGGCGGCGCTTGACCGCCAGGTGCACCTTGACGGTCTTGAGCACGCCCGACGGCAGCTCGTCGCCCTGCGTGAGCTTGCGGCGTTTTTCCTCGAACATCTGGTCGAACTCGTGGCGGCGCTTGTCCAGCGACTCCTTGAGCTGCTCGATCTGCTGCGCCACCGCCTCGTCGGTGGGGCGCACGTCGAACCAGTGGTAGTGGTCCAGGTCCTGCAGGTACTCCTGCGTCACCACGGTGCCGCGCGCCAGGCGCTTCGGGCCGCCGGTGGCCGGCTTGCCGATCAGCAGCTTGGCGATACGGTCGAAGGTGTCGGCCTCGACGATGCGCATCTGGTCGTTGAGGTCCAGGCGATAGCGCTTGAGCTCGTCGTCGATGATCTGCTGGGCGCGCTTGTCGCGCTGGATGCCCTCGCGCGTGAACACCTGCACGTCGATCACCGTGCCGTACATGCCCGAGGGCACGCGCAGCGAGGTGTCCTTCACGTCGGAGGCCTTCTCGCCGAAGATCGCGCGCAGCAGCTTCTCTTCCGGGGTCAGCTGGGTCTCGCCCTTCGGCGTGACCTTGCCCACCAGCGTGTCGCCGGCCTCGACCTCGGCGCCGATGTAGACGATGCCCGACTCGTCGAGTCGCGCCAGCTGGCTTTCCGACAGGTTCGGGATGTCGCGGGTGATTTCCTCCGGCCCGAGCTTGGTGTCGCGCGCGACCGCCTGCAGCTCCTCGATGTGGATCGAGGTGTAGCGGTCCTCGGCGACGACGCGCTCGGAGATCAGGATCGAGTCCTCGAAGTTGTAGCCGTTCCACGGCATGAACGCGACCAGCATGTTCTGGCCCAGCGCCAGTTCACCGAGGTCGGTGGAGGCGCCGTCGGCGATCACGTCGCCGCGCGCGATCAGGTCGCCGCGCTTGACGACCGGACGCTGGTGGATGTTGGTGTTCTGGTTCGAGCGCTGGTACTTGATCAGGTTGTAGATGTCGACGCCGACCTCGCCGGCCTGCGTCTCGTCGTCATGCACGCGCACCACGATGCGCGCGCTGTCGACATAGTCCACCACGCCGCCGCGCAGCGCGGTGACCGCGGTGCCGGAGTCGACCGCGGTGACGCGCTCGACGCCGGTGCCGACCAGGGGCTTCTCGGGGCGCAGCACCGGCACCGCCTGGCGCTGCATGTTGGCGCCCATCAGCGCGCGGTTCGCGTCGTCGTGCTCGAGGAAGGGCACCAGCGACGCCGCCACCGAGACGATCTGCGCCGGGGACACGTCCATGTACTGCACGCGCTCCGGACCCACCAGGATGGTCTCGCCCTTCTCGCGCGCCGACACCAGCTCGTCGGTCAGGCGGCCGGAGTCGTCGACCATCGCGTTGGCCTGCGCGATCACGTACTTGCCTTCCTCGATCGCCGACAGGTAGTCGATCTGGTCGGTGACCTGGCCGTCGACCACGCGGCGGTACGGGGTCTCGATGAAACCGTACTCGTTCAGGCGCGCGAACAGCGCCAGCGAGTTGATCAGGCCGATGTTCGGGCCTTCCGGGGTCTCGATCGGGCACACGCGGCCGTAGTGGGTCGGGTGCACGTCGCGCACCTCGAAGCCGGCGCGCTCGCGGG
>JAJZTW010000001.1 GCA_021847345.1 Pseudomonadota bacterium
GGCTCGGTGCTGCTCAATTTCTACCTGGGCAACGTGCTGCACCACGACCGCGACTACCGCGGTGCCGTCATGCGCTACCAGCTGGTCTTGCGCCAGGCCGACGACTTCGCGCAGGCCCACCTGAACCTGGGTATTACCTTGCTGCAATTGCACAACACCGGGGGAGCACTCCAAAGCATCGAACGAGCGCTTGCCCTCGATTCCGAACTGGAGGATGCGCACTTCCAACGCGCTCAGGCACTGCAGCGCCTGGCTCGTTTCGACGATGCTGCGATGGCCTACGAGCAAGCGCTCGCGCGTCGTCCAGACCATGTCGAAGCGCTGTACGCGTTCGGCGAGCTCTGTGTGAACAGGCGCGATTTCCAGCTTGCCGAGCATTGCTTCGCACGAGCCCATGCAACACTTGGTGATGAACCGAGGAACCTTCTGGTCGTCGGCAACCTGCAGAGGGCACGCGGGAATCTGGACAGCGCGGAGAACGCTTACCGACAGGCGATCACGCTACGGCCGGATTTTTTCGATGCCCACAACAACCTCGGCGCGCTGCTGGTGGAGTTGCATCGTTTCGACGAGGCCGAGGCGGCGTATCGCGATGCCATAGCGCAGGTCCCCGACAGCGCAGCCGCGCGCTGGAACCTGAGTCTGCTGCTTTTGCGAGTGGGCAAACTGGAGCAGGCCTGGCCGCTGTTCGAAACCCGCTACGACCCAGCACTGCCGAGCCCCGTGGCACACGTTCCCGATCTGCCCTTCGCGCAATGGCGCGGCGAGTCGCTGGTAGGCAGGTCCATCCTGGTGATCGGCGAGCAGGGCTTCGGCGATGAGATCCAGATGGTGCGCTACGCGACGCAGCTCAAGGCTCTCGGGGCGACTCGCGTCAGCATGGTGTGCAAGGGTCCGCTCAAGGAACTGCTGGCGACGGCCAGCGGCGTCGATGCTGTGTACGCCGACGAACAGCCCGTCACGACGCACGATTTCTGGGTGTTGTGTTTCAGCCTGCCTTACCACTTCGGCACGACCCCGGTCACGATACCGGCCGCCCTGCCTTATCTTAGGGCCGACTCGAGCCGGGTGGAGCGCTGGAGGCCCTCCCTGCCGCCGACCGGCAGGCGTGTCGGCCTGGTCTGGAAGGGAGCGGCGGCGCACGGCAACGACCTCAGCCGCTCGCTGCCCGGGCTGTCCACGCTGGCCGCGCTGTGGACCTGCCCGGGAATTTCCTTCGTCAGCCTGCAAAAAGGACAGGGCGAGGACGAGGCAGCTTTGGCTGCACAGCCCGGCCACCCGCAGGCGCTGACGGAACTCGGCTCGCGCATTGCCAGTTTCGCCGACACCGCGGCGATCCTGGCCCAGCTCGATCTGCTGATCTGCGTAGACACGTCGACCGCGCACCTCGCCGGCGCGCTGGGCAGGCCCTGCTGGGTGCTGCTTCCCGCCATCGGCACCGACTGGCGCTGGCTGCACGAGCGCGACGACTCGCCGTGGTATCCCGGAGTGATGCGCCTGTTCCGCCAGACCCTTGGCGAGCCGTGGGAGCGCACCGTCGAGCGGGTCGCAGACGCCCTGCGCGAATGGGCGCGGGCGCCGAGCTGAGCGGGCTCAGGCCCCCTGCACCTCGATGCGCACGTCGACGTTGCCGCGCGTGGCGTGCGAATACGGGCAAACCTTCTCGTGCGCCTCGGTGGCGAGTTCGAGCAGTTCGCGTTGCGGCAGCGAGCGGTCCTCGACATGCAGCTTGACCGCCAGCCCGAAGCCGCCGGCGTCGCGCGGGCCGATGGATACCGAGCAGGTGACCGTGGCACCCGAGGCGTTCTTCCTGTGCTGCTTGGCGACGAAGTCCAGCGCGCCACCGAAGCAGGCCGCGTAGCCCGCGGCGAACAGGTCCTCGGGAGTGGTGGTGTTCGGCCGACCCGGGCCGCCCATGGCCTTGGGAACCGAGAGATCCACGCTGACCTGCCCGTCCTGCGAACGGGTGTGGCCGTTGCGTCCGCCGGTGGCGGCGGCGCTGGTGGTGTAGACGACCTGGATGCTGTCCATCGCTGACTCCTGCTGCCGGATTGTGCTGATCAGTCAGTCTAGCGACACATCGCGTATTTCGCATGTCGTTCGCAGGCTGGCAGCGATACTGTGGATATCATCAGGTATTCCACTCGTGAGCCATGGTCCGGCTCGCCGGAAGTTCGCATGAGCATCGATTCCCCCAGGCTCCCGCCACGGCGCATCGCGCATCTCGACATGGACGCGTTCTTCGCGTCCGTGGAGCTGCTGCGCTACCCGCAGCTGCGCGGCCAGCCGGTGGTGGTCGGCGGGCGTCACGACTGGCACCCGCGCCAGCTCGCCGACGGCTCGTGGCAGTTCGCCCGGCTGCGCGACTACAGCGGCCGAGGGGTGGTCACGACCTCGACCTACGAAGCGCGCGCGCTCGGGGTGTTCTCGGCCATGGGCATGATGAAGGCCGCGCGCCTGGCCCCCGATGCCGTGCTGCTGCCGGCACGCTTCGACGCCTACCGCGAGTATTCGCGCCTGTTCAAGTCCGCGGTGGCGAACATCGCGCCCTGCATCGAGGACCGCGGCATCGACGAGATCTACATCGACCTCAGCGAGCACGAGCAACTCGACACCGAGGCGCTGGCGCGGAGCATCCAGCACGCGGTTCGGGACGCGACGGGGCTGAGCTGCTCGATCGGAGTGACGCCCAACAAGCTGCTGTCCAAGATCGCCTCCGAGCTGGACAAGCCCGCCGGCATCACGGTGCTGGGCATGCACGAGCTGCCGACCCGCATCTGGCCCCTGCCGGCCGCGCGCATCAACGGCATCGGCCCGAAGGCCGCGGCGCGCCTGCTGGAGCTGGGCGTGCACACCATCGGCGAGCTGGCCGCCACGCCGCCGGAGCTGCTGCAGGAGCATTTCGGACGCACCTACGCAGCGTGGCTGCACGAGGTGTCCCACGGCCGCGACCAGCGTCCCGTGGTGACCGAATCGCGCCCCAAGTCGGTGAGCCGGGAGACCACCTTCGAGCGTGACCTGCACGCGCGCCACGACCGCGCCGAACTCTCGGCCTGCTTCACCGATCTGTGCGAACGCCTGGCCGAGGACCTGCAGCGCAAGGGCTGCGCCGCTCGCACCATCGGCATCAAGCTGCGCTTCGAGGACTTCCGCACGGTCACACGGGATCTCTCGCTGGCGCGCCCGGTGCGCTCGGCCGGCGACATCCGGCGCGCGGCCGGCGAATGCCTGCGCCGTGTCGGGCTCGAACGCCGGCTGCGCCTGCTGGGGGTACGGGCCAGCGCGTTGCAGGAAGCGAGGTCCGGGCAGCCGGGCAGCGCCGGCGAGCAGCTCAGCCTGCTCGACCCGGCGGCTTGACAGGCGGCGGGGATTTAGCCATTTTTCAAATGGATAAATAGACTTATTAGCGATCCGGTTGATGGGTCGATCCATGCGGGTTAGCATCGGACTCATCCGCTGCCTGGGTGCCGACAGCCCCGGGGCCTGCGCGGGCCCGCCCGGATCGTGCAAGCCCTGGCCTGCCGTGGCTCCCGCTCTCCTGACCCCCGCGGGATCCTTCCGGGCAGCGCGCAGCCCGCCCGCGCTCGTCACGGCGGGCGGGTTGCGCAAGCGTCAGCTGGTGCCTTGTTCGGCCCGGCCCGGCTCGCCGCTCCGCCCGACCCGCCTGCCGGCCGCATGCCGCAGGCGGCGCCGGTTCCCGACACATCGCGCGGCCGCTCAGCGGCCCGCCAGAGATCACCCGCCATGCTGCCCACCGCCCCGATCCACGGCGCTTCGCGCTCCATCGCATTGCCCTGCTCCACTGCCTCGCACCGCTTCACCGCGCATCCCGCGGCGTTTCCCGCGCAAGGGCCCGGCACCGGAGGCCGGCAAGCATGATCGCGCCACGCCTTCTGACTCCCGACTGGCTCTCCCTCGGCGCCTACTTCTTGCTCACGCTGGTGGTCGGCGCTTGGGCCGCGCGGCGCCACACCGGCAGCGACGACCTGTTTCTCGCAGGGCGCTCGCTCGGACCGCTGGCGGTGGGCTTCTCGCTGTTCGCCTCCAACGTGTCGTCCGACACCATCATCGGCCTGCCCGGCGCAGCGTATGCCACCGGCATCTCGGCCGCGAACTACGAGTGGATGGCCAGCATCGTGCTGCTGGTGTCGCTGGTCGCCGTGTATCCCGTCCTGGCGCGAGCGCGCGTGAGCACCATGCCCGAACTGATGGAGCGCCGCTTCGACCCGCGCATGCGCAGGTATCTGTCGGCCGTCACGCTGTTCCTGTCGGTGGTGCTCGACACGGCCGGCACGCTGTATGCCGGCGCGCTGGTGCTGACCACCTTCATCGGTCATTTCACGCTCTGGCAGGCGACGCTGGCGATCGCGCTGTTCACGGCGGCCTACACGGCCGCCGGAGGCCTGCGCGCGGTGGTCTACACCGACGTGCTGCAGGCACTGGTGCTGCTGGCGGGCGCCAGCGTGCTGGCATGGATCGTGTTCGGACAGTACGGCCACTCCTGGTCGGCCGTGCTGGCGCGGGTCCCGCACAGCCACCTGTCGCTGATCCGGCCACCGGGCGACCCAGGCGTGCCGTGGACCGGGCTGGTCACCGGGCTGCCGGTCGTCGGCTTCTACTACTGGACCATGAACCAGTACATCGCGCAGCGCGTGCTCGGCGCCCGCAACCTCGCTGCGTCGAGCCGCGGAGCGCTGGTCGCCGCGCTGCTCAAGCTGACGCCGCTGTTCATCATGACCCTGCCCGGGGCCATGGCCATCGGCCTGCTGCCGCCGCTGCACCACCCGGACGAGGTATGGCCGCAGCTGGTGCTGCATTACGCTCCGCATGGCCTGATCGGCCTGATGCTCGCCGCCTTGCTGGCGGCGCTGATGTCCACTTGCTCGGCAACGCTCAATTCCGCCGCGACTTTGCTCGCGCTGGATTTCGTGCGGCCGCTGCGACCGCACTGGAGCAACCTGCAACTGGCCCGCTCCGGCCAGGTGTTCACGGTGCTGATCGCGCTGCTGGCGGCGGCCTGGGCGCCGCAGATCGTGCATTTCGAGGGCCTGTGGGCCTATCTGCAGCAGGTCATCGCCTACGTCGCGTCCCCGCTTGTCGCGACCTTCGTGCTGGGGCTGGCGCTGCCGGCACTGGGGCCGTCGGCCGCACTGCGCGGCCTGGGCAGCGGCCACGTGCTCGCGGTGCTGGTGTTCGCCGCCGTGCAGGCCGGCTGGCTGCGCATTCATTTCACGGTCGTCGGCGGAGTGCTGTTCGTGGGCACGCTGCTGCTGAGCCTGGGATGGATGGCCTGGCTGGGCCCGCGCGACCGCGTGCCGCCCGACTCACCGCGTGCGCTGCTGGTCAGGCGCGCGGGGCTGCCGCGCCTGCCGCGCGATGTCTGGCTGCTCGGCGCCTGCGTGCTCGCCGGGGTGGGCGCGTTGCTGTGGGCCTTCGCCTGAGCGCCGGCCGGCGTGGCGCGCGACGAGAGTCAGGCGCGATCGGAGACTGCGCCGTCAGATGACACCAGATGCAGCTGCGCCAGCGCGCGGGGCGCCGGGCTGCCCAGGCGCGCGCTGCTGGCCCCCGCGAGTTGCCACCAGCGTTCGCGGTCGCGCTTGTGCAGCTTGGCCTGGTACATCGCGGCGTCGGCCTGGCGCACCAGCGCATCCGGATCCTGGCCGTCCAGCGGGTACAGCGCCAGGCCCATGGTCATGCCGACGCGGGCCTGGCAGCCGGGGGCCAGCTCGAACGGCGCCTGCACTGCCGCATGAAGACGCTGCAGCACGTCGGTGAGCTGCGCGAGCACGTCCTCGGCATCGATCTGCTCGATGACCACGACGAATTCGTCCCCACCCAGGCGCGCCAGCAGATCGAACTTGCGAATGGCCCCGCGCAGTCGTTGCCCCAGCTCGCGCAGCAGCCGATCGCCGGCGTCATGGCCCCAGGTATCGTTGACCGGCTTGAAGTCGTCGAGATCGATCATTCCCACCGCCAGCACGCTGCCGTCCTGGCGCGCAGCGGCCAGTGCCTGGGGCAGGTACTGGGTCAGCGCGAAACGGTTGGGCAGGCCCGTGAGCAGATCATGCCGAGCACGGTGCGATTCTTCCATCTGCAGGTCGTTGAGCCTGCGCTTGGTGTCGAGTTCATCGAGGCCGTGGCCCAGCAACTCCGCCACGCGCTGGCAAAGCTCGGTGGTCTGGCGGTCGAAGGAATTCGGCTGCGGCGACACGAACACCAGCACGGCCCAGATCGCGCCGGCACGAAACACGGGCACGGCGAGCGCCGAACGCCAGTCGTAGGCGCTCATCGAAGCGCGCCACGGCGCCATGCGGGGGTCGCCCAGCAGGTCGTTGGAACAGGCATTGCGGTGACTGCTCCAGACGCGAAGCACCAGCGGGGACTGATCCTCGTCGTGCAGGCTGATGCGCAGCGCGTCGAGCTGATCGGCACCGCTGCCGGCACGCGCGATGACCTCGATGCGCCCATGTTCGTCGGGACGTGCCATCCACGCCGCGTGGAACTGGGTTCCCTCGGTCAGGGTCTGGCAGGTGCGAAGCAACATGTCCGGCACGTTGCGCGCCTGCAGCAGCACGTCGCCCTCGCTCATCAAGGCACGGTACAGGCTTTGCAAGCGCGCCATGCGCCGGTGCTGCTCCATCGCGAGCAGGCCGCGCTCGACGGCCAGGCCGATGTGCAGCAGCACCTCGGTGGTCAGGGAGTCGAACACGTCGGGCTCGGAGAAACACAGCACCAGCACGCCGCGCGGCGCGTCGCGTTCGGGCTCACCCGGCTCGGCACGCAGCGGCAGCGCCGCGATGCAGGCCGGAGCCGCGGTATCGTCGCCGCCGGCCGCGGTGCCGAAGCAGGCCTGGCCGTCGTCGCGAGCCTGCTCGGCCAGTTCGCGCCCGAGCAGCCCGGTGGCAGGCGTCGTCGCCGAGGCCTCGGCAGTGACCCGCAGCGCTTGCGTGGCGGGGTCCACCTGGGCCACCCAGGCCTGCGCCAGGGCGCCGCGCCGCACCGCGGCACGGCAGACCTCCTGTTCGAAGCCCTGACGGTCGTCCGCCTCGGAGCCGATGCGGCTGATCTCGGCCAGCACGCCGTCCAGGCGCGCCATGCGACGCATGCGCTGCATCTGGCGGTCGCGGCGCGCGACTTCGCGAAGCGCACGGGCGCGCCAGCCCAGGCCGCGTGCAAAACGGCGCTGCGAGCTGCGCACGGCCAGCGCCAGGAACAGCAACCATGCCGCGGCCACCACGGCCTGCGCCTGCGCCGCGGTGGAGTCGCCCAGGCTCAGCCACGCGCTCAACGGCAACAACGCCGCCGATGCGAAGCCCAGTGCCGCGGCGGCGTCGAATCCGATGGCCACCGCGACGCCGCCGCTGAGACAAGCCACGACAAAGGCCACGAAGGCGTCGAGCCGAGGCTCGCGTGGCAGCAGCCACCAGGGCAGCAGGCCCCACAACAGACCGTTGACCACGCTGCCGGCACGCAGCAGCCTGTGCAGGGCCGGTGATCCGGCTTCGGCATCGGCGCCGGGTTGCCTGCGTTGCCACAGCAGCAATGCCACCGACTGCGACAACCCCACCGCCACCAGCCAGCCGACCAGCGCCGGCTGGCGCACCCGCCCCAGCAACAGCCAGGTGCAGGCCAGCGCCACGGCGAACTGGGCAAGCGCCAGCAACCCGAGCGAGCGCAGCAGATGCTCGCATTGCGCCGCCGGCAGCACGCCCGGGGCGAGCGGCTGGCGCCAGGTCTTGCGCGAGGAGTTCTTGGTTTTCACCCTGTGTGCCGTCAAGGTCCGCGGGCTCGCCCGATGGGAACCCTGGAGTGCATTGTGCTTGGCGCAAGGCTCTCATGCACGGATCTTGCGCGTCGGCGGCGAAATCGGCACGCGGTTTCGTGATTTTGTTCACGACCGCAGCTGCGTCGTGGACCGTCGGGCAGTGGCGGCGGAACCGGCGGGGCGCCGCGACGCGCCCGGTACGGCATGTCGGCGAATATCCGCACTGACGGTCATGCATGAAGCAAATGCATTTTGCAATGCGGATCGAATAGCAGCTGTTTAATAGGTCGTGCGTAGAATCATCCTGAAACCAGGATCGAACCATGCACGCCCACTGATTCCCATCATTTTCAGGAATTTGAAAATCCAGGAATAAGAAATATTTTTGTTTTCACGATTCCATGGTGGCGGCATTGAAAAATATTCCAGGCATTCTCCTGAAACCGTCCTCCCGACGATTCATGCCAGTTCCGCGCGAGTCGGAATCACGCGAAGCCGGGCAGCCGCGAGGCGCTTGCGCGCATGCCTAGCGCGCACCGGGAAGGGCTCGTGGACAAGGCCACGGCATGGCTGCGCCGCGCGCTCGCCATCCCCGGCGAACAGGCCCTGGATACGCTGACCGGCGTGGCCTCGCGCAACGCCTTCGAACACAGGCTCGTGGAGCTCGCGGCGGAGTTGCCCGGCGACGCGTCGATGGCGGTGCTCGTGCTCGACGTGTACCGTTTCTTTCGCATCAACCAGACCTGGGGCCGGGCCGCCGGCGACGCCGTGCTGGTCGAGCTGGCACGGCGCCTGGGCGCGCTTGCCGGCAGCCAGATGGTGGCCCGCGTCGGCGCGGACTCCTTCGGCCTGCTGCTGCGCCACGACAACGGCGCCGACTGGCGCCGTGCCGTCGAGGCGATGATCAAGGCCCTGCGCGAGCCCTTTGCCGTGGGGCCCGGACGCACCCGCAAGCTGTCGGCCTCGGTGGGCTGCGCACTGTACCCGCAGGACACGCGCAGTGTCTCGAGCCTGCTGGGTCTGGCCGAGGCGGCCGTGTTCAACCGCGCCGCGCGCGAGCTGGCGCGCCAGACCGAAGGTCTCGACCCCTACGGCGCCGAGGCGGCCGACAAGATGGCCTGGCTGCAGCGTTTCCTGGGCGAACAGCTGCAAGGTCTCAACTCCCGGTTCCTGCAACGACTGTACGGCGACGGCGCGACGGCGCGCGCCAACTCCTCCGGCCTGCCGGTGCAGGCGGCCTTGCAACTGCTTCCCGACCTGGCGCGCTACGCCGAGCTGCTGCTGGCGCCGGGCTTGCAGCAGGCCACGCACCGCGAACAGGCAGCGCGCCTGGGGCGCCTGCAGGCCGCGCTCGGCCTGCACGCGCAGGTCGGCATGCGGGCCATGAGCGGCCTGCACCGGGAGGTCGCCGGCCTGGCGCAACGTATTCCGGCCCGCCTGAGCGAACGGCTTTTGTACTTCGGCACGCTGATGCGCCGCATGGAGGCGGACATCGCCTATCAGGACGAAGGCGCCGAGCAGCTGCGCCTGGAGCTGCTGCAAGGCCTGCATGAATCGACCCTGGCCATGCAGGCCACGCGGCGACGCACCGACCTGCTCGATGCCGTGGTGCGCGCCGTGCAGGCGTTGCCCTTCATGGTGTCCTGCGCGGTCTACACGCAGGACGCCGAAGGCTCCTTCGTGCTCGAAGCCCAGGCACCCACCCATGGGGACTGGATGCAGGCCGCCGCCCATGCGCCGCAGGCTGCGGCCGGGGTCGCGGTGGACGACTCGCTGCAGCGCTGCTGGCTGAGCGCGAAGGTCGAAATGGCCCCCGACGTGCTGCGCCATGCCCGGCATGACCAGGCCTGGGCCCGACGCCTGCTGGAACACGACATTCGCAGCACGGCGGCGGTTCCGGTGGTCGACGGCGCGGGCCATGTGCTGGTCGTGCTCAAGCTGTACGGACGCCTGCCCGGACAGTTCGCCACCGCGCTGATGCGCCACGCGCTCGACTCGATGCGCTTCCTGATCGCCTCCGAGCTGGCACGGGTCGGCGAGGACGTGGCGCTGCCGGCGGTGGCCGCCGACGAGCGCACGCTGTGGCGCCAGCGCCTGTTCGGCGGGGGCCTGTGCATGCTGATGCAACCCATCGTCGACCTGCGGCAGGCGCGCTGCACCAGCGTCGAGGCCCTGGCCAGGCTGCAGCTCGATGCGCAGACCCTGGTGTCGCCTGCGCGCTTCCTGCCGATTCTCGGGCAGCAGGAACTCGACCGCCTGTTCCTGGAAGGCCTTCGCCTGTCACTGCAGGCACTTCGCGCCTGGGAACACGAGGGCATCTACCTGGACCTGTCGCTGAACCTGCCGCCGTCGTCGCTGCGCAACGCAGACTGCGCGTCGTGGGTACGCACGGCCTTGCTGCGTCAGCAGGTCGACCCACGGCGCCTGAGCCTGGAAATCCTCGAGGACCCGGACGTCGCCAGCCACGCGACCATGCGCGACACCACCGAACGCCTGCGCGAGATCGGAGTGCGTCTGGCGCTCGACGACCTGGGCGCCGGCTACAGCAGCCTGCTGCGGCTCAACAGCCTGCCGGTGGACATGGTCAAGGTGGACCAGGGCCTGGTGTATGGCATCGTCGCCAACAATCCGCGCGCGGTGCCCCTGGTGGCCGGGCTGGTGGACCTGGCGCGGCGCCTGGACCTGCGAATCACCATCGAGGGACTGGAAACCCAGATCCTGCTCGAGTACGCGCAGTACCTGCGGGCCGATTACGCGCAGGGGCACGCCATCGCGCGGCCGATGCCGGCGCAGCGCATCCCGGGCTGGCTGCGAAGCTGGCGCATGCCGCCGCTTTCGGGCATCGCGCCGTTCGCGTCGATGAGCATGCCGCCAGGCGCGGGACCGGGTCGCGATCATGTTTCATGATGTCATTTCCGGGTCACGGTTGTCGGGTAGAAAGGCCGATTTCTGCCTCGCAGCTGCCATGGCCGCACTTGCCCCGCCCACTTCCGCATCCGCCACGGCCGAGGCCGATGCGTCGCGCCTGCTCGACGCCATCCTGCGCGAGCGGGATCTGCATGCGCTGTTCCAGCCACTGCTGGATCTGCGCAGCCGCGGCTTCCACGGCTTCGAGGCGCTGATCCGCGGCCCTGCCGGCGGCCCCCTCGAACGCCCGGACCAGCTGTTCGCCTGCGCCCGCCGGGATGGACGCCTGGGCGAGCTCGACCGTCTTTGCGCGCAGACCAGCATCGAGGCGTTCGCCCGTCAAGGCCTGCCGGGCAACCTGTTCATCAACGTCAGCGAGGCGCTGTTCGAGTCGGGCTGGTTCGCGCAGGAACCTACGCTGCGCTGGCTGCAGGAGCGCGGCCTGTCGCCGTCACGCCTGGTGCTCGAGCTTCTCGAATCGGACGCGCTTGCCGAGCATACCCACGCGTTCCAGGCCGCCAGGTTCCTGCGCGAACTCGGCTACGGGCTGGCGCTGGACGACCTGGGCCAGGGTTTCGGGCGCTTCGCGCTCTGGAAACGCCTGCGCCCGCGCTATCTCAAGATCGACCGTGCCTACACCGCCGAGCTCGCCAGCGACCCGTTCAAGGCCGCCTTCGTGCGCTCGATGCTGGTGCTGGCCGAGGCCAGCCAGTCGGTGGTGGTGGCCGAAGGCGTGGAGTCCGAGCGCGATCTGCTGACCCTCCGGGAACTCGGAATCGGCATGGCGCAGGGCTATTTCATCGCGCGCCCGCACGCTCAACCCGCGCGCGAGCCCGCCGCGCACACGCGGGAAGTGCTCGGGCAGGCGCAACCCGCGCTGCACGCGCTGGCCAGCCGCGGCAGCATCGAGCAATCGGTGCTGGGGCTGGCGCGTCGGATCGCTCCGGTGCAGCCGAGCACCAAGCTCGACCAGGTGCTGCGCATGCTCGAGCAGGACCCCGACCTGACCTCGGTGCCGGTGGTCGACGACCAGGGCCGCGCGCTGGGAATCATCAACCGCTATGTGGTCGCCGACCGGCTGTTCCGGCCGCATGTGCGCGACCTGTTCGGAAACAAGCCCTGCACCATGGTCATGAGCAGCGACGTGCTGCGTCTGGATGCCAAGAGCAGCCTGCAGCAGGCCAGCGCCCTGATCGCCGACTCCAGCTACCGCCACGCCACCGAGGGGGTGCTGGTCAGCGACGCCGGCGCGTACCGCGGGCTGCTGCTGGTCGGAGACCTGCTGCGCCTGGTCACCGAGTTCCAGGTGCAGGCCGCGCGCTACGCCAATCCGCTGACCCTGCTGCCGGGCAACGTGCCGATCAACGACTGCCTCGACCGCTGGCTGCACGAGGAACGAGGCTTCGCCGCGGCCTACGCCGACATCGACCATTTCAAGCCCTTCAACGACAAGTTCGGCTACCGCATGGGCGACGAGATCATCCTGATGCTGGCCGACCTGCTGCGCGCCGGCCTGTCGCTGGGAGAGCACTTTCTGGGTCACATCGGAGGCGACGATTTCGTCGCGCTGTCCCGTGCCGACGACTGGGAGGGCGAGCTGCGCGCGGTGCTCGACGGTTTCGAGAAAGGGATGGCGCAGTTCTTCGAGCCGGCCGTGCTCGAGCAGGGGGGCTACTGGGCGGAGAACCGTCGCGGCGAGGCCATGTTCTTCCCGGTGCCGACCCTGTCGATCGGCGCCTTCCGCGTCGATCCGCGGCAGTTCGATTCGCACCGCGAGGTGGCCAACGTGCTGGCCGAGCTCAAGCGCGCGGCCAAGCGCCTGCCGGGCAATGCGCTGTTCGTGGATCGCAGGCGCCATGGCTGAGCGCGCGCATGCCGGCAGCGCGACGCGGTCGATGGACCGCGAGGCGCTGGCGCGCGCGAGGGACCTGCTGCAAGCCGCGCTGCGGGACCTCGAGGTCGAGCCGCGACACGCACGCCATGCGCAATTCGCGCTGCGCCGGGAACAGGGCCGGCTGCGGGGGCGCGGAATGGACTACGTGCACCTGAACGCCGCGCGCGTGGCCTGCGCCCAGCTCGCCGCTGGGCTGGCGCCAGGCCGGCTCAAGCTCAGCGCCTGCCTGCAGATCCTCGCTTCCCACATGACCCAAGGCTGACGCCGTGCGTCACTGGCACGAGGTGGGCAGGTAGGCCATGGGCACGCTGTCGTGCTTGCAGGTCCAGATCAGCGAATCGCTGGAACCGCTGGCGCCCGACAGTTCGATGGACTGCCCGGAGATGGCCTGGTTGGCCTTTTTGCCGTACAGGATGGTGATCACGCCGCTGGCGATGTTCACCGACTGCACGTAGTTGCCCTGGATGGAACTCGGAGACGGCGCGTTGGCCGCCTGATTGCTCGCTGGGAAACTGCCATGCTGCGCGTAGTAATCCCACAACACGGTCTTGTAGCCCTCGGCCAGCGACAAGCCCTCGGCCACCTGGGCGCGGATCGTGTAGGTGCTGTACGCGGGAATCGCGACGGCGGCCAGGATGGCGATGATCGCAACCACGATCATCAGTTCGATCAAGGTAAAACCGCGTGACCGGGTCTGCATGACAGGCTCCGCTTACGAAAAATTAATGCCCTGGCCGAAGAAAAAACCCGCCTTTCGGCGGGCCTTCAAGATACACACTCTGGAGATGATCAGGTGCAGGAAGACGGCAGGTAGGTCGGGGAAATCGTGCCCTTCTTGCAGGTCCAGGTGATGGAACCGGCGCCGGTGAGGGCCGACAGAATCAGGGTCTTGCCGCTGATCGCGACGTTGGCCTTCTGCGGCGAGGTGTCGCTGTAAGTGATCTGGATGGTGCCGGTGGTCGCCCCGACGTCCACAGAGCTGACGTAGTTGCCGGTGATCGAAGCCGCAGTTGCGAGGCCAGCTGCCGTATTGTTCGCCGGCCAGGTGCCGTGATTCGTGAAGTACTCGGCCATCGCCGTCTTGGCGCCGTCGGCCAGCGACAGGCCTTCCGACACCTGGGCACGGATGGTGTAGTTCTGGTACGCAGGAATCGCGATCGCGGCCAGAATGCCGATGATGGCCACGACGATCATCAATTCGATCAGCGTGAAGCCTTGCTGCAGTTGCTTTTTCATGTGCGGATCCTTGGTTGGGTACGGAAGGTTCGGCTCGGCGGCAAGTCCCGTGTGCTTCACCGGTGTTCGAGACCGGCCGCTGCCGGGTCGACGTCAACCCCTGCCGGGGCATCCCCTATGAAGCAAACCGCGTGCCAGGGTGCGAAACCCCGGCGAACGGGGCCGAAAGACCTGCGCGAGGCGGCTTCACCCCCCCTGTCCAGGGGTGGCCACGGCCATCGGCGTGTCGATGTCCAGCCTGGCGCCTGGCCATGACCGACCATGTCCGGGCAAAATACCTGGACACGGCGCCGAAGGTGGGGTCGACGGAGACGGGCTTGAGCATGCAAGCGTGCAGCCGGCGCATGGCGTCGGTGGTGTTGGGCAGGAGCGAACGCACGGTTCGCCGCTGGTGCGACGACGGCACCTTGCGCCTGGTCGGCAGCGATTCCGCCGGGCGTGCGCTGGTGAGCCTGGACCAGGTGCTGGACATGCTCGAACACGCTGCGGCGGCGCGCGAGCGCTGGGCGCGCCTGGTTCTCGACGCCGACGCCGGAGACGCCGACGCGCTGGCCTGCCTGGGCACCGAACTGCTGCAGCAGGGCCGCACGGCCGGGGCCGTCAGCCTGCTCACGGAGGCGGCGCAGCAGCAGCATGCCGACGCCATGCACTGGCTGAGTCATTGCCATCTTCACGGCCTCGGCGTGGAGCGCGACGCCGACCTGGCGCTGATGTGGCTGCACCGCGCGGCGGCGCAGGGCCACGCGGTGGCTCGCGCGCAGTCGCGGGCGCTGCGCCAGTTGTCGATGCGCCAGCAGCCCGGCAACCCCGCGGCTCAGTGAATCGCGTACAGCGGCCCGGTGCCGACCGGACTGGGCATGCCGTGGATCACGTAGGCGATGCTGCGCCCGTAAAAGTACGGCATGCCCAGGTCGACCACCGTGCTGGAAGTCACGGGGGTCGGGTTTCCGTCGGTGGCGCCGATGTCGTTGAACGCCACGTTGCGAGTGAAGTCCATGCTCGAGTAGTCGCCGAGGGTCATCTGGCTGTCCATCGACGCCGGGTAGGACGCGCCCGCGGACGATTTCAGCGTGATGGGCAGGTCGAGCGGCGCCTGCGGCGTGAAATTGCCCGCGGAGTCGGTCGGCACCACGCCGGACAGCGGTGCGAAATAGAAGTTCGAGCCGCTGTCGATGAACGATCCCGGGTAGTCGATTCCACGCAGGTTCACGGTCAGGTTGCCCCAGGGGTCGGCCGGCAGGACCTGGAAGCCGCTGACCGAGTTGTCGGCCTGCGTGCCGACGCCAAAGCTGAGCACGCCGTAGGTGGTCCCGGCGCCTCCGCCGGGTATTCCCGGCATCTGCACCACGACGCCGTTGTTGTCGGCGCTCTGGAGGTAGAAGACCGGGTTGGACACCATGGAACTCGAGGCCGGCTGCGGGTTGAGCTTGCTGCAAGTGCTTGAAGTGCAGGAGTAGTAGACGCCGCCGTCGGAGACGAACTGCCCGACGCCCAGCAGCCCGTTGCCTTGCAGGCCGCGCAGCGAGCCGACGTCGCTGCCGGTGCTCGCGCAATCGGTGGGCACCGAAGGAAGGCTGCTGGCGCCGATGACCTGGATCGGCAGCGACGACGTCGTCTCGCCGCCCAAGTGAAGCGTGGCATGGGCCACGCTGCCCCAGATGTAGCCGCTGAGAAAGCGTGCGCATTCGCCCAGTTGCTGGGTCCCCGAGACCGTGTCGGCCGGCAGGTTCAGGCCGCCGAGCGCGCCTTGCAGCACGCGCAGGCCGTACGAGCCGGTGTCGAGCACGATGTGGTCGATGGTCTTGCACTGGTTCGACGAGTCGCACACGGTGACCGAGACATAGGGGATGTTCACCGTGGCCAGGCTCGGGTACTGCGCGGTGACGTCCGGATTGCTCGCCACGGTCACGAGCAGCTGGTTGCTCCCGACGACGGGCGGCAGCGGCGTGCTGCCGCCACCGGAACTCCCGCCTCCACCTCCGCCGCAGGCCGCGAGCCCGAGCCCCGCTGCCAACGCCAGCAGCGTGGCGACACCGGCGCGGCGCGCCACTCCCGCCAGGCCCGCCGTCATGGCTGCACGCCCAGGCTGGCGAGGTCCACCCCGGCGGGCACCAGCGCGGGCGCGTAGGCGGAACCGAAGTAAGCGCGCATGTGGCCTGCGGCATGTGCGACGATTTGCGGAGTGCGCAATCGCACCGCCGCACGATACGACGCCGCCGGGCGGGCCCGCAGCCCGGCCTGGTAGCCGGGAAAGTAGCCGCCCAGCAGTTGCCGCAGATCGGGGATGGTGGCGCCCGACCACGCGATGGCGAACACCACGCCGTCGGAGCCCGAGTACTCGTGCACCGTCACGCCCGACACGTCGACCACGGTGGTGTCGCTGACCTGCGCGGCGCCGGCGGCTCGCAGTGCGTGCGCCTGCGCCAGCGGCCGCCCATCGGCCAGCGCGCCGGACGCCGGTCCGCCGAGCGCGGCATGCGCTCCCGGTGCGGCGACAAGCGCGGCGCAGCCCACGCACAGCCAGGCGCGCCAGACGCGGCAAAGGTGCCAAAAATGCCAAAGGTGCCGAAGGTACCAAGCGGCCGGCTGTTGCCGACCCCCACCCGACTCACGCATGATCCGACAGGTCCCGAGGCCTGCCCGAGGCCTCCTGGTGGGCGACTATAGCGGCCCGGCGAGATCCACCGTCGGCCATGGGGACGGCAAGGCGCGCCGTCAGCTGAAGCGGATCTGCCCCTGAGGCAGCAGGTACAGCACCAGCGCGCGCCCCTGGCGCACCGTCGGACGATGGGCGCTGCCCGGACCGTACACCACCCAGCCCGCGCCATGGCCGTCGAAGCGGGCGTCGGCATCCAGCGGCATCACGAGGTCGATTTCCCCCAGCGGGTGTTCGTGGTGCGGACCTGCAATGTCTTGCATGTTCACGACATCCACGGAAAAACCTTGCAGGGCCTGTTCCGGCTTGAACACCCGGCCGTAGCGAATGCCCCCGGCTTCGCGCGCGCACAGCGCGCCTTCGGCGACACCCTGTTCGCAGGCTTCGCGCAGCCGCGCATACAGCGCGCTGGACGGCCCGAACTCGTCGTTGAGCCGCTGCTGAAGGCGTTCATCGAGAGGCGCTCCGGAAATCGCGGCAGTGATTTCGCATACGGCTTGATGCAAGGCATACACAGACGACATGGGAATCATCCTGAGGTTGTGGTGTGGCGCAATATGCAGTATTGTGCGTCCGACGACTGTAAATTTCCGCCCCCTGGATGTCAAGCACTATATTGCATACTTCGACTGCTGCCGCCAGCAGCCCCCCAGCCCCCGGACAGCCGGCGGGCACGAGCCGGGTACCGCGCGCGGCATTGCCGTCGCGGCACCCGTTCCTGGTGTCCCTGGGCGAGCGCGTGCGCGCGCTGCGTGCGCGTCGAGGGCTCACGCGCAAGGCCGTGGCGCTTGCCTCCGACGTTTCGGAGCGCCATCTGGCCAACCTCGAAAGCGGCGTGGGCAATGCCTCGGTGCTGGTGCTGCTGCAGGTGGCGCAGGCGCTGCAGTGCTCGCTGGCCGAGCTGCTGGGAGACGTCACCGCGTCGTCGCCCGAATGGGTGCTGATCCGCGAACTCCTCGAGCATCGCGACGAGGCCACGCTGGGGCGCGTGCGAGCGGCCATCGGCGAGATGCTGGGCACCGGCGGAGACAACGCCGCGCGCAGCTCGCGCGTGGCACTGATCGGGCTGCGCGGAGCCGGCAAGACCACGCTGGGCCGCATGCTGGCCGAGGATCTGGGCTTCCCCTTCGTCGAGCTCAGCCGCGAGATCGAGCAATTCGCCGGTTGCAGCGTGGCCGAGATCCAGTCGCTGTACGGCATGAACGCGTATCGCCGCTACGAGCGCCGGGCTCTGGAGGAAACCATCCAGCTCTACACCGAGGCGGTGATCGCCACGCCGGGCGGGCTGGTGTCCGAACCGGCGACCTTCAACCTGCTGCTGGCGCACTGCACGACCGTGTGGCTCAAGGCCACGCCGCAGGACCACATGCAGCGCGTGATCGCGCAGGGCGACATGCGCCCGATGGCCGCCAGCGCCGAGGCCATGGGGGACCTGCGCACCATCCTGGCCGGACGCGAACCCTTCTACACCAAGGCCGAGTTCTCGCTGGACACCAGCGCCCAGGCGCTGCAGCCGACCTTCCTGGCGCTGCGCGCGCTGGTGCGCGAGACCCTGCGCATCGACGCCTGATCCCCGGCAGCCGCCGAGCCCGCCGGCCGGCCGCGCCATCGTTCCCTCCGGCGCCCCAGGCGCCGTCTTCTCCGGAGTCCGTCCATGCCCGATACCCTTTCGATCCTGACCCGCCGCGCCGGCGTGGCCGAGGTGCGCATGTCGCGCCCGCAGGTGTTCAACGCGTTCGACGAAGCGATGATCGGCGAACTCGACCAGGCCTTCGCCGCATTGGCCGACGACCCCGCGGTGCGCGTGGTCGTGCTGTCGGGCGAGGGCAAGCACTTCAGCGCCGGCGCCGACCTGCAATGGATGCAGCGCGCCAGTCAGGCCGACGAGGCCTGGAACCTGGCCGACGCGCGGCGTTTCGCAGCCATGCTGCGACGCATCGACACCTTCGCGAAACCGACGGTGGCGCGCATCCAGGGCGCTGCGCTGGGCGGGGGCGTCGGGCTGGCCTGCGTGTGCGACGTCGCGGTGGCCGCGGACTCGGCGAGTTTCGCGGTCAGCGAAGCCCGTTTCGGCATCCTGCCGGCGGTCATCGGACCCTATGTGACCAACGCCGTGGGGCGCCGCCAGGCTCGGCGCCTGGCACTGAGCATGCGCCGCATCGACGCCGCGCAAGCGCTGGCCATGGGCCTCGTGCACGAGGTCGTCGCCGCCGACGCGCTGGACGCCGCGGTGGACCGCGCGACCGAGGAACTGCTGCAGGGAGGCCCGGCGGCCCAGCGCGAGATCAAGCAACTGTTCGCGGCGCTGCAGGTGGGACCGGTGAGCGACGACGTGGTGGACCTGACCGCGCGCACCATCAGCCGCGTTCGAGGCACCGACGAGGCGCGTCAGGGCTTCGCCGCGTTCCTGTCCAAGCAACCGGCGCCCTGGGTTCCCCGCTGAGCAGCCCGCGCCGCGCGCCGGGTCAGTGGCATTGCGCGCCCGGAGTGCCGGGGTCGCTGGCCAGCGCTTCGCGCCACACGCGCATCGGCACGTAGGTGCGCAGGCGCCGCACCAGGCACTCGGCCACCTCGGCGCCGGCTTCGTGTCCGACGAAGGGCAGCACGTCGGCGGTGACGTCGGCCCCCAGGCGCACCAGGTGCTCGGCGGCCTCGATGGTCAGCGCGTAGGGCATCACCGTGTCGCTCTTGCCGTGCAGCAGGTGCAACGTGGTGCCGCCGGTGGCCTGACGCGGCAGCCGCGCGAAACGCCCGCCGATGCTCGCCACGCGCCCGGCCAGCGCGTCGCGGTCGCGCGTGGACTCCAGCGCCATGATGCCCCCCTGGGAGAATCCGACCAGCGCGGTCTGCGCCACGCTGGTCGAGGTTTCGCGCTGCCAGTGGCGCACGGTGTCGACGAACTGCGGCAAGGCCTGTGCCACGCGCTCGGCGCGGTTGTGCTCGTCGATGCCACGCACCGGGAACCACTGGTAGCCTGCGCCGGCCTCGCAGGCCTGCGGGGACCGCACGCTGACCACGCAGGCCTGCTCGAACTCGGCGGCCAGGCGCCGGCCCAGCGGGGCCATGTCGTGCTCGTCGGCGCCCCACCCGTGGAACAGCAGCACGAGTTGCTGCGCCGGCCCGGCGGGGCGTGCGATCACGAGACTGGGAAGCATGGGCAGCGGGTGGGCTGGTTGCATGGGATTCGCGTGGGCCTTGGCGGGCGCGAGAGCGCCCAGGGCTTCGATTGTGCACCCGCGCGGTCCCTGCGCTGCCAGGGTCAGTCGAAGGACCACGCGTCCATCGCAAGCATGCCGTAGTGCACGCCGCCGTGCCAGCGCCGCGCACGCGCGCCGGAGCCGGCAGCACCGAGCGCGAAGTGCAGCGGCAACAGGTGTTCGGGCGTGGGATGGGCGCGCAGGGCGTGCGGGGCCCGCGTGTCCCACGCCAGAAGTTGCTTCACGTCGCCGGCGCGGATCGCCGCTGCTACCCACTCGGCGAACTCCCGCACATAGGGTTCGGCGGTGGCGTCCACCGCCGCGCACGCGCGAAACTCGTGCAGGTTGTGGGTCAGGCTGCCGCTGCCCAGCAGCAGCACACCCTGTTCGCGCAGGGGGCGCAGCGCCTGCCCGAGATGCCAGGCGCCCATGGGGTCCAGCGGCCAGGGCATGGACAGCGCGACCACCGGCAGTTCGGCGCGAGCAAACATGAGCTGCAGTGGCACCCACATTCCGTGGTCGAGCCCGCGCAGCGCATCGAGCGAAGCCGTCATGCCCGCCGCCTGCAGCAGGCGCCGGGCCTCGGCAGCCACTTCCGGCGAACCCGGCACCTCGTAGCGAAGATCTCGCAACGCGGGGTCGAAACCGTGGAAATCGTGCAGCGTGGGGGGGCGCTCATGCGCCCCCAGCGCCACGCCACGGGTCATCCAGTGCGGCGACAGCACGACGACCGCGCGCGGGCCGTGGCCGAGCAGTTCGCGCCCGAGCTCGCGCAGCATCCCTGCCGCGCTGCCCGGCTCCAGCGGGAGCATGGGCGAGCCATGCGAGACGAAGACCACCGGAGATGCTGGCATGGCGAGCGGGCGCGACAAGCGTGGCTTCAGGACTTCTTCGCGTCGCGCTCGGCCTGCAGCGTGGCAGCCACCGCGGGACGCTGCGACACGCGCTGCACGTAGGCCTGCAGCGCAGGCCACGCTGCCAGGTCCATGCCGACGTAGCCGGTCCAGCTCAGCACCGTGAACAGATAGGCATCGGCCACCGTGAAGTGCGCGCCCATGAGGTAGTCCTGGCGCGACAGGGTGTCGGCAAGATAGTCGAAGCGCGACTGCAGGCGCTGCTTTTGCAGGTCCTTGACGGAATCCGGGAACTGGGGGTTGAACAGCGGGCTGAACTGCTTGTGCAGTTCGGTGGAGATGAAGTTCAACCACTCCTGCAGTCGATAGCGCTCGATGCTGCCGTTGGCCGGCGCCAACCCGGCTTCCGGCTTGCGGTCGGCCAGGTACTGCACGATGGCCGGACCTTCGGTGAGCATGCTGCCGTCGTCGAGTTCGAGCACCGGCACGTAGCCCTTGGGGTTGATGGCGCGGAAGTCCCCGCCGCCATCAAGGGTCTTGGCGCCGAGGTCGACCTTGACCGTCTGCACGGGAAGGCCGAGTTCATGCAGCACGATATGCGGGGAAAGCGAGCAGGCGCCGGGGGCGAAATACAGTTTCATCGCAGATGCTTCCTTGGAAATGGGCAGGAGCCTGGGTCAGGATGGGTTGCGAACGCCTTCGACTTCCACGCGCACGCGCACCTTGTGGCCGATTCCCGCGGCAAAGGCGTCGATGCCGAAATCGGTGCGATCGATCACCGTCGTTGCGACGAAGCCGCTGAGGTAGCCGCCCCAGGGCTTGGGCAGGTACGACACCTCGCCGGCACCCACCAGGTGCACGCGGAACGCGACCGGGCGCGTCACGCCATGCAGCGTGAGTTCGCCGTGCAGCACGCCGGCGCGCGGCCCGTGGGGCACGTAGCGGGTGCTCACGAAATGCATGGTCGGGAACTTGGCGGCATCGAGGAACTCGTCACCGAGCACGTGCTTGTCGCGCAGCGGCAGGAAGGTGGCGATGCTGTCGACCGGGATGGTGATGTCGGCCTTGTCGGCCTTCGGGTCGCGCGGATCGAAGGTGTAGGTGCCGGTGACCTTGCTGAACACGCCGGTGAACGAACCGACGCCGGCATGTCCGATGCTGAATTGCGCGCCGGAGTGATCCGAGTCCACCGTGTAACTGCCGGCGGGATCGGCGTGCAGGCGGGCGTAGGCCTGGACCTTGGGCGCGGCATCGGCGGCGTGGGCGGGAGCCGCCAGCGTGGCCAGCGACAGCGCGCCTGCGCCCAGCGCGAGACGAATGCGGGAAAGAGTAGGCATGAACGACTTCCTTCAACGTACGAATGCAAGCCGGGCTTGCGGAAGGCGCGGCCACGTGGCGCGCGCCGGAGAGGGTCCCCGGGCGACTCGCCGCCCGGGCGTGTTCAGGGCGCCACCAGCAGGTGCACGTGCACCGGGATCATCGCGGCGACCACGCTGGTATCCGCCCAGCTGCCGCCGCCGAGCCCGTAGGCGCTGCGGTCGAGCTGGAAGTCGGCATCCATGGCCAGCGCAGGACCCGCCGCATGGGTGGTCACCAGAACGCGCAGCGCACGCGTCGCGCCGCGTACCGTGAAGTTGCCGCTGGCCCAGTAGCGCCCCGCTCCGGCCGGCACGAAGCCGGTGGAGACGAAGCGCGCCTGCGGGAAGGCCTTGGCATCGAGCCAGTCGGCGCCGCGCAGCAGGTCATTGGTCTGGGAACTGCCGGCATCGACACTGGCGGCCTGCACGGTGACCTCGACCCGGCTGTGCTTCAGGTCCTGCGGCGCGAAATGCACCTGCGCCTGCACGGTGGCGAAATGACCCTTCATGGGCACTCCCATCTGCTTGGCCTGGAAGCTCACCTCGGCGCCCGGGCGCACCTGGCTGTACACCTCGGCGGCATGGGCGCCGGCGCAGACCATCAGCGACGCAGCGAGCGTGCCCAGCACATGTGCCACGCGTGCGACGCGCCACGGCGCGAACCCTTTTGTTGCAGACGACATGGAATCACTCCTTGGAAAGGCGCGGCAGCATGCGCAGCAGCACGCCGTCGCGGTCGACGAACTGGTGCTTGAGCGCTGCGCCGACGTGGGCGAGGACCAGCGCCGCCATGGTGAAGTTGAGCCACTCGTGGACCTCGGCGAGCTGGCGCGCCAGCGCGTGATCGGGAGCCAGCAAGTTGGGCAGCGGGAGCACCCCCCACCACACCACCTGCACGCCGGCGGCCGAGCTCAGTGCCCAGCCGGACAGCGGAATGGCCAGGATGAGCAGATAGAGCAGCTTGTGCAGCGCGTCGGCGACGAGCGCCTGCCAGCGAGGCACCGACGCCGGCAACGGCGGCGGCCGGTGACCGATGCGCCACAGCACGCGCAGCACCACGAGCAACAGCACCGTGAGGCCGAACCACTTGTGCCACGCGTACAACTCGATCTTGCGCGGCGAAAGCGCCAGCTCGCTCATGTACAGGCCCAGCGGGAACAGGCCGAAGATCAGCACGGCGATCATCCAGTGCAGCAGCATGGCCGGCCCGCTGTAGCGTGGGTCGGGAGCTGCGCCGGTGCCGGCGCGGGAGGAAGGACTCGAGGACATGCTCTGCAACTCCGGCTAGGCGCGCTCGGCGCGGGACTCGCTGGCTGCCTGCTCGAAGGCGCCGCGGATGGCGCGCAGCGCCACCTCGGCGTGCGCGAGGTCGGTGGCAGCGATGCGATCGAACACCTGGCGCAGGTGCAGGCCGTGCGCCGGGAAGACCTGTTCGAACAGCGCCTGGCCGTCATCGGTCAGGCGAACGATCTGGCCGCGGCCGTCGCGCGGGTCGGGGTCGCGGCGCACCAGCCCCTTGGCCAGCAGGCGGTCGATCACGCCGGTCAGCGTGCCCTTGGTGATCAGCGTGCGCGCGCCCAGCATCTTGGGGTTCATGCCGGCGGTGTTGCCCAGCGTGGCCACGACGTCGAACTGCGCCGGCGTCAGGCCCATGGTGCCGACATGGGCCGCCGAATAACGCTCGAAAGCCTGGTAGGCGCGCACGAGTTCGCGCAACAGCGCAAGGTAGGGATTGGCGGAGCTGGTGGCCATGGTGGTTTCGCGTTCCGGCCCTGGAGCCATCGCGCCAGGACCGTGCCGGTGGGCAGGCACTGCGCCTGGACGGCAACGCGGCATGCAAATATTAGTTCGCATTAGAACCATTATGCCCAGTAGGGTCTTTCGCGTGCGGGGCGACCACGCGACTGCCCGGAGCGGAAAGGGGGCGGCGCTCGGCGCCCAAAAAAAAATGACGGCCCGAAGGCCGCCAATCACCACGCCATTGCCGCAGCTGACCGGGCTCGCCGACGCCGCGCTAACGCCGTGTGGCATGCATTACACGCCACGACGACGACATCGCCCGCGACAGGCCCGAGGGTATGCACCGAGAACCCAGGGAGGACGGGTCGTGGCACATGCCCATGTTCCTAGTATCAAGATGCATGCCAGGCTGCGCTGGACCACGCAGGCTGGGTCCGGCCTTTTGAGATCAAGGACTTGCAGGACCAAGAAGGGTTTTCCCCGGCGTCGCGCGAAGCGATGTCGCGGGCAGGCGTCGACAGCGACTGTTGCAGCGTGCGACAGTCGACAAGGTCTTGCCCTGGTGCGACACTGGGTCTTGTACAAGACCGCCCCGGCACGAAATGAGGCGGGCACGGAGACAAGCCATGCAAGACCCTCGCCCCACCGATGCCGTCGCAGCGGCACAAGGCCTTCCACAGGCCCATCAGCTGCATCTTGCACGCCGGCGCTTCTTCGACGAGGGGGGCGACCCGGGCGTGCTGGTGCCCGAATCCATCGCGCGCTCGTGGCGCCGCTGCTCGACGATTCCGGCGCGCGGCGTGGGCAAGCCCGAGCCGCTGCCCAACGAAGAACTGTTCTCGCGGCGCGATGCGCAGGGGCGCCTGCGTCATCACGCGCTGCCCGAGCTCGAGGCGCTGGCCGAGGCGCTGGTGCCGTCGCGGGTGATCGTGCTGCTGGCAGACCCGGAAGGCATGATCCTCGACGCCGCAGGATCCGACACCTTCATGACCAAGGCGCAGCGGGTGGCGCTGATGCCCGGCGTCGACTGGTCGGAAGGCAGCCGCGGAACGAATGCCATCGGCACCGCGCTGACCGACGCGTCGCCGGTGACGGTGCTGGGCCTGCAGCATTACCTGGAGCAGAACTCGGCGCTGGGCTGCACCGCCACCCCGCTGGTGGCCCCCGACGGCCATGTCATGGGAGTGCTCGACGTGTCGGGCGACCCCCGATGCATCCAGGCGCAGACCTCGTCGCTGGTGCGCATGGCGGGACAGATGATCGAGCACCGCCTGGCGCTCGACACCTGGCCGCCGGACACCGAGATCCTGCGCTTCGCGCACGACCCGGCGCTGATCGGCACGCACCGCGAGGCCCTGCTCTGGGTTCGCAACGGCATCGTGGTCGGCGCCAACCGTGCGTCGCTGCGCGTGCTGGGCATGCGCTTCGAGCAGCTCTACGAGCGCTACGTCGAGGACCTGTTCACCACGCTGCCGGTGTCGGGTCCGGTGCCGACTCGGCTGCAATTGCAGCCGCACCTGATGCAGCCGGGACGGTTCTCGGTCTGGTCGGCCTGCTGGGTGCGCAGCGCGCAGCGCGCGCCGGCAAGGGTCCCTGCGGTCGACGCGCCGCCGGCCATCGACGCGCCGGCGATCCCCGCGCCGCGGGCCTTCGCCCCGCAATGGGTATCGCCTCAGGCCACCATCGAGCCTGGGGACGACGCACCGCCGGTGATCGACGACCCGGCGCGGCACTCGCAACTGTCGCGCGCCGTGCGCGTGATGGGCGCCGGCATCCCGGTGCTGGTGACCGGTGAATCGGGGGTCGGCAAGGAAGTCTTCGCGCGCCAGCTGCACGCCGCGGGCGCACGCGCGAGCGGGCCTTTCGTCGCGGTCAACTGCGCCGCGGTTCCGGAATCGCTGATCGAATCCGAGCTGTTCGGCTACGAGGCCGGCGCCTTCACCGGGGCGCGGCGACGCGGCCAGGCCGGGCTGATCCGGGAGGCCGACGGCGGCGTGCTGTTCCTCGACGAGATCGGCGACATGCCGCTGCTGCTGCAGGCGCGCCTGCTGCGCGTGCTGCAGGACCGCGAGGTGCGACCCCTGGGCGGCGCGCAGGCCCAGTCCGTCGATTTCGCGCTGGTCTGCGCCACCCACCGTCGGCTCGCCGAACTGGTGGACGAAGGCCGCTTCCGCGCCGACCTGTACTACCGACTGCAGCATTTCACGGTGGAACTGCCCGCACTGCGCGAACAGCCCGACCGCCGCGAGCGAATCGCCGAGCTGCTGCACCACATGCTCGAGCGACACGGCCTGCGACTGAGCGAGCAGGCTCGCGAGGCCATGCTGGGTTGCCAATGGCCCGGCAACTGGCGCGAGCTCGTCGGCGTGTGCCGAACCCTGCGTGCGCTCGGCGAGCCGGGCCAGCGCCTGGAGCTCGCCGACCTGCCGGCCAGCGTGCGCGATTGCGTGCGTCGTCAGCGCGCGGCATCGCGGCCCGACGCGCCGATGGGTATGGAGCCCGGGCCGGCCGTGGCCGACGAGCCCGCCGCGCAGGCGGACCTGCGCAGCCTGACGGCAGCGGCGATGCAGGCCGCGCTGGACGCCTGCGACGGCAACGTCAGCCGCGCCGCGCGCATGCTCGGAGTGCATCGCAGCACGCTGTACCGACACGCCGCGCAGCGCGGCGGCTGAACTCCCGCGGCGCTCTGGCGTTCAGGCGTTCGAGCGCTCAGGCCAGCAGGCGCACGCCGGCAACCAGCAGCGTCGCCGACAGCAGCGCGCGCGAGACGCGCTCGGGCAGCATGCGACTGGCTCGCGCGCCGAGCCAGATCCCCGGCACGGAACCCACGAGCAGCGCACCGAGCACCGGCCAGCGCACGTCGCCCAGCGCCGCGTGGCCGACCCCGGCCAGCAGCGTGAGCGGGACGGCGTGTGCGATGTCGGTGCCGACCAGCCTGCGCGCCGGCAGGCGGGGATGAAGCACGGCGATGCAGGTGGAGCCGATGGCGCCTGCACCCACCGAACTCAAGGTGACCAGCACCCCGAGCAGGCCGCCCAGCGCCAGGTCCAGGCGCTCACGCGATGCCGGCGAAAGCCGCTGCTGCAGGCGCTGCGCGAGCGCCAGGCACGGGCCGCGGCAGGCCACCAGCAGCGCGGTCAGCAACAAGGCCACGCCGAGCGCCGTGCCGAGAACCCGCAGCGAGGTCTTGTCGAGTCCCAGCGCATGCATCGCCAGCAGGGTCAGCGCACTCGCCGGCAGGCTGCCCAGCAGCATGCGCAGCACCACGCCGCGCTCGACCTGCCCGTGCCGCCAGTGCGCCAGCGCGCCACCGGCCTTGGTGATGCCGGCGAACCACAGGTCGGTGCCGATGGCCGCCGGCAGTGGCAGCCTGAACACCCCGATGAGCATGGGGGTCATGAGGGACCCGGCGCCCACGCCGGTGGCCCCGATCAGGGCTCCGGCGAGCAGGCCGAGTGCGGCCAGCGTGGCGAACTGCATGATGGGCTCGGGTGAACGGACAAGCCGCGCATGCTAGGCGGGCGTCCCGGCAAACCCAACCAACGATTCCTCATGAGCTTATGCCGCCGGCTGCCTGCTCGAGCTCGCGCAGGCGCCACAGCAGGCCCGCGCTGCGTCGGGTCAGCCGACGCAGCCCCTGCTCGAGCACCTCGGGCTGCGCGCTCAACAGGCTCAGGCGCGAGCGGGCGCGGGTGATGCCGGTGTAGAGCAATTCGCGCGTCACGCCCGCGCCGGGGCCCAGCAGCAGCACCACGTGCCCGAACTCCGAGCCCTGCGACTTGTGCACCGTCATGGCGAATGCGGTTTCCACGTGGGCCAGGCGGCCGGGGCTGACCCATCGCACGCCGTCGGGGCGAGCGAACGCCACGCGCAGCCCGTCGCCCGGCCCGCGCAGGGCCACGCCGACGTCGCCATTGAACAGGCCCACGTCGGGGTCGTTGCGCGTGACCATGACCACGCGCCCCTCGAACCAGGGCGCGCCATCGCCGAGCAGGCCTCGTCCGCGCAAGGCGCGCTCCAGCGCGGCATTGGCCTGCTCGACCCCCCAGGGCCCGCGACGCACGGCACACAGCACGCGAAAATCCTCGAGCCCGCGCAGCACGCGCAGCGCCCGCTCGTCGCGCGCGCCGGCATCGTCGGCGCAGGCTTCGCGTGCATGCCGCAGGCAGTCGCGCAGTGCCGGCTCGCGCAACGCCAGCTCGCACACCTGCTCCGGCTCGCACTGCCCCAGCCATTGCACATCGTCGTGCCCGGCAAGCGCGGCACGCGCGGCCGCCGCGTCGCCGGTGTTGACGGCCTCGGCCAGGCTCGCGATGCCGCCGCCGAAACGCCGGCTGCGCCGCAGCATGGTCACCGACTGCGCCAGCAGCGGCCCGGCGGGGTCGAGCAGCGCCGGGGCGATGCGCTGACCGCTCAGGCGCAGCACCTGCTCGGCCGTGTCGGGCGTGTAGCGGCCTTCGCGCGCATGCGCGCACAGTTCGCCCAGCACCGCGCCGGCCTCCACGCTGGCGAGCTGGTCGCGGTCTCCCAGCAGCACCAGACGGGCATGCGCGGGCAAGGCATCGACCAGGTCGGCCATCATCTCCAGATGCACCATCGAGGCCTCGTCCACCAGCAGCACGTCGACGTCCAGCGGATGGCCCCGGTGGTGCCGCGGCCGGCGCGTGTCGCCGCGCACGCCGAGCAGCGCGTGCAAGGTGCGCGCCGGCTCGATGCGGGCAGCCAGGCGCAGCGCGGGCGTGTGCTCGCCGAGCTGGCGCCCCAACTGCAGCAGCGCGGCGTCGATCGACTCCTTGAGCCGTGCCGCCGCCTTGCCGGTGGGAGCGGCCAGCGCCACGCGCAGCGCCTCGGGGCGCTCGGCGGTGGCCAGCAGCAGGACCAGCAGACGCGCCGCGGTGAAGGTCTTGCCGGTTCCCGGTCCACCCGTGATCACGCTGACGCGGTTGCGCAGCGCCAGCGCGCAAGCGATGCGTTGCCAGTCCGCCTCGCCATCGCGCTCGGCGCCGAACAGGCGATCCATCCATGGCGCGACGGCGGCGGCGTCGCAGTCCATGGGCCGGGCGGCGCGCACCAGCCACTGCGCGGCCAGGCGCTGCTCGTGCTCGCGGTAGCGCCGCAGGTACAGGCGCTGCTGCTCCAGGACCAGGGGCTGGCCCGCGTCGCCGTCGGGCCGCTCCTGCGCGCACCAGACCGCCGGGCTTTCGCGCAGCGCGTCGGCCCATGCCCGGGAGCGTGCCTGGCTTCCCGGCGGCAACAACTCGGCGGCGAGTTCCAGCACCGCCTGGGACAGCTCCGGGCGCACGCCGAGTTCGGCCGGCTCGCCGTCATCGAGTTCCAGGCAGACGTGCCCCAGGCCCTCGACATGCGCCAGCAACGCGACGATCAGCAGCACCTGCGCGTCGTCGTCGGGGCAGTCCTCGGCGATCAGCGCGGCGAACGCGACATCGAGCTGGCGCAGCCAGCCCTGTGCGGCCCACTGTCGCAGGCGCTGCATCACGCGCCTGCGCTCGGCATCCCCGAACAACGGCAGGTTCATGCCTCGCCCTCCCCCGGGCTGCCGGGCGCGGTCGGCGCACCGAGCAGTCGGTCCAGGCGCTCCAGCCAGTCGATGTCGGCCGGCATCTCGAAGCAGCCGCGTCGCGGGCCCTCGATGCCGCGCAGGAACAGGCACAACGCGCCGCCCAGTTGTCGCCGTGGCTCGTACGCCTGGCCCAGGCGCGCGCGCAGCAAGCGGTGCAGCGCCAGCAGGTACAGCGTGGCCTGCACGTCGTAGCGATGCCCGGCCATGGCGCCCAGCAGCGCGTCGGCGTGGTAGTCGGCGTCGCGCTCGCCCAGCGCGTTGGACTTGTAGTCGAGCACCCAGTAGCGACCGTCGTGCTCGAACACGAGATCGGCGAAACCCATGACCAGCCCGTGCAGGCGCCGGGCATCCAGGCGCGGCGCGCGATGAGCCCCCAGCCAGCGCGCGGCGCAGGCTTCGTCCAGCGCGGCGGTGGCCGCCGTATCGACCGGAAACCAGAATTCCATCTCCGCCAGGCTGGCGCGCAGATCGCGCAGGCAGGCTCCGAGCGGCGGCAGCGGCGTGCGCGCGACCTGGCACAGCCACTGCCAGGCCGCGTCGGCCTCGGCGGACCAGCCCTGGCGCGCGCAGCGCTGCACGAAGCCGGCGCGCACCCGCGGTGCATCGTCGAAGCCCTGCTCGGCCAGCCAGGCCAGTTGCTCGTGCAGGAAGCTGCCGGCACGCGCACCACGCGCGAAGGCGTGACGCGCCGGCAGGGGCCGGCCCGACGGCTCGACGTCGGCAGCGGGATCGCCCGTGTCCTCGGTGTCGTACCGGCTCGCCGGGAAAGCGGCCCGCACCGGCGCAAGGTTGCGCGCCAGCGCGCTGAAGCTGGCGATCGACCAGTCGCGTTCGAACGCGGCCTGGTAGCGTGGCGGCTCCTGCAGCGGCGGCAGCTCCCGCGGCGCCCGCAGGCAGGCCGGCTCGCCCGGTGCCTGCCAGGCGCGCAGGCTCACCGCGTCGAGGTCCCGCAGCGCCTCGCGCAACAAGGCTTCCAGGGCTTCGGCCGGGGCGTCCGGGGCGGCCCCCAGCAGACTGCCGAGGGCGCTGCGGCCAAGCAGGCAGCTCCCGCCCTTGCCGCGCAACGCCGCGGCGCCGACCCACAGCGCGTGGCGCGCGCGGGTCAGCGCCACGTACAACAGGCGCAGGTCCTCGCGCAGGCGCAGCGCATCCGCATCGGCGTCGACAACCGCTTCGCCGGCGCCGTCGGCCGGCTCCTGCTCGTCGTCGTCGGCACTGCGGAAATGGGTGGCGAAGGGCACGCACACCACCGGGTACTCGAGACCCTTGGACTTGTGGATGGTCACCACCTTGACCAGGTCGGACTCGCTTTCCAGGCGCAACTGCTGTTCGTCGGCCGCACCGGCGCGCCCGAGCACCGCCAGCTCGAGCCAGCGCACCAGCGCCTGCTCGCCGTCGATGCCGGCGCTGGCCTGCTGCAGCAGCTCGGCCAGGTGCAGCACATTGGTCAGACGGCGTTCACCGTCGCCGCGCGCCAGCCAGCGCCGCGGCAGCTGCAGGCGATGCAGGGTGGCGCGAAGCATGGGCAGCACCCCCTGGTGCCGCCAGGTGTCATGCAGTTCCAGCAGCAGCTCCGCGTGCTGTTCGAACACCTGGTCGTCGTGCGCCAGGGCCTCGAGCTCGTGCAACTCCAGGCCCATCGTGGCCGTGGCGAAAGCGGCGCGCGCCAGCGCGGCGTCGCGCGGCTCGGCGACCGCGCGCAGCCAGGCCAGTACATCGCGGGCCTCGGCCGATGCGAACACCGATTCCTGCTCGCTCAGGTACACGCTGGCCACGCCGCGCCGACGCAGTTCGACGCGCACGCAATCGGATTCGAGGCGCGTGCGCACCAGCACGGCGATGTCGCGCGGGCGCAGGCGTTGCAGCCCGCTCGCGGCACGCAGGCCGCAGCCCGGGTCATCGAGCAGGCCGACGATGTGTTCGGCACAGGATGCCGCGAACTCGGCGCGCGCCACGCCGCCGGCGCGCAGCTCGGTGCCGTACTCCACGACCAGCGCCGGCAACGGCGCGCCGTCCGCCGCCACCCATTGTTCGTCGCGTCCGCGCGCGCGGACTTCGACGAAGGGCAGCGGGTTGCCGGCGTCGTCTCGCCAGCCGAAAGCGCCTGCTCCGGCTCGCTGCTCGGCGCGCCCGAACAGGCGATTGACCACCCGCACCAGGTCCTGGCTGGAGCGGTAGTTGGTGTCCAGTGCGTAGTGGCGTCCGGCAGTGGCGCCGCGGGCGCGGATGTAGCTGCCGATGTCGGCCCCGCGGAAGGCGTAGATCGACTGCTTCGGGTCGCCGATCAGCAGCACCGCGCTGGCCGGATCGTTGTCGCGCAGACGGTACAGCGAATCGAACAGCCTGAACTGCAGGGCCGAGGTGTCCTGGAATTCATCGATCAGCGCCACCGGATACTGCGCCCGGATGCGCTCGCGCAGGCGCGCGCCATGCTCGCCCGCCAGCGCGTGCACCAGGCGCTGCTGCAGATCGATGAATCCGAAACTGCGAGCCTGGCGCTTGAGCTCCGCCAGGCGCTGTTCGACGGCGCCACAGGCGGGGTCCTGCAGGGCCTCGTCGGCGCGCGGCAACTCCTCGAGCTCGCGGGCCAGCACGGCCAGTTGCCCGAAGCCCGGCGGGATGGCCGGCGCGTGGCCTTTCTTCAGCGCGTCGCGCAGGCCCTGCGGACTCAGGCGATGCCAGGCCGCGGCGTCGAGTCCCGGCACGCTGCCGTCGTCGGCCCGCGCCCACTCCTGCAAGGCGTCGAACCACGGCGTCACGCGCGCCGGCGAGACCATGTTGGCCTTGAAGGGCGAGGCCTGCTCGCACTGCTGCAGCAACCAGCCACGCAATTCGGCCAGCTCGGGCGACCAGCGCGCACGCAACGCGCCCAGGGCCTGGCGGCGCAGCTCGTCGATGCGCGACCATGCCGCGCCGAGCCCGCCCGCCGCGTCGATTCCGCGCGCCAGCCCGGTGGCGCCGCGTCGACGCACGCGGGCGCCGACCTGCTGCGCGAACACCTCCAGTTCCGGCCACAGCGACAGCACGCCCTGCAGTTGTGGCCCGCGCAGCGCGTAGACCTCGCGGCGCCAGACGTCACGCAGCGCGCGCTGCAGCAGCTCGGAATCATCCACCAGCAACTGTTCGTCGAACAGGCTGCCGCTGTCGAACGCGTGCTCGCGCAGCATGCGCTGGCACCAGGCGTCGATGGTGAACACCGCGGCGTCGTCCATCGCCTCCGCCGCCTGCGCCAGGCGCCATGCCGCGAGCTCTCGCGCCGACGCCTCGGGATAGGCGCGCAGCAGACGACCCAGGAGTTCATCGTCGGCGGGCACGTCGTGGTCCCCGCGAAAGCACGACGCGGCCAGCGCCAGGCGGCGGCGAATACGCTCGCGCAGCTCCTGCGTGGCCGCGCGCGTGAAGGTCATGACCAGGATCTGCGCCGGGGCCAGCGGCTCGTGCCAGGCCTCGTCGCGCTCGCCATGACCGAGCACCAGGCGCAGGTACAGCGCGGCGATGGTCCAGGTCTTGCCGGTTCCCGCGCTGGCCTCGATCAGCCGGCTTCCCCACAGGGGAAGGCGCAGGGGGTCGAGCACCGCCGGCTCAGTCATCGGCGCCCCCGTCGAGCCCGCTCGGCAAGGCATGCCGCGCGGCCAGGTCGAGCAGTTGCACGCAGTCCTGCGCCCACGCGCACAGGGGCTCGAACAGCTCACGCGCGAAGGTCTCGAATTCCCCGCTGGCGCGAAGACTGTCGAAATCGGGATGCAGGCGCGCCAGGTAGGGGTCGTCGACATCGCCGCGACCATGCGGCGGCGTACCCTCGTAGGCGATGCGGGCATCGCGCTGTCGCGCCTGCGCCAGGGCGCTGCGCACGCCCCACGGCAGCGGCTCGCGCCGGGCACGCTCCCAGGCATGCAGCAGGCGCAGCAATTGCACCCGGGCCGGCTGTGCGGGCAGCGCGCGCCAGTGCAGCACGGCGTCGACACCGACCACGTAGCCCTGGCACTCCACGCCACAGGCCGCACTGGCCAGCATGCGCACCCAGGACAACAGCAGCCGGTCCAGGCGCGGGCGCGCCGTGCGCCCCTCGCGCAGCCTCGATGCCCCCAGTTCGAGCCAGGTGGCGATGCCGTCGGCCGGCGTGCGACGCAGGCCCTGCAGCCAGTCCTCGAGACACGGCCCAGCGCCCTGCCCCTCGCGCCCGGCCTCGTCCGCCGCGCACAGGCGCAGCGCCTGGCGTGGCACGGGCTCGCCGTGGCGCGCCAGCAGCAGGTTCCAGGTGCGCAGGACCGCTTCGAGCTCGTCGCCGAGCTCCTGCGCGAACCGTTCGCCGGGACCGGCCAGCGGCAGGCGCCCGCTGGCGGCCGCTCGGTGCAGCTGGGCCTGCAGCCAGGCTTCGGCGTCGTCCGCCGTGCCCGGCTGCGCGAGCTCCAGCAGCTCCTGCACGAGGGCGTGACGAGGCAGGCCGCGCAGCGCGAAGACCTCGTCGTCGTCGGCTTGCTGCTCCAGCGTGTCGAAGACGACGTCCAGACGCGCGCGGAAATACAGCTTCACGGGGTTGCGCAACATCGCCGCCAGGTCGCGCAGGGTAGCCGTCGCGGCGACATGGCCGGCATGCGACGGCGGCGCAGAGGCGGCCGTCGCGCGCGGCGGCGCACCATGCAGGGCAAACCATTCGCGGGCCCAGGTGCGCAGGCCACCCGGCTCGAAATAGCGCCGGCTGAACGGCTGCAGCGCATGCTCGGTGGTGCGCGCACGCAGCAGCGCCTGCCCGGGCGATTCGCCGGGGCGCGGGTGCGCGGCGGCGAAGCCGGCGGCGAGGTAGTCGCGCAACTGCGACACCAGCACCGACGGCGCCCGCTCGGTGTTGTCGCGCGCGCTGCGCCCGCACCAGCTCAGGTAGAGCACGCGCCGCGCCGACAGCAGTGCCTCGAGCATCAGGTAGCGGTCGTCGTCGCGCCGCGAGCGGTCCCCGGGGCGGTACTGCCCCGGCAGCGCCATGAGGTCGAAATCGCTGCGCTGGCCGCCACGCGGATAGGCGTCGTCGTTCATGCCCAGCAGGCAGACGACCTCGAAGGGGATCGCGCGCAGCGGCAACAGGCTGCAGAAGGTCACGCCGCCGGCCAGGAAACGCCCCGTGGCACGCGTATCGTCGATGCGCTCCAGCCAGGCCTGCGCGAACACCTCGACCGCCACGTCCTGTTCGAACCCTGCGCATTCGCAATCGTGCAGCCACTGCGCCAGTCCTTCGTGCATGGCCGTCAGCACCTGGCGCTCGGACTCGTCGGCCGGGCGCATGCAGCGCTCCAGCAATTCACGCGCGCGCTGAGCCCATTGCGCCGGCGTGGCCGGCTCGCGGCATTGCCGCCACCAGTCCTCCAGCACCTCGAGCAGGCCGTGCAGCACGCCGACCAGCGCGGCGTCGAGGCCACCGACTTCGCGCAAGGGCTCGGTTCCGCGCCACGCCGCGGCGTCCCCGCTGGCGTAGCCCAGCAGCATGCGTCGCAGGCCGAAATGCCAGCTGTTGAGCTCGCCGCAGGCTGCCAGGCCCAGGCTGGCGCGCTGGCTCGCATGCAGGCCCCAGCGCGCGCCGGCCTCGGCCATCCAGCGCGCCAGCAGCGCATGGTCCGACGGCTCCAGCCCCAGGCGCTCGGCGATCGCCGGAACCTCCAGCAGGTCGCGGATCTCGCTGAGCGTGACACGACGCCGCGTGATGCCGAGCAGCCACTCCAGCGCCAGCAGCATGGGACTTGCGCTGCGCTGGCGGAGGTCGGCGATGTCAAAGGGAATGTGCCGGGAATCGTCGGCCGCGTACTGCCCGAACACCGCACGCACTGCCGGCGCGAAGACCTCGATGTCCGGGACCATGACGACGACGTCGCGCGGGCGCAGGCGGCCGCGCTCGCCGCCGTCGCGCGCCAGCAGGTCGAGCAGGCGGTCGTGCAGCACCTCGACCTCGCGCTGCACGCCATGGGTGACGTGGAACTGGATGGAGTCGTCGTCGTCGGAAAACGGCGCCGCGGCATGCTCGGCCAGCGGCAGCAGGTCACGAATCGCCGCCTGCACGTGCTCGAGCAGCGAACGCGGCGCCTGCTCGTCGAACACATCGGTGCGTGGCAGCTCGCCTCCCGCCGGTCCGTCGACCTCGCAGGCGTCGAGCTGGCGCATGAAGTCCCGCCCCTGGCGCCCCCACGCCGCCAGCAGCGGATGCGCGTGCGCATGCATGGCCGGCAGCGCCACCCCGGCCGGGTCGACGCCGCCACGCAACCCGTGGCGGCGCGGCGACGGGCGCAGCAGTTCGCGACCCTCGACGATGTCGGCCCAGTGAAAGCGGCAGGGGTTGGGCACGGCCACGATGACCTGGGCATGGCGCGCCAGCGCCACCAGCAGGTCCAGCACCGCAGGCGCGACGGTGGCGGCGCCGAACAGGCACACGCGCGGCGGCAGGTCCAGACTGCCGACGGCGGCGCCGCGCAGGCGCTCCAGCGCGCGCTGGTGCACCCGCGGGCGCACCAGTGGGCGCGACTGCGCGTCGAGGCCGTCGAGCAGCTCGCGCCACAGCCGCGCCTGCCAGGCCTGCCCCGCTGCCAGCGCCTGGCGCCTGCCGCCGGCGTCGAACAGCACCTGCTCGCCGCGCTCCCAGGCCTCCAGCCAGTCGGCACGGTAGACCTGGTACTGGTCGTACAGGTCGGCCAGGCGCTGCGCCAGCTGCAGCAGGCGCAGCGGATCGTCGTCGCGCAGGAACGCGGCGACCGGCTCGAAGCCGGCCAGGCCGCGGCAATCGGGCAGCAGGCGCAGCAGGCGCCAGACCAGCGCGTGGCGATCCAGCGGCGAGCGCGCGGACAGCTCGCCGGCCTCGAGCACGCGACGATAGACCTGCCACACGAAGCGCGACGGCAGCTCGACCCGCGTCGCCGCGCTGATGCCCTGCGCCCGGGCCTGCGCGGCCTTGAACCATTCACCGGCCCCGTTGCTCTGCACCAGCACGACGTCGGGCTCCAGCGCCGGCAGGGGCCAGCGCTGCTGGCAGTACAGGACCAGGTGGTGCAGGTCCTCCAGGCGATTGCCGTGCAGAACCAGCAGCCCGGGCGGCGGATCGCCTGCGGGAGGGTGGGCGGCTTCGGGAGGCGGCGCGGCGGGCAAGGCGGGCAAGGGATGGCGGCGACTTCGACGGGTATGCGCAGTGTAGGGGCTGGGATGCGCCAGGCCGCGCCGGGCGGCGCGGATGCCGATTCAATCGAAAAATTCGTTTGATCCTATGCAAACCATTCGTTTGATTACGGTACGAAATGTTCCTAAATTCTGATGTGACGCCTTCCCGGCGACCTTTTCGAGCATCACGCCATGATCCAAAAACTCTGGAACCGCGTTTTCTCGGTGGACCAGCCGCTGCACGACCCGCAGGCCCACCCCGCGGGCAGGACCGAGGTTCGCTCGACCACCTGCTACATGTGCGCCTGCCGCTGCGGCATCAACGTGCACGTGCGTGACGGCGAGGTGCGCTTCATCGAGGGCAACCCCAACCACCCGCTCAACCGCGGAGTGATCTGCGCCAAGGGGTCGGCCGGGATCATGAAACAGGTGTCGCCGGCGCGCCTGACCCAGCCGCTGCGCCGCAAGCCCGGCGCCGAGCGCGGCAGCGGGGAATTCGAGCCCATCGGCTGGGACGAGGCCTACGCCATGCTCGAGCAGCGTCTCGGGCATCTGCGCGCCACCGATCCCAAGCGCTTCGCGCTGTTCACCGGGCGCGACCAGATGCAGGCGCTGACCGGCCTGTTCGCGCGTGAGTTCGGCACGCCGAACTACGCCGCGCACGGTGGCTTCTGCTCGGTGAACATGGCCGCCGGCATGATCTACACCGTGGGGGGCAGCTTCTGGGAATTCGGCGGACCCGACCTGGAGCGCGCAAGGCTGTTCGTGATGATCGGCACCGCCGAGGACCATCACAGCAATCCGCTGAAAACCCAGATTTCGGAATTCAAGCGCCGCGGTGGGCGCTTCATTTCCATCAACCCCGTGCGCACCGGCTATTCCGCCGTGGCCGACGAGTGGATTCCCATCCGTCCCGGCACCGACGGCGCGCTGTTCATGGCGCTGCTGCACCTGCTGCTGCGCCGCGAGCGCTTCGACCGCGAGTTCGCCGCGCGATATACCAACGCCGCCCAGCTCGTGCGGGTGCAGCCCGGCCACCCCGAGGACGGCATGCTGCTGCGCAACCCGGACGCCGACGAGGGTTCGCCCGACGCCCCGCTGAATTTCTGGTGGTGGGACGCGCACGGGCAGCGCCCGGTGCCGGCGTGGAGCGACGGCGTCGAGCCGGCGCTGTGGGGACGCCACGCGATGCCCGACGGCACGCCGGTGGCCACCGCATTGCAACTCCTGCTAGAGCAGACCGAGACCTGCACCCCCGCCTGGGCGGCCGACATCACCGGCATCCCGGCCGGGCGTATCGAGCGCCTGGCCGAGGAGATGGCGCACAGCGCGCTGGACGAGGCGTGGGACGAACCGCAGCCTTGGACCGACTTCTGGGGGCGCGAGCACGACCACGTGCGCGCGCGTCCGCTGGCCTTTCACGCCATGCGCGGCCTGGCCGCGCACTCCAACGGCTTCCAGACCATTCGCGCCATGGCCGTGCTGATGAGCCTGCTGGGCACCATCGACGTGCCCGGGGGCTTCCGGCACAAGCCGCCGTACCCGAAGGAGATCCCGCCCAGCGTGCGCACCATCCACGACTGGAACCAGGTGCGTCCGAACACCCCGCTGCCGGCAGCGCCGCTGGGCTGGCCCACGCGCCCCGAGGAACTGATGGTCGACGCCGAGGGGCGGCCCATGCGCATCGACAAGGCGTTTTCCTGGGAGCACCCGCTGGCCGTGCACGGGCTGATGCACAACGTGATCACCAACGCCTGGCGCGGCGACCCCTACCCGATCGACACGCTGATGATCTTCATGTCGAACATGGCGTGGAACTCGTCGATGAACACCCAGCGCGTGCGACGCATGCTCACTGACCGGGGAACCGACGGCGAATATCGCATTCCGTTCCTGGTCGTGGCCGACGCGTTCCACAGCGAGATGACGGCCTTCGCCGACCTCGTGCTGCCCGACACCACGTACCTGGAGCGTCACGACGCGATGTCCATGCTGGACCGCCCGATCTCCGAGTACGACGGCGCGATGGACTCGGTACGCGTGCCGGTGGTGCCGCCGCTGGGCGAGTGCCGTCCCTTCCAGGAGGTGCTGATCGAACTCGCGTCGCGCCTGCGCTTTCCGTCGTTCACCCACGCCGACGGCAGCCGCAAGTTCGCCGACTACCCGGACTTCATCGTGCGCTACGAGACCGCGCCGGGCTCGGGCATCGGCTTTCTCACAGGCTGGCGCGGCGCGGACGGCTCCAAGTCGCTCAAGGGCGAGCCCAACCCGCGCCAGTGGGAGCAGTACGCGAACAACGACTGCGTTCACCTGACCCACCTGCCCAAGCCCCTGCGCTACATGCGCGGGGTCAACCGCGACTACCTGAAGTACGCGCGCGAACACGGCTGGCGCAAGCTCGAGCTGCCGGCGGTGATCGCCATCTACAGCGACATCCTGCAGTCGTTCCGGCTGGCGGCGCGCGCCGAACAAGGCGAGCACCGGCCTCCGCGACATCTGCGCGAGCGCGTGTTCGAGCATTTCGACCCGCTGCCGCACTGGAGCGCTCCGCTGGAGCAGCGCGTCGTCGACCTCGACGCCTTCCCGCTGGCCGCGGTGACCCAGCGCCCGATGGCCATGTACCACGCCTGGGACTCCCAGAACGCCTGGCTGCGCCAGATCCACGGCCACAACCGCCTGCACCTGCACCCCTCCACGGCACGCGCCGCCGGCATCGACGACGGCGCATGGATGTGGGTCGAGTCGCCCTGGGGCAAGGTGCGCTGCCTGGCGCAGTACTCGGAAGCCGTGGAGCCGGGCACCGTGTGGACCTGGAACGCCATCGGCAAGGCCGCCGGCATGTGGGGCCTGGAGCCCGGCGCCGACGAGTCGCGCCGCGGCTTCCTGCTCAACCACGTGATCACCGACGAACTGCCCGCTGCCACCGGCGCTCCGCTGTCGAACAGCGATCCGGTGACCGGGCAGGCCGGCTGGTACGACCTGCGCGTGCGCGTCCATCCAGTCGGACCCGATGAAACCCACGCCGACGCCGACCCCACGCGCTACGCCAGCGTGCACGGGCAGGCGCTGGACGGCGCGCGCGACGACCTGCGCGCGCTCGACGCCCACAACACCTGGCCGGCCCACCAGGCGCCGCCGCCGGCGCCCGGCCAGTTGCTCAGCCGGCGCGGCGCTACGCGCCTGCTGCAGTACATGGCGGGCGCGCGCGGCAAGCGCGCCGGTGCGTCCTCGGAGCAGGACACGACCTCCCCGGGACTTTCCGAAAGGACTTCGTCATGAGCCAACTGGCGCTGGTCATCGACCTCGACGTATGCGTGGGCTGCCACGCCTGCGTGACCTCCTGCAAGCAATGGAACACCTCCGGCGCGGCCGGGCCGCTGAGCGACGTCGACCCCTTCGGGCCCGACACCTCGGGGGTGTTCTTCAACCGGGTGCAGACCTTCGAGGTCGGCGCCTTCCCGGCCACCGAGGTGCTGCATTTCCCCAAGAGCTGCCTGCATTGCAAGGACGCGCCCTGCGTGCCGGTATGCCCGACCGGGGCGTCCTACAAGCGCGCCGAGGACGGCATCGTGCTGGTCGACGCCGACAAGTGCATCGGCTGCAAGTACTGCTCGTGGGCCTGCCCGTACGGCGCGCGCGAATTCGACGAGCCGCGCGGCGTGATGACCAAATGCACGCTGTGCGTGGACCGCGTGTACGACACGTCGATCCCGGAAAGCCGGCGCAAGCCGGCCTGCGTCAATGCCTGCCCGACCAGCGCGCGGCTGTTCGGCGACGTCGACGACCCCGAGTCGGAAGTGTCTCGCGCCATCGCCGAGCGCGGCGGCTTCGCACCCATGCCCGAACTGGGAACGCGTCCGGCCAACCACTACCTGCCGCGACGCACCATGCGCGAGGCCACGCCGCAGGCGCAGACCGCGGTGCCCGAGCCGGCGCGCGCGCAGCGCGGCGCCGGCGTGCTCGACTGGCTGGGCGCGCTGATCGGGCTTGCGGGCGACGCCGCGCAGCCGGCAGGCAGCGCGCCGACCCACGCGATTCGCGATGCCGCGCCGGCCGCGCGGCGCTGAACGAGGAAAAGCCATGCGTCCCGCCTGGTCCGTGATCTGGTTCACCACCCTGCTGGGCTGCGCCCAGGGCATGGTCGTCGCGCTCGCGCTGGCCGGCCTCGCCGGCCCGCTCGACCCCGCCGCGCTGCGCGACGCGCTGTTCGCCGCGTTCGCGCTCGGCGCCATCGCGCTGGGCTGCTCCTTCGCCCACCTCGGGCAGCCACTGCGCGCCTGGCGCGCGGCCGCGATGTGGCGCACTTCCTGGCTGTCGCGCGAGGTCATCGCCGTATCGGCGTTTCTCGCGTTGACCGCCGCCAGCGCGCTGGGCGTGGATCGCCTGGGTGCCTGGCCGGCATGGCTGCAGGGCCTGAGCGTGCTGGCCGCGCTGCTGCTGTGGCTGTGCACCGGCAAGGTCTACGCGGCCATCGGCTTCATTCGCGAATGGGCCACGCCGCTGACCCCGCTGAACTTCGCCCTCATGGGGCTGGCCAGCGGCCACCTGGCGGCGGCCGCGCTGCTGGCCGCGCTGCACCAGCCGGCCGCGGCGACGCTCGCGCACCTGGCGCTGTCGTGGACCGTGCTGGCGTGGCTGTCGCGCGCTGCCGCACTCGCGCGCCTGAAGCGGCTGCGCCGCGCCGGCTCGATCCACGGCGCGGTCGGCGCGGGCGCCCGCCCGGTGCGCCAGGTCTCACGCGGATTTACCGCAGGCAGCTTCAACCTGGAAGAGTTCGGCTTGCGCGCCCAGTCCGCGCTGGTGCGGCGCCTGCGCAGCTTGTACATGATCGCCGCGTTCGCGCTGCCCAGCGTCGCGCTGGCGCTGCTGGCCGGCTCCGGGCCGCGACTGGACTGGCTCGGCTCGCTGGCCCTGCTGCAATTCGCCGCCCTGCTCGGCGAGCGCTGGGACTTCTTCGCCCAGGTCGATCACCCGCAGAATCACTATTACGCTGCGGCGCAATAAGACGGTCCCGCAGCGTCGGCCCGAAAAACCCACTTGCCGAGGCGGCCCCGGCGCCGCGACAATCGGCGCATGATCCAGGGCCTGTTGCTGGCGGCCGGGCGCTCCCGGCGCTTCGGCGCGGACAAACGACGCGCGAACGTCGACGGCGAGCCGTTGCTGCTGCGCACGGTGCGCCGTTGGCTGGAAGCACGCGACGAGCTGTTCGACCGCCTGCTGGTGGTGCTGCGCGAGCCGTCGGACAGCGAACGCGAACTCGCGGCCCGCCTGCTCGAACTCGGCGTGCCCAGTACCTTCTGCGCCGAGGCCCAGCTCGGCATGGGCCATTCGCTGGCCTGGGGCGTGCTGCAGACCCCGCGCGTCGACGGCTGGCTGATCGGCCTGGCCGACATGCCCGCGCTGCAGGCGGCGAGCATCCGCGCCGTGGCCCATGCCTTGCGCGCGGACAACATCGTCGTGCCCACGCACGGAGGCCTGCGCGGCCACCCGGTAGGCTTCGGCAGCGACTTCGGCAACGAGCTGCTCGCGGTGCGCGGCGACTCCGGCGCGCGCAGCGTGCTGCAGGCCCACCGCGATGCCCTGCACTGGCTCGAACTCGAAGACCCCGGGCTGTTGCTGGACATCGACGAACCGTCGCAACTGGCCCAGTCGACGCTGCCGCGCGACTGAGCCGCACGCATCAGCGCTGCCGCATCAGCTCCGCCAGGCTGGCCGCCAGCTGCTCCAGGCTGACCAGGTTGTGCACGGCCAGCATCGCGTCGCATCCGGCATGCAGCGCGGCGGCGCCGCGCGCGCTGGGCTGGTAGGCGGCGAATCGCAGCAGCGGGTTGAGCCACAGCACGCGCCGGCTGCGCCTGCGCAGCCAGGCCAGCTCCTGCTGCAGCTGCTGCGGCTCCCCGGTGTCCAGGCCGTCGCTGATCAACAGGACCAGGCTGCGACGCCCGACCAGGCGCCGGGAGTGCTCACGGCGCAGCGAGGCCAGGCACTCCCCCAGGCGCGTGCCTCCCGCGAAGTCGGGCACGGCAGCCGACACCGCCGCCAGCATGTCGTCGCTGTCGGGCAGCGCAAACGCCGGGGTCAGGTCGGTCAGGCTGGTGCCCACGGCGAACACGTCGCGGCGCCGCATGCCCCGGGTGGCCGCGTGCAGGAAGGCCAGCAGCAGGCGCGTGTAGCGCTCCATCGAGCCCGACACGTCGACCAGCACCAGCAGCGGCGGTGCCTCGCGCCTGCGCTGCAGACGCGGCAGCTCCATGCACTCGCCACCGCAACGCGCCGCCTGGCGCAGCACGCGAGGCCAGTCGGCGCGCACGCCGCGCACGCCCGAACGCACGCGTCTCGAAGGCAATCGGGGCAGAGGCAGGGGAATTTCCCGCGCCAGGCGCTCGAGCAGCCGGTACTCGGAGGCGCCCAGGGCGTTGAAGTCGGCGTGGCGCAACTGGCGCCTGGCGCTGGCCGACATGCAGGCGTCGAACTCGACGGCCTGCTCCGGCTGGGGGCGCTGGTCGCGTGCACTGCGCGGCGCCGCCAGCGCCTCGCGCACGCGGGGGCGCTGGCGCGGCGGATCGGCCTTGCCCTCGGCACTGGGCAGCATCTGCGCCAGCAGCTTGGAGGCCACCGCCGGATCGCGAAAAAAGGTGTCGAACAATTCGCGGAACACGCCGCGGTCGCGCTCGTTTCCCACCAGCACGGCTTCCAGCGCCGCCTCCAGGTCGTCGCGGCGCCGCAGGCCCACGGCCTGCATCGCCCTGGCGGCCAGCGCGATGCGCGAGGCATCGACCGACAGCCCGGCACGGCGCAGCGCGCGCGCGAAACCGGAGACGTTGCCCAGCAGCTTGCCCTGACGCGCGTCACCCAGCAGCATACGTCGGCTCCCGCGCCGGGACCCTACTCGGTCGGCGCCGGCGCCAGCAGCTCGGCGGCCAGGTCGCGGGTCAACGCAGCCACGTCCTCGCGCTGCTTGAACAGGATGCCGGCGGTGTCGGTGACCACCTCGGGGTCGAGGTTCAGCGTGTCCAGCGCGACCAGCGCGCGCGCCCACTCCACGCTCTCGGCGATTCCCGGCATGCGCTGGAAGCTGCCCGCGTAGGACGCGCCGCGCACCCGCGACACGAACTCGGCGACCTGGCGCGTGAGCTCGGCAGGCGCCTGCGGAACCTGCGCGCGCACGATGGCCAGCTCGCGTTCGCGCTCGGGATAGTCCAGCCAGTGGTACAGGCAGCGGCGCTTGACCGCGTCGTTGAGCTCGCGCGTGCGGTTGCTGGTGAGAATGGTCACCGGCGCCACCTCGGCGCGCACGGTGCCGAGCTCGGGAATGCTCACCTGGTATTCGCCCAGGTACTCGAGCAGGAAGGCCTCGAAGGGCTCGTCGGCGCGGTCGACCTCGTCGATCAGCAGCACCGCGCCCGGCGCCGGAGCCTGCAAGGCCTGCAGCAGCGGGCGATGGATCAGGTAGCGCTCCTGGTAGACCTCGCGCTCGATCTGCTCGGCCTGCGCATGCCCCTCGGCGGCGCGCATGTGCAGCAACTGCGCCGAGTAGTTCCACTCGTACAGCGCTTCACGCAGCTCCAGGCCGTCGTAGCACTGCAGTCGCAGCAGCTGGCGCGCGAGCACCTCGGCCAGGGCCTTGGCCAGCTCGGTCTTGCCCACTCCCGGCTCGCCTTCCAGCAGCAGCGGGCGCTGCAGGCGCAGCGCCAGGAACACCGCGGTGGCCAGGCGCCGGTCGGCGTAGTAGCCGCATTGCTGCAACGCGGCGCTGAGTTCGTCGATGCTGTCGGGGTCTGTCTGGTTCATCGTGAATCCACGAGACGAGACGGCGCGCCGGCCCGGATGCCTCCGGAGCCGGCGCGCCGCGTGCGTGACGCCGTGGCTACCCGAGCGCCTTGGCCACCGCGCGCTGGGCCATCACGCCGATCAGGTTGGCACGGTATTCGGCGCTGGCATGCAGGTCGCTGGCCAGGCCTTCCGGATCGATGGCGACCGAGGCCGCCGCCTGCGGCGTGAAGCTGGCCGACAGGGCCTTTTCCAGCCCGGCGTGGCGGAACACCCCGCTGCCACCGCCGGTCACCGCCACGCGCACCCCATCGTCGCGCTGCGCCACGAACACGCCGATCAGCGCGAAGCGCGACGCCGGCTGGCGGAACTTCATGTAGGCGGCGCGCCGCGGAATGGGAAAGTCGATGGCGGTGATCAGTTCGCCCTCGTCCAGCGCGGTGGTGAACACGCCGACGAAGAAGTCGTCCGCGGCGATCGTGCGCCTGGTGGTGTGCACCGTGGCGCCCAGCCCGAGCACGGCGCTGGGATAGCACGCGGCAGGGTCGTTATTGGCCACCGAGCCGCCGAGCGTGCCCATCGCGCGCACCTGGCGGTCGCCGATCTGCGACGCCAGGTCGGCCAGCGCGGGAATCGCCTGGCGCACATCGGCGCTGGCCGCCACCTCGGCGTGGCGGGTCATCGCGCCGATGCGCAGGCTGTTGCCCTGGCGGCTGATGCCGCGCAGGTCGGCGGCGCCGCCCAGGTCGACCAGCGCCTCGGGTTGCGCGATGCGCAGTTTCATCGCGGCCAGCAGGGTCTGGCCGCCGGCCAGCGGCCGTGCGCCCGCGGCCGCGTGGCGCGCCGCGTCGGCAGCGTTGCTGGCGCGTTCCAGTTGGAAGGCATACATGGTGTCGGTCTCCTCAGGCTTGGGCGCGGCGAATGGTCTGCCACACGCGCATCGGCGTGGCGGGCATGTCGAAGTCCTTCACCCCGAGCGGGGCGAGGGCGTCGAGCACGGCGTTGATCACCGCCGGCGGCGAGCCGATGGCACCGGCCTCGCCACATCCCTTGGTGCCCAGCGGGTTGTGCAGGCACGGGGTGCAGATGGTGTCGAGCTTCGGGGTCGGAAGGTCGTCCGCGCGCGGCATCGCGTAGTCGCTGAACGACGCGGTGAGCAGCTGGCCGCTGTCGGGGTCGTACACGCACTGCTCGAGCAGCGCCTGGCCCACGCCCTGCGCGATGCCGCCGTGCACCTGGCCCTCGACGATCATCGGGTTGATGATGGTGCCGAAGTCGTCGACCGCGGTGAAACGGTCGACCCGCGTGACCCCGGTGGCGGGATCGATCTCCACCTCGCAGATATAGGTGCCCGCCGGGTAGGTGAAGTTGGTCGGGTCGTAGAACGCAGTCTCGTTCAGGCCCGGCTCCAGCTTGTCCAGCGGATAGTTGTGCGGCACGTAGGCGGTCAGCGCCACCTGCGCGAAGGGAATCGACTTGTCGGTACCCTTGACCGTGAAGTTGCCGCCGCTGAACTCGATGTCGGCGTCGCTCGCCTCGAGCAGGTGCGCGGCGATCTTCTTGGCCTTGGTCTCGATCTTGTCCAGCGCACGCATGATCGCCGCGCCGCCCACGCTGATCGAGCGCGAGCCGTAGGTTCCCATGCCGAAGGGAATGCGCCCGGTGTCGCCGTGCACCACGTCGACGTTCTCCACGGGGATTCCCAGGCGCGCGGCCACGACCTGCGCGAAGGTCGTCTCGTGGCCCTGGCCGTGGCTGTGCGAGCCGGTGAACACGGTCACGCTGCCGGTCGGATGCACCCGCACCTCGCCGCACTCGAACAGCCCGGCGCGCGCGCCCAGGGCGCCCGCGATGTTGCTCGGCGCAAGCCCGCAGGCCTCGATGTAGCTGGAGTAGCCGATGCCGCGCAGCAGCCCCTTGGCCTTGCTGGCCTCGCGTCGCGCGGCGAAGCCGGCGACGTCGGCCAGTTCCTGCGCGCGGCTCAGGCAACCCAGGTAGTCGCCGGTGTCGTACTGCAAGGCCACCGGGGTCTGGTAGGGCCACTTGTCGATGAAATTGCGCCGGCGGATCTCGTCCTGGCCCAGTCCGAGCTCCCAGCCGCAACGCGACACCAGGCGCTCGACCAGGTAGGTCGCTTCCGGGCGCCCGGCACCGCGGTAGGCGTCGACCGGGGCGGTGTTGGTGAACCAGGCGTCGACCTCGACGTAGATCTGCGGGGTCTTGTACTGCCCTGCCAGCAGCGTGCCGTACAGAATGGTCGGCACCGCGGTGGCGAAGGTCGACAGGTAGGCGCCCAGCGCGGCGTGGGTGTGCACGCGCATGGCCAGGAAGTGCCCCTGCGAATCCATCGCCATCTCGGCGTGACTGACATGGTCGCGCCCGTGGGCGTCGCTCAGGAACGCCTCGGTACGGTCGGCCGTCCACTTGATCGGGCGCCCACCGAGCTTCTTGGATGCCCAGGTCAGCGCCACATCCTCGGCGTACAGGTAAATCTTGGAGCCGAAACCCCCACCCACGTCCGGGGCGATCACGCGCACCTTGTGCTCGGGCAGTCCCATGACGAAGGCCGTCATCAGCAGGCGCTCGACGTGCGGGTTCTGGTTGGCCACGTACAGCGTGTACTCGTCGGACGCGCGGTTGTAGCTGCCGATGGCCGAGCGCGGCTCGATGGCGTTGGGCACCAGCCGGTTGTTGACCAGGTCGAGCCGGGTCACGTGCGCGGCCGACGCGAACGCCGCGTCCACCGCCGCCTTGTCGCCCAGCGCCCACTTGTAGCAATGGTTGTCCGGGGCCTCGTCGTGCAGCGCCACGCCCTTGCCGGCCGCGGCGTCGGCCACCGCCGTCACCACGGGCAGCTCCTCGTAGTCGACCTCCACCATCTCGGCCGCGTTGCGCGCGTGCTCGAGGGTGTCGGCCACCACCATCGCCACGTGGTCGCCCACGTAGCGCACCTTGCCCACCGCCAGGATCGGGTGCGCGGGCTCCTTCATCGGGGTGCCGTCGGTGCTGGTGATCAGCCAGCCGCACGGCAGGCCGCCGATCTTGTCGGCGGCCACGTCGGCGCCGGTGAACACGCCGACCACGCCGGGCGCGCCGCGCGCGGCATCGGTGTTGATGGAACGGATCACGGCATGCCCGTACGGCGAGCGCACGAACACCGCGCTGAGCTGGCCGTCGAGCTTGATGTCATCGGTGTACTGCCCGCCCCCGGTCAGAAAGCGGTAGTCCTCCTTGCGGCGGACGGCCTCTCCGATGTGAGGCAGCTTGGCGAAATCGGATGCGCCCATGTCGAGTCTCCTCAGGTATTTGGGGTTTGCGAGTGCGGCCCGGGTTCAGGAACCGGCCATCGACTCGCGGCCCTTCTGCACGGCCTTGACGATGTTGTGATAACCCGTGCAGCGGCACAGGTTGCCTTCGAGCAGTTCGCGGATCTCGGCTTCGCTGGCCTTGGGGTGCTTGTTGCACAGGTCGACGGAGCTCATGACCATGCCGGGAGTGCAGAAGCCGCACTGCAGGCCGTGACACTCCTTGAACGCCGCCTGCATCGGGTGCAGCGTGCCGTCGGCGGCGGCCAGACCCTCGATGGTCGTGATCTCGGCGCCTTCGGCCTGCGCTGCCAGCATGTTGCAGGACTTCACGGCGTTGCCGTTCATCAGCACGGTGCAGGCACCGCATTGCGCGGTGTCGCAGCCGACATGGGTGCCGGTCAGTCGCAGGTGCTCGCGCAGCGCCTGCACCAGCAGGGTGTTGGGGGCAACGTCGACCGACGCCCGGCGCCCGTTGACGGTGAACGTGACTTGCATCGCGGGTCTCCTCTTTCGTGTGGATCGCCGGGCACGCACCCGACGCGCAAGCTGTGATGCTGCTGCCCGGCCATTGTTGGAGCCGCCGCCGCGCACCTCAAGACATGCCGTTCAGGGAAAACACCGAGTTTGAACACGCACCCCGAGAAATTTCTCAAAATAGAACAATGGCACTTCGACGCATGGCGGAGGAAGCCACCTGTAACACGCCATGCGGCAGGCACGCCGCCCAACCGAGAACTCGGGTACCCTGTCCGTTCCAGGAGAACGCCCCCATGCCCGCTGCGCCCGCACTGCCCCCGGAAAACCGGCTGCAAAGCATCGCCCACGCGCGTCGCATGGTCATCGGCGAAGGCCTGGAACTGCCGCCCGCCGTGCTGGGCGCGCAGCGCGACTGGATCGAGCGCTCGTGGCGCCGCTGCCTGCAGCGCGGCCGGCGCCCGGAGGAGCGCGTGGAGTTCGACTCGGTTCCGCTGGGGGCGAAGCGGGCCAGCCAGGAGCGCAACCACGAACTGCTCAGCGCGGCCGCCCCGCTGCTCGACGAACTGGCGCGGGCGATCGCACGCACCCGCTACTTCGCCATCCTCACCGACGCCCAGGGCATGGTGATCGACGTGCGTGGCGCGATGGACCCGTCGGACCGTCGCGTGCGCTGCATCGCGCGTGTCGGTGTCGACCTGTCCGAGGCCAGCATCGGCACCAGCGCGATCAGCGCCGCGCTCAGCGAGCTGCACCCGGTCTGGCTGCATCGAGGGGAGCATTTCTACCGCGACACGTCGATCTACAGCTGCGCAGGCGCCCCGCTGTTCGGCCCCGACGGCCAATGCCTGGGCATGCTCGACCTGACGGGCATCGAGACCGTCGAGCGCCCCGAGCTGACCGACCTCGCGGCGCAGGCGGCGCGGCGCATCGAGAACGCGCTGGTGCTGCGCGGCAAGCATGCGCTGGTGCTGCGCATGAACTGGCCCGGACACGAGCTCGGCGGCGACTCCGACGCCCTGCTCGGCCTCGATGCAGACGCCTGGATCTGCGCGGCCAACCGCGCCGCGCGCGCGCTGGTGCCCCAGCTCGCCAGCGTCGGCTCGCGGGTGCACGCCAGCGAGGTGTTCGCGGTGGCGCCGCAGCGCCTGTTCGAGCACGCACGCGCCTGCGAGCTGCTCGACACGGGGCCCATGGAGCTGCCCCTGTGGTCGGGCCTGCTCATGCAGCTGCGCTGCCGGCGCGCCGGCAGCGACGGCCGCGCGCCGCTGGCCGCGGCACGCAACCGCATGTCGCTGCAGCAGCTCGAGGACGCGCTGGTACGACAGGCGGTGGACGCCGCCCGCGGCAACGTGGCCGAGGCCGCGCGCGCGCTGGGAGTGAGCCGCGCCACCGTGTACCGCAAGCTGGGCGGCACCCAGACTCGCCGCGGACGGCCACGCAAGGCAACGCAAGACCCGTCCTGAGGACTGCTGCCGGCGCGCTCAGGCCAGCCCGAGGCGCGCGAATACCAGCAGCTTGGCCTGGTCCAGCAGCAGCGCGAACAGCGACACGACCCCGATCAGCGTGACGACGAGCTGCCAGGGCACCGCGGCCATCAGCGTGCCGCTCAGCGCGAGCAGGCACACCACCAGCACGTCGGCGAGGCTGACCGCGACCAGCAGGCGGCCGGGGGCGAAGCGCCCGAGGCGCCCGTCGTCGCGCAGCACGTACACGTTGGCCTGCGTGCCCAGCACCAGCAGCAGGAACACCATGGTCTGCATCTGCGCGGCGTCCAGCGCAAAGTGCGCGCGGCTCCAGAAATACAGCAGCAGCGACATGCCCAGGGACAGCACGGACAGCATCGCGCAGGCCCCCACCAGCTGAGCGGCCCGCCAGCGCTGCGGGCGCGCGACCGGGCGCACGCGGTCGACGGCGAGGCTCATGGTGACGAAGTCGTTGGCGAACAGCAGCAGCACGATCAGGCGCGAGGAAATCACGAAGCCACCGGTCAGCCACAGCCCGAGGGTGAGGAACACGACGATCTCGAGGGTCTTCACGACCTTGTTCAGCAGGTAGGTCAGCATGCGGCGATGCACCTCGCGCCCGACCCCGACCACCGCCAGCACGCCGGCAAGGCCGGGGTCGGTCAACACGACGCCGGCGGCCGCCTTGGCGACGTCGGTGGCGCTGGCCACCGCGATTCCCAGCTCGGCCTGGCGCAGCGCCGGGGCGTCGTTGACACCGTCGCCGGTCATGCCGGTGACGTGGCCTGCGTCCTGCAGCGCGCGCACGATGGCATGCTTGTCCTGCGGCAGCACGCGGGCGTAGATGTCGCAACGCTCCGGGTGCCGCAACTCGGCCTCGGAGGCCGCGCACACGCGCGAACCCAGGCCCAGGCGCGCACCGATGGCGCGCGCCGTCTCCAGCGCGTCGCCCGTGGCCATGCACACGCGTACCCCCAGCGCACGCAGCCGGCCGATCAACTCGGCAGCGTCGTCGCGCGGCGGGTCGGCCAGCCCGAGCAGGCCGACCAGGCGCATGTCGCCCGACGCACCTGCGCCCACCGCGAGCACGCGCGCACCGTCGGCGGCGAGCTCACGCTCGACGCGCGCCACCAGCTCGCGCTGCACCGCGTCGGCGCCGCAGCGCTGCAGCACGGCGCCGCTGGCGCCTTTCATGGCGTGCCGCTCGATGCCGTCGACCTGGTAGACACCTTCGCTGAAGCGGGTTGCCGGGTCGAAGGGCTGGAAGGCATCGCGCAGCGGAAGCGGCGCGGCGTCACGCCCGCGCCAGGCCTCGAGGATGGCCAGGTCCAGCGGATCCTGCGATGCGTCGTCGCTGGCCAGCGCGGCAGCGCGCAGCAAGGCGGCCTCGTCGGCATCCCCCAGCGGGCGCAGCGCGGCCAGGCTCAGCGCATTGCGGGTCAGGGTTCCGGTCTTGTCGGACACCAGCGTGTCCATCGCCGCCGCCTCCTCCACCGCTGGCAGATGCGTCACCAGGACCCCGCGGCCTGCAAGCTGCACGGCGGCGACCGCGGTGGCCAGCGTGTAGGTCGCCGGCAGCGCCACCGGCACCGACGCGACCAGCAGCAGCAACGCGAATACCGCGGTATCGACCAGCGAAAGCCCGTGCACCAGCGCATACAGCACCACCAGCAGCACCAGCAGCAGGTCGAAGACGACCAGGCGCTCGACGATGGACAGGATGGTGCGCTGCATGTGGCTGGGCGCGCTGGCGCTGCGCACCAGCTCCGCGGTGCGCCCGAAGCGGGTCGCCGCCCCGGTCGCCCCGACCTCGCCGCTGGCTTCGCCCTGGCGCACCACGGAGCCCGTGTACGCGAACGCTCCCGGGCCGGCCTCCACCGGCAGGGACTCTCCCGTCAGCGCCGACTGGTCCAGCGCCAGCACGCCGTCGAACAGCAACAGGTCGGCGGGGACGATGTCGCCCGAGCGCACATGCACGATGTCGCCGGGAACCAGTTGCGCCGCCGGCAGGCGCGACCAGCGGCCGTCGCGCAGCACCCGCGCCTGCACCTGCAGCTGGCGGCGCAACAGCGCCAGCGCGTCCTGCGCCCGCCCCTCCTGCAAGAAGGCCACGACGGCGTTGAATCCCAGCAGGAACAGGATCACCAGGGCTTCCTGTTCCCGGTGCAGCAGCAGTTGCAGCGCGATCACCGCCTCGAGCATCCACGGCACGGGCCCCCACAGCTTGAGCAGCAGGCGGCGCCACCAGGCCGGCGGCCGGTCCTCGATGGCATTGGCGCCGAAGCGCTGCGCGCGCCGCGCGGCCTCGGCCATGGAAAGCCCACGCTGGCGGTCGGTTGCGGGCAGCGTCGGCGAGTCGACTGGTGCACCCGGGGGGGTCGGGGACATGGCTACGATACGTGGCAGGATCTGAGCGCCCCCAGGGCCGGGCTGCGCCCAGCCCGTTCCACCTCGCAGCTTGCAGGCTGCTCGGATTCGGCCGGCGCGCTGCTGTGCGCAGGCACAGCAGCGCGCCGGCCTCATCCCCCGAGGGAGTCAAGCAACCTTGGGGCGGCCCAGCGATTGCTTCAGAACCATTGTTCCACGCCGGACGACCATGAACCCGCGCCTGCACAGTGCGCAAGACGCCGACACGCTGCAGGTCGACGTCGCGATCAGCTACTCCAGCATCACGCCCGGCTGCGCCTGCGAGGCGGACCCCACGCCGATGAGCGAGCTGCCCGAATTCGCCACCTTGCGAATTCGCATCCGCCGGGACACCGCAGAGGCGACGCTGCGCGTGCTCGACAACTGAGCTCGCGCCGGCGGGAACTACCCCCCCAGCGCGGCGCCGAACACCTTGCGGATCAACGACGAGCCGGCCGCCGCCGGATCGGCGCGGATGGCCTGTTCCTCGTCGCCGATGGCCTGGTAGAGGCGGTCCAGCGCCTGCTGCGTGACATATTGGTCCACGCTGCCCTGGTCCTGCCGCACGAGACCGAAACGCGCCGCCTGGGAGGCGTAGCGGTCGTAGGTCTGCGCCAGGGCCAGGCGACGAGTCTGCTGGTGCACGATGGGCTCGAAACTGCGCTGCAGCGGCGCCTCGGTCCTGGCGCGGAAATAATCGGTGGCCGCGTGCGGGCCGCCGGTGAGGATGGCCTTGGCATCGGCGATGCTCATCTGGCGCACCGCCGCCACCAGCAGCTCGCGCGCCTGGGGTACCGCCGCCTCGGCGGCCCGGTTGATCGCCAGCTCCAGCGCGTCGGCCTGCGCGCCCAGTCCCGCCATGCGCATCAGCCCCGAGACCTGCTGCAGAGCCGGCGGCAGCGGGATGCGCCATTTCGGGCTGCCCCAGAATCCGTCGCGACGCCCCAGCGTGGACACCGCCACGTCGACCCCGCGGCCCAGCGCCGCCTTCAGTCCCTGGTCGACCTGGGTATTGCTCAGCGCGGACAGCGCCGCGCCGCCACCGGCCGCCGGGCCTGGCGCGGCAGCCGGTGCGCCCGGCAGCGAGCCCGCGCCGAGCCCCGGCAACGCAGCGCCGAGCTGGCGCTGCAGCTGCCCCAGGTCGAGGCTCCAGGCGCGCGCCGCGGGCCAGGCGCAGGCCACGCCGAGGCAGGCGGCGTCGCGCAACAGGCGGCGCCTCGTCGTTTCAGGCATCACCATCCCCCTCGTGGAACTCCAACGCCGGTCGTTCGCCAGGCTCGCGCGCGAGCTCGCGCTGGCGCAGTTCGACGCGCCGGATCTTGCCCGACAGGGTCTTGGGCAGGTCGCCGAACTCGAGCACCCGGATGCGCTTGTACGGGGCCACGCGCTCGCGCACGAAGCCCAGGATGTCCAGCGCCAGCTGGCGCGAGGGCTGCACGCCCGCGCGCAGCGCCACCACCGCCTTCGGAACGGCGCCGCGCACCGGGTCGGGCGCCGGCACCACCGCGGCCTCGGCCACGTCGTCGTGCTCGATGAGCACGCTCTCCAGCTCGAAGGGGCTGATGCGGTAGTCCGAGGCCTTGAATACATCGTCGGCGCGCCCGACATAGGTCAGGTAGCCGTCGGCGTCGCGGCTGGCCACGTCGGAGGTGCGGTAGAAACCGTCTCGACAGGCCTGCGCGGTCTTGTCCTGCTGGCCCTCGTAACCGCTCATCAGGCCGAGAGGGCGCACGCTCAGGTCCAGCGACACCTCTCCGTCGTCGGCCGGGTGGTCGTCGACGTCGAGCAGCGCCACGCGGTAGCCGGGCAAGGCCCGCCCCATCGAGCCGGGCTTGACCGGCTGTCCGGGCGTGTTGCCGACGATGGCGGTGGTCTCGCTCTGCCCGTAGCCGTCGCGAATGGTGATGCCCCAGGCGCGACGCACGCTCTCGATCACCTCGGGGTTCAGCGGCTCGCCCGCCCCCACCAGTTCGCGCAGGCCCACCTTCCAGCGCGTCAGGTCCTGCAGGATGAGCATGCGCCACACCGTCGGGGGCGCGCACAGCGAGGTCACGCCGTGGCGCTGCAACGCGTCGAGCACGGCGCAGGCGTCGAAGCGCGCGTAATTGAAGATGAACACGGTGGCACCCGCATTCCACGGCGCGAAAAAACAGCTCCAGGCGTGCTTGGCCCAGCCCGGGGAACTGATGTTCCAGTGCACGTCGCCCGGGCGCAAGCCGATCCAGTACATGGTCGACAGGTGCCCCACCGGGTAGCTCTGGTGGGTGTGCAACACCAGCTTGGGACGCGAGGTCGTGCCCGACGTGAAGTACAGCAGCAGAGGATCGTCGGCGCGGGTCGGAGCGTCGGCGACGAAACCCTCGGGAGCCCGGGTCGATTCGGCATAGTCGATCCAGCCCGGCGCGCCGGCACCGACGACGATACGTGTGTAGGGCCCCGTGAAGGGAGCGAAGCGCTCCACCGCAGCGGCGGTGCAGATCACGTGGCGCACCGCGCCGCGCTCGAAACGGTCGCGCAGGTCGTCCACGCTGACCAGGGTGGTGGTCGGAACGATCACCGCGCCGAGCTTGATGCACGCCAGCATGCACTCCCACAGCGCGACCTCGTTGGGCAGCAGCAACAGCACGCGCTCGCCCCGGCGCACGCCGAGTGCGCGCAACCACGAGGCGACCTGGTCGGAACGCTTGGCCATGTGGTCGAAACTGAGCTTGTCCTCGCGTCCGTTCTCGTCGGTGATCCACAGCGCCGTGGCGTGGTTGCCGCGCGCCATCGGATCGAAGTAGTCCAGCGCCCAGTTGAAGGTCTCGAGGGCGGGCCAGCGGAAACCCTCGTACGCCGCGGCGTAGTCGGTACGGTGACGCAACAGGAAATCACGCGCCTCGATGAAGGCGCTCGCCGCCGAACGCTGGTTCATGCCTTGTCTCCCCTGGGATAGTCGTGGTCTTGCCGCCCAGCCTATCGGCTTCGGGCTCGTCGCGCACGGCCGGAATACCCATCTTGTCAACGCCGCGAAACCCGAACAAGAATGCGGTGGGACCTGATATTTTTCAGCAACGAGGATTTTGTGTCGTAGATTGCCAGGTAAGTTTTCCACAAAACAGACCAATTCCCAGCAACAGGCAGCGCAACCCCTACCGATATGCTGAACCTCGGGGAAACCCTCGGCGCCAGCGGGCTGGCGGCCATCGGGCTGTTCTCGGCCGCCGCGGCCTTCGGCCTGGGGTATTCCCGGCGCCAGGCGCACCAGGTCTCGCGGCTGTCGGACTACCGCCTGCTGCTCGCGCACATTCACCGCATCGCCGCTGACGCAGCCGACGAGGCCGAATTCCTGCGCAGCGTCTGCGCCCTCACCGTGGAACACGCCAAGGTCGACCTGACCTGGATCGGGCGCCCGGGCGCAGACGGCGTATTCGTCTACCTGGCCAGCGCGGGTCCACAACGGGCCTACCTGGACGACATCGTCATCGCCGCCGATCCGCAGCGACCGGAAGGCCAGGGCACCAGCGGCCGAGCCTGGCGCGATGCGCGCGCGTATTTCAATACAGCCTTCGGGCGCAACCCGTCGCTGGCGCCGTGGGCGGCCCGCGCGGCGCGCTTCGGGCTGCGCACCAGCGCGGCCATTCCCGTGCTGCTGGACGGCGAGCCCTGGGCCGTGTTCACGCTGTATTCGACCGATCTGTACCCTTTCGATCCGACCTTGGTCGCGCTGGTCGACGACCTGGCGGCGGCGATCGCTGCCGGACTGTCGCGCATACGCCTGCTGCGTGACGAGCACGCGGCGCAGTCCCTCAACTCCGCGCTGCTCGAGAACATGGCGGCCGGCATCCAGGTCGTGCGCTACCCGCAGCGCTGGATCGAGCGCGCCAATGCGCGCATGCTGGACATGCTGGGCGTACGCGACATCGACGAACTCCGCGCCACATCGGCCCGGCATCACTACGACCCGAGCACCGTCGAACGACTGGGCGCGCTGACTGCCCGCGTGCTGCGTGACGGCAACGGCGCGCTGCGCGACGTCGTGCTGCGACGCGAGGACGGGCAAAAGGTCTGGATGGACGTCTCGGGTCGGCGCGTGGAACTCGACGACGGCGCGGCTCGCATCGTCTGGACCCACGTGGACGTCACCGAGCGCCGCGAGCAGGAACAGCGCCTGCGGCGCCTGGGGGCCATGCGCGAGGCCCTGCTCGACAACACCATCGTCGGCATCGATCTCGTGCAGTATCCGGAGCGCCGGGTCATCGAGGCGAACGCGGCGCTGGTGCACATCATGGGCTACGAATCGCGCGAGCAACTGCTCGGCATGGATGCGCGCAAGCTCTACCCCAACCCCGAGGTGTCGCAGCGCATGGCGCAGCTGGCCGAGAAGGTGCTGCGCGAAGGCAGCGGCGAACTCGGAAACGTGCAGGTACGCAGGCGCGACGGTTCCCTCGCCCGCCTGGACCTGCACGGCAAGCGCCTGCAAAGCGAGGACACGGCCAATCCGGTGATCGTGTGGACCTCGGTCGATGCCACGCGCAAGTACGAACTGGAAGCCGAGCTGCATCGCCAGGCGCATTACGACGAGCTCACCGACCTGCCCAACCGGCGCGCGTTGCGAGAGCGCCTGCGCGGCTCGATCCTGCGCGCCCAGGCCGGCGGCGGGGCGCTGGCCGTCGGCGTGCTGGACCTCGATGATTTCAAGCCGGTCAACGACCGCTACGGCCATGTGGTCGGCGATCAGCTGCTGCGCGACATCGTGCTGCGGCTTCGCGGCGCGCTGCATCCGGGGGACATGCTGGCTCGAATCGGCGGCGACGAATTCGTGCTTCTGCTGGACGACCTGCCGGCGCGCATCGAGCAGCCCGGCCTCGACACACGCCTGCATCCCATGCACCTGGCCATGCAGCAGGCGCTGCCCGTGGGCGACCAGGACAGCGTGCGCATCGGCATGTCGATGGGCCTGGCCCTGTATCCGCACGATGCCACGGAAGCCGACGCACTTCTGCGCGAGGCCGATGCGGCCATGTACCAGGTCAAGGCGCGCAAGGCGACGCGGGCGTCCTGGTGGCAACGCGCCGGCACGCAGGTGCCCGCAGCGGACGATGACGACGAGATCGACCCGTTCGGCGCGGGCGCGGCGCAGTTGCTGGACAGCTTCCAGGAACAGATCCGCGAGGTCACGCGCCAGTACGCCGCAGAGTTCGACCGCCGCGTGCTCGGCATGCCCGGCGCCCAGGGCATCCTCGACTGCCTGCCGCTGGTCGAGCGCGAACAGCTCAAGCGCAAGCTCGCCGAGCATCTGCTGCAGGGCCTGTCGCCGGCGGCCCGCGCCGACGAATGCGAACGGCGCGCGCTGCACGTCGGGCAGACCCACGCGCTGGTCGGGCTGTCCGCGGGCACGGTCAGCCGCACCCTCAACGAGTACCGCTCGATGCTGCGCGATCGCGTGCAGACCCTGAGCCTGTCGCGGCGCGAGCGCACCCGCGTGATGCAGGTGGCCAATGCCCGCATGCAGCTGGAACTGCAATGCGAACTCACGCGCATGCAGGAGGTGTACGACTCGTACAACGAACACCTGGCGCGCGCGTTGCCGGACTCGACGACCACCTGGGCCAGCCTGGTCCGCGGCGAGCTCGACGCACTGTGCCGGCTTGCCGGTCTGCGCGCGGTATTCGTCATGCGCCTGTCTCCGGACGGGCGCTTTTTCGCCGAGTTCAGCGCCGGCGACGGCATGCGCATGCTCGATCGCGCGCTGCAGGACCCGCAACTGCAGCCCAATCTGGATTCGCGCCAGCCCTGCGGCCAGGGCCTTGTCGCGCAGGCCTGGCGCACCGGAGAGATCCAGCGCAGCGATGCCGCGCTGCTCGACGCGCGCCTGCACTCGTGGCTGCCGGCCCTGCGCGATGCCGCCGTGCAGAGCGCCGTCGCGCTTCCCATCAAGGATGCGCGCAACAGCTTCGTGCTGGCCCTGTACGGCGCCTATCCGCACCAGTTCGCAAGCGGCTGGGCCTGCACCTTCATCGCCTCGCTGCGCACGCGCTGGGAACGCGTGGCACAGGCCTCGCGCAGCGTGTTCACGCCGCTGCTGTGGCAGGAGGCCGCGGAGTACCGGCGCCTGCTCCACTCGGGAGGCCTGGACATGCATGCGCAGCCGGTGCTCGACACGCAGACCGGGCGCGTGCACAAGGTCGAGATGCTGGCGCGCCTGCGCGATGCCGACCAGCGCATGATCCCGCCGGCCCGCTTCCTGCCGGCCTTCGACGACACCGACACGCACACGCTGTTCCGCCTCGGCCTCGAGCAGACCCTGCAGGCGCAGGAGCGCTGGCGCGCGCGCGGCCTGGCGCTGGAGGTCTCGCTCAACGTCGCGCCGGCCACGTTGCTGCACGCGGACATGGTTCACTGGGTGGACCAGGCGCTGCGCCGCCACGGCAGCCCGCCGGCGAGCCTGACCCTGGAGATCCTGGAATCCCAGGAATTCCTCGACGAGCGCCAGGCCCAGGCGGTGCACCGGCTGGCCGCGCTTGGCGTGAAACTCGCGATCGACGACCTGGGTGCAGGCTACAGCAGCCTCAAGCGCCTGGTGAACCTGCCCTTCGACGTGGTCAAGATCGACCAGGCGCTGCTGCGCGAACTCAACGCCGACCCGGCCAAGGTGCTCGGCCTGGTCAGCGCGATCATCCGCATCGGCGAGGACCTCGGGCGCACCGTGGTGGTCGAGGGCGTGGAAGACGCTCCCGCGCTCGAAGCCATGATGATCATCGGCGCGCGCCACGTGCAAGGCTACGCGGTGGCGCGCCCGATGCCGCTGGCCGACATCGACGCCTGGCTGGGCGGCTTCGCCAGCCCGCGCCCGCTGGACGGCGCGCTGCAAAGCCTGCTCGGCGCCTTCGCCTGGCACTGGGTGCACCTGAGGCGCGAGCTGCCGGGCGGCCCCGAGTTCGCCGCGCCACGCCTGGATCCGCTGCGCGAGTACCTGCGCCGCTGCCATGCCCAGGACACGGAACTTCTCGACGCCGTTCAGCGCTGCGCCGAGCTCGTCGGACCACGCGAGGCGGCATGCCGCGAAGTGCTGCAGCTGCTCCAGCTGCGCCTGCGAGGCGCCCCGCAGGCCGCGCGCGCGGCCTGACCGAGGCACGACTCAGGCGCGGGGCGTTTGCAACCATGCGTGCAGCCGGGAAGCGACGGCTCGCGGCTCGGGCGTGACCGCGCGAGCAGAACTGGCGCGCCCGGCGGGGATCGAACCCACGACCCTCGGCTTCGGAGGCCGATACTCTATCCACTGAGCTACGGGCGCACGGTCGCGGCGATGCGCCGACGACCAAACGCACAGTGTAGCGCGTGGCACAGGCCCGCGGCGCGCCGGCGCCTGCCACGTACGGCCGCGACATGCCGTGATGGACGTCAAGCGCGCCGCGCTTGCTGCAGCGCAACTTCCCGGGCTGCGTGCCGGCTCGTTGCGCGGCGTCCTATCATGCAGGCCGCACGCGCGGTTCCGCCCGCTTGGCGTGCAATGCCATTCGTCCCTTTCACGCACCGACCATGAGCGCTCACGACTCCCATCATTCCAAAGGCCATGCCGCGCCCTCCAACGCCTCCGGCGCGCTGCCCTTCGCCCCCACGCTGCGCAAGCTGATCGTGATCCTGGTGCTGGGCTTCGCCGTGCCGGTGATCATCCTGGTGCTGATCGCCCATTTCATCGCAGTCGAGACCGAGCCGCCGGCCGCGTCGCAACCGGTGGCCGCGCAGGGCACCGACCAGAATCTCGCCCCGGTGGCGCAGGCCAGCGTGGCCGCCAGCACGACGGCCGCCGCCAGCTCCGCAGCGCCTGCCGCGGCCGCCGGCACCACCGTGGCCGACGCCGGCAAGAAGCTCTACGGCAGCACCTGCATCGCCTGCCATGGCGCGGGGGTCGCTGGCGCACCGAAGGTCGGCGACAAGTCGGACTGGGCCCCGATCATCGCCCAGGGCCTGCCGACCCTGTACGACCGCGCGATCCACGGCTACACCGGCAAGCGCGGCGTGATGCCGCCCAAGGGCGGCAGCACCGCCAGCGACGACGACGTGAAGGCCGCCGTGCGCTACATGGTCGCGCAGTCCAAGTAAGCCCGCGCGCGACGCCTGCTAACGCTCGGACTGCCGACGCCAGCGCGGCAGCGCCGAGGGGCTGGCGCAAAAACCCAGGCGCGACTCGATGTCGCGTTGCGCCAGGGTCTGCAGCGGCAGCAGCGGGCCACCTGGAACCCGCAGTTCGGTGACCTGGGCATCGAGCCAGGGTTCGAGCAGCACCATGTCGAGGCTGTGCAGCAGCCCGGGCCCGATGTCGGTGCGCAGCCACAGCCGGCCCGGCTCGTCCAGCCAGGCCTGCAGCACCCGGCACGCTGCCCCGGTGTGGGCAGTCCACAGCGCGCGATCGCCGTCGAGCTGGACGCGCAGCACCAGCGGCGCCGCGTCGAGTTCGACGAACACCTGTTGCGGGCCGTTCTGGCAATACCAGCAACCCTGCGCGTCGGCCTGGTAATTGCGCGCAAGGAACGCTCCCAGGCCGGGATGCAGCAGCCGGCTGGCGCCGTCCCGCTCGAGGCTGCCGTCGGCGCGGCGCGGCCACGGCAGCGCCTGCGTGTCGCGCATCCACCACTGCCCGCGCGCGTCGAGACCCAGCCAGCCGGCACAGGCCGGCACGTCCGGCCACCGCTGCATCGCGCGCAAGACCTGTTCATCCATGGAGCGGGCCCATCCCGGCAAGGCCTTCAGTGCAGGCGCTCGGACTGGGCGAGCAGTTCGCCGGCCTCGTCGATCGTGCCCGGGCTGGCGTGGTGCAGCACCAGGCGCCAGCCCTGCGGAGTGCGAAGGTACACGTTGGTGGCCAGCACGCAGCCGAAGGCCGCGCCGGAGCCGGCCGGCAGGCGCACGCGCTCGACCACGTTGTGCACCGCGCAGCCCATGGTGACCGTGCGCAAAACGCGCTCCGCGGCCACGGCCAGTGCGCCGCCGCCGAGCAGTTGTTCGTAACTCGCGCGGATCGCCGCGGCGCCGACCAGGCGCGGCCCGCCCGGGTGCACGCACACCGGCTCGTCGTCGTCGGCCCACACGCGCATCACTGCCTCGACGTCGCCGGCCTGCAGCGCCTCGTAGAAGGCGGCCTCGGCGGCCTCGGCCGAACTATGGGGTGCGCTGGGAACGGACTGCGAACGAGACATCGAGGGCTCCACGCGACAGCCGGCTCGCGGCGCGCCCTCGCGCGCGGCGGACGAGCCCGGCCGTGACCCTATTTGAACACGACCGTCTTGTGGCCATTGCGCAGGATGCGGTGCTCGACATGCCAGCGCACGGCACGCGCCAGCACCTGGTTCTCGACGTCCTGGCCGACCGCCGTCAGCTCGGCCGCGTCCAGGCTGTGATCGACTCGCTGCACGTCCTGCTCGATGATCGGGCCTTCGTCCAGGTCGGCGGTGACGTAGTGCGCGGTGGCACCGATCAGCTTGACCCCGCGGTCGTGCGCCTGCTGGTAGGGGCGCGCCCCCTTGAAACTGGGCAGGAAGGAATGGTGGATGTTGATGGCGCGCCCGTCGAGCGCGGCGCAGAACTCCGGGCTCAGGATCTGCATGTAGCGCGCCAGCACCAGCAATTCGACCCGCTGCTCGCGCATCAGGGCCTCGATGCGCGACTCCTGCGCCCGCTTGGTCGCCGCGTCGGCTCCCGTCGGCAGCGGCTCGTGATGGAACGGCACCTCGTAGTGCGCGGCCAGCGCGGAGCAATCCGCATGGTTGGACACCACGCCCACCACTTCCATCGGCATCTGCCCGGCACGCCAGCGAAACAGCAGGTCGTTGAGGCAGTGGGCCTGGCGGCTGACGGCGATCAGCACCCTGGGACGCCGCGCCAGCGCATGGATCGACGCCTGCATTCCGAAGCGCTGACGCAGGTCGGCGAACAGCAGCTCGACCTTGTCCGCGCCGTCCAGATGGGCCGGCGCCGAGAAGTGCACGCGCATGAAGAACAAGCCGGTAGCCGGGTCCCCGAACTGCTGCGAATCCAGGATGTTGCAGCCGGCCTGGTAGAGCACGCCGGAAACCGAGTACACGATGCCCTTGGCATCGGCACAGGACAGGGTGAGGATGAAGTCGTGGGCAGCGGGGTTCATGGTGCGCGGCTGGGAGTCCGGGTGGCAAAGGGCGAGCCTGCTGCCGCCCAGGCTCCGCGGCGCCGCCGGCCATCGGCGGCGCTGGCGCATTCTAGGGAAACCCCCAGTCCGGCTCAGGAATCGCCGAGGCGTGCCACCACGGCCGCGGCGAACTCGCGCGTTCCGGCCTTTCCACCGAGGTCGCCGGTGCGCACGCCGTCGACATTGAGGGTGCGCTCGATGGCGCGTCGCAGGCGGTCGGCCAGGTCCTTGCGCCCGACATGGTCGAGCATCATGCCGGCGGCCAGCATCAGCGCCACCGGGTTGGCGATGCCCTTGCCGGCAATGTCCGGCGCCGAGCCGTGCACGGCCTCGAACATCGCCGCATCGCGCCCGATGTTGGCGCCCGGCGCCATGCCCAGCCCGCCGACCAGCCCGGCGCACAGATCCGACAGGATGTCCCCGAACAGGTTGGTGGTCACCAGCGCGTCGAACTGCCAGGGGTTGATGACGAGTTTCATGCAGCAGGCGTCGACGATCACGTCGTCCAGCGCGATGCGGTCGGCGTACTTCTGCTGGTGCAGCTGGTAGGCGGTTTCCAGGAAGATCCCGGTCAATGCCTTCATGATGTTGGCCTTGTGCACCACGGTCATCTTCTTGCGCCCCAGCGCGATGGCCGTGGTGAAGGCGTAGTCCAGGATGTGCCGCGCCCCCTGCCGGGTGTTGACTCCCGTCGACATCGCCACGGCGTGCGGGTCGTCGTCGATCGGGATGTAGTGCTCGTAGCCCATGTACAGGCCCTCGACGTTCTCGCGGAACACCAGCAGGTCGATGTTGTCGAAACGCCCGCCAGGAATCATGGTCCGGGCCGGGCGCATGTTCGCGTACAACTGGAAAGCCTCGCGCAGGCGCACGTTGGACGAGCGGTAGCCGCCGCCGGACGGCGTCTCCAGCGGGCCCTTGAGCGCCAGGCGGGTGCGCCGGATGCTGTCCAGCGTGGCTTCGGGAAGCGGGTCGCCGGCAGCCTTGACCCCGCCGAGCCCGGCGATCTGCGCATCCCAGTCGAAGGGAGCGCCGAGCGCGTCGAGCACATGCAGCGTGGCGTCCATGATCTCGGGCCCGATGCCATCGCCGGCGATCAGGGTTGCGGGAATGCGGCTTGCGGGGGTGCTGTCGGCCATGCCTTCGTCTCCTGGGTCATGCGTGGACTGCGCGGCGAGGATGCGCGCCGCAACCCAAGCATAAGCGCGCGCCACTGACACGGACTTGACGCGGCGCGCCGCCCGCGCAAAACCGGCATTTCCAGCGGCCGAGCAAGGTCTTGCCGGCACGGCGGGAACTCGGCGACGCCCGGACGTGTCCAACGGGGCAGGACCCCCGATCCGGAGCCACGAACCATGCACTCCCGCACGCCGCCTACGCCGCCCACTCCGCGCAAGCGCCTGCTGGCAGGCCTGTTCGGTGCCTGGCTGGCCTGCGCCGCCGCTGCCGCCAATGCCACCGAGGCCGCCCCGCCGCCGTCGCCCGACCCCGCGCGCGCCGGCATGGTCGGAGACGGCCCTGATGCCTGCAGCCGCGACGTGGAGTCGATTTCGCGGGAAATCGAGCGCTTCAACGCGATCCAGGTTCCCGATTCCCAGGCCCCCGAGCAACGCCTGTACTCCGTCAGCGACTTCGACCCCCGAAGCCTGCGCCTGGACCATGGCCGCTGCGTGGTCGATTGCAGCGGCGCGTACGAGAACAGGCAGCAGTTGCGGCGCATCGCGCAAGGGCCCTGCAGCTGGCGGCCCGGCAACTGGGGAGACACCATCCGCTTCACCGGCGGCTGCGCGCTCGATCAGAGCGAGATGAGCGGGGCGATCTGCTCGCAGGGAAGCATCTCCGTGGCCGACGAGCGGGGGCCCGAGGGAGCGCAGCTCCAGGTGCTCGCGCTCGACCCGGGCACGGCCTTCACCGGCGGCAACACCTGCGCAAGCACCTGCGTCACGCCGAAACTTCCCCCCGGAATGTGCCACTGGACCCTGTTCGACTGGGGCAGCAGCATCGCCAGGAGCCCCGCCCCCGAAGTGGCCTGCCTGCGCGACTACCACGAAATCCAGCAGCAGATCCACGACTACGACTCGGTGCTGGCCCCCGACGCGCTCCACCCCGAGACGACCTCGCACCGTGTCACCAGCCTGCTCGGCAAGCCCGCACTGACGCAAGACACCTGCTCCGCGGGCTGCACCACGATCGAAGCCCCGCCCGCCACCTGCACATGGACTGCGCACCAGTGGGGCCAGACGTTGCGCTACCACGGGCAGCCTCCCGCCGCGCAGCAAGCCGGCCGCGAGTGATTGTCGCGGCCGGCCCGAACAGGCTGCATTGCGCATCGACGGCTCCAGGAACGTGCCCCCGGCGGGAACCGATGCCTGGTGAGAGCCTCGGACGCCGAGGCGGTTCCCGGCACGGGTACGGGAGTACGGGAACTTTGCTCCGACGGCAAGATCCAATGGTTGTCGCCCCTGATCCCCTCCTCGATAGCCGGAGCCACGACCCATGCGTTCCAGCCCGATGTCCTGGTGTTCGACAGTCTGCAAGCCGCCTTGGAAGCCGCTTCTGGCGGGCTTGCTTGCCGCGACGACGAGCTGTGCGGCCTGGAGCGGCGCCGTGCCGGCCGTGGCCCCGTCTGGCGCGGCTGCCCCGAGCGACCCCACGCGAACCTGCCAGGAAGACCTTCTTTCGATGCGCCGGGACATCAGTCGCTACGACAGCATCGCGGTGCCGGACCTGCAGGTTCCCGAGGAACGCGTGTACAAGGTGAGCGAACTCGACGCCTCGACCCTGCATGTCGACCAAGGCCGCTGCGTGGTCGCCTGCAGCGGGCTGTACCGGGGCGGGGAGTTCCTGCGGCTGGCCACGCAGGGGCCTTGTCGCTGGGAGCCCGGCGATTGGGGCCGCACCATGCGCTTCTTCGGCGGCTGCCGGCAGGATCGGCGCGAGATGGCAGAGCAGATCGTGCAGGACGGGTCCATCTCCGTCGTGGATGAAGCAGACCCCGGAGGCCGGCCGCTATGGGTGGTCGACGTGGACCGGGCCACGGTATGGACCGACGACCACGCCTGCGCGACGACCTGCACCACGCCGGGACGGCCCGACGGCATGTGCCGGTGGAATCTGTTTCGCTGGGGAGACACCGTCTCCTTCAATCCCGGACCGGAAGTCGCGTGCCTGCGGGACTACCACGACATCCAGCAGCGCCTCGTGTCCCGCGACTCCATCGACGTTCCCGATGCGACCGATCCGGCCGGCGCACCGCACGCGGTCACGCGCTTGATCGGGATGCCCCTGCTTGCGGGAAGCACCTGTTCCGCGGCCTGTGCGGCGCGCGGCGGGCTTGCGGCCGCCTGCACCTGGACCTTGCGCGACTGGGAGCAGACCATCCGCTATCAAACCCCGCCTGGCGATTCGCGAGGCTTGGCGAGAAGCACTCCGTCGCGCTGAGCCGAGCGCGCGGCGACCAGCGCTGCGGGCCCGCCCGCTCGAATCCCGAAGCGCCCTCCCATGCGCGGTGGCGGGCGAACCGGTGGCTCCCCGGGGTGGCTCCCGGGGTGGCTCCCCGCGGGGCGGCTCACGGCGGATCGAGAAAGCCCTCGGCACGCCAGGTCAGCACCAGGGTGTCCCGACAACCCCTGTCCACGTCGCTGGCGGGAAGAATCGGCGTGGTTTCGTGAATCACCCTCGTGTCGTCCATCAGCAGCGCGCTCCACGGCTGTTCCAGCGTGAAACGCACCCCACGCGCCCCCTGCAGCTCGAACACACGGCTTTCCCCACCGCGGATTCCGCGGCGCTGCGCAAGCAGCACGGCGACGAAATCCACACCGTCGCGATGTGCCCCCTCGGGCGTCGGACGGCCGATGCCGTCGGCCGTGTCGATGCGAAACTGGTGCGCCTCGACGAACCAGCGCGGCTGCGCGCGCACGCCGCGAAACAGCTCGCCCAGGCCCTGCAGCAAGGCCTTCCAGCACGACAGCCCGCACAGGCGCTCATCCAGCGGCTCCAGCCAGCGCACCAGGCCGCCGTGCAGCGCGTTGTAGGTCAGCGGCTGGTAATGCGCGCGGTGCGCGACCTGGCGCAGGCCGCCCGACGCAGCGCCGAACTCGTGCACGAAACTGCCGTGCCGCCTGCGCCGGTAGCGACCGCCGTCCTTCAGGTACGGGTCGGCGGGCAGTTGCTCCCACAGCGGCTGCGCCGCGGCACATTCGGCCGCGGAAATGCCGCAAAGCTCGCCGAGCTGGCTCGGCCGCAGCAGCGCGAAACCCTGCTCGCGCATGCGCAGGCGCAGCGCGTCCCGCAGACCGCCGCCCGGCGTTGCCCCTTCGGGCCCGAAACCGGGGCCGAAATCGAAGCCCGGCGTGGCCGCTGCAGGCATCTCAGCGGCCATCGCGCAGGCCCGTGGTGCGGTTGAACACCAGGCGCCCGCCGGCATGGTCGCGGGCGTCGGCGACAAAGTAGCCGTGACGCTCGAACTGGAAGGAGCTGCCGGCAGCGGCGTGCGCCAGCGACGGCTCGACCCAGGCTTGCGCCACGCGCAGGCTGCGGGGGTTGAGCGCCTGCAGGAAATCGGCCCCGCCCGCGTCCGGCTGATCCTGCAGGAACAGACGGTCGTACAGACGCACCTCGGCGGGCTTGCCGTCCGCCGCGCCGACCCAGGTCACGACACCCTTGACCTTCACCGCCGCCGCGCCGGGCGTTCCGCTCCTGGTATCGGGAACGACGCGCGCATGCACCTCGCGCACCTTGCCATCGGGGTCATGCTCGGCGCCGGTGCACTCGATCACGTAGCCGTACTTCAGGCGCACACGCCCGCCCGGATACAGGCGAAAAAAGCCCTTGGGCGGATCCAGGGCGAAATCGTCGCGCTCGATCCATACCTTCGGCCCGAGCAGGAACTGGCGCTGCCCGCGCTCGGGCTGGTGCGGATGCACCGGGGCCTGGCATGGCTCCAGATGGCCGGCGCCGAACAGCTCGTCCCAATTGGTCAGCAGCAGCGGCACCGGATCGAGCACGGCCATCGCACGCGCAGCCACTGGGTCGAGGTCGTCGCGCAGCGCGCCTTCGAGCACCGAATAGTCGATCCACGAATCCGACTTGCTCACGCCGATGCGCTCGGCGAACAGGCGGATCGCCCCGGGCGTGTAGCCGCGCCGGCGCAGCCCGGCGATCGTGGGCAGGCGCGGATCGTCCCAGCCCGCCACGTGGCCTTCGTCGACCAGCTGCGCCAGCTTGCGCTTGCTGGTCAGCACGCTGGACAGGTTCAGGCGCGCGAATTCGTACTGACGCGGCAACGGGCGCTCGAGCAGGCCGAGTTCGGCCAGATGCTGCAGCAGCCAGTCGTAGAACGGGCGCTGGTCCTCGAACTCCAGGGTGCAGATGCTGTGGGTGATGCGCTCCAGCGCATCCTCGATGGGATGCGCGAAGGTGTACATGGGGTAGATGCACCACTTGTCGCCGGTGCGGTGGTGGTGCGCGAAGCGGATGCGATACAGCGCCGGATCGCGCAGGTTCAGGTTGGGCGAGGCCATGTCGACGCGCGCGCGCAGCACCATGGACCCCTCGGCATGCTCGCCGGCGCGCATCTGCTCGAAGCGCTGCCGGCTCTCGGCGGCCGGACGGTCGCGCCACGGGCTGTTCACGCCGGGCTGGGTCAGCGTGCCACGGTTGCGCCGCATGTCCTCCGGGCTCTGCTCGTCGACATAGGCGAGTCCGGCGTCGATCAGCGCACACGCGGCACGCCACATGAAGTCGAAATAGTCGCTGGCGAAGTATTCGTGGCTGACCCCTGCGGACACCCAGTCGAAACCCAGCCAGCGCACGGCATCGCGAATGGCCTCGACGTACTCCTGGTCTTCCTTCTCGGGATTGGTGTCGTCCAGGCGCAGATGGCAGACGCCACCGTAGTCGGCGGCCAGGCCGAAGTTCAGGCAGATGCTCTTGGCATGCCCGATATGCAGGTATCCATTGGGCTCCGGCGGAAACCGGGTGCGGATTCGCGCACTGTCCAGCGGCGCCTGCGCGAGTTGCCGGGCATCGCCCGGCGTGCCGGCGAAATGCCGGCCCGCCAGGGCTCCCGAGGCGAGGTCCGCCTCGATGATCTGGCGCAGGAAATGGGAAGGTTTGGTCGGTGCGGTTTCCGGTGTCGGCATGGCTCGAGGACTGGGCGGCGCAAGCCCCGGCGGCGCAGGCAGGCGCCGCACGGGAAAACTCCTATTGTCCGCCAAGCCCGCCCGCTTGCGCCACGCCCATGCTCGCGCGCCGGGCACGCCCCCGTCGCCGGGGCGGCTTCGATGAGCCTGCGGCGGCACCGTAGAATGGCAGGCCGCGCATCCCGCACCCGGCGGTGCGCGATGCCTGGAGCGCTCGCGCCGCGGCGCCAACCCGATCCGTCTCACCCCGAACACCCACCGATGGCGCCGAGCGGCGCCGGGAGCGAACAGCTATGGCCGGCCATTCCAAATGGGCCAACATCCAGCACCGCAAGGGCCGCCAGGACGAAAAGCGCGGCAAGGTCTGGACCAAGATCATTCGTGAAGTCACGGTCGCCGCCAAGCTCGGCGGCGGCGACGCCAACGCCAACCCCAGGCTGCGCCTGGCACTGGATCGCGCGCGCGAGGCCAACATGCCGGCCGACAACCTCAAGCGAGCGATCGACCGCGGTACCGGCAACCTCGAAGGCGCCCATTACGAGGAAATCCGCTACGAGGGCTACGGCCCGGGCGGAGTGGCGATGATCATCGACTGCATGACCGACAACCGCGTGCGCACCGTCGCCGAGGTGCGGCACGCGCTGTCCAAGTACGGCGGCAACCTGGGCACCGAGGGCTCGGTGGCCTTCCAGTTCCGCCATTGCGGACAGTTCCTGCTGGCCCCGGGCACGCCCGAGGACAAGGTGATGGAAGCCGCGTTGGAAAGCGGCGCCGACGACGTCGCCACGCTCGACGACGGGTCCATCGAGGTGCTTTGCGAACCCGTCGACTTCGAGGCCGTGGGCGCGGGTCTTCAGGCCGCCGGGCTCAAGCCCGAGTTCGCCGAGCTGGGCATGAAGCCCAGCGTCGAGGTGGAACTGGCCGGAGCCGACGCCGAGCGCATGCAAAAGCTGGTCGACGCCCTCGAGGACCTGGACGACGTGCAGCGCGTCGACCACAACGCCATCCTGCCCTGAGCCGCGGCGCTCCCATTCCCCATCATGAAAATCCTGGTTATCGGCTCCGGTGGACGCGAACACGCGCTGGCGTGGAAGCTGGCCCAATCGCCTCGCGTGAAAAGGGTGTTCGTCGCCCCGGGCAACGGCGGCACGGCCACCTCGCCGCGCCTGGAGAATCTGCCCGTCACCGACATCGAGCGCCTGGCCGACTTCTGCGTGGCCGAGGACATCCACCTCACCGTGGTCGGCCCCGAGGCCCCGCTGGCGGCCGGCGTGGTCGACCATTTCCGCATGCGCAAGCTGCGCATCTTCGGGCCCACGCGCGCGGCCGCGCGCCTGGAAAGCTCCAAGGCCTACGCCAAGGAGTTCATGCAGCGACACGGCATCCCGACCGCCGGGCACCGCACCTTCACCGACCCCGCCGCGGCGCACGCGTACATCGACGAGCGCGCCTGCGCGCTGGTGGTCAAGGCCGACGGGCTGGCCGCCGGCAAGGGCGTGGTGGTCGCCGCCACGCCCGAGCAGGCGCACGCCGCGGTCGACGACATGCTCGAGCGCAACGTGTACGGCGTGCAGCATGGCGAGGACGGCGCGCGCGTGGTCGTCGAGGACTTCCTCGAAGGCGAGGAAGCCAGTTTCATCGTGCTGGTCAACGGCAGCCAGGTGCTGCCGCTGGCTTCCAGCCAGGACCACAAGCGCCTGCGCGACGGCGACCAGGGCCCCAACACCGGCGGCATGGGAGCCTACTCGCCGGCTCCGGTGGTCACGCCCGAAGTGCACGCCAGGGTCATGCGCGAGATCATCGTGCCCACCGTGCAGGGCATGGCCGCCGACGGCCACCCCTACAGCGGCTTCCTGTACGCCGGACTGATGATCGACCGCCAGGGCCATGCGCGCACCCTGGAATTCAACTGCCGTCTCGGCGACCCCGAGACGCAGCCCATCCTGATGCGCCTGAAGAGCGACCTCGTTCACGTGCTCGACGCAGCCATCGACTCGCGACTCGACGGGCTCGAACTGCAATGGGACCGGCGCACCGCGCTGGCCGTGGTCATGGCCGCGCCCGGCTACCCGGAGGCGCCCGAGCTCGGCGGCGAGATCCAGGGCATCCCGGAGCCCGCCGAGGACCTGCAGACCTTCCATGCCGGCACCCGGCTGGACGGCAGCGTGCTGCGCACCTCCGGCGGACGCGTGCTGGCCGTGACTGCGCTGGGAGATTCGCTGCGCATGGCGCAGGCCCGCGCCTACAGCGGCGTGCGCCAGATCCGCTTCGAGGGCATGCAGTTCCGCCAGGACATCGGCTGGCGCGCCCTCAAGCGCTGAGCCCGGGCTTGCGGGCGGCGCCGGATCACACCACGCCGTCGCGGCGCAGGCGCTCGATGGCGGCGGCGTCCAGACCCAGCTCGGCCAGCACCTGTTCGGTGTGCGCGCCCAGCGCCGGACCCAGCCAGCGCGTGGCGCCCGGCGTGCGCTCCAGCCTCGGCACCACCCCGGGCAGGTCGACCGGAGTGCCGTCGTCGAGCTGGTGACGCTCGATCATGCCGCGCGCGCGGAACTGCTCGTCGTCGCAGATGTCGGCGATGCTGTAGATGCGGCTGGCCGGCACGGCGGCCGCGCGCATCGCCAGCACCACCTCGGCGGCGTCGCGCCGGCCCACCCAGTCCTGGATCGCCTGGTCGATCTCGGCCGCGGCGCGGATGCGCCCGGGGTTGCGCGCCAGGTCCTCGCGCGAGGCCATGTCGTCGCGCCCGATGGCTCGCATCAGGCGCGCGAAGATGGCGTCTCCGTTGCCCGAGATCTGCACCCATTCGCCGCCCGCGCTGCGATAGGCGTTGGACGGCACGATGCCGGCGATGGAACTGCCGCAGCGCTCGCGCACCGTGCCGCCCACGCTGTATTCCATCAGGGTGCTTTCCATCATGTTGAACACCGCCTCGGTCAGCGCCACGTCGACCACCTGCCCCTGGCCGCCGCGCGTGCCGTCGAAGCGCCCTCCGGTGGCGTCGCGATGTCGCAGTGCGACCAGCGCCCCCATCGCCGCGTGCAACGCGGCGATCGAGTCGCCCAGCGAGAGGTTGGCGCGCATCGGCGGATGCGCCGGGTCTCCCGTGACGTAGCGCATGCCACCCATCGACTCGGCGATGGCGCCGAAGCCCGGCTGCGAGCGCAGCGGCCCGCTCTGACCGAAACCCGAGATGCGCACCATCACCAGCGACGGGTTCACGTCGCGCAGCTGCTCCCAGCCCAGGCCGAGCTTCTCGAGCGCGCCCGGGCGCATGTTCTCGACCAGCACGTCGCACGAGCGCACCAGGCGCAGCACGATGTCGCGTCCGGCGTCGGACTTGAGGTCCAGCGTGATGCAACGCTTGTTGCGCGCCTGCGCGGCCCACCACAGCGAGGTTCCGCGGTGCAACTGGCGCCATGTGCGCAGCGGATCTCCGCCGGGCTCGCCATCGCGCGCCGGTGGCTCGACCTTGATCACGTCGGCGCCGAATTCGCCCAGCAGGCGCGTGGCGAACGGCCCGGCGATCAGGCTGCCGAGCTCGAGCACGCGCAGATCGCGCAACGCACCCGGCGCGGCGGGCTCGGGGGTGGGGTTCATCGTGGGATCGGGCATGCCGGCATTGCACCACACCCCGGGTCGCAGCGGTTCAGGGCCAGAACACCCGTTGCAACACCAGCAGGCATGGCAGCAGCACCGCGCACGACCATCCCAGGTAGCCGAAGAATCCCGGCATCTCGATGCCGCGCTGGCGCGCGATGGCCCGCACCATCAGGTTCGGCGCGTTGCCGATATAGGTCATCGCACCCAGGAACACGGCCCCGCCGGAGATCGCGCCGAGCACCGCGACCTCGCGCATCAGGCTTGCCGCGTCGCCCCCGGCGAGGTTGAAGAACACCAGGTAGGTCGGCGCGTTGTCGAGCACCGACGACAGCGCGCCGGTGAGCCAGAAATACAAGGCCGGATCCGGCCTGCCACCGGCGCCCGAGGCCAGGCGCACGAGCGGCGCCAGCGGCCCCTGCACGCCCGCGCGCAGCATCGCCAGCACCGGGATGATGCTCAGGAAGATTCCCAGGAACAGCTTGGCGACCTCGAGCATCGGCCCCCATTCGAATTGGTTCTCGCGGTGCACCTGGCGTGGTGTCGTGGCCAGCGAGCCCAGCGTGAGCAACAGCAGCAGCGCGTCGCGCACGAGGTCCTGGCCTCGCAGATCCAGTCCGTCCAGGCGCAGGCCGAAGGGCGCCCGCCACAGGCCGCCGAGCAGCACCGCGCCGACCACCCCTGCCAGCCACAGCAGGTTCCAGGCACCGGCCACACGCAAGGGCGCATCCGGCGTGGGGTCGATGGCCCGCGGCTCGTCGTGCTGGCGCCAGAACCAGCGGTCGAGCAGGTAGAACACCGCCAGCAGCGCACCGCACAGCAGCGCGGTCGGCGCGAGCAGGTGGCGCAGGGTCCAGAAGAAGTCCACCCCGCGCAGGAAGCCGAGGAACAACGGCGGATCGCCCAGCGGCGTGAGCGCGCCACCCGCGTTGGCCACCAGGAAGATGAAGAACACCATCACGTGGGCGCGGTGCCGACGCGCATCGTTGGCGCGGATCACCGGGCGCACCATCAGCATGGCGGCGCCCGTCGTGCCCATGAACCCGGCCAGCAAGGCGCCGACGCCCAGCAGCAAGGCGTTGTGCCCGGCGCTGCCGCGAAGGTTGCCGCGCAGGCTGATTCCGGCGCCGATGGTGTACAGCGCGGTCAGCAGCAGCAGAAACGGCAGGTACTCCCCCAGCAGCGCATGCTGCGCGGCACGCGCCGCGCAGCCGGCGCCATGCACCCAGGCATCGGGCAGGAGGAAAGCCATCGCGCATGCGATGGCGATCTTGCCCTGGTGGCGGTGCCACAGACGCGGCAGCAGCAAGGGCAGCAGCGCGATGGCGAGCAGCATCGCCGCGAAGGGCAGCGCCCACGCAAGGCCGTAGAGGGGAACGGGAGTCGACACGCCGTGCAGGGTTCGGGCGGCGGCGCGCCCTGCGCCATGCGAGCGCGGCCACGCCGAGACCGGTGCAGTGTAGCCAGGCGCGGCGCCCCGACGCCGACGCGGGACATGCAGCGGGGGCGCAAAAAAACCCGGGAGTCGCCCCCCGGGTCGCGCGTGACGGACGGCGGGGCCGTCAGCCGGCGTAGTCGGCCGCGGTGGTGGCGTCCTGGTCGTTGGCCATGCCCAGCACGCGGATCAGCACCGTGGCGACCACCGCCACCACGATGTTCAGGATCACCGCGTACAACCCGATGTACGCCGGGATCACCTGCCCCGCGATGTGCAGCGCGTACGCCGACTTGTGGAAGCCGCTCAGCGACGCCGCCCACACCCCCCAGACCAGCCCGACGGCCCAGCCCAGCAGCAACGCCTTGGGATCGAACCAGCGGGTGTAGATGCCCGAGACGATCGCCGGCAGGGTCTGCAGCACCAGGATGCCGCCCAGCAGCTGCAGCTGGATGGCGTAGGTCAGCGGCAGGAACACGATGAACAGCAGCGCGCCGAACTTGACCACCAGCGACACCAGCTTGGCCATGTCGGTTTCCTGGCTGACCGAGCATTGCGGGTTGATGAACGCCTTGTAGATGTTGCGGGTGAACAGGTTGGCCGCGGCGATCGACATGATGGCCGCAGGCACCAGCGCGCCGATGGCCACGGCGGCGAAGCCCACGCCGACGAACCACGACGGGAAGTAGTGCAGCAGCAGCCCCGGCATCGCGAACTGCGGACCGTACTGCTTGAAGTACGGCGCCAGGTCGGGGAACTTGTTGATGCCGCCGGCGTAGGCCATGTAGCCCAGCAGGGAGATCAGGCCCAGCATCAGCGAGTAGGCCGGCAGCCAGACCCAGTTGCGCCGCAGCGTGTTGGGCCCCTTGGCGGCCAGCACCGCGGTGGTCGCGTGGGGGTACAGCATCAGCGCCAGCGCCGAGCCGAAGGCCAGCGTGGCGTAGAAGGACTGCAGGCCCCAGTTGCCGTCCTTGACCGGCGGCAGCAGCAGGTGCGCCTTCGGGATGTGCGCGAAGATCGCTCCCATGCCCCCCAGCTTGGCCGGCAGCACGACGACCATCGCGATCACCGTGATGTAGACCAGCAGGTCCTTGACCACCGCGATCGATGCGGGCGCGCGCAGGCCGCTTGTGTAGGTGAATGCGGCCAGGATCACGAAGGCGATGATCAGCGGCAGATCACCCATCAGGCCGTGCCCGGTGGGAAAGCCCAGCCCGCCGATGACCACCTGGATGCCGACCAGCTGCAGCGCGATGTACGGCATGGTGGCGACGATGCCGGTGACCGCGATGGCCAGCGCCAGCGTCGGACTGCCGTAGCGTCCGGCGACGAAGTCGGACGCGGTGATGTAGTTGTGCTTGTGCGCGACGACCCACAGCCTGGGCAGCAGCGCGAACACCATCGGATACACGACGACCGTGTACGGCACCGCGAAAAAGCCCAGCGCGCCTGCGCCGAACACCAGCGCGGGAACCGCGACGAAGGTGTAGGCGGTATACAGGTCGCCGCCGATCAGGAACCAGGTGATCCAGCTGCCGAAGCGCCGTCCGCCCAGGCCCCACTCGTGCAGGTGGCTCATGTCGCCCTTGCGCCAGTGCGCGGACACGAAGCCCAGCACCGTGATGAGCAGGAACAGGAAAACGAAAACCGAGGTGGCAACGATGTTCATCGCATCAATCTCCGCTTCCCGACGACACCATCTTGTAGACGATGCCGATGAACAGGCTCGACAGCGGCACCCACAGCAGCTGCCACCAGTAGAAGAAGGGCATGCCGAACAGCTCGGGCTGATCGGTGTTGAACCAGGGCACGGCAAGTACGGCCACGCAGGGGATCGCCAGCAGGATGACTGCCAGCGGGCCCAGCTTGCGTGCCGGAGCACGATCGGACATGAGAGGCTTCTCCGTGGAAGGTGGGAATCGATATCGGGGGCTGGCTAACGCGGCCGACAGGGTCGCGGCGCCCGGCCAGCTGCTCCCCGGGGTACGGAAGGGGCCGGATTATTGCGCAAAATGTAGCTTCTGATTGCGCCCGTCGCCAATCCAGAGCAACCCCTATGCACCACGCCGGGTGCTCGCGCGGCGCCCGGGCCGCTCCGGGTTGCGCGCGATGCGCCTCATCGATGCCTCGTCATCCGCGCCATTGGCTCCAAGCCTTCTCGATGCGCTTGATCGACACCGGAGTCGGCGTGCGCAGTTCCTGCGCGAACAGCGCCACTCGCAACTCCTCGAGCATCCAGCGCAGTTCCTCCAGGCGCGCGTCGGTCGGCCCGCCGGGCGCCTGCTGACGCAAGGCCTGCATCTCGCGCCGCAGGCGTGCCAGCAGCGGGGCCATCTCGGCCTGGCGCTGCGCGTCGCGCGCCGGGTCGGCGCGGAACTTGTCCAGGCGCATCTGCACGGCCTTCAGGTAGCGCGGCAGGTGCGCGCGGCGCGCAGCGGGTAGATCGAGCATGAACCGCTTGGGCACCAGCTCCTGCAATTGCTGGGCGATGTCGGCGTGCAGCGCGGCCTGGGCCCTGAACCCGGCGAGCTTCTTCGCCGCAGCGCTCCACTCGGCCAGGATCGTGGCGGCCTGGCGCCCCATTTCCTGCGCCAGCAATTGCAGGCGCGCACGCCCCTCGGCGAGGCGTCGCGCGAAGGTCTCGGCATCGGTCGGCAAGGGCTCGCCGAGAAAGGCCAGTTCCAACGCCGCATCCAGGATCTGCCTGCGCAACTCGTCGGCCGAGCCCAGCGGCATGTAGGCGAAGCTGGCCTGCTGCAGTCCCGGCAGGTTCTTCTCCGCGGCCTTCAGGGGTTCGCGCAGTTGCAGCGCGAACAGGCGACGCAGGCCTGCGCGATGCGCGAGCGCGGCGGCCTCCGGGGTGTCGAACACGTCGAGCTCGACCGCATCGTCCCGGTCGACCAGCGCCGGAAAACCGACCAGGGTCGCCTGGCCTCGGCGAATCTCCAGCAATTCCGGCAAGGTGCCGAAGCTCCACTGCGTGTAGCGTGCGACCGGAGCGGCCGCGGCGACTGGCGCCGCTGCCGCGGCGGGAACGGCTCGCGCCGAGCCGTCCCGTGGCTGCTGCGCTTCGGCGCGCGCATGCGCTGCCGCCGGCTGCGTGCGCGCAGCCGCCTGGAAGGCCTCTCGCGCGGCACTGCCCAGCTCGGCGCGCAGGCGCGCCAGGTTGCGCCCCATGCCCAACTGGCGCCCCTGCGCGTCGACCACGCGGATGTTGAACAGCAAATGCACGTCCAGCGCATCGGGACGGAACTGGTCGGGCAGCACATCGAGCCCGGTGGTTTGGCGCACCCGCTCGCGCAAGGCGTCGACCAGCGGCGACTGCGCATAGCGCGCCGGCTCGCAGAGCTCCTGCGCGAAACGCTGCGCAGTCGCGGGCAACGGCACGAGTCGCGAACGCTGGCGCTGGGGCAAGGTCTTGAGCAGCGCGGCGATCTTGTCGCCCAGCATGCCCGGCACGAGCCACTCCAGGCGCTGCTCGGGCAACTGGTTCAGTGCTTCCAGCGGCAACTCCACGGTGACCCCATCGCGCGTGCCGCCGGGGTCGAAGCTGTAGCTCAACGGCAGTTCCAGCCCGGCTGCGCGCAGCCGGGTCGGGAAGGCCTCGGTGGTGATGCCTGCGGCCTCGTGGCGCATCAATTCCTCGCGCTCGAGGAACAGCAGGCGCGGCTGCTGCGCCTGTGCCTTGCGATACCAGGCATCGAAGCTCGAACCGCTGTGGACCTCGGGCGGCACGAATCGCTGGTAGAAGGCTTCGATCAGCGCATCGTCGACCAGCAGATCGCGCCGGCGCGAACGCTCCTCGAGCTGCTCGATCTGCGCCACCAGCTTGCGGTTGTGGGCGAGGAAGGGCCAGCGCGCATCCCATTCGCCACCCACCAGCGCGTGGCGGATGAAAAGCTCGCGCGCGAGCACCGGATCGACCCGGCCGTAGTCCACTCGGCGCTGGTTGTAGATGACCAGGCCGTAGAGCGTGGCGCGCTCGAAGGCACTGACCTGCGCCGGCCTTTTCTCCCAGTGCGGGTCGTGCAGCGTGCGCGCCAGCAGGTGCGAGCCCACGCGCTCGATCCACTGCGGCTCGATGCGCGCGACCTGGCGCGCGTACAGGCGCGTGGTCTGCACCAGTTCGGCGGCCATGATCCAGCGCCCGGCCTTGCGCCCCAGCGGCGAGGCGGGGTGGATCAGGAAGCGAATCCCGCGCGCGCCCAGGTAATGCGGGCCGTCGTCGGCCTTGCAGCCGATGTTGCCGAGCAATCCGGCGAGCAGGCTCAGGTGCAACTGTTCGTCGCTTGCAGGCGCCGTGTTGAGCTTCCAGCCATGTTCGGCCACCAGGGTGTGCAACTGGGCGTGCACGTCGTGCCACTCGCGCATTCGCAGCGGCGACAGGAACTCCGCGCGCAGCTGCTCGTGCAGCTTGCGATGCGACTTCTTGTGGGCCACCAGCTCGTGATAGTGCGCCCACAGCTTGAGCCATCCGGCGAGCTCGGAACTGCCTTCGACGAAGCGCCGATGCGCCGTGTCGGCGGCCTCCTGGCGGTCGGCCGGACGCTCGCGCGGATCCTGCACCGCGAGGGCCGCGGCAATCACCAGCACCTCGGCCAGCGCCTGCTGGCGCCGTGCCTCGAGGATCATGCGCCCGAGCCGCGGGTCGAGCGGCAGCACGGCGAGCTGGCGCCCGAGCTCGGTGAGCCGGTTGTGCTCGTCGACCGCGCCGAGCTCGGCGAGCAGCTGGTAGCCGTCGGCGATCGCCTTGCGCTGCGGCGGATCGATGAACGCGAACTCCTCCACGGCCTGCAGGCCCAGCGACTGCATGCGCAGGATCACCGCCGCCAGCGACGAGCGCAGGATCTCGGGATCGGTGAAGCGCGCGCGCGCCTGGAAGTCGGCCTCGTCGTACAGCCGGATGCAGATGCCGTCGGCCACGCGTCCGCAACGCCCGGCGCGCTGGTTGGCCGCGGCCTGGCTGATCGCCTCGACCTGCAGCTGTTCGACCTTCTGGCGAAAGCTGTAGCGCTTGACCCGCGCCAGTCCGGAGTCGATCACGTAGCGGATGCCCGGCACGGTCAGCGAGGTCTCTGCGACGTTGGTCGACAGCACGATGCGTCGCGCCGCGCCGCCGGAGGCGAACACGCGGTCCTGCTCGGCCTGCGACAGGCGCGCGTACAGCGGCAGGATCTCGACCCCGCGGCGCGCCGTGTCCATGTGGTGCTTGCGCAGCGCCTCGGCACAGTCGCGGATCTCGCGCTCGCCCGGCAGGAACACCAGGATGTCGCCGCTGCCGGCTCGCCACAATTCGTCGACCGCGTCGCACACGGCCTGGTTCAGCTCCCGGGGCTCGCGTGTCGGTGCCTCGCCGGCAGCCGGCGCCGCGGCGCCGGGCGGCGCGGCCGCCGCCTCGAGCAGCGGGCGCCAGCGGATCTCGACCGGGTACAGGCGCCCGGAAACCTCGATCACCGGCGCCGGACCGGCAGGCGTGCCGAAATGCCGCGCGAAACGCTCGGCGTCGATGGTCGCCGAGGTGATCACCAGCTTCAGGTCCGGGCGCCGAGGCAGCAGCGTGCGCAGGTAGCCGAGCAGGAAGTCGATGTTCAGGCTGCGCTCGTGCGCCTCGTCGATGATCAGCGTGTCGTAGGCACGCAGCATCGGATCGCGCTGGGTCTCTGCAAGCAAGATGCCGTCGGTCATCAGCTTGACGGAAGCCCCCGGCTGCAGGCGATCCGCGAAGCGCACCTTGAAGCCCACGTGCTCGCCCAACGGACTGCCCAGCTCCTGCGCGATGCGCCTGGCCACGCTGACCGCCGCCAGGCGGCGCGGCTGGGTGTGGCCGATCAGGCCGCTGCCGCCGGCGCCGAGCCCGCGGCCCAGCTCCAGCGCGATCTTCGGCAGTTGCGTGGTCTTGCCCGATCCCGTCTCGCCGCACACGATCACCACCTGGTGCTCGCGCAGCGCTTCGGCGATGTCCTGGCGACGCGCGCTGACCGGCAGCTCGGCCGGGAAGCCCAGCGGCGGAACGGGGTTGGGCTGCGCGCGCGGCCCTGGCGCACGCGGGGCGGCGGCAGGCCGCGGCGCCGCGGGCGTTGAAGCGGAGGAAGGCATGCGCGGGAAAAGGGGGCTCGGCGGGCTTGGAAAACCACAATTTTCGGTCATTCCGGGATAATGACGCCGATGTCCGCCGACTCTTCCCAATTCGTCCAATGGCTGCGCTCGGTCGCGCCGTACATGCACGCGCACCGCGGCAAGGTGTTCGTGGTCGCCATCGCCGGCGAACTCATCGCCGCCGGACGACTCAACGGCCTGGTGCAGGACATCGCGCTGCTCGCTGCGATGGGGGTGCGCATCGTGCTGGTGCACGGCTTTCGCCCCCAGATCGAGGCGCAGCTTCGTGAGAAGGGCGTGAGCTCGCGCTTCAGCCACGGCATGCGAGTGACCGACGAAGTCGCGCTCGACGCCGCGCAGGAAGCGGCCGGGCAACTGCGCTTCGAGATCGAGGCCACGTTCTCGCAAGGCCTGCCGAACACCCCGATGGCCGGCGCCACCGTGCGCGTGGTGTCGGGAAATTTCGTCACGGCCCGTCCGGTCGGCGTGATCGACGGCCTGGATTTCCAGCACACCGGACTGGTGCGCAAGGTCGACGCGGCCACCATCCAGCGCGCTCTCGAATACGGTGCGGTGGTCCTGGTGTCGCCGTTCGGCTTCTCGCCCACCGGAGAGGCGTTCAACCTGAGCATGGAAGACGTCGCCAGCAGCGTGGCCGCCGCGCTGAAGGCCCACAAACTGATCCTGGTCACCGAGGTCGACGGGGTGATCGGCGAGGACGGCCAGCTGTTGTCGGAGCTGACCGTCGAACAGGCCGACCGCCTGCTGGCCCGCCTGCCGGACCCGCAGCAGCCGACCGACACGGCCTTCTACCTGCGCCACGCGGTGCGCGCCTGTCGTGGAGGGGTCGGCCGCGCGCACATCGTGGGCTTCGAACTCGAGGGCTCGCTGCTGCTGGAACTGTTCACGCACGACGGCGTGGGCACGATGATCGCCGACGAGCACCTCGAGCACCTGCGCCAGGCGACCTCCGACGACGTCGGGGGCATTCTGCAGCTCATCGAGCCGCTGGAAAGCGAAGGCGTGCTGGTCAAGCGCAGCCGAACGGAAATCGAGCGTGACATCGGCAACTACACGGTGCTCGAGCACGACGGCGTGATCTTCGGCTGCGCCGCGCTGTACCCCTACCCCGAAGGCCGCACCGGCGAGATGGCCGCGCTGACCGTGGCCGAAAGCGCCCAGGGCCAGGGCGATGGCGAGCGAATCCTGCGGCGCATCGAGCAGCAGGCTCGCGCCTTGCGCCTGGAGAGCATTTTCGTGCTGACCACGCGAACCATGCACTGGTTTCTCAAGCGCGGTTTCGTGCCGGTCGACCCCGACTGGCTGCCGGAGGCTCGCCGCCAGCGCTACAACGACCAGCGGCGCTCGCGCGTGCTGGTCAAGCGCCTGAGCTGAGCGACACCGTCCGCGACCGCGCCGCGCCCGGCGCGCTGCGCGCTCCACCCTTTGTCCATCATCCACCGCAAGGATCCGACCATGACTCGCACCGTGAATTGCATCAAGCTCGGCCACGAAGCCCCGGGGCTCGACTTCCCGCCCTACCCCGGAGAGCTGGGCAAGCGCATTTTCGACAACGTCTCCAAGGAGGCCTGGCAGGGCTGGCTGAAGCACCAGACCATGCTGGTCAACGAAAACCGCCTCAACCTCGCCGACGCCAGCGCGCGGCAGTACCTGGCGCGCCAGATGGAGCGCTACTTTTTCGGTGAAGGCGCCGAGCGCCCGGCCGGCTACGTTCCTCCGGCAGGCGCCTGAGCCCGCCCGCGGCCGTGTGACCGAATGCAACACGGCCTATCACAAAATTCGAAGATTTGCCATCGCGGCAAAACTGGATGCTGCGCCCACCCCCTCCTGCCTAGGATGCGCTTGATCTTATACCTCTACCGGGTAGAAGTATTTTGATCCACAAATCTGTCGACGAACCGGCGCCAACCCGGAGTGCGGCAGGTTTGCGTCGTCCGCCGATGGCGGTTCATTCCTGGAGGAGGAGAGACCCAATGCACAAAAACCGACTGGCTGCCGCCTGCGCCGCCGCCTGCCTGGCGGGGGCCATGGCCCCCGGCGTAGCGCACGCCACCGACGGCTATTTCCAGCCCGGCTACAGCGTACGCTCCGTGGGCATGGGCGGAGTCGGCATCGCGCTGCCGCAAGACGCGCTGGCCGCCGCGACCAACCCCGCCGGCATGGCATTGATCGGCACTCGCTTCGACGCCGGCCTGACGCTGTTCCACCCGGACCGCCAAGCCACCATCGGCAACGTGACCTACAGTGGCAATGCGCAGAGCAACTTCCTGATTCCCGAGGTCGGCTACAACCGCATGCTGAACTCCGACATGTCGGTGGGCATCAGCCTGTACGGCAATGGCGGAATGAACTCCGGCTACGACAGCATCGCCGCCAACACGGGCCTGCTTCCCGGCACCGGTGTCGATCTGCAGCAGATGTTCATCAGCCCGAGCTTCGCCTGGCATGTCACTCCTGCCAACACCATCGGCATCGCGCTCAACCTGGTGCACCAGAGCTTCCGCGCCAACGGCCTGAACAACTACGCGTCGCCGCAACTCAGCCAATACCCGGCCAGCCTGCAGGCCCCGGGGCACGACTCCTCCGACGGGGTCGGCGTGCGCATCGGCTGGATCGGGCAACTGACACCCGATCTGTCGGTGGGAGCGACCTACCAGCCCAAGATCCACATGGGAAGCCTGAGCGCCTACCGCGGCCTTTTCGCCGACGGCGGCAGTTTCGACATCCCGGCCAACTACGGCATCGGTGTGTCCTGGAAGGCCACGCCGACCTGGACCCTGGCGGCCGATGTCGAGCGCATCCTGTACGGCGATGTGCCGGCGATCGCCAATTCGTCGTTGCCGCTGGCGCTCCTGGCCAGCCGCCAGCCCGCACCCATGCTCGGTGCCCCGGGCGGCGCCGGCTTCGGCTGGAGCAACGTCACGGTGGTGAAAATCGGCGCGGCCTGGAAATACAGCGACGACCTGACCCTGCGCGCCGGCTGGAACCATACCGACAACCCGGTCAGCTCGGCCAACGTGTTCTTCAACACCATCGCTCCGGGCGTGGTGAAGGATCACCTGACCCTCGGACTGAGCTACGCGCTGACTCGCAAGGTCGACATCTCCGCCGACTACGTGCATGCCTTCCGGAATTCGGTGTCGGGCTATGCACCGGCGATGAACCCGCCGCCCACGCCTCCCGGCCAGCAGCCGGAGACCCTGAGCATGTCCCAGGATTCGGTCGGCGTGGCCATCGGCTACAAGTTCTGAGCGCCCCCAGGGCCGGGCTGCGCCCAGCCCGCCCCCCCGTGGGGGTCAAGCAATCTTGGGGCGGCCCGGCGATTGCTTGAGAGCGCCCCCAGGGCCGGGCTGCGCCCAGCCCGCCCCCCGTGGGGGTCAAGCAATCTTGGGGCGGCCCGGCGATTGCTTGAGAGCAACCCGAACGCCAACGCCGGGCCCGCCGGGCCTGGTTCCTTTGGGGCCCCTGCGCGGGGCCCTTTTTCATGGTGCGCCCGGCAGGGCGCACCAAAAAAAAGCCGCGGCCCGGAAGCCGCGGCGATCTTGTGGTTGGAATTGGAGTGTTGTGCGTGAACGGGCTTGCGTCGATGCCGCGGTCGTCAGACCGGCAGGACCGTGGAGCCCCAGGACTCGTTGATGACCTCGGCCCCGGCCAGGTAGAAGGCCAGCGCGCCGGTGACCAGGCCCAGGTAGCCACCCAGGGTGCTCAGGCTGCTGGAGCCCAGCAGGGCGCCGAAGGCCAGCAGGTAGAAGGTGGGGGTCAGCGCGGTGAACACCAGCATCAGCACCTTGCCCTTCTTCCAGGTTCCGATCCACATGTAGGTCGTGAAAACGCCCCACAGCAGCAGGTACCAGCCGGCGTAGGCCAGGCCCTTGGGGAAGTATTCGACCAGCAGCGCGAAGCTCCACCAGAACGCGCCGTAACCGCAGAAGGCGACGAAACCGAAGCTGTTTCCGACAAAGGCCTCCATGACGCCGGCGACGAACTGAGCCGTGCCGCCGAAGGCCAGCGCGCAGGCCAGCACCATCGGCACCATCGCGTCGGTGGCCATCCCGGCGTTGTGCATGCTCAGCAGCCAGGTGGTCAGAGCGAAGCCCGACAGGCCTAGCGGCGCGGGGTTGATTTTCTTGTCCATCGTTGTCTCCATGGGTATGCGCGTTTGCAGACGCGCGGGTTCTCGACGCGAGCGCCCCGCAGACAGCCAAGGATCGCGGCGCTCGGGCCCCGTTTGCGGCGGGCTCGGGCCCGCTCACGCCGGCACTGTCGCCGCCGAGGCTTACGGCAGGCCTACGAAAGCACATGATGTTGCTTTTGTTGCATTTGAATACGTCTTGGCTCGAACCGCCCGGGCAGCGTCTAATGCACAAATCATCACAGTCTTATTTCGGAACCTCTCGTATGCTCCCGGGACTATGCATATCGCCACCCTCGCCTCCTCCGCTCCGGTCACGCTGAGCCTGGCCCAGCACCTTCTGTCCGTTCTGTCCGGCCTGGCGGTCGGCTTCTCGCTCGGCCTCATAGGCGGCGGCGGATCGATTCTCGCGGTACCCCTGCTCCTCTACCTCGTGGGGTATCCGAACGCCCACGTGGTCATCGGCACCACGGCGCTGGCCGTGTCGATCAACGCCTACCTGAACCTGATTCCCCACGCCCGCGCCGGGAACGTGCGCTGGCGCGATGCGCTGGTGTTCGCCGTGGTCGGCGCCGCGGCAGCGTTCGTCGGCTCCAGCCTGGGCAAGGCCGTGGACGGCAAGAAACTGCTGTTCCTGTTCGCCATCCTGATGCTGGTGATCGCCGCGTTGATGCTGCGACGGCGCGAGCCGGCGGCGAAGGTGGACTTGCACGAAGCCCCCGCGCCAAAGGGTTCGTGGTGGCGCCTGGTCGTGGCGGCCGCGATCGTCGGCACCCTGGCGGGCTTTTTCGGCATCGGCGGGGGATTCCTGATCGTGCCGGGCCTGGCGCTGTCGACCGGCATGCCGATGATCGCCGCCATCGGCTCGTCGCTGCTGTCGGTGGGCACCTTCGGCCTGACCACGGCGATCAATTACGCCCGTTCGGGCCTGCTCGACCCGACCGTGGCGCTGCTCTACATCGGCGGCGGCGTGGTCGGGGGCTGGGTGGGTACGCGCGTGGCCACCCACCTGGGCAAGCACAGCAAGGGCACGCTGAACCTGATCTTCGCGCTTCTCGTGGCCGTGGTCGCGCTGTACATGCTCTGGAAGAACCTGTCGGCCTTCGGGCTGCACCTGTGACGCGCAGTGCGAGCAGGCCGCTCCCGCCGGAGCCGGGCGCCCCCAGCCCCGGGCCGGCTCAGAGCAGCTCCGCCAGCAGGTCGTGCCCTTGCGTGGCGACCACTCGCGCGCGCACGAACTGTCCCGCGCTGCGAGCCAGGCGCATGCGCGCCGAAGGCTTCGCCGGCGCCTTGATCAGCACCTTGCCGTCGATTTCCGGCGCCTCCGCATAACTGCGCGCGACGGCGCCGTCGCGCCCGGCGGTGTCGACCAGCACGCGCAGGTCCTGGCCGACGCGCCGATGCAGGCGCGCCACCGAAACCTGCTCGGCGACCTCCATGAACCGGGCCTGCCGCTGCTGGCGCAGCTCGTCGGGCAACGCGCCGGGCAGCTCGTTGGCCGCAGCGCCCTGCACCGGCGAGTAGGCAAAGCAGCCCACGCGATCGATCTGCGCGCGTCGGACGAAGTCGAGCAGGTTCTCGAACTCGTCTTCGGTCTCGCCCGGAAAGCCGGCGATGAAGGTCGAGCGGATCGCGATGTCGGGACAGGCCTCGCGCCAGCGCGCGATGCGCTCGAGGGCGCGCTCGCCGCCGGCCGGTCGGCGCATGCGCCGCAACACGTCGGGATGCGCATGCTGCAGCGGCACGTCGAGGTACGGAAGCACCCTGCCCTGCGCCATCACGGGCAGCACCTCGTCGACATGCGGGTAGGGGTAGATGTAATGCAGGCGCACCCAGGCATCGTGCTGCTCGGCCAGTTCGGCCAGCGCCTGCACCAGCTCCGCGAAGCGCGTGCGCAGCGGTCGCCCCTGCCAGAAGCCCGTGCGGTACTTCAGGTCCGAGCCGTAGGCCGCGGTGTCCTGGCTGACCACCAGCAACTCGCGCACGCCGGCGCGCAGCAGCGCCTGGGCCTCGTCGAGTACGTCGCCGATGGGGCGCGACACCAGCTTGCCGCGCATGCTCGGGATGATGCAGAAGCTGCAGCTCTGGTTGCAACCCTCGGCGATCTTCAGGTAGGCGTAGTGGCGCGGCGTGAGCTTCAGGCCGCCCGGTGGCAGCAGGTCGACGAAGGGGTCGTGCGGCTTGGGCAACACGGAGTGCACATGCTGCAGCACCTCGTCGGTGGCCTGCGGCCCGGTCACCGCCAGCACCTTGGGGTGGACCTTGCGCACCAGGTTGTCGCCCTGCTCGTCGCGACGCGCGCCCAGGCAGCCGGTGACCAGCACGCGCCCGTTGTCGTGCAGCGCCTCGCCGATGGCGTCGAGGCTTTCCTGCACGGCCTCGTCGATGAAGCCGCAGGTGTTGACGATCACCAGATCGGCGCCGGCGTAACTCGAACTCGTCTCGTAGCCCTCGGCGCGCAGCCGGGAGACGATTCGCTCGGAGTCGACCAGCGCCTTCGGGCAGCCCAGGGAGACGAAGCCGACACGCGGCGCGGCCGCGGGCTCGAGGCCTTGCGCGGCAACAGGGGGGGTGGAGATTTCGGACATGCCCGTATTGTCGCCGCATCGCGGCGCACGGGCTGCAACATCACTTCTTGGGCGGCGCCTGGAAGGCTCCCATCATCTGCTTGGCCTGCTGCTGCATCTGCTCCTGCATCTGCACGTACAGCTTCTTGCTCTGCTCGAGGTAGTTGCCCATCATGCCCTGCAGCATCGGCGCCTGCCCGCTGAGGAACTGGGACCACATCTCGGGACTGAAGCTGCTGCTGTCGTACAGCCCGCGGGACTGCTCGGCCAGCTTGCCCTGGATGTCAATGAAGGCCTGCACGGTCTTTTCCAGGTACGAGCCCATCATGCCCTGCATCGCGTGACCGTAGAAGCGGATGAGCTGCTCGAGCATCGCAGTGCTCAGCATCGGCACGCCGCCCGCCTCTTCCTCGAGGATGATCAGCAGCAGGATGCTGCGCGTGAGGTCCGCGCCGGTCTTCGCGTCCTGCACGACGAAGCGATGTCCCTCCATGACCAGGGACTTGACGTCGGCCAACGTGATGTAGGCGCTGGTTTCGGTGTCGTACAGCCGACGGTTCGGGTACTTCTTGATGACGCGAACAGCGGTTTCGGCGTTGGGCATGGCGAACACGGTGGCGATGATCGGATTCTCGGCCGATTGAACCACAAAACCCTGGTGCGCAGGTATCGGGACCCCTCCCGGGGAGCCGCTGCCGCGGCGCATGGACCCGCGCATCGCGCGGGCCCGGGCGCTCAGCTCATGTGCAGACCGCCGTTGATCGACAGTTCGGCGCCGGTCGTGAACGCGCCGTCGTCGCTGGCCAGCCAGGTCACCAGCGAGGCCACTTCCTCCGGCCTGCCGAGGCGCTTGACGGGGATCGACGAGACGATCTTGTCCATCACGTCCTGGCGGATGGCCTTGACCATGTCGGTGAGGATGTAGCCGGGAGCCACGGTGTTGACCGTCACGCCCTTCGATGCCACTTCCTGCGCCAGGGCCATCGTGAAACCATGCATGCCGGCCTTCGCCGCCGAATAGTTGGTCTGCCCGAACTGGCCCTTCTCGCCGTTGACCGACGAGATGTTGACAATGCGCCCCCAGCCGCGGTCGACCATGCCGTCGATGACCTGCTTGGTGACGTTGAACATCGAGTACAGGTTGGTCTTGATCACCCGGTCCCAGTCGTCGTAGGCCATCTTGCGGAACACCGAGTCGCGGGTGATGCCGGCGTTGTTGACCAGGATGTCCACCTTGCCGTGCTCGGCGAACACCTGCTGGAACGCGGCGCAGGTCGACTCCCATTCGGCCACGTTGCCCTCCGAGGCGTACACGTCGTAGCCCTGGGCGCGCATGTCGCGCAGCCAGGCGTCCTTGCGCGGCGAGTTCGGCCCGCAGCCGGCGATCACCTTGTGCCCGGCCTCGCACAGCTTGCGGCAGATCGCCGTGCCGATTCCCCCCATGCCACCGGTGACATATGCAACCTTCTTGTCCATGACTCTTTTCCTTTCGACGTTTACGGGTATTGCCTTCGACCCGGCTCAGCGCTCGACCGCCAGCGCCACGCCCATGCCACCACCGATGCACAACGACGCCAGGCCCTTGTGGGCGTCGCGCTTTTGCATTTCGTGCAGCAACGTGACCAGGATGCGGCAACCGCTGGCGCCGATCGGGTGACCGATGGCGATCGCGCCTCCGTTGACGTTGACCCGCGAGGTATCCCAGCCCATCTGCTGGTTGACCGCGATGGCCTGCGCGGCGAAGGCCTCGTTGATCTCCATCAGATCCAGGTCCTGGGGTTTCCAGCCGGCTCGCGACAGGCATCGGGTGGATGCCGGAACCGGGCCCATGCCCATGTAGGCCGGATCCAGGCCGGCATTCGAGTAGGCGCGAATGCTGGCCAGCGGGCGCAGGCCCAGCGCCGCGGCACGGCTGGCGCGCATCACGACCACCGCGGCGGCGCCGTCGTTGATTCCCGACGCGTTGCCGGCGGTCACCGTTCCCGCCTTGTCGAAGGCCGGGCGCAGGCCGGCCAGCGACTCGGCGGTCGCGCCGGCGCGCACGAATTCGTCGACCGCGAAGGCCAGCGCATCGCCCTTGCGCTGCGGCAGCATCACAGGAACGATCTCGTCGGCGAAGCGCCCGGACTTCTGCGCCGCCTCGGCCTTGTTCTGGCTGGCCGCGGCAAAGGCATCCTGCATTTCGCGGGTGATGCCGTGCTTCTTGGCCACGTTCTCCGCCGTGATGCCCATGTGGTAGTGGTTGAAGGCATCCCACAGTCCGTCGTGCACCATGGTGTCGACCATGCTCCAGTTGCCCATGCGCATGCCGTCGCGCGAGCCTGGCAGCACATGCGGAGCAGCGCTCATGTTCTCCTGTCCGCCGGCCACGACGATGTCGGCGTCGCCGTCGCGCACGGCCTGCGCCGCCAGCATCACCGCCTTCAGCCCCGAGCCGCAGACCTTGTTGATGGTCATCGCCGGCACGCTGTCGGGCAGCCCGGCCTTGATCGAGGCCTGGCGCGCCGGGTTCTGGCCGCAGCCCGCCTGCAGCACCTGGCCCAGGATCACCTCGGAGACCTGCCCCGGCTCGATGCCGGCGCGCGCCACCGCCTCGCGCACGACCAGCGCGCCCAGGTCGACCGCTGCGGTACGGGCCAGCGAGCCGCCGAACTTGCCGACCGCGGTGCGGACGGCGGAAACGATCACGATATCTTCACTCATCTCGGATTGCCTCAAGAAGAAAACCACAATGCCTTCGGCCCCGCAGGGTCTGCGCGCATGCGAACCGTCCTGCCCGACTCAGGCACGGACCCGGACATAGCGCCCGGGGGCCGGCTCGATGACCTCATGTCCGCCGCCGCCGTACGCACGCGGCGCGTCCTGCAACTCCCCGGCCTGCGCGGCCAGCCACGCCGCCCAGTCGGGCCACCAGCTTCCCGGACGCTCGACAGCCTGCCCCAGCCACTGCTGCGCATCGGCGGGCAGCGACGAAGCCCGTGCCGCCTTCGAACCCCGGCCCCGCCCGGCTTCGGCGGGAAGCCAGTGGCTGCGCTTGCCGGCGGCCGGCGGATTGATGACTCCGGCGATATGTCCCGACGCTCCCAGCACGAATCGGGTCTGTCCCCCGAGCGCGCGCGCCGAAGCGTACGCCGTGGCCCAGGGCACGATGTGATCCTCGCGCGACGCGTAGACATACGCGGGCAGGTCCATGCGCGACAGGTCCAGCGCGGTGCCGCATACCCGCAGCGCACCCGGCTGGGACAGCTTGTTCTCCAGATAGGTGTTGCGCAGGTACCAGGCCAGGAACGGCCCGGGCAGGTTCGTGCTGTCGGCGTTCCAGTACAGCAGGTCGAAGGGCGGCGGGGTTTCCCCCTTCAGGTAATTGCCGACCACGTAGTTCCAGGTCAGGTCGTTGGGGCGCAGGCTCGAGAATGCCGCCGCCAGTTCAGCCCCCGCGAGCAGCCCGCCGCGTCCGATGGTGGCCTCGCGCATCGCGACCTGGGCCTCGTCGACGAACACGTCGAGCACGCCGGTGTCCGAGAAATCGAGCAGCGTGGTCAGGAAGGTGGCGCTGTGCACCGGGCGCTGTCCACGTGCTCGCAGGATCGCCAGCGCCGTGCCCAGCAAGGTGCCGCCGATGCAGAACCCCAGCGCGTTGATGCCCGACTCTTCGGGCACGGGCGCGCGCGCCCGCTTTCGCGCACCGGTTGCCGGCGCGGCCCGCGCGGCAGCCGCGATCTCCCCCGCGACGCGAATCGCCTCGAGCACCCCATGCTCGACATAGTCGTCCCAGGTCCAGTCACCGCACGAAGCGTCGGGGTTGCGCCAGGACATCAGCAACACGCGATGCCCCTGCTCGAGCGCGTAGCGCACCAGCGAGTTGCTGGGCTGCAGATCCAGGATGTAGTACTTGTTGATGCAAGGCGGAACGATCAACAGCGGCCGCTGGTGCACGCGCGTTTTCAACGGTCGGTAGTCGATGAGCTGGAACCAGGCATTCTCGAACACCACCGCGCCTTCCGTGGTGGCGACGTTGCGCCCGATCTCGAACTGGCTTTCATCGGTCTGCGTGAGCTTGCCGCGCAGCATGTCGCCCAGCAGGTTGTCCATGCCCCTGCGCAGGCTCTCGCCGCCGCTGCGCACGGCCTCGCTCATGGCATCGGGGTTGAGGGCCCAGATGTTGCTGGGAGCCGCCGCGTCGACCCATTGCTGCACCGCGAAACGAATTCGCTGGTGGGTCTTCGGATCGGCCTGCACGGCATCGGCCAGTTCGAGCAGCGCGCGCGCGTTGAGCAGGTACAGCGCCGCCGTGTACGCCGAGAAACGGTTGCTGCGCCAGGCCTCCCCGGAAAAGCGCCGGTCACGCAGTTGCGGCGCCTCCACGCTGCCGCCCAGCAAGCCGACCCACAGCTGCGCATATTCCTGGCCGAAGCGCGCCTGGATCTCGGCCACCCGCTCCTGGTCGAGCCGGAACAGCCCTGCTCCGGAGGCCTGCAGGCTGGTGGCGAAGGCTTGCTGCAAGCCCTCGGCCAACGCGGCGGTCGCCCGGGTCGGATCGACGAAGCTGTGCGGGGAATCGGCGGACATGACGTGAGGGTTCCAGGCGAAGTCCCGGCCTGGCGCGAGTCACGCCGCTCGCCCGGTACACCGGGCGAATCGATCCGGGAAATTGTAAGGAAGCTGTCAACAAAATACGGACAACCCTGAATATCAATACGTTAGCGGCACTGCTGGCAAGAAAATCGATGGCATTAGCAGCCACAAGGAATTAACCGCGGCCAAACCATTCTTGAACAAAGCCCTCCGGGTGTCAACGCACCGCCGAGACCGGCGAGCGGCGCCGGCCCTGCCGGTTCAGTCCAGCCAGACCAGCGCGGCCTGGCGTCCGGTGACTCGATCGCGCCGGTAACTGTAATAAATCGAGGGGTTGGATACCGTGCAGATTCCCCCGCCCAGTATGCACCGGCGCAAAAGCCCGGCTCGCTGCAGGCGCATTCGAGCCAGTTCGAACAGGTCGGCCATCCATTTGCCGGGCCTCGCGCCGGACACGAAGGCCGAAGCGGCGCGCGCGTCGACCCCGACGAAGGCCTCGCGCACCTCGTCGCCGACCTCGAAGTGCGCCGGACCGATCGCCGGGCCGAGCCAAGCCTGCAATTGCGCGGCGTCACAGGCGGCGCGGCGAGCCAGCGCCGCCGCGGCATGCTCGAGCACGCCACCCGACAAGCCGCGCCAGCCGGCATGCGCTGCCGCCACGCCACGCGCATCGGGAGCGGCCAGAAGAACCGGGAGGCAGTCGGCCACCAGCACGCACGCTGCGAGCCCGCGGCGCGTGAGCACGGCGGCGTCGGCACGCGGCACGCTGCCACCCGGCCATGCGTCCAGGTCGGCCAGGTCGCTGCCATGAACCTGCTCCAGCCATACAGGCTCGGCGCCCGCCAACCGCGCCGCCAGCAGTTCGCGGTTGCGGCTCACCGCCGCAGGGTCGTCGCCGACATGCGCGCCCAGGTTCATGCCGCCGCTGCCATCCGCGGCCGCGTAGGCACCCGCGCTGCAGCCTCCGACGCGCGTGGTCAGCAGCCCGCGCACGCGCGGGTTGCCGGGCCACTGCAGCACGCTCCACGACGCCGGCATGGGCGCCGCGCCGGCGTCGCCCGCGCCGCTCATGGCAACCCGGGCCGCGCATCGGGCAGCGCGGTCCAGTCGTCGCAATCCAGGACCCCCGGATCGCCGCCGAGCTGCCTCCATTGCGTGGCGATGTCGGCGGCCACCGCGCTGCGCCATTGCATCCACTGGCCACTGCGCGGATGCCGCAGACGCAGCAGCACCGCGTGCAGCGCCTGGCGCTGCAGGCCGAGCGCAGGAGCGCCACGCCGGCCGTACAGCGCATCTCCGAGCAGCGGCAGGCCCAGATGCTGGGCATGCACGCGAATCTGGTGGGTGCGTCCGCTTTCCAGCACGCAGCGCAGCGCGCTGACCGTGCCGAGCCCGCCCCGGCAACTGCCCAGGCTCTCGAAACGCGTACGCGCCGGCTTTCCGGACGCAACCACGGCCATGCGCAGGCGATCCCGTGGATGCCGGCCGATGGGGGCGTCGACCCAGGTCGTGCGAGGCAGCTCCCCCCACACCAGCGCGAGGTACTGGCGGCTGATGCTGCGCGCCTGCAGCTGCCGCACCAGATCGGTCTGCGCCTGCAGGCTGCGCGCCACGACCATCAGGCCGCTGGTGTCCTTGTCGAGGCGGTGCACGATGCCGGCGCGCGGCAATGCCGAGGCATCGGGAAAGCGTGCCAGCAGTCCGTTGAGCAGGGTGCCGCTCCAGTTGCCGGCGGCCGGGTGCACGACCAGTCCGGCCGGCTTGTCGATGACCACCAGGTCCGCGTCCTCCCACACCACGCTCAGCGGCACGGGCTCGGGCGCGAAGGCCGCCGCCTCCGGGTCGACGGGCACCTGCAGCGCCACCTCGGCACCGGCGCGTGCCTTGCTGCGAGGCGCGGCGACCGCGGCGCCCATGCGCACCAGGCCGGCCTCGCACCACGCGCGCAGGCGGCTGCGCGAGAATTGCCCGAACAATTGCGCCAGCACCTTGTCGAGGCGCTCGCCCGCCAGGGACAGCGGAATCCGCGCCGTCAGCACGGCCGGCTCGGCGCCCGGCGAATCGACGGCCGCGTCATCGTCGGCCTGGCTCCAGTCCTGCGCGGACGCGGCGCCGGGGGACTGGCTGGAATCGCACGCTTGCATGACACGAGCATAGTGCACCCCGCCTGGCGCAAGGGACCCGGCGGACCCGGCGCCCCGGAAGCCGCAAGGGGGTTCCTATAATGAAAGGCTTGGCGCCACTACCTCGAGTCTCGACGTGAATCGCACTTTCCCCCCGTCCGGCGCGCGCGGCGCGCGCTGGCTGCTGCGCCTGCTGCTCCTGTCGAGCGTGCTGGGTCTGGGCGCCTGCGCATCCAGCGGCAGCACCGACATCACCGCCGGCTGGTCGGCGGCCAAGCTCTACAGCGAGGCACGCGACGAAATGAGCAACGGCGCCTACGACACGGCGACCAAGTACTACGAGAAGCTCGAGAGCCGCTATCCCTACGGCGTCCTGGCGCAGCAGGCGCTGATCGAAGTGGCCTACGGCTACTACAAGCAGGGGGACCGCGCGCAGGCGCTGGCCGCCTGCGACCGCTTCCTGCACATCTACCCGAACAACCCCGCGGTGGATTACGTGCTGTACCTGAAGGGCCTGATCAACTTCTACGACAACCAGACCCTGTTCTCCCGGATCGCCGACCAGGCGCAGTACGAGCGGGACCAGCGCGGTGCGAAGGAGTCCTTCGAGGCGTTCAAGCAGCTGGTCACGCGTTTTCCGCACAGCAAGTACGCCCCCGATGCGCGCGAGCGCATGCGCTTCATCGTCAACTCGCTCGGCCAGTACGACGCGCATGTCGCGTTGTTCTACTTCGATCGCGGCGCCTACGTGGCGGCGGCGGATCGCGCGCAGGAAACCCTGCGCGACTACCCGGACACGCCGTCGACCCAGCTCGCGCTGGGCGTGCTGATGAACAGCTACGACCGCCTCGGGCTGACCCAGCTGCGCGACGACACGCAGCGCGTGCTGCGCCTGAACTACCCGAACAGCCCCTATCTCACCGGCCCGCTGCCGCAGCGTCGCACGCGCTGGTGGAGCCTGTGGTGAGCGCCCTCCCCTTCAGGAAGGCCGATCCACGTTGCCGCGCGCACGCAGGAATTCGACCGCCGGCTCGATCGACTCGACACGCGTGAACCCGGGCAGCGAGGCCAGCAGCCTGCGCCCCCATCCAGTGGCGACCAGGCGTTGGTCGCACACCGCGAGCACCCCCCAGTCGTGCTCGCCGCGCACCAGGCGACCCGCGCCCTGCTGCAGCGCCAGCGCTGCCTGAGGCAGCGAATAGTCCATGAACCCGCTGCGGCCGGCGGCCTCCAGGCGTGCCAGGCGCGCAGCGACCATCGGGTCGTCGGGCGGTGCGAAGGGCAGCTTGTCGATCACCACCAGGGTCAGCTGCTCTCCGGGAAAGTCCACTCCCTCCCAGAAACTGTGGCTGCCCACCAGCACGGCCCGGGCATCGGCGGCGAAGCGCCGCAACAGCACGCTCTTGGGTTCGCTGGCCTGCTCCAGCACCGTGCGATCGGCCGGCAGCAGCTCACGCAGGCGCGCGGCGATGCGCGCCATCGCGCGCAGCGTGGTGGTGAGCACGAAACTGCCCCCCGGATTGACCGCGATCAGCTGCGCCGCGAGCTCGGCCACGCGGGTTGCGTGATCCGCGTCCGCCGGGTGGAAGCCGCGGCGCGGCACCAGCAGGCGGGTTTGCGTGGCGTAGTCGAAGGGACTCGACACGCGCAGTTCGCGCAGGCGGGTCCGCTCGCTGCCGGCAGGCGCCTGCAGCGCCGGGCTTTGCTCACCCAGGCCCAGGCGCGCCCGCGCGTAGCGAAAGCTGCCGTCGACGGTCAATGTCGCCGACACCAGCACCCAGGCCTGCTCGCGCTCGGCCAGCAGCGCGGAGAACGCCGGCCCGATGCCCAGCGGCGTCGCCAGCAGGCGCATGTGGTGCGTACCCACTTCCAGCCAGCGCACGCTGTCGGCCGGCCCCGCGGCCTCGGCCGCGTCGTCGGGGCCGAGCTGCCAGGTCGCCAGCATGCGCTGCTGTTCGCGGCAGCGCTCGGCCAGGCGACTGAACTCCGGCGCGGCGTCCTCGACCTGCGCCAGCGCGGCCAGCAGCGCATCGAGGCGCTCGCTCCAGGCGCGCAGCGCGTCGCGCCAGCCGGCCAGCGCCTGCGCCTGCGCCCAGTCCAGCCGCTGGGCGCCCGGACCGGCGCACAGGCGCGCATCGCGCGCGGCCTTGACCAGCGCGCCTGCGAGCAGCGGCCATTCGGCCATGCCGCGTGCGTGCTGCAAGCCGCAAGCCTGCGCATCGCGCGCCAGCTCCTGCGCCTGCGCCGTACCCACGGCACTGCCCAGGAACTGCGCCCCGGTGTCGGCCAGCTGGTGTGCCTCGTCGAGCACCACGGTCGTGGCTGCCGGCAGCAGCTCGGCCACGCCGTCGCCGCGCAGCGCCAGATCGGCGAAGAACAGATGGTGGTTGACCACCACGACGTCAGCGGCCAGCGCCTCGCGTCGGGCCTTCATGACAAAACACTTGCGAAAATCCGGGCACTCAGAGCCCAGGCAGTTGTCGCGCGTGGATGTCACGAGCGGCAGCAGTGCCGAGTTCTCGTCCAGCCCGGCCAGTCCCGACAGGTCGCCGTCGTTCGAAGCGGCGGCGAACCGCACCACCTCGCGCAACTGCTGCACGGCGCGCCGGCTGTCGAGCAGGCCGTCATGCTGGGCGCGCCCCAGGCGGTACAGGCACACGTAATTGGCGCGCCCCTTGAGCACCGTGCTGCGCACCTGCAGGCCCAGCGCCTGGCACGCAAGCGGCAGGTCCTTGCGCGACAGCTGGTCCTGCAAGGCCCGCGTGGCCGTGGACACCACCACGCGCTCGCCGTGCAGCAGCGCCGGCACCAGGTAGGCCAGGGTCTTGCCGGTGCCGGTGCCGGCCTCGGCGAGCAGGATCGAGCGCTGCTCGATGGCCTCGCGCACCGCCTCGGCCAGCGCCTGCTGACCCTTGCGCGCGCGCCAGCCCGGCAGGGCCGCGGCCAGCAGGCCGGCGCCACCCCAGACGGGATCGTCGTCGGCGGGCTCGGCGGCAGGCTCGTCGTGCCTACAATGCCGTAGGTCTTGCTCGGGCGGATTCAAACGGGCTCGTGCGGCTCGCGGGCCGGCGTCGGAAGATGCGGCCTTGCATTGTAGGGACCCCTGATCACTCCATGATTCCAGTACGAAAGCCGCTGCAACTGCAAGCTGCCATCGGCACCCACCGCGGCGACCGCGAATACCAGCAGGACCGCGTCGAGGTGTTCGCGCATCCGCGTGTGCGCGGCGCCGTGCTGGCGGTGGTGGCCGACGGCATGGGCGGGCGCAGCGGCGGGCGCATGGCGGCCGACCAGGTGATGATCACGGCATCCCAGCTGTTCGAGCGCTACATCCCTTCCAAGGACGACCCTGCGGAGCTTCTGGGAACCATCCTGCAGGAGGCCCATGCGATGATCCGCCTGACGGCCATGTCAGCCGAACAGGAGCCGCACTCCACGGTGGCCTGCGCATTGCTGCACGCCGACGGCGCCTGCTGGTGGGCCCATGTCGGCGATTCGCGCATTCACCTGTTCCGCGGGGGCGTGCTGCTGCAACGCACGCGTGACCACTCGTACGTGCAGGACCTGGTCGACAGCGGCGGCCTGTCCGAAGCCATGGCACGAAGTCACCCGATGAGCAACGTGCTCACCGCCAGCCTGGGGACTCCGGAGGACCCTCCGCGCAGCGTGGCCACGCTGCAATTGGAGGCAGGCGACACGCTGCTGCTCTGCAGCGACGGGGTATGGCACTATTTCCCCGATGCCGAGCTGGGCGCGACCCTCGACGCGCTGGAGCCGCGCGAGGCCTGCGAGACCCTGATCGCCAAGGCGCGCCAGCGCGCGGGCGGGCGCGGCGACAACCTGTCGCTGGCCGTGCTCAAGCTCAGCGCGCCGCCGGCTGCCCCCGCGCCACCGCCGGCGCCCAGGATCGAATTCCCGGACTTCGACACCCCTCTTCCGGTCCCCGGGCGCAAGACCGGGGGACGCTGAGGCGCCGCCGACGCTCAGCGCAGCGGCAGCAAGGGGCCCGAGGCCGGCGGCACCGGCAGCGGCGGCGCGGGCGGGCTGCCCCGACGCTGTTGTTCCTGCACGCGCTGCCGCAGGCGCTGATAGGCCTCTTGCCGTTGCTGGCGCTGGGCTTGCGCGGCACGCGCCTGCGAAGCCCCCTGCGGCGCTTGCCTGATGTCCGTTGGCGCGCCCGGCAGCGCCCCCCGCGCTCCGGCGGTGGGGCGCGCGCGACTCGCGCGGGCAGCGGACGCCGCCGACAGCGCGCGCTGCTGCTCGATCGAGCGGGCCTGCCGCTGCAGGCGGATTCGCCGCTCGCGTTCGGCGCGCACCCGGGCCGGATCGACCGGCACACGCGCCGCGAGGTTGGCGCGCACACGCGCTCGCTCCTGCTCGGCACGTTCCTGGCGATCGAGCAGGTCCAGCGCCTGCTGGCGAACCCGCAATGCCCGATGCGCGTCGCGGTAGTGCCGCGCCGCCGCGTCGAGGCAATGGAACACCAGGAAGCGGTGCATGCACTGCGCGCGTTGCCCGGCGTAGCGCTGGTCGAGCTCGTGCTGCTGCATCTGCAGCAGGCGCCGCTGCTGCTCGCGCCCCCGCGCACTGGCAGCCGGCGCCGAGGCCGGCACCGACGCGAGTTGCGCTGCCGCCCGGGCCGACGGCGGCACGAGCCCGGCGAGCGTGCCGAACAGGCACAGCGCGCGCGCGAGTGCGCGCGCGCGGGCGGGAACAAGACTCATCAGGTCAATGCGGTTTGCACTTCGCGTCGCTGCCGCTGCAGGTACGCGGGAGTCTGCATTTCCAGCAGACGCGAGACGGTGCGCTCGAATTCATGCGCCAGCGGGCCGCTTCGATACAAGCCCTGCGGCTCGTCCTGGGCAGACATCACCAGCTTGACCGAGCGATCGTACAGCACGTCCACCAGCAGCGTGAACCGACGCGCCGCGGTGGCCTGCTCGGGTCCCATGCGAGGCACGCCGCTGAGCAGGATGGTGTGAAAGCGCGAGCTGAGCTCGAGATAGTCGCCGGGGGAACGAGGCGTGTTGCACAGGGTCTCGAAATCGAACCACACCACGCCCCCTGCGCGACGCAGGGCGCGCAGACTGCGCTGCTCGATGAACAGGCAGGGGTCCTCGTCGGCGCCGTCGGCCAGGCGTTCGAAACTCGCGCGCATCGCGGCATCGGCGGCCTCGCCCAGCGGCCGGTGGTACAGGGTCACTTCGCGCAGGGCCTGCTGGCGATAGTCGACGCCGGCGTCGACCCGAACGACGTCCAGATGCTGTTTCAGGCGCTCGATGGCCGGCAGGATGCGATCGCGATGCAGGCCGTCCGGATACAGGCCGTCCGGGTGGAAGTTGCTGGTGGCCATGAGGACCACGCCGTCGTCGAACAGGCTTTCCAGCAGCCGGTCCAGGATCATCGCGTCGGTGACGTCGCTGATGTGGAACTCGTCGAAGCAGATCAGACGGAAGCGCCGCGCGATGCGCCTCGAGAGTTCCTGCAGCGGGTTGCGCGTGCCCTGCAGCGCCGCCAGTTCCCGCTGCACCTCGCGCATGAACTCGTGGAAATGCAGTCGCGTCTTGCGAACCACCGGAACCGTGGCGTAGAACGCGTCCATGAGGAAGCTCTTGCCGCGGCCGACGCCCCCCCACATGTAGACCCCGCGAGGCAGGTCCGGGTGCACCAGCAGGCGGCGCACGGCGCTGGAACGACGCGACTTGTAGGCCACCCACTCGTCCTGCGCGAGCTGCAGGCGATCGATCGCGGCGCGCTGCGCCGCGTCGGGCACGAAACCGCGCTCGCCCAGTTGCCGCAGGGCGTGTTCGCTGAAATTCATCGGGTGCATCGCTGCGGCGCCCATGCCGACGGGCATGGGCGCCGACCGGTGGTTCAGAAGTTCAGCGCGCGCGAATCGGTCGCCAGCGCGGCTTCCTTCATCGCCTCCGACAGCGTCGGATGGGCGTGGCAGATGCGTGCGATGTCCTCGGCGCTGGCCTTGAACTCCATCGCCACGGCGGCCTCGGCGATCAGCTCGGAGGCCATCGGCCCGATCACGTGCACGCCCAGGATCTCGTCCGTGGCGGCGTCGCTGAGCATCTTGACGAAGCCCGTGGTGTCGCCCAGCGCGCGCGCGCGTCCGTTGGCCATGAACGGAAAGCTGCCGCTGCGGTAGGCTCTGCCTGCCGCCTTCAGGGCCTGCTCGGTCTGCCCCACCCAGGCGATTTCGGGGCTGGTGTAGATCACCCAGGGCACGGTGTTGAAGTCCACGTGGGGTTTCTGGCCTGCCAGGCGCTCGGCCACCGCCACCCCCTCCTCCTCGGCCTTGTGCGCCAGCATCGGGCCGCGCACGACATCGCCGATGGCCCAGATGCCGGGCACCTCGCTGCGGCAGTCGGCATCGACCGGGATGAAGCCTCGCTCGTCGAGCTTGAGGCCGACCTTGTCGAGCTGCAGCGCGTCGGTGTGGGGCACGCGGCCGATGGACACCATCAGCGCGTCGACCTCGAGCTGCTGCTCGCCCCCCTTGGCATCCGTGTAGCGCAGGCGCACCGGGCCGGACTTGGCCGGGGGCTTGACCTCCGAGATGTTCACGCCGAGCTGGATGTCCAGGCCCTGCCGCGTGAACTGCTTGAGCGCCTCCTTGGCCACCTGGGTGTCGGCAGCTCCCAGGAAATCGGGCAGCGCCTCGAGCACCGTGACCTTGGCCCCCAGGCGGCGCCACACCGAGCCCATTTCGAGCCCGATCACGCCGGCACCGATGATGCCCATGCGCTGCGGCACCTTGGGCAGTGCCAGCGCGCCGGTGTTGGACAGCACGCGCTGCTCGTCGAAGGGCAGGCCCGGCAGCGCGCGCGGGCGCGAGCCGGTGGCCACGATCACCTGGCGCGCGCGCAGCGTGGCAGGCTCGGCGCCCTGCACCGCGACCTCGAAGCCGGCGTCGCTGCGCCCGGCGAAGGCGGCATGGCCGTGCACGAACTTGACCTTGTTCTTCTTGAACAGGTACAGGATGCCGTCGTTGTTCTGGCGCACCACCTGCTGCTTGCGCGCCAGCATGCGCGACAGGTCGAGCTTGACCGAGCCGACGTCGATGCCGTGCTCGGCCATGCCGTGGCCGACATGCTCGTAATGCTCCGACGACTGCAGCATCGCCTTGGACGGGATGCAGCCCACGTTGGTGCAGGTGCCGCCGGGGGCCGGTGCGCCGTCGTCGCGGCTCCACTCGTCGATGCAGGCCACCGACAGGCCCAGTTGCGCGGCGCGGATGGCGGCGATGTAGCCGCCGGGGCCCGCGCCGATGACGATCAGGTCGTAGTCCATCGCGGGCCTCACAGGTTGAGCAGCAGGCGCGACGGATCTTCCAGCGCCTCCTTCATGGCGACCAGTCCGAGCACGGCCTCGCGTCCGTCGATGATGCGGTGGTCGTAACTCATCGCCAGGTAGTTGATCGGGCGGATCACCACCTGGCCGTTCTCCACCACCGGCCGGTCCTTGGTCGCGTGCACGCCGAGAATGGCAGCCTGCGGCGGGTTGATGATCGGCGTGGACAGCATCGAGCCGAACACTCCGCCGTTGCTGATGGAGAAGGTGCCGCCGGTGAGTTCCTCGATCGACAGCTTGCCGTCACGCGCCTTGACGCCGAATTCGGCGATCTGGCGCTCGATGTCGGCGAAGCTCATCTGGTCGACGTTGCGCAGGATGGGCACCACCAGGCCGCGCGGGCTGCCCACCGCGATCCCGATGTCGAAATAGCCGTGGTAGATGATGTCGTTGCCGTCGACCGAGGCGTTGAGCACCGGGTACTTGCGCAGGGCGTGCACCGCCGCCTTGACAAAGAAGCTCATGAACCCGAGCTTGACCCCGTGCTCCTTCTCGAAGCGGTCCTTGTGCGCGTTGCGCAGATCCATGACCGGCTTCATGTTCACTTCGTTGAAGGTGGTCAGGATCGCGTTCTCGGATTGCGATTGCACCAGGCGCTGGGCGATGCGCGCGCGCAGGCGGCTCATCGGCACGCGCTGCTCGGGACGCTCGGCATAGGCCGACAGGTCGACCCGGGCATCCACCTGCGGCAGCGCCTGCGGGGTGTTGAACGGCGCCGCGGCCGCCGCCGCGGCTGCGGCCGGAGCCGAGGCCCTGGCAGCCACCGCACCGAGCGCGTCGCCCTTGGTGATGCGTCCGCCGCGGCCGCTGCCGGCCACCGCGTCGGCGGCCACGCCCTGCTCGGCCAGGATCTTCGCGGCCGCGGGCATGGCCACGCCGGCGCTCGCCTGCGGCGCAGCGGCCTGGGGCGCCGCAGGAGCCGCCGCCTGCGCGGGAGCCGCGGCGGGGGCGGGGGCCGCCACCGCACCGGCCTTGGCCTCGGTATCGATGGTGGCGATCAGCTCGTCGGCGACCACGGTGGCGCCATCGCCCTTGGCGATGCTGGCCAGCACGCCGGCGCTGGGAGCCGGCACTTCGAGCACGACCTTGTCGGTTTCGATCTCGATCAGGATTTCATCCTGAGCCACGGCTTCGCCGGGCTTCTTCTTCCACTGAAGCAGCGTGGCCTCGGCCACGGATTCGGACAATTGGGGGACCTTGACATCAATCAGTGCCATGGTGGGATCTCGCGATGGGTAGGGTGTATGGGGTGGTGGACGGCGCGAGGCTCACGCCGCGCCGTGCAGGGCGCGCGGCACGGCCGCGCGCCCCCTGGCGGACTCACTTGCTGAGGATGAAGCCCTTGAGCTTGCCGAACGCGGCCGCCAGCAGTTCCTTTTGCTGCTCCGCGTGCTTGGCGTAGTAACCCACCGCGGTCGAGGCCGAGGCCGGGCGCCCGGCGTAACCCAGGCGCTGGCCTTCCTGCATGTTGTCGTGCACATGGTGCTGGATGAAGAACCACGCACCCTGGTTCTGCGGCTCGTCCTGGCACCAGACGATGTCGCGCACGTTGGGAAAGCGCCGCAACTCGGCCGCGAAGGCCTTGTGCGGGAACGGGTAGAGCTGCTCCAGGCGCACGATGGCCACGTCCTGGCTCTCGCGCTGGCGTCGTTCGGCGAGCAGGTCGTAGTACACGCGCCCGCTGCACACGACCATGCGCTTGACCTTCGCCGGATCCAGGTCCCCGCTGTCGCCCAGCACGGTGTGGAAATGGCTGTTCGACAGCTCGCTGAGGTCGGAGCGTGCCTCGGGGTGGCGCAACAGCGACTTCGGGGTCATGATCACCAGCGGCTTGCGGAACTGGCGGATCATCTGCCGGCGCAGCAGGTGGAAGATCTGCGCCGGATTGGTCGGCTGGCAGACCTGCATGTTGGTCTCGGCGCAAAGCTGCAGGTAGCGCTCCAGGCGCGCCGACGAGTGTTCCGGCCCCTGGCCCTCGTAGCCATGCGGCAGCATCAGGGTCAGGCCCGACGCGCGACCCCACTTGACCTCGCCGGCCGAGATGAACTGGTCGATCAGGACCTGCGCGCCGTTCGCGAAATCGCCGAACTGGGCTTCCCAGATTACCAGCGTGTTGGGGTCGGCGGTCGAATAGCCGTATTCGAAGCCCAGCACCGCCTCTTCCGACAGGATCGAGTCGATGACCACGAACGGCGCCTGGTCCTCGGACACGTTCTGCAGCGGAACATAGCTGCCCGCGTCCCAGCGCTCACGCTTCTGGTCGTGCAGCACGGCGTGACGGTGGCTGAAGGTGCCACGGCCGCAATCCTCGCCCGACAGGCGCACCGGGTAGCCGTTGGCCACCAGCGACGCGAAGGCGAGGTGCTCGCCCATGCCCCAGTCGAGGGTGAGCTCGCCGCGGCCCATGCGCGCGCGGTCGGCGATCACGCGCTCGACCAGCGGGTGCAGCTTCATGTCCTCGGGGATGGTCGTGATGCGCTCGGCCAGGCGCTTGAGCTCGGTCATCGGCAGCGAGGTGTCGGCGCTGTCGGTCCACTTGCGATTGAGGAAATTGCTCCAGTCGACCGCGAACTTGCTCTTGTAGTTCGACAGCACCGGCTCGAGCGCGCGCTCGCCGTCCTCCATGGCCTGGCGGAAGGCCTGCACCATGGCGTCGGCGTCGGCCTCGGCCAGCATGCCCTGGCTGGCCAGGCGGTCCGCGTAGAGCTTGCGCGTGCCGGGGTGGGCGGCGATCTTCTTGTACATCAGCGGCTGGGTCACCGCCGGCGTGTCCTGCTCGTTGTGGCCGAGCTTGCGGAAGCACACGATGTCGACCACCACGTCGTGGCCGAACTCGGCACGATAGTCCACCGCGAGCTGGCAGCACAGCGCGACGGCCTCGGGATCGTCGCCGTTGACGTGCAGCACCGGCGCCTCGATCATCTTGACCACGTCGGTGCAGTACAGCGTCGAGCGAGCGTCGCGCGGATCGGACGTCGTGAACCCGATCTGGTTGTTGATCACGATGTGCAGCGTGCCGCCCGTGGAGTAGCCGCGGGTCTGCGCCAGCGCCAGGGTTTCCATGACCACGCCCTGGCCGGCGAAGGAGGCGTCGCCGTGCACCAGCACCGGCAGCACCTGCTGGCCGCTCTTGTCGCCGCGACGCTCCTGGCGCGCGCGCACCGAGCCCTCGACCACCGGATTGACGATCTCCAGGTGCGAGGGGTTGAACGCCAGCGACAGGTGGATCGGGCCTGTCGGCGTCGACACATCGCTGGAAAAGCCCTGGTGGTACTTGACGTCGCCCGACGGCAGGTCGGACGCGTGCTTGCCCTCGAATTCGTCGAACAGGTCCTTCGGGCGCTTGCCCAGGGTGTTGACCAGCACGTTCAGGCGCCCGCGGTGCGCCATGCCGATGATCACCTCCTGCGCGCCGCGCTCGGCGCCGCGCAGGATGACCTCGTCCATGCCGACGATGAAGCTCTCGCCACCCTCCAGCGAGAAGCGCTTCTGGCCCACGTAGCGGGTCGCCAGGTAGCGCTCCAGGCCTTCGGCCGCGGTCAGCTTGTCGAGGATGTCGCGCTTTTTCTCGGGGCTGAAGCTCGGGCGGGTGCGAATGCTTTCCAGGCGCTGCTGCCACCAGCGCTTCTGGCCCTGGTCGCTGAGGTACATGAACTCGGCGCCGATCGAGCCGCAGTAGGTTTCGTGCAGGTTGTTGATGAGCTCGCGCAGGCTCATCGTCTCCTGGCCGAAATAGGTGTTGCTGACGTTGAAGCTGGTTTCCAGGTCGGCATCGGTGAAGCCGTAGAACGACGGCTCCAGGTCGGGGATCTCGGGGCGCTCGGCGCGCTTGAGCGGGTCGAGGTCGGCCCAGCGCACACCCACGTTGCGGTACGCGGCGATCAGTTGCTGGGCGGCAACACGCTTGCGTGCCAGCTCCAGGTCGGCCCCGGGCTGCACCACGCGTGGTGCGCCGCTGCGCGCGCGCTGGGCGAACGCCGAGACCACCGGGGCGTGGGGAATGTCACGGGAATTGCTGCCGTCGACTGCCGGCACATGCTGGAGCGCGTCGAAATAGTCCCGCCAGTGGTCGGGCACGGCGCCCGGATTGGCCAGGTACGCCTCGTACAGCTCCTCGACATAGGGAGCGTTGCCGCCGAACAGGTACGAGTTCGCGCGCTGCTGCTGAATGGTCATGGTGAGCTCACTGTTACGCCGGGTCTGCCGGCAGGGAGTGGGTGAAGCACCATGCGCGCCCCCGGGTACCCCGCGCACGCGCACAGCGGTCCGATGACGCCTGAACCTTCGGGTACTTTAGCAGCGCTTTTGATGCAACGCAAAACACTTCACAACACCAGAAAACCCAGATTCTCCCTTTTATTACACGGTAATTTTCGCTTTTTGTGGAAATTCGTGCTGAAAAGAAACCATACGATCCAAATCATTGCCATGCCGCGTCAGCCCGATCCGGCAAGCCGGCGAGCGACACGACCGTTGCCGCATCGCCCGCGGGCCGCACGCAACACGCCGAGCCAAGGGAACTTTGCGCTCCTCGCCCCGTCGAACGCAACAGCGCGCCGGCGAACCGCCTCCGCCGCCCTCGCCTGCGCCCCAACCTCACCCCGCCCACCCAGGAACCGAAGCGATGCACGCACTGTCTGCCGCTCCCCGGCGCATCGCGTGCCTCCCGGGCGCATGCGCGCTGCTGTTGGCGGCGTGGGCCGCTCCGTCGCACGCAGTGACCGGTGCGGCCTATGCCTACGCATGGGCACGCTCGAATGGCGACACCACCTACGTGGTGCCCGTCAACGACACCGGCCAGCTGATTCGCGTACTCGGCACCGACTACCGCCAGAGCGTGCACGTGCCCGAGGTCGAGGCCGTGGACCTCCCCGGCGGCTACGACCCATCGCAGCGCGCGCCCGGCGCCTACGGCGCGTCGCACCCGCAGCTGGCAGCGATCGGCGCCGACTTCGGCGCTCTGTTCGCGTCCGGCGAGCCGCGCGGATTCCGCTTCAAGCCCGACGACGACCCCACCGGCTCGGGCCCGGACGACGGCTGGTTCGTGGTGACCCATTACCAGACCGTGTGCGACGGACGTGCGCTGCGTTTCCGGGCGGTCGCCTGGTCAGGGCGCGACGGCAACGACGGCCAGACCAGCACATCGCGAGCCGACGACGACAAGGCGCTGACGCCGATCGCGGCCGGCGCCGTGCTGGCTTCGCTTCCGCGTGGCCAGGCCAGCGACCTCGTGGGCAGATATGGACGCGCGCTGACGCCGAGGCAGCTGCAGCAGGAAATCGAGCAAGGCTCGGTCGGCCCGCTGCGAATCGACTTTGCCGCGTTGCTGCCGGGGGTGGCCCGACCGATCGCGATTCCCGACTTCCTGGCGCTGGCGCAGGTGCTCGACGTCGAGCACCACTTCGGCGGCAAGGGCGCAGGCACCCGACTGCACTACGTCAACTTCCTCGCCGACGGCGATTCCCGGGTCACGCAGGTGATCTCGGACACCCCGATGCACCAGCAGATCGTCATCGACGACTGCCTGATGATCAACGCCATCGGACAGGATGTGCCCTACGGCGACGACCGCAAGGGGATCGAGCACCTGGCCCCGGAGCTGGAAGACGCGGTGCTGACCACCGTGTTCTCGCACGCGCTGCCCGGCCACGGCATCAGCGCGGCGAGCAGCTGCGCGTTGCGTACCGACGACAGCGGCCGACGCTTCGACGGCGCCTGCCTCGACGCCGCCGGAAACCCGGTGCCGGCATCGCTCGACGCGACGGCCTGCACGAATGCGCTCGACATCGTCAATGACAACGGCGTGCTGCGCTGCTCCGGCGAGAAGATCCCGCGCCCCGCGGGCAGCTACCTCGAGGCCTGCAGCAACGTGCAATGGGACGGCGCGACGCTGCGCGCGGGCTGCGGCCCGCGCGACTGGCGGGTCGTCTCGACACTCGACTACGCCGGGCAATGCCGTGCCGGCTCCACCGTGAGCTTCGACTGGAGCGCGGCCAGGCTGAGCTGCGACAGCCCCGCGATCTCCGGGCGCTGAGTTCGCGGCGGGTGCCGAGACAGGCGCCCGCCGCGGGCTTGCCGGCTCAGGCGTCAGCCAGCCCCGCGTTGCCGGCCACGCCGATCAGGCGCGGCTGGTTCGGCTTGAGGGGCTTGACCGTCGGGTTGTGCTTCAGGTACTCCTCGACGATATCCCAGATCGGCGGGTTCGACGCCTGCGCCGAAGCCTGCTGCACCGGAGCCCAGCCTGCCACCTTGTAGGTCTTCTTCGGATCGATCGGCTTGCCGTGCAGGCGCATGTCCTGGATGCGGTTGCCCGATTTCTCTCCCGGCGCGCAGGCGTAGGTCAGCGCTCCCACGCGAACCATGTCACCGCCCTGCTGGTAGTACGGGTCCGGGTTGAACAGGTTGTCGCACACGTCCTCCATCACCGCCTTGACGGTGGCTCCGGTCATGTCGGTGAGCGTGCAGTACGGGTAGGTGATGGCCAGCTGGGTCATCAGGGCCTCGCGCGTGATCGGCTCGCCCGGCAGCAGGCTGCCTCCCCAGCGGAAGCCCGGCGAGAAGGCGAGGTCGCCGCCGCGCACCGCCAGCATGGCATCGAGCACCAACTGGTCCCAGGTGCCGTTGAAGTTGCCGCGTCGATACAGCACGCCCTCGGTATGCCCCAGCACCTCGGTCAACTTGGCCTCGTAGGGCGCGCGCACCTTCTTGATCAGCGCCTGCATGTCCGGATCGGCGGGCAACAGCTTGGAGAACACAGGCAGCAGGCGGTACTTGTAGCCCACCATCTTGCCGCCGCGAACGTCGAAGTCCATGACCGCCAGGAACTTGCCGTGCGAGCCCGCGTTGGTCACCAGGGTCATGCCGCCCGACGGACGGCGCACCTCGACCGCGACGGCCTCGCCGTCGTGGGTGTGGCCACCGAAGATGCAGTCGATGCCGTCGACCAGCGAGGCCATCTTGCGGTCCACGTCCATGCCGTTGTGCGAGATCACCACCACCAGCTGGGCGCCCTTGGCTCGCACTTCCTTGACCACCTTTTGCATGTGGTCCGTATCGATGCCGAAAGTCCAGTCCGGCATCATGTAGGCCGGGTTGGCGATCGGGGTGTAGGGAAAGGCCTGCCCGATGATCGCCACCTGCACGCCGTTCATCTGCTTCATGACGTAGTCGGGAAACACCGGATCGCCGAAGTCGGCGGTCTTGACGTTCTGCGCGACGAAGTCGATGCGACCCTTGAAGTCCTTGGAGATGATCTCCTTGACGCGGTCCTGGCCGTAGGTGAACTCCCAGTGCGCGGTCATCACGTCGACGCCCAACTGCAGCTGCGCGTCGACCATGTCCTGCCCCTTGGTCCACAGCGACAGCGCCGTGCCTTGCCAGGTATCGCCACCGTCGAGCAGCAGCGCCCCCGGACGCGAGGCCTTCAGTCGCTTGACCAGCGTGGCGATGTGCGCGTATCCGCCCATCGTGCCGTACTGCTTCGCCGCCCGCTCGAAATCCAGGTAGGTGAACGCGTAGGACTCGCGGCTGTCGGGCTTGAATCCCACGCGCTTGAGATAGTCGGCCCCGACCAGGTGCGGCAGATGCCCGCTCATGCTGCCCACGCCGATGTTCACGCTGGGCTCGCGGAAATACAGCGGTTGCAGGTGCGCGTGGCTGTCGGTCATGTGCAGGAAATGCACATTGCCGGTGACCGGCGGGCTGTACAGCGCGTCGACCTCGGCTGCGCTGGCCTCGCGCATCATGGGAAAACCGCTGACACCGGCTGCTGCCAGCACACTCAGAAATTCGCGGCGGGTAATGCTCATGGCGGATCCTCGACGAAAAAAAAGCCCGCCTCATGCAGCATGGCGGGCAGCACGGTACGACCAGGCCGCGACCGCGGCCCCGGCGATTACTTGTTGACCGGTGAGTTCGGATCCATCAGCAGGGCCATCACGTCCTTCATCTGCTGCTGGGTCAGGATCTTGTGCGCACCGAAGGGCGGCATGTAGCTGCAGGCGTTGAACGCGCCCGAGTTGTAGATGCGAGCCCACGTGTACTTCAGGATGGCCTCGCTGTCGCCACGCAGCTTCGCGTAGTGGTACAGCTCGGGGCCGATGTTGCCTTGCGACGGGTCGTTGGCGATCATCTTGTGACAGGCCAGGCAGTTGCCGCCGTTGGGCGTTCCCGGCTTGTCGCTCCACTGCATGCCCTTGCCGTTCTCGGCGATCTTCAAGCCTTCCTTCCAGTCGCCCAGGTACTTGCCGTCGGCCGGGTACACCACGCCGGCCTGCGCCTTCGCCTCCAGGCTCTTGGCCAGCGCGTCGGGCATCGGCTTGCCCAGGTAATCGTACTTGGAGCACTCGTACTGGGCTTCGGTCTGCTTCAGGCGCGAGACCTTGGCCTGGCCCTTGTCGGCGAAGTCGTTTTTCAGGATGCCCTGGAACGACGCCGTGGCGAAGGGATTGCCCGCCTGCGCGGAGGCTTCCTGCTTGGCGCCCGCGCAGCCCGCCAGCATGGCGGCACCCAGCGCTGCCGACGCGAATAGTGCGAATTTTTTCATGTCGTCTCCTGGCTCAGCGCTTGAAGGTCGGCGTATCCAGCGTGGCTCCGTTGGAATTCACGCCCATGTAGGTGATCAGGTCGATCACTGCGTTGGAGGTGAATTTCGGCGCCGGCCAGCGTTGCTGGCGCTCGCACGCCAGCATGCGCCACTCCAGCGTGCGCGCGACGCCCTGCGAGTTCGGGTACGCCGGCCACGTCGCGTAGGACTTCGCTGCCTCGGCATTGGTCAGGTTGGGAAGCGCCGAGATCTTGATGCGCTTGCCGCTTTCCGAGTGGCACGCGGCGCAGGAGAAGCTGAAGGGCCCCGCACGGTAGAAGAACAGCTTCTTGCCGTTTTCGTAAGCCAGCTTTTCCTGCGGATTGTTCTGGGGAATGTCGATCTTCATGCCCTTGGATTCATGCGCGACATACATCGCGAGGTTCTCCAACGGCGACGCGTTACCCCCTTCCTTGGCGAAAGGCGCCTTGTCGGCCTCCTTGGCCGAGAAACCCTGCAGGGTTTCCATGCAGGTCACCAGGCGCGATTCGAGATCCTGCACGCGACCGGTGTCGGGGAAATAGCGCGGCAGCTGCGCATAGGCGCCCTTGACCACGCCCGGGCCCAAGCCCAGGTCGCACTGCTGCAGCGAGGCGTGCTTGGGACCGCGCTTCTCACTCCACAGCTTCTTGCCGTCGTCGATGTTGAAGTCGGCCGGGTTGCCACCCATCTCGTTCATCATCTGCAGGTAGGCGTTGCCTTCCTGGCTCACGGAATCGGCCGCCTGCGCCTGCACGGCACCGGCCCCCACCAGCAGCAGCACGGGAAGGGTGATCCCGGCCAGTGCGGCCATCTTCTTAGGTAGTCGCTGTTTCATGGTCTCCTCGCGAACAGTTCGTGCTACTTGCTGCAACGGACAAGGCCCGGCAGTGCCGGGCCCTGGGCGAATCACGACACCGTGGTGCTGCCGGTCTGGGTCTCGCCCTTGTTGTCCAGCCAGGTCACGGAGACCGTGTCGCCCGACTTGCCGCCCTTGAAGCTGAACTCCAGGAACGGGTTCTTGGAAATCGCGGTTCCCCAGTCGCAGTTCATCACTTCCTTGTCGCCGTGCTTGCAGATCACGGACTGGATGAAGTGGGCGGGGATCAGCTTGCCGTCGGGGCCCTTGAGCAGGCCGGTGTCCTCGGGGTGGGTCATCAGCACGCGGACGACGACGGTGTCGCCTTCGACGCTTGCGCGCATGCGCATCGGATTGGGCATTTCAAACTCCAGAAAAAATTTGCTGAGGAAGGTCGGACGCGGTAGCCAGCGGCATCAGCCGCCACAGCCGCCCAGCGTGACCTTGATTTCCTTCTTGCTGTAGAGCAGCTTGTCGCCCACGCGCGCGACGGCGTAGACGTCGGCGGTCTTGGCCATCTTGATGCGCGTGGCGACGCTGGGCACGGCACCTTCGCCCATCTTGAACGTGGCCACCAGCGCGGTCGGGTTCTTCTCCACGACGATGCCCAGCATGGTCACGCCGCTCGCGGTGGACTTGATGCCCACCGGCACGACCGCGCCGTTCTCGGCGATGTCCGGACCGATGATCGACACATCGCTGCTGGCGGTGGCGGTGCAACCCATGCCCTTGGCGATCTCATCCAGGGTGTGGGCCTCGAACAACTTCGGATCCCAACCCGGGGCATCGGCGGCCTGGGCCACCGAGGGCAGGAGGCCGGCCGTGGCGGCCAGGCCGGCGACGGTCGCGCCAGCACCGAGCTGCATGACCTGACGACGAGACTGATTCATTCCTAAAACTCCTCACTGAGAGAAAAGTGCGCGGCCCCCATCGGACACGCGCGGACTGATGCGATTACTGTTTTGCTCCATCCACCAGCCAGGTCGCAATCATCTTCGCATCGCCCTCGCTGATACTCTGCGGCGGCATCGGGATACTTCCCCATGTACCGGAACCACCCTTGATGATGCGCTGGGTCAATTCTGCCACCACCCCCTGCTGGCCCGCATATTTCTTCGCCACGGCCGCGTAGCCCGGACCGACGAGCGTGTTGTCGCCCATGCTGTGGCAGGCAATGCAGCCATGCGCCTTGAGCAGCTCGACGACCTTGGCGTTCGGGTCGGAAGCCGCGGCCTGCTTGGCCTTCGCCGCCTTCTCGAGCTCGGCCTTGGACAGCGTCACCTGGCCGCGGATCGGGCCCCAGGGGCGGTACTGGTCCTGCAGGTTGCCCCAGGTATTCATCGCGAAATCGGGGATCGAGCTGGACACCACGGGCTTGGGTGCGCAGTCTTTCATGCACTCCTTGTTGTGCACATCGGGGATACCCCCGTTACCCAGCACCTTACCGTCCGCCAGTACCTGCTTGCCGCCCGGCCACATGCCGTGGTTCCACGTCATGTCGTTGCGGTTGGGCAGCTTGTCCTGCACCTGCTGCACGTTGTCGCGGGTGAGCACGAAGTTGGCCGGAACGATGTTCGCCAGATTGAGCAGGTAGTCGACCAGCGAGTAGGTCTCGTTCCAGGTCAGCGAATCGGGCGAGGTCCACGGCATCGCGCGGTGGATGTAGTCGAACAGGGTCGACAACGTGGAGAGCTTTTCCAGCGAGGTGCCGAAGCCCTCGCTCGGGTTGCCCAGCTTGGCCACGATACCGGTCTTCATTTCCTCCTTGGTGGCCTGGAAGGCACCCACCAGCGGCGGGAACACCGAGTTGGAATCGGCGAAGTCGCCATGGCAGGAGGCGCATTTGGCTTCCCACAGCTTGGTGCCTTCCGCGACCGTTCCCTGGCCCGCCGGCAGGCCCTGGAAGTCCGGGCGCACGTCGATATTCCAGGCCTGGATCTCGGCCTGGGTCGCGGGCTGGCCCAGCGAAGCTCCGGGGTTGGCGCCCCACGCGGCCGAAGCGGCCACGGCGAGGGCTGCGGCTACCGCGGCCTTGGAAAACTTGGGAAGCCCCAACGTGTTCTCAAGAATGCGCGAGTTGAACATTGCGGACATCTCCAGTTTCTTCGACTTGCCAGGTTTGAATCGCGTTGTTGTGGTAGACCGAGCGGGTGCCGCGCACCTTGCGCAGCTGCTCGTAGGTGGGCTGCACATAGCCCGTCTCGTCCACCGCGCGGCTTTGCAGGAAGGCACCCTTGCCGTTCCACACCCAGGGGATGTTGAAGCGGGTCAGTGCCTTGTTCTGGATCGGGCCCTCCAGGCGCGCCGGGTGCCAGTTCACGCCGCCGTCGAACGACACGTCCACACGCTTGATGCGCCCGCGCCCCGACCACGCCAGGCCGGTGACGTTGTAGAGCCCCTTGTCGAGCAGCACCTGGCCGCCCGACGGCGACGTGATGACCGACTTGCACTCCATCAGCGAGGTGTACTGGCGCAACTTGCCGTCTGGCATCAGGTCGACGTAGCCCAGCACCTCGTCCTTCGCGCCGAAGGGCTCGGTGCCCAGCTTGATGCGGCGCAGGTACTTGATGTTGGACACGCCCTCCACGCCGGGCACCACCAGGCGCAGCGGGTAGCCGTTTTCCGGGCGCAGCATCTCGCCGTTCTGGCCGTAGGCCACCAGCACCTCGCCCGACAGCACCAGCGACATCGGGATGGTGCGGGTCTCGTGCGAGCCGTCGGCACCCTCGGCGAGGATGAAACGCACGCCCTTGAGGTTGGCGCCGCAGTCCTCGAGCAGCTTGATCAGCGGCACTCCGGTGAACTCGCTGCAAGACACCATGCCGTGCGTGTATTGCACGGTGGGCACGGCCACGTTGCCCCATTCCATCGCCGAGTTGGCGCCGCACTCGATGAAGTGGATGCGAGACACTGGCTGCATGCGCATGATGTCGCCCACCGAATACACCTTCGGGTTGGCGACCAGGCCGGGCTCGCCCATGACCATCAGGCGATGCTGCGCCGGATCGATCTCGTACCAGCCCTGGTGCGAGCGATTGAAATGCAGGCCCGACGGGGTGATGATGCCGAACATGCCCTGCAGCGGAGCGAAGGCCACGTTCGCCTGGTTCACCGCCGACAGCCCGGGGCTGATGCGGCGCACGAGGTTGGCCTCGTACTTGGACGGCATGCCGTACGGCGGCTCGTCGACCGGGCGACCCAGCGTGGTGCCCCACTCGGGCTTGTTCAGGATCAGCTTCTCGTCCTCGGCCGAGGCGCTCCCGGCGTAGGCGTTGGCAGCACCGCCCGCCACCATCGCCGCGCTGGCGCCGACGAACGCGCGTCGCAGGAAATCGCGCCTGCCCGATTGCACCTGCTGGATCTGATCCGCGCTCAGGAAGTTCTCCGGCGCGGGACGCAACCGGCCTAGCTTGTTGCTGTAGTCACTCATCCTCGTACTCGCTGGTTGGCTGTTGGGACTAGATGCGCCGGGCCAGGCGCTCCGATTGCGAAACCGAATCCGGGTCATCCAGTTCGATCGCGATCTGGGTGCACACGCTGCGGCACAGCTGGACCGCCTTCTCGCTTTGCACCCGGTAATAGATCTGGTTTCCTACGCGGCGCTTGGCCACGATTCCGGCCTGGTACAGCACCTTCAGGTGCTGCGACACGTTGGGCTGCGTGGACTCCACCGCCTGCATGATGTCTCCGACACTCTTCTCGTGGGTGCAGATGGCGTTCAGGATTCGCAGGCGCAGCGGCGTGGCCAGCACGCCGAACAGTTCCGCCGCGGTGTCGAACACCCTCTCGGCGGCCTCGTCATCGGAGGCGTCGCCGAGCAGCTTGGGAGGTTGGGCCGTCGCGGACATCACTGTTTAATAGAATCTGCTTATAAGCACGGACTTATGGATTGTAGGCCTGTCGGCGGACTCGTCCAGCCCCGACGCATAGTGCTTTCCCTAGTCCTTGCCTGGGAAGGGGGTGGAACGCAGCGTTGTTGCGCACGCGCAAGTACACCGCGTGCCCGTCAGCGGGCGCGCGGTGCTGGGTGGTGCTTGGCGAAGATCCAACAGGCGCGCTCGAGTGCGCGCCGAATGATCACGCCTGATCGGCGAGTGCCTTCCGGATCTGATCCAGCGCTGCCGGATCCTCCAGCGTGGTCAGGTCGCCGGTCGGGCGCTGCTCGCACAGCGCCTGGATGGAGCGGCGCAGCAACTTGCCCGAACGGGTCTTGGGCAGCATGGAGACGAACAGCACGCGCGCCGGACGCGCCACCGCGCCGAGCTGGGTCTGCACGGTCTGCATGATCTCGCGCTGCAGGTCCTCGCGGGCCTGGGCGTCGGCCGTGCGCGAGGCGTCGCGCGCGACCACGAAGGCCATCGCCTGCTGGCCCTTGACCTCATCGGCGGCCCCCACCACGGCGACTTCGGCCACGGCCGGGTGGCTGGAGATGCTTTCCTCGATCTCGCGCGTGCCCAGGCGATGTCCCGCGACATTGATGACGTCGTCGGTGCGCCCGAGGATGGTCACGTAGCCCTGCTCGTCGGCCACGCCCCAGTCGAAGGTCGAGTAGGCCTGGCGCGACGCGAAGTTGGACCAGTAGGTGTCGATGAAACGCTGGTCGTCGCCCCACACGGTCTGCATGCAGCCCGGCGGCAGCGGCCAGTCGATCGCCAGCACGCCCTTGTGCCCGGCGGGCACCGGCTCTCCGCTGAGCTCGTCGAGCACGCTCACGCGGTAGCCCGGCATGGCCACACCCGGCGAGCCGGCCTTGGGTGGAAGCGCCTCGACGCCGGCGGCGATGCTCAGGATCGGCCAGCCCGTTTCGGTCTGCCAGTAGTTGTCCACCACCGGCTTGCCGAGCATTTCGGAAATCCAGCTCGCGGTCGGTTCGTCCAGCGGCTCGCCGGCCAGGAACAAGCGCTCCAGCGACGACAGGTCACGATCTCGCATGAACGACGCATCGAATTTCTTCAGCACCCGCACTGCGGTCGGGGACGAGAACATCACCTGCGCGCGGTGCCGCTCGGCCAGACGCCACAGGATGCCGGCGTCCGGGCGAACCGGGGTGCCCTCGTACAGCACCGTGGTCATGCCGTGGATCAGCGGCCCGTAGACGATGTAGCTGTGGCCCACCACCCAGCCGATGTCGCTGCTGCAGAAGTACGTTCCGCCGGGGCGGCCGCAGAAGATGTCGCGCATCGAAGTCGCCAGCGCCACCGCGTAGCCGCCGGTGTCACGCTGCACGCCCTTGGGACGTCCGGTGGTGCCCGACGTGTACAGGATGTAGCTGGGATGCGTGGAATCCACCCACACGCAAGGAACCTGCGAATCCCCCACCGCCGCGCTCTCGGCCGCATGGTCCAGGTCGCGCCCGGCGACCGGCTCGAAGGCATGCAGCCCGCGATCGACCATCAACACCTTTTCCGGCTTGTGCGCCGCGCGCGCGATGGCCTCGTCGAGCAGCGGCTTGTAGGGCACCACGCGCCCGGCACGCGAGCCGGCATCGCTGCTGAGAATGAGCTTGGGAGCCGCGTCGTCGATGCGCGTGGCCAGGCTGACCGCGGCAAAGCCGCCGAACACCACCGAATGAATGGCGCCGATGCGCGCACAGGCCAGCATGCCGAACACGGCTTCCGGGATCATCGGCATGTAGATCAGCACGCGGTCGCCCTGCTGCACGCCGTGGCGCTGCAGGATCGCCGCCATGCGCTGCACCTCGCGGTGCAGTTCGGCGTAGGAGTAGCTGCGGCTGCGCTCGACCTCGGTGGACTCCCAGACCAGCGCGGCCTGCTGCGCGCGCTCGGGCAGGTGGCGGTCGACCGCGTTGTGGCACAGGTTGGTGAGCCCGCCGCGAAACCACGCGGCGAAGGGCTTGCGACTGGCGTCGAGCACCTGCTCGAAAGGCCGATGCCAGTCGATCAACGCAGCCTTCTCGGCCCAGAACTCCTGCGGCTGCTCCACCGAGCGCCGGTGATACTCGCGGTAACCGGTCATGCTTGTCTCCCTGAGGTTCTTGTTGCGGCGCCTCGGCGCGCGGCCGGGTGTGACGACCGGCCGACTGCTCCGACCCTAGACACGCCACCTGACACGACCCTGACCGCGGGCGCCGGGGCCGGCCGCGCGCCCCGGCACGCGCGCGCCTGATCAGATGTTGACCACCGTGCGTCCCGAGACACGCCCGGCCATCAGCGCCTGCGCGGCTTCCAGCGCCTGGTCCAGCCGGATGTCGTGCGCCACCGCCTCGAGCTGCGACGCATCGAGTTCGTCGGCCAGCGCCGCCCAGGCCGCGCGTCGCGCGCCCAGCGGCTGCATGACGCTGTCGATTCCGGCCAGCGTGACATTGCGCAGGATGAACGGCGCCACCGAGGCCGGAAAATCCATTCCCTGGGCCAGCCCGCAGGCCGCGACCACGCCGCCCCAGCGCGTCTGCGCGCAGGCGTTGGCCAGGATGTGGCTGCCGGCGGTGTCGACCACCGCGGCCCAGCGCTCCTTTTGCAGCGGCTTGCCCGGCTCGCTGAGTGACTGGCGCGGCAGCACCTCGGCGGCGCCCAGCGCGCGCAGGTAGTCCTCGCGCTCGGGCTTGCCACTGACCGCGACCACCTTCCAGCCCCGGCGCGCCAGCAGCGCCACCGCGATGCTGCCGACGCCTCCGGTGGCTCCGGTGACCAGCACCTCGCCATGCTCGGGACGCAGGTCGTGCGCGGCGATGGCCTGCACGCACAGCATCGCCGTGTAGCCGGCGGTGCCGATGATCATGGCCTGGCGGGTGTCGAAGCGCGCCGGCACCGGCACCAGCCAGTCGCCGCGCAGGCTCGCGCGCTCGGCGAGGCATCCCCAGTGCGTCTCGCCGACCCCCCAGCCGTTGAGAATCCAGCGGTCTCCCGGCTTCCATGCGGCGTGGCGGCTTTCCAGCACGATGCCGGCGCCGTCGATTCCCGGCACCATCGGCCAGTTGCGCACCACGGGCGCGCGATGGGTCAGCGCCAGCGCGTCCTTGTAGTTGATGGTGGAGTGCAGGACCTGCACCAGCACATCCCCCGGCGGCAACCGGGATTCATCAATCTCGCGCAGTTCGGCCTGGAAGGTCCCCGAGGCTTTGTCCAGCAGCCAAGCTTGGAACATGATTCGTCTCCGTGAACATCTGGGAAGCCGGCCCGCGCGCGTCGGCGCCCGGGCCTCGACACCAGCCTACAACACCCGCAGGCTGCCGTCGGCAAGCCGGCCGGCATGCGCGCTGCGGGCCCTGCCACGTCGGCGCCTCGGGTTGACGCCCGCTGCGCCCGCCTGCAAAATCGCGCGATGTCCCGAGCCCGGCCCACCCCAGCCCTTGCATGCAGCGCGCCGCGGCTCGCGCTGGGCGTCGTGGCGCTGCTGGCGGCGGCCTGCATGTCGTCCGCCTGGGCGGCGCCGGGCGCCGGCGACGCAGCCCGGCACGGCTTCGCGGCACGAACGGTCGTGCAGTCCGGCCAGCCCGCGGGAGAGGACGGCGCCGACCAGCGCCTGCGCCAGATCATCGCGCGAGCCCAGGCCGAGCCGCGAGCGCCCGCAACGGCGGTGTCCACGGCTCCCGACGGCGCGCCCACCACGGCGCCAGCCTGGTGGGGAGCCCCGAGGGTCGTGCACGAAGTCTCGTCGCGCGCCTCGGAGCTGGTGGTCAACGCGTTGAGCTTCCTGGGCGTGCGCTATCGCTACGGCGGCGACCACGCATCCAGCGGGTTCGACTGCTCCGGCCTGGTGCGCCACGTGTACAAGGAAACCCTCGGCCTGGTGCTCCCGCACAACGCGGCCCAGCAAAGCCGTGAAGGTGAGAAGGTGGCCGAGAACGAATTGCGGCCCGGCGACCTGGTGTTCTTCAACACCCTGCGCCGTGCGTTTTCCCACGTCGGCATCTACATCGGCAACGGCCAGTTCGTGCATGCGCCGCGCCCGGGCCAGCGCGTGCAGATCGACAGTCTCGACAGCCCGTACTGGGCGCGCCGCTTCGATGGCGCGCGGCGCCTGATCACGCACGCCGCGGAGCCGTTGCTGCCGTCGGCGCAGGCCGCGTCGCCCGACATGCGCGAACCCGCGTCTGCCCAGCCCGAGCCAGCCGCGCAGCGCAGCGAGCGGCCCATGGCCGCGCTGCCCATTTCCAACGCGGTTCCGGCGGGTGCCTCGCCGGCGACCACCGCGTTGATGGCCGGGGCGCTGCTGCCCCGGGTGGCACCCGAGAGCAGCAAACCCTGAGTCAGCGCCGCGGCGGCGGCAGGTCGGTGCAGGACCCCTCGGCGACCTCGGCGGCCATGCCGATCGACTCTCCCAGCGTGGGGTGCGGGTGGATGGTCCGCGCGATGTCCACCGCGTCGGCGCCCATTTCCACGGCCAGCGCGATCTCGCTGATCAGGTCGCCGGCATGGGTGCCCACGATGCCGCCGCCGACGATGCGATGGGTCTGCGCATCGAACAGCAGCTTGGTGAACCCCTCGTCGCGCCCATTGGCGATGGCCCGGCCCGACGCTGCCCATGGGAACACCGCCTTTTTCACCGCGATGCCCTTGGCGCGGGCCTCGTCCTCGCCGAGGCCGACCCAGGCGATCTCGGGATCGGTGTAGGCCACCGAGGGAATCACCCGCGCATCGAAGGCACTGCGCGCCAGCGTCTGGTCGCCGAGCAGCTCCCCGGCGCACACCTCGGCCGCCACGTGCGCCTCGTGCACCGCCTTGTGCGCCAGCATGGGCTGGCCGACGATGTCGCCGATGGCGTGAATGTGGGCCACGTTGGTGCGCATCGCGGCGTCGACGCGGATGAAACCGCGCTCGTCCACGGCCACGCCGGCGTGCTCGGCGCCGATGCGCTTGCCGTTGGGGGTACGGCCCACGGCCTGCAGCACGAGGTCGTAGCGCTGGGGCTCGGCTGGCGCGCCCTCGCCCTCGAAGCGCACCCAGATGCCGTCGTCGCGCGCCTGCGCGTCGACGGTGCGGGTCTTGAGCATCACGCGATCGAAACGACGCGCATTCATCTTCTGCCACACCTTGACCAGGTCACGGTCGGCGCCGGGCATCAGGCCGTCCTGCATCTCGACCACGTCCAGGCGTGCGCCCAGGGTCGAGTACACCGTACCCATTTCCAGGCCGATGATGCCGCCGCCGACAATCAGCATGTTGCGCGGTTCGATGTCCAGCGCCAGCGCGCCGGTGGAGTCGACCACCCGAGGGTCTTCGGGCAGGAAGGGCAGGTGCACCGCCTGGCTGCCCGCGGCGATGATCGCACGCTTGAATCGCACGTGCTGCGACGGCCCCGCCGGCTCGCGCCCGCCACCCTGCGTCAGACGCACCTCCACGTGGTGCGCGTCGACGAAGGCCCCATTGCCGCGCACCACCGTGACCTTGCGCGCCTTGGCCATGCCGGCGAGCCCGCCGGTGAGCTTGCCCACCACCTGGTCCTTGTGCTCGCGCAGGCGCTTGCGGTCGACCTTGGGCGCGGCGAACTCGATGCCGGCTGCCGCCAGGTGCGTCGCCTCGTCGATCACCGAGGCCACGTGCAGCAGGGCCTTGCTGGGAATGCATCCGACGTTCAGGCAGACACCGCCCAGCGTGGCGTAGCGCTCCACCAGCACGACCTTCAGCCCGAGGTCGGCAGCGCGGAAGGCCGCCGAATAGCCGCCGGGGCCGGCGCCGAGCACGAGCAGGTCGCACTCGTGGTCCACGCTGCCGCCGTAGGCCCCCGCCGCGGCCGGCGCCTGCTGCACGGGCGCGGCCTGCTGCGCGGGCGCCGCGGCAGCAGCCACCGGCTGGCTCGCCGCGGCAGGCGCCGCCTGCGCGGCCCCTGCTTCAGCCTCCAGCTCCACCAGCGGCGTGCCCTCGCTGACCTTGTCCCCGAGCTTGACCAGCAGCGTCTTCACCACCCCGGCCGCGCTGCTCGGAATCTCCATGCTCGCCTTGTCGCTCTCCACCGTGATCAGCGACTGCTCGGCCTCGATCCGGTCCCCCGGCTTGACCAGCAGCTCGATCACCTCCACGTCCTTGAAGTCCCCGATGTCGGGAACCAGCACCTGCACTTGCGCCATCTCGCGTGTCTCCCCAGGGATCACAACAACACCCGGCGAAGATCGCCGAGAAGCTCGCCGAGCAGGGTGGTGAAGCGCGCGGCCATCGCGCCGTCGATCACGCGATGGTCGTACGAAAGCGACAGCGGCAGCATCAGGCGAGGCTGGAACTGCTTGCCGTCCCACACCGGTTGCATCTGCGATTTGGACAGGCCCAGGATCGCCACCTCCGGCGCGTTGATGATCGGCGTGAACGCGGTGCCGCCGACCCCGCCGAGGCTGGAGATCGTGAAGCTGGCACCTTGCATGTCGGCGGGCTTGAGCTTGCCCTCGCGCGCGGTCGCCGCCAGTTGCGACATTTCCGCGGCGATCTGGCGCAGCCCCTTCTTGTCCGCGTCCTTGAGCACCGGCACCACCAGGCCCTGCGGCGTGTCGGCGGCGAAGCCCAGGTTCACGTAATCCTTCAGGATCAGGTTCTCGCCGCTTTCGTCCAGCGACGCGTTGAACGCCGGCATCTGCTTGAGCGCGGCGCAGCAGGCCTTCATGACGAAGGCCAGCATGGTCAGCTTGGCCCCGCCGGCGGCGGCAGCGGCGTTCGACGACTTGCGGAACTCCTCGAGCTCGGTGATGTCGGCCTGGTCGAACTGCGTGACATGCGGGATCATCACCCAGTTGCGCGCCAGGTTCGGGCCCGAGATCTTCTTGATGCGCGAAAGCGGCTGTGTCGACACGGTGCCGAAGCGGGAGAAGTCGACCTGCGGCCACGGCAGCAGGTCGAGTCCGGCGCCGCGCGCGCCACCGCCGACCTGGGCCGACGCACGGGTGCTCGCCTGACCGGTCATCACCGCCTTGACGAAGGACTGCACGTCCTCGGCCGTGATGCGCCCCTTGCTGCCGCTGCCGCGGACCTCGTCCAGCGGCACGCCGAGATCGCGCGCGAGCTTGCGCACCGACGGCGACGCATGCGGCAGCCGGGCCGGGTTCGGCTCGGGCTCCACCGGCGGCAGCGCCGCGGTCGGCGGAACCGGGTGCCGCGGCTGCGAGGCCAGCGCGGGCTGCTCCTCGGCGGCGGGCTTGTCCACCGGTCGCGTGGGCGCGGCCGGTGCGGCCGCTGCCGGCGCGGCCGCAGGCGCCGCGGCGGGCGCCGCCTGCGCGGCCCCTCCTTCAGCCTCCAGCTCCACCAGCGGCGTGCCCTCGCTGACCTTGTCCCCGAGCTTGACCAGCAGCGTCTTCACCACCCCGGCCGCGCTGCTCGGAATCTCCATGCTCGCCTTGTCGCTCTCCACCGTGATCAGCGACTGCTCGGCCTCGATCCGGTCTCCCGGCTTGACCAGCAGCTCGATCACCTCCACGTCCTTGAAGTCCCCGATGTCGGGAACCAGCACCTGCACTTGCGCCATCTCGCGTGTCTCCGTGTTCGTGTCGTGCGACGGGCCTCAGGCCAGCAGCGGATTGATGCGCTCGACATCGATGTCGTACTTGCCGATCGCCTCGGCGACCTTCGACTTCGCCAGCTTGCCCTCGTCGGCCAGGCTGCGCAGCGCGGCCAGCACGACGAAGTGGCGGTCCACCTCGAAATGCCTGCGCAGCTTGGTGCGGGTGTCCGAGCGGCCGTAGCCGTCGGTGCCCAGCACGCGATAGTTGCGCCCGGCCGGCATGTAGGGGCGGATCTGCTCGGCGAACAGCCGCACGTAGTCGGTGGAGGCGATCACCGGGCCGTCGTGGGACTCGAGCTGCGTGGCGACGAAGCTCTTGCGCGCCTCGGCGTCCGGGTGCAGCAGGTTCCAGCGCTCGCAGTCGCGGCCTTCGCGCGCCAGCTCGTTGAAGCTCGGGCAGCTCCACACGTCGGCGGCCACGCCCCAGTCCTGCTCGAGCAGCTCGGCGGCCGCCAGCACCTCGCGCAGGATCGAGCCCGAGCCGAGCAGCTGCACGCGCAGCTTGCCGGCCTTGCCCGGGCGGCACAGGTACATGCCCTTGAGAATCTGCTCCTCGGTGCCCTGCTGCAGGCCGGGCTGCGGGTAGTTTTCGTTGAGCAGGGTGATGTAGAAGAACACGTCCTCCTGGTTCACCACCATGCGCTGCAGGCCGTTGTGCAGGATCACCGCCACCTCGTGCGCGAACGTGGGGTCGTAGCTGATGCAGTTGGGCACGTTGGCCGCCATGATCTGGCTGTGCCCGTCCTCGTGCTGCAGGCCCTCGCCGTTGAGCGTGGTGCGCCCGGAGGTGCCGCCCAGCAGGAAACCGCGCGCCAGCATGTCGCCTGCCGCCCATACCAGGTCGCCGATGCGCTGGAACCCGAACATCGAGTAGTAGATGAAGAACGGGATGGTGATGCGGTTGCTGTGCGAGTAGGACGTCGCCGCGGCGATCCACGAGCACATGCCCCCGGCCTCGCTGATGCCTTCCTGCAGGATCTGCCCCGACTTGTCCTCGCGGTAGTACATGACCTCGCCGCGGTCGACCGGCGTGTACTTCTGGCCTTCCGGCGCATAGATGCCGATCTGGCGGTACAGGCCCTCCATGCCGAAGGTGCGCGTCTCGTCGACCAGGATCGGCACCACGCGCGGCCCGAGGGTCTTGTCTCGCAGCAGCTGGTTCAGGCAGCGCACGTAGGCCTGGGTGGTCGAGATCTCGCGGCCCTCGGCGGTGGGCTCGAGCATGGGCTTGAAGATCTCGGCCAGCGGCGGCAGCGGCAGCTGCTCGTCGGCCTTGCGACGCCGCTGCGGAAGGTAGCCTCCGAGAGCCTTGCGCCTGGCGTGCAGGTACTGCATCTCCGGCGTGTCGTCGGCCGGGCGGAAAAACGGCAGGTTCGGCAGTTCGTGATCGGGCACCGGGATGTTGAAGCGGTCGCGGAACTCGCGGATGTCCTCGTCGGTCAGCTTCTTGACCTGGTGCGCCACGTTGCGCGCCTCGGCCGCCTGCCCCATTCCGTAGCCCTTGATGGTCTTCACCAGCAGCACCGTGGGCTGGCCCTCGTGGTGGGCGGCGGCGTGGAAGGCCGCGTACACCTTGTTCGGATCGTGACCGCCGCGATTGAGGCGCCAGATGTCCTCGTCGCTCATGTTCTTGACCATCTCGAGCAGCTTGGGGTGGCGCCCGAAGAAATGCTTGCGCACGAACGCGCCGTCATTGGCCTTCATGGCCTGGTAGTCGCCGTCGAGCACGTCCATCATGACCTGGCGCAGGATGCCTTCCTTGTCGCGCGCCAGCAGCGGATCCCAGTACGAGCCCCAGATCAGCTTGATCACGTTCCAGCCCGAGCCGCGGAATTCGGCTTCCAGTTCCTGGATGATCTTGCCGTTGCCGCGCACCGGACCGTCCAGGCGCTGCAGGTTGCAATTGACCACGAACACCAGGTTGTCGAGCTTCTCGCGCGCGGCCAGGCCGATGGCCCCGAGCGACTCGGGCTCGTCCATCTCGCCGTCGCCGCAGAACACCCAGACCTTGCGCTTCGAGGTGTCGGCGATTCCGCGCGCATGCAGGTATTTGAGGTAACGCGCCTGGTAGATGGCCATGATGGGCCCCAGGCCCATGGACACCGTCGACAGCTGCCAGAAGTCGGGCATCAGCTTCGGGTGCGGATAGCTCGACAGGCCGTTGCCGTCGACCTCCTGGCGGAAATTCAGCAGTTGCTGCTCGCTCAGGCGGCCTTCCATGAAGGCGCGGGCGTAGATGCCGGGCGCGCTGTGGCCCTGGAAATACACCAGGTCGCCGCCATGGTCCTCGCTCGGGGCGTGCCAGAAATGGTTGAACCCGGCGCCGAGCATCGTCGCCAGCGACGCGAACGACGCGATATGCCCGCCGAGGTCGCCGCCGTCGGCCGGATGCAGCCGATTGGCGCGCACGACCATGGCCATGGCGTTCCAGCGCATGTACGCGCGCAGGCGCTCCTCGATTTCCACGTTGCCGGGATTGCGCTCTTCCAGGTCGGGCGGGATGGTGTTCACATAGGCCGTGTTGGCCGAAAAGGGCATGTCGACGCCATCCTGCCGGGCCTGATCGAGCAGGGACTCCAGCAGGAAATGCGCGCGCTCGCGTCCCTCGGTCGCGATCAGCGCCTGCAGCGCATCCAGCCATTCACGCGTTTCCTGGGGGTCGGCATCGTTGGCCGCCGGCACTTGCGACTCGGGTACTGCTGCCATGGTGGGTCTCCTCTGGGTGTAAACGCAAGTATGGCAAAGAACGTTTTGAATGGCAATATTGCGTTTTATATTATGAGATTGTATACGATCTTCAGGGTTTTCCCCGACGCAACGGTCGCGCACTGCAGGTCGGCGCCGCGCAAGGCACGAGCATGCTCGCGTCGGCCGGCTTTGCATAGACTTGCGGGGTGAACATGCCCTCTTCCGCGTTTCGACGCCTGCGCCAGCGCGCCGGGCGCCTGCTGCAAGGCCTCAGCGCCGACCGCCTGCTGCTGTTCGGCCCGCTGCTCTCGCTGGTGCTGTTCCTCGGAGCCGCGGCGGCGCTTGTGCGCTACACGCAGCAGACCGAACTGCAACGCGAGCACGACACCCTGCAGCGTGACAGCGAATGGGCGCGCCAGCGCATGAGCCTGGAAATGGCCCTGATGCAGGAGCAGTTGCAGTCGATGGCCAACACGCTGGAGTCGCGGCGAGGCAACAGCCGCTTTCCGGAGCTCGCGCACAGCTTCCTGCACCAGCACGCGCCGGCCGTGGTGGTCTACGCCACCGACGACCAGGGCCGTCTCGACCACCTGGTCGTGAGCACCGCGGTGCCGCGCGACCTGCACTGGGCCGGCCCCGACCACCGCCCGGCGCAGGAGCCTTCGCGCCTGCTCGAGCAGCTCGCCAGCACCAGGCTGCGCACCGTCTACAGCCTGCCCTACCACCTGCCCCAGCTCGGCTGGGTGGTCGAGTCGGCAACGCCCGTGCTGCTGGGCGCGCGCTTCGCCGGCACGGTCGGTGCGGTCTACTCGATCGACGGACTGCTGCGCGGCACCACGGTGCAGGAACTCAGCAGCCATTACGCGGTGGCGCTGGTCGACCGCGTCACCCAGCGCGTGCTGGCCAATACCGCCACGGGCGACTTCGAGCGCAAGCCCCTGCAGTATCTGGTGGCGTTGCACCCCTTCGATGCCGGGCTGGCCATGCGCGTGAGCAGCTACCACTCCAGCCCGGGCTGGACCGTGCGTGGCCTGTACTGGGCGGTGTTCGTGCTGTCGGCGTTGATGCTGTGGATGCAGTGGGGCAGCTGGCGCCAGATGCGCGAACGCCTGCAAACCCAGCTCAGCCTGACTCGGGAAACCGCCTTTCGGCGCGCCATGGAGAACTCGCTGTCGACCGGAATGCAGGCCATCGACCTGAAGGGACGCATCACCTACGTCAACATGGCCTTCTGCAAGATGACCGGCTTTTCCGAACACGACCTGGTCGGCCAGGGGCCGCCTCATCCATACTGGCCGGCGCGACGCTCGGCCGAAATGGCGCTGGCGCTGCAGCAGACCCTGGACGGGCTCGCGCCACCGTCGGGATTCGCGCTCAAGCTGGCGCGAAAGGACGGCAGCGAATTCGACGCCCGCGTGTACGTGTCGGCGCTGATCGACAACCGCGACCGGCAGACGGGCTGGGTCACGTCGGTCACCGACATCACCGAGCCCACGCGCATCCGCCAGGAGCTCGCGGCATCGCACGAGCGCTTCGTCGCCGTGCTCGAGGGGCTCGACGCGGCCGTGTCGGTGCTGGCCATCGACCGCGACGAGCAGCTCTACGCCAACAAGCTGTACCGCCAGTGGTTCGGCGCATCGGCCCATGGGCACCACCTGCTCAGCGGCCAGGAGCCTCCGCCGGGCGCCGGAGTCGACGGCGACGACGCAGTCGACAGCTTCGCCGGGCTGCCGGCCGACGAGTTCCTGCACAGCCAGGCCCAGGTGCACGAGATCCACGTGGCGTCGCTGGACCGCTGGTTCGACGTGCGCCAGCGCTACATCCAGTGGGTCGACGCCCGCGTGGTGCAGATGCTCATCGCGACGGACGTCACGGCGCGCCATCAGGCCGAGGAAGTCGCGCGCAACCAGGAGGAGAAGGCGCAGATCACATCGCGCCTGATTTCCATGGGCGAGATGGCGTCGTCGCTCGCGCACGAGCTCAATCAGCCGCTGACGGCCATCAACAACTACTGCTCCGGCATGATCGCGCGCCTGCGCAACCACTCCATGCCCCCCGAGGAACTGCAGCCGGCGCTGGAAAAGACCGCGCGCCAGGCCCAGCGCGCGGCGGCGGTGATCCGCCGCGTGCGCGATTTCGTGAAAAAGAACGAGCCGCATCGCGTGGCCTGCCGCGTGCAGGACATCGTGCAGAACACCCTCGAGCTGGCCGAGATCGAGATGCGACGTCGCAACGTGCGCCTGTTCACCCACATCGCGCCCGGCATCGCGTCGCTGCACGCCGACCCCATCCTGATCGAGCAGGTGCTGCTCAACCTGCTGCGCAATGCGGCGGAAGCTGTGGACAAGGCCGCGCGCAGCGGCGTGCTGCGCAGCGTCGACCTCGACATCCGCCAGGAGGGCGACCAGGTTCGCTTCAACGTGCGCGACAACGGCACCGGGGTTTCCGATGAAGTCATGAGCCATTTGTTCGAAGCCTTCTACACCACCAAAAGCGAGGGCCTGGGTATCGGCTTGAATATCTGCCGTTCGATCGTCGAGTTCCACGAAGGTCGTCTGTGGGCCGAGAATCAATACAATGGGGAGGACCTTTGCGGCAGCATGTTCTGCTTCACGCTGCCCATGGAACCCACGCCCCGCAACAGCGCCGCTTTGCCGGCGCCGCGTGGCACGGTCCTTTCCGCCGCACCGGCCGATCGGTCCGCATCGAACGCTGCTTCCGCCATTGACCAGACGAGCCCATGAAACCAGCGAACAAAGGTACCGTATACGTTATCGACGACGATGAAGCCGTACGCGATTCGCTGCAATGGCTGCTCGAAGGCAACGATTACCGGGTACGCTGCTTTGATTCGGCCGAGGCCTTCCTGTCGCGCTTCGATCCGCGCGAGGTGGCCTGCCTGATCGTCGACGTGCGCATGCCGGGCATGAGCGGCCTGGAACTGCAGGAACGCCTGCTGCAGCGCGGCCAGGGCATTCCGCTGGCCTTCATCACCGGCCACGGCGACGTGCCGATGGCGGTGGCGACGATGAAAAAGGGCGCGGTCGATTTCATCGAGAAGCCCTTCAACGAGAACCTGCTGCGCGACCTGGTCGACCGCATGCTGCAGAAGGCCCGCGTGGACCTCGAGGAGCACGCGCAAAGCGCCAGCCGCGAGGCCCTGCTTTCCAAGCTCACCAGCCGTGAATCCCAGGTGCTCGAACGCATCGTCGCCGGGCGCCTGAACAAGCAGATCGCCGACGACCTCAACATCAGCATCAAGACGGTCGAGGCGCACCGCGCCAACATCATGGAAAAGCTCGGCGCCAACACCGTGGCCGACCTGCTCAAGATCGCGCTTGGCGCGAACAAATGACGCCATGACAGCCCGACTCATCGACGGCAAGGCACTGGCCGAGCAGGTGCGCGCAGGCGTGGCCGAGCGCGTGACACGACTGCGCGCGGCGTCGCGCCAGCCCGCGCTGGCGGTGATCCTGGTCGGCGCCGACCCGGCGAGCCAGGTCTACGTGCGCAACAAGATCGCCGCCTGCGAAAAGGCCGGAATCCGCTCGCTGCACGAGACCTTCGGCGCCGATCTGCGCGAGGCTGAACTGCTGGCGCGCATCCACGCGCTGAACCACGACGACACCGTCCACGGCATCCTGGTGCAGCTGCCGCTGCCTGCGCACATCGACGCCCAGCGCGTGATCGAGGCCATCTCCCCGCGCAAGGACGTCGACGGATTCCACGTCGCCAGCGCCGGCGCGCTGATGGTCGGCCAGCCCGGCTTTCGGCCCTGCACGCCGCTGGGCTGCGTGCGCATGCTCGAGCACATCGGCATGGGCGACCTGCGCGGCAAGCACGCGGTGGTCGTCGGCCGCTCGAACATCGTCGGCAAGCCGATGGCGATGATGCTGCTGGGCATGAACGCCACCGTGACCATCGCCCATAGCGGCACCCCCGACCTGGCCGAGACCTGCCGTCGCGCCGACGTGCTGGTGGCAGCGGTCGGGCGCCCGCGCATGATCGGGGCCGACATGATCAAGCCCGGCGCGGTGGTGATCGACGTCGGCATCAACCGCCTTGCCGACGGCAGCCTGTGCGGCGACGTGGATTTCGCCGCAGCCCGCGAGCGGGCAGGCTGGATCACCCCTGTGCCCGGCGGAGTCGGCCCGATGACCATCGCGATGCTGTTGTCCAACACCGTCCAGGCCTGCGAGCAGGCCTGAAAGGCCCCCCGCGGACCCGCGTGGGTCGTCGCGGGCCGCGCCTGCACGAATCGCGCGCATGGTGCACCATGCGCGCAGACGCGCCCTCCGGCGCGTGACTCAACGGTTGCATCAGGCCAGACATGTCCCTGCCCCCCGCCTCACCCACCTTCGACGCCACCCCCACCTCCCCGGACAATCCGCTGCTGTGGGCCGGCGAGCTCCCGCCCTTCGCGGCGCTGCGCCCGCAGCATGTGGAGCCGGCGATGCGCGAGCTGGTCGCGCGCGTGCGGCGGGTGCTCGAACAGGTCTGCGCCGAGCCCGGCCCGCCCACCTGGGACAACGTCGTCGAGCCGCTGCAACTGGCCAGCGAGGCGCTGGCGCGCGCCTGGGGCATGGTCGGGCACCTGCACGCCGTGCTCGACACCCCGGAGCTGCGCCGCGCCTACAACGACATGCTGCCGCTGGTGACCGAGCTGTGGACCGACCTGGGAGCCGACCCGCGCCTGTACGCGCGCTACCGCGCCTTGCGCGAAGGCCCCGGATTCGACGCCCTCGACACGCTGCGCCAGCGCATCGTCGAGCACGCGCTGCGCGACTTCCGTCTCGGCGGGGCGCAACTGCAGGGCCAGGCCCATGCACGCTTCGCGCACATCGAGCAGCGCAGCGCCGAACTCGAGCAGGCGTTCTCCGAGCACCTGCTCGACGCCACCGACGCCTTCTCCCTGCGTGCCGGCGCGCAGCAACTGGAGGGCCTGCCCGACGATGTCGTGCAGGCCGCGCGCGAGGCCGCGGGCGAGGCCGGCGGCCACCTGCTCACGCTGCACCAGCCCAGTTACGTGCCGGTGATGCAGCACGCCCGCGACCGCGAACTGCGCCAGGCCATGTACCGAGCCTACGTGACGCGTGCCAGCGATCTCGGTGATGCTCGCCTGGACAACTCGGCCGTCATGGCCGAGCTGCTGGCATTGCGCCACGAACAGGCGCGCCTGCTGGGCTTCGAGAACTTCGCCGAGCTGTCCCTGCAGCCCAAGATGGCCGACAGCCCGGCGCAGGTGGAGCACTTCCTGCTCGACCTGGCTCGCCGGGCCCGCCCCCACGCCGAACGCGACCTGCGGGAGCTGCGCGCCTTCGCCGCAGCCGAACTCGACCTGCCCCAGCTGCAGGCCTGGGACATGGCCTTCGCCTCCGAGCGTCTGCGGGAGCGACGCTATGCCTATTCGGAACAGAAGCTGCGCGAGTACTTCACCGAGCCGCAGGTCCTGCAGGGCCTGTTCGACCTCGTGCAGCGCCTGTTCGCGGTGCGCGTGGTCGAGCAGGCCGCCCCCGATGCCTGGCACCCCGATGTGCGACTGTGGCGCGTCGAACACGCCGACGGCAGCCTGGCCGGCCATTTCTACACCGACCTGTACGCGCGCCCGGGCAAGCGCGGCGGCGCGTGGATGGACGACGCGCGTGGTCGCTGGCGGCGCCCCGACGGCCGGCTGCAGACCCCGGTGGCACTGCTGACCTGCAATTTCGCCAAGGGCATGGGCGGCCGTCCGGCGCTGCTCAGCCACGACGACGTGCAGACCCTGTTCCACGAATTCGGCCATGGCCTGCACCACTTGCTGACGCAGGTCGACGAGCTCGCGGTGTCGGGCCTGTCGGGGGTCGAGTGGGACGCGGTGGAACTTCCCAGCCAGTTTCTCGAGAACTATTGTTGGGAATGGGAAGTGCTGCAGCGAATCGGGCGCCATGTCGACACCGGTGAGGCGCTGCCGACGGAGATGTTCGAGCGCATGCTCGCGGCGCGCAACTTCCAGGCCGGGATGCAGACCCTGCGCCAGGTCGAGTTCGCGCTGTTCGACCTGCGGGTTCACCAGGGCCTGGCGCAATACACGCCGCAAGCCGTGGCCGAGGTCGCGGCCCGGGTACGCGACGAGGTGGCCGTGGTGTTCCCGCCCGACTTCGCCCGGTTTCAGCACAGCTTCTCCCACATCTTCGCAGGCGGCTATGCTGCGGGCTATTACAGTTACAAGTGGGCCGAGGTGCTGTCGGCGGACGCCTTCGCGCAGTTCGAGGAGCATGGAGTGCTGGACCCCGAGACCGGAGCGCGCTTTCGAGACGAGATCCTGGCCCGCGGCGGAAGTCGTGATGCGATCGAGTCCTTCCGCGCGTTTCGGGGTCGGGACCCCAGCATCGATGCGCTGTTGCGCCATCAAGGCATGAGCGGCGGCGCCTGACCGAGGCGGCCGGCGGCCGCGAGCAGGAGGAACGGGCGATGGAACCAGACATGAGCCGAGGCGCCTTGCGGCTCGGCATGCGCGCGCTGATGGGGCTGGCCCTGGCCGCGGCGGCCGCGTCGCCGGCATGGGCCGTCTACAAGGTGGTCGGTCCGAACGGCCAGGTCACCTTCACCGACGTGCCGCCAGCCGGCGCGACGGCGACACCGCTCAGCGGGCTGGGCGACACGCCCGCGCAAGCCCCCGAGCAGCTGCCCAGGCACCTGCGCGAACTGCAGAGCAACGCGCCGGTGGTGATCTATACCACGCCGAACTGCTCCGCCTGCGAGGACGGCTTGCACATGCTGCAGCAGCGGGGAATTCCCTACGCTCGCAAGACCATCACGTCGCCACGGGACGCGCAGGCCTTCAAGGCGCTCGATCCCGGCCTGCGCGTGCCGCTGCTGAGCGTGGCAGGGGTGCAGTTGGCTCCCGGCTTCGACTCCGCGGCCTGGAACCAGGCGCTCAATGCAGCGGGCTACCCGCCCAGATCCGAGCTGCCCCCCGGCTACCATTTCGCGCCGGGACAGCCGCTGGTGCCGGCACCGGCAGCGCCGGCCGGCACGGCCGGTCCCGGCCGTGGCGCTGCTTCGTCCGGACAACCCCCGGTCGTGCCGCCGCCGAACCCGAACGCGCCACCGGGGTTCAAGTTCTGAAGCCTGCCCCCAGGGGCAGGGCCTAGTGTCCTAGCGTGCGACGATGCCCCAGGTCCCGCTGCCGGCGCCTACCGCTGCCGTGGCCAGCGGCGCAAGCGCCCCATCGCTGCCGATGGCGTATTGCCAGACCGAGCCACTGGTGTAGTTGGTCACGTACAGGAAGCCGCCTGAAGGCGCCACCGCGAGATAGCGCGGCCCTGTTCCCGTGGCGGCCGTCGACGGGGTCATCGGTGTGAGCGCGCCGTTGCTGCCGACGGTGTATTGGGACACGGTGTTGTCGCCGTAGTTCGCGACATAGACATGGCGACCCGAGGGGTCGACGACGATGCCCTCGGGTTCCTGGCCGGTGCCCAACGTCGGCGGCGACATCGGCACCAGGGCCCCGCCGCTGCCCACGCTGTACTGGGACAGCGTGTTGTCCCCGGTGTTGGTCACGTACACATAATGACCGGTGGGATCGATCGCGATGCCGACGGGCATTGCGCCGGTCGTCACGCTGGGCGGGGACAACGGGGTGAGTGCTCCGCCGGCGCCCAGCAGATATTGCGACAGCGTGGCGTCGCCGTCGTTGACCACGTAGGCGTAATGACCGGTGGGATCGACCGCGATGCTGTACGGGGCGTTGCCGGTGCCAACCTGCGGCTGCGGCATCGACGCGAGCGCGCCGTTGCTGCCGATGGAGTATTGGGACACCGTGTTGCCCGTGTTGTTCGTCGCGTACGCGAATTGGCCCGTCGGATCGACGACGATGGCGTAGGGGCTGGCGCCAGTCGTCGCCGTCGCGGGGGAGATCGCGCCCAGCGCTCCGGTGGATCCGACGGCGTACTGGGAGATCGTCGAACTCGTCGTGTTGACGGCGTAGACATGGCGTCCGCCGGGGTCGAGCGCCAGACCCTCGGGGTTCGTTCCGGCGCCGACGCTGGACGGCGACATCGCCGCCAGCATGCCCGAACTGTCCATCACGTACTGCGACAGGGTGCCGGATTGCAGGTTGGATGCGTATACCGAGTGCGCCGCACACACCACGTCGAGGTTGCCGACGTCGGCGCTCACCGCGGAGCCGCTGGCGTTGCCCACGCTGCAGATCTGCGCAACCGGCTGCGTGCCCACACTCACCGCGTAGCTGCCGCCATAGGCCACGCCGTTCGGGAACTGGAAGGAGCCGTTGGCGGTGAGGGTCAGCGGGTTGCCCCCGTTGTCCAGCAGGGTCAGTTGCTGACCAGCCTCGAGGCCGCTGAGCGTGCCGCCGAGCGTGTACATGTCGGTCGAGCACGCCACGTTCACGTTGCTCACGTCACCGGCCGCTCCGGTGCCACTGCCATTGGCGACACTGCACACCTGGCCCGCCGGCTGCGAGCCGACCGTGACCAGGTAGCGCGATCCATCGGCGACCGGCGAATCGAAGCGGAAACTTCCATTGGCCGCCAGTACCAGCGGGTCGCCCCCGTTGTCGAGCAGGGTCAGCTGCTGCCCGGGGTTGAGCCCGCTGAGCGTGCCGCCCACCACGTAGGTCTGCGTGGAGCAGGTCACGCTGACATTGCCCACGTCGGCCATCACCCCGGCCCCGCTGCCGAAGGTCACGCTGCACACCTGCCCGGCCGGCTGGCTGGCGACCGTGACCGCGTAGGATCCACCCCTTGCGATCGGCTCGCGGAAACGAAACGCTCCGTTCGCCGCCAGCACCAGCGGGTCGGCGGCATTGTTGAGCAGGCTCAGCTGCTGCCCGGCCGCCAGCCCGGCCAGCGTGCCCCCGACCGTGTAGACCGTCGACGAGCAGGCCACGCGCACATCGCTGACGTCGTGGGTGATCGCATGCCCCTGGGCGTTGCCCACCGTGCAGACCTCGCCGGCCGGCTGGCTGTCCACGAGGATCGTGTACGAGCCGCCGTGCGCCACCGGCGCAGGGAACGTGAAGGGGCCGTTGCTGGCCAGGGTCAGCACGTCCGGGGGAGCCACGGCGGGCTGCTCGACGGCCGCGGGCCCGGCATGGAGGCCAGCCGTGTGCAACCCGACGGCGCCGAGCATGCGCAATGTGACCTGCTGGCCGCTGCTCAGCCCGCTGAGCGTTCCCCCGACGCTGTGCGGGCCGGCAGGCGGCCCGCCATCGGTGTCCCACAGCAGGTCGCAGCCCGCCAGGCAGGACACGAGCACGCAGGCGAGCAAACGTGGCAAAAACCCCGATAGGCCGGACAGCCAGGATAGCCCGGACAAGGGAAAGGTTATGACGGACATCGCTTCGGACCGGAAATCGTTGAATCGTGGTGATTCTCGGATTTCTTTTCCGGAGGCTTTCGCCGGGCTCGACAAAACCCTTTTTGCAAAACACCGATTAGCGCCAATGGGTTATCGGAGCGCCATATTCACTTCATTCGGGAGCAGTGAAAAGCCGCAAATGATTGTTTTGGATCAGCTCCCGCCGAGGGTTGGAATCACGTCCGTCGACTCGCAGCCGCGGCGCCACGTCGCGCAGCCAAGCGCGGCCGGCGCAGCATGCGGATCAGTCGAATTCGCGCTGCGAGACGCCATCGGCGCCACCGACCAGCGCAAGGTCGGCGCCACGGCGCGCGAACAATCCGACCGTGACCACGCCGGGGATCTGGTTCAGACGGCTTTCCAGTTCCGCCGGATGCTCGATGCGCAGGCCATGCACGTCGAGAATCTGGTTGCCGTTATCGGTCACGAAGCCTTCACGCAGACGCGGGTCGCCGCCGAAGTCGCGCAGGCGCCGACGCACCAGCTCGCGCGCCATGGGAACGACTTCCACCGGCAGCGGGAAGGCGCCCAGCACCGGCACCAACTTGCTGGAGTCGACGATGCAAACGAAGCGCTCGGCCGCCTCGGCCAGGATTTTCTCGCGCGTGAGCGCACCGCCACCGCCCTTGATCATCGCGCCGGCAGGGTCGATCTCGTCGGCGCCGTCGACATAGACGGGAATGTGCTCGACCTGGTTCAGGTCCAGCACCTCGATGCCGTGGGCACGCAAGCGCTCGGTGCTGCGTTCGGAGCTCGACACCGCCGCGCGTACCTTGCCGCGCATGCCGGCCAGGGCATCGATGAAGAAATTCACCGTGGAGCCGGTTCCGACACCGATCACGGCGCCCTCCACCACATGGCGCAATGCTGCCTGGGCCACCGCCTGCTTGAGTTCGTCCTGGGTCATCGAAGCCTGTCTCGGGAAAGGCCGCAACCGGCGGCCGCGGCACGCAAAGGCCGTATTATCGCCTTTGGCCTTCCCCTCCAGACATTCATGCCCCTGCCGTATGCGCTGATCCGCCCGCTGTTGTTCCGGCTGGATCCCGAAGTCGCCCACAAGCTCAGCCTGCGCGCGTTGCGAACCGTGCACCAATGCGGGCTGAGCCTGCTGATGGCCCAGCCGCGGGTGATCGACCCCGTGCGCCTGATGGGCCTGGAGTTTCCCAACCGCGTGGGGCTGGCCGCCGGGCTGGACAAGGACGGCGAGGTCATCGACGCACTGGCCGCGCTGGGTTTCGGCTTTGTCGAAGTCGGCACGGTGACGCCGCTGGCGCAGGGCGGCAATCCGCGTCCGCGCATGTTCCGTCTCACTCGCGCGCGGGCCCTGATCAACCGCATGGGTTTCAACAACCACGGGCTCGACGCCTTCCTGCGCAACGTGCGGCGCAGCCGCCGCGAGGTTCCGCTGGGCCTGAACATCGGCAAGAACGCCGCCACGCCGATCGACGCGGCGGCCCGGGACTACTGCGCCTGCCTGCGCGCGGTGCACGAGCACGCCGACTACGTCACGGTCAACGTGTCGTCTCCGAACACCGCCGGCCTGCGCAAGCTGCAGGGCGATGACGCGCTGGAATCCCTGCTGCGAGCCTTGGCCGATGAACGCGAGGCGCTGGCGCAGCAGCAGGGCCGGCGCGTGCCGATGCTTCTCAAGGTGGCGCCCGACCTGGAACCGGCGCAGGTCCATGCGCTGGCCGATGCGCTGGCACGCCATGGCATGGACGGGGTGATCGCCACCAACACCACGGTGTCACGCCACGGCGTCGAAGGCATGGCGCATGCCGACCAGGCCGGCGGGCTCAGCGGAGCCCCGCTGCGCGAGATGTCGAACCACGTCATCTCGCTGCTGCGCGAACGCATGGGCCCGTCCTTCCCCATCATCGGGGTCGGCGGCGTCATGAGCGGGCAGGACGCACTGGAAAAGCGCCGCTGCGGCGCCGATCTGGTGCAGATCTATACCGGCCTGATCTACCAGGGTCCGCGCCTGGTGCACGAATGCGCCCAGGCACTTGCGCTCGGCGATGCCGCCGGCACCGCCCGGGCGGCCTGAATCACTTCTGCTTCAGGCGGGTCTTGTTCGCGGTGATGTGTTCGTAGATCTCGCGCGAACGCTGCGACAGCGGGCGACCGAATCCCTCGCGCCAAGGCGAGGACACCTTCACCTGGGGCCGCTTGCGGAAGGTCGATGCGACCTCGGCGGCGTTTTCCATCATCAGGTCCCAGGGGTTGGGCTGCTTGGACGCCTGGGTCTTGGTGGCCACCGTATCAGTGTCGAGATCCCCGGATTTGCGCGTAGTAGTCGTCGTTTTCGCCACGGCTCGCCCTTTTCAATTGCAAGACAACATCTTCGGTCCGCACCCGCGCGACACGGCGCGCGAACCTCTTCCAGCACCCGCGGCAATGACGGGATCCGATCCGCGGGACGGCTCCGGTCGGCTGGCTGCCCGACATCGGTCGGGCCCATGGCCCACCGGTCCCGCGCAGTCCGCACCGCGTCCCTACCGGCTGCGAGGTATGGACAACCCGCCGCATCCGGGTACACTGGCTCGCCTCGGCCTTCCGCATGTCCTGCGCGCAGGACATTCGATTGGTCCGAAGCCATCGGCGGACCGCGCCTGCCAGCGGTTGCGTTCACGACACCATTTCGGTACCGCTACGCTACCGCGGGCCACAAACCGCAGCCCCGCCGGAGCTCGTGTCGGCATCGGACCCTCGGGAAACCGCCACGACCTGGAGCTATCGGGCACACCCACCAGCGGCGTGCCTGGACCAGGCTTTGGCGGCGCCAGCTCCGGCAAAGCTCTCAGCTCTGTCAAAGCTCTCAACTCCCTCGGGCGCACTCAGTAATTGTAACCCGAAACGTCGCATCAACGCCACAGGCCGGCGCGCAGGCGCTCCAGCACGACCGCGCGCGGGAACAGCGCCAGCACGGCGTCCACCGACGGGGTCTGCGCGCGCCCGGTGACCAGATGCCGCAGCGGCATCGCCAGCTGGGGCATTTTCAGCTTGTGCTCGCCGAGCACCTGCTTGAGTGCCGCGGCGATCGACGCGGTGTCCCACGAAACCAGCTCCTGCAGGCGCTGCGCGAAATCCTGCAGCGCAGCGCGCACCTCGGCGGTGAGCAGCCCGGCCAGGGCCTGCGCGTCGGGGATCGGCTCGGCATAGAACATGTCGCACAGTTCCGCGATCTCGAGCAGCGTGCTGGCGCGCTCGCGAAGCAGCGCCGCGGCTGCCGCCAGGTCGACTCCCTGCTCACGCAGGCCGCGACGCTCGACGAAAGGACGCAGCAGTTCGGCCAGGCGAGCCGGCTCCAGCGCGCGCAGGTACTGGGCGTTGAGCCACTTGAGCTTGTCGGCGTCGAACTGCGCCGCCGAACGCCCGAGGTGATCGAGGTCGAACCACTTCACGAACTGCTCGCGTCCGAACACCTCGTCGTCTCCGTGGGACCACCCGAGGCGCGCAAGGTAGTTGACCATCGCATCGGGCAGGTAGCCCTCGTCGCGGTAGTCGAGCACGCTCTTGGCACCATTGCGCTTGGACAGCTTGTCACCCTGCTCGTTGAGCACGGTGGGCAGGTGTGCGTACACCGGCGGCTCGCCGCCCAGCGCCCGGAAAATGTGGATCTGCCGCGGGGTGTTGTTGACGTGGTCGTCGCCGCGGATCACGTGGGTGATGCGCATGTCCAGGTCGTCGACCACCACGCAGAAGTTGTAGGTGGGCGTTCCGTCCGGGCGCGCGATGACCAGGTCGTCGAGCTCGGCGTTGGCGAAGCTGACCGTCCCCTTGACCTGGTCGTTCCAGCTGACGTGGCCGTCGACCGGAGTACGAAAGCGCAGCACCGGCTGCACGCCGGCCGGCACCGCGGGCAGGATCTTGCCGGGCTCGGGGCGCCAGGTGCCGTCATAGCGCGGCTTGAGCCCCGCGGCCATCTGGCGCTCGCGCAGCGCATCGAGTTCGGCGGCGCTCATGTAGCAGGGATAGGCATGCCCGGCGTCGAGCAGCTTGCGCAGCACCTCGCGATAGCGGTCCATGCGCTGCATCTGGTAGACGGGGCCTTCGTCGTAATCCAGGCCCATCCAGCGCATCGACTCCAGGATCACGTCCACCGCGGCCTGCGTCGAGCGCTCGGTGTCGGTGTCCTCGATGCGCAGGATGAACTGGCCGCCGTGGTGGCGTGCGAAGGCCCACGGATAGAGGGCCGAGCGGATGTTGCCCAGATGGATGAAACCGGTCGGGCTGGGAGCGAAGCGGGTACGTACGGGGGTCGACATGATGGCGAACTGGGACTGCGCGCCGGACGGCGCGGGATGGGCGCGGACCGTAACGCCTGGATGTTGAACTCAGGCCAGCGGGGCCAGGCCGCGCGACAGGTCGGCCCGCAGGTCGGCGGGATGCTCCAGCCCCACGCCGATGCGGATCAGGCCCTGGCCGATGCCGGCCGCCGCGCGCTGCTGTTCGCTCAGACGCCCGTGCGAGGTGCTGGCGGGGTGGGTGATGGTGCTGCGGGTATCGCCGAAGTTGGCGGTGATCGAGCAAAGCCGCGTGGCGTCGATCAGCGCGAACGCGCGCTCGCGCGCCTGCGCCGGGCCGTCGGCGGCGAGGTCGAAGGACAACACGGCTCCGCCCTGCCCCGACTGCTGGCGCATGGCCAGTGCATGCTGCGGATGCTGCTCCAGCCCCGGATAGTGCACGCGCGCCACCGCCGGCTGCTGCTGCAGCCAGCGCGCCAGCTCCAGTGCGCGCTCGCTTTGCGCCTGCATGCGCAGGCTCAGCGTCTCCAGCCCCTTGAGCACGACCCATGCGTTGAACGGCGACAGGCTGATGCCGGCGCTGCGCTGAACCGGCAGCAGGCGGGACTCGATGATCTCGCGGCTGCCGCACAGCGCGCCGGCCAGCGTGCGCCCCTGGCCGTCGAGGAACTTGGTTCCCGAATGCATGACCAGGTCGGCGCCGAATTCGGTCGGGCGCTGCAGCGCCGGCGAGCAGAAGCAGTTGTCCACCACCAGCAGCGCATCGCAGTCATGGGCCAGCCCGGCCAGCGCGGCGATATCGCACACCTCGGCGAGCGGGTTGCTCGGGGTCTCGGCGAACAGCAGACGGGTACGACCAGGGCGAATCGCCGCCTTCCAGTCCTCGACGTCGGTCTGGGACACGAAGCTGGTCTCGACCCCGAACCTTGCGAAGATCTCGCCGATGAGCTTGACGGTCGCGCCGAACACCGAGCGCGAGCACACCACGTGGTCGCCGCCGCGCAGCAGTCCGAGCATCAGCAGGGTGATCGCGCCCATGCCGCTGGACGTGGCCAGCGCGCATTCGGTGCCTTCCAGCGCCGCCAGGCGCTGCTCCATCGACGCCACCGTGGGGTTGGAAAAGCGCGAGTAGATGAAGCCCTCCTCGTCGCCGGCGAAACGCGCGGCGGCGCTTTGCGCGTCGGGCTGCACGAAGCTGCTGGTCAGGAACAGCGCCTCGCTGTGCTCACCGTAGGGGGTACGCGGCACGGCGGTACGCACCGCGACCGTGTCCGGGTGCCAGGATTCGTCGAGAGCGCCCACCGGCGCCTGCCGCTCGCTCATGACTGCGCCTCCTCGCGGGTCTGGCCCTGCAGCGACAGCATGCCGCCCCCCGGCCCCCCGGCTGCGTCGCGCGCACCGCGCAGCGCGGCGTCGACGTCCCCGGTGACGTAGCAGCCGTCGAAGCACGAGGCCTCGAAGGTGTCGATGTCCTCGCGCACGCGGCGCACGGCGCGCTTCATGGCTTCCAGGTCCTGGTAGATCAGCGCGTCGGCGCCGATGATGGCGCGCACCTGCTCGATGTCCCGCCCGTGCGCGACCAGTTCGGCCGCGGTCGGCATGTCGATTCCGTACACGTTGGGATAGCGCACCGGCGGCGCCGCCGACGCCAGGTAGACCTTGCGCGCTCCAGCCTCGCGCGCCATCTGCACGATCTCGCGCGACGTCGTTCCGCGCACGATGGAATCGTCGACCAGCAGCACGTTGCGCCCCTCGAACTCCTGCGCGATGGCGTTGAGCTTCTGGCGCACCGAGCGCTTGCGCACGGCCTGTCCGGGCATGATGAAGGTGCGCCCCACGTAGCGGTTCTTGACAAAGCCCTCGCGGTAGGGTCGACCGAGCTTCCATGCCAGCTGCATGGCCGCCGGGCGGCTGGATTCGGGCACCGGAATGACCACGTCGATCTCGCTGGGGGGCATCACCGAGATCACGCGCTGCGCCAGGGTCTCGCCCATGTTCAGCCGGGCCTGGTACACGGAAATCCCGTCCAGCACGGAATCGGGCCGCGCCAGGTAGACGAACTCGAAAATGCAGGGGTTCAGGCGCGGCGCCTCGGCGCACTGCTCGAAGCGCATCGCGCCTTGCAGGTCGACGAACACCGCCTCCCCGGGGGCGATGTCGCGCAGCAGGCGAAAGCCGTTGCCCTCGAGCGCCACCGACTCGCTGGCGACCATGATGCCGTCCGACTCGCTGCTGCCGATGCACAGCGGCCGGATGCCGAAGGGGTCGCGGAACGCGAGCAGGCCGTGGCCGGCGATCAGCACCACCACGGCATAGGAGCCGCGCACCCGGCGGTGCACTCCGCGCACCGCGCGGAACAGGTCCTCGGCCTTCAGCGGCAGGCCGTCGGAGGCCAGGTCGAGCTCGCGCGCCAGCACGTTGAGCAGCACCTCGGAGTCGGAGCCGGTGTTGATGTGGCGGTGATCCGCCCCGCTGAGCTCGCTGCGCAGCGCGTCGGTGTTGGTCAGGTTGCCGTTGTGCGCCAGCGCGAGGCCGAACGGCGCGTTGACATAGAAGGGCTGCGCCTCCTCCTCGCTGTCGGCGCTGCCGGCCGTCGGGTAGCGAACCTGGCCGAGGCCGTAGTCACCGGGCAGCGCGCGCATGTTGCGGGTGCGGAACACGTCGCGCACCATTCCGCGGGCCTTCTGCATGTACAGCTTGCCACCCTGGCCGGTGACGATGCCGGCGGCATCCTGCCCGCGGTGCTGCAACAACAGCAGCGCGTCGTAAATCATCTGATTCACGGGCTGCTTCGAGACCACGCCGACGACTCCACACATGATTCGGGTACTCCAGGGACAAGCGAAAAATAGGGCCGGACAAGTCCGGGTTGCGCGACGGCCCGCTCAGCGCGAAAGCGCCATCGGCACGCCCGCGGGAATGGCGCGCAATGGCAACATCGGGGCGACGCGGGCAGCGGCGGCCGATGCCAGCGGCGCCAGCAGGGAACTTCTCCAGACACTGCTGGAGGGCAACTCGGTATAGCCCGCCGCGAGGGCGACCAGCACGATGACCAGCGCGCCCCGCAGGACTCCGAACACGGCACCCAGGCTGCGGTCGACCATGCCGAGCCCCGACGAGCGAAGCACCAGGCGGGCCAGCGTGGCCAGCACGCCGGCGGCCAGCAGCACCAGCAGGAAGCAGGCGATCCATGCCAACGCGGTGCGCAACTGCGGTTGCGCGACCATGCCCAGCAGGTGCTCGCCCAGCCACGCCGCGTACAGGCGCGCCAGCACGAAGGCCGCGACCCAGCCTCCGAGCGCGATCACCTCGTAGGCCGCGCCGCGCAGCAGGCCCACCAGGGCCGACAACAGCAGTCCCGCGAGCGCCAGCCAGTCGAGAATGTTCACAGGTCGAGCACGGCGGCGGCGATGCCCAGCGCCTGGATGCGCCTGAGCGCATGCTCGGCCTGGCTGCGTGAAGCAAAGGGCCCGACGCGCACCCGAACGCGCTTTCCGGCATGGGTGTCGACCACCTGCGTGTAGGCGACAAGCCCGGTGGCCGCGATGCGCCGACGCACCTCCTGCGCGGTCTGCGTGTCGGCGTACGCACCGGCCTGCACCACGTAGCGCTGGTTCGCCGACGCCGTCGGCGTCTCCGGGGCGCGTGCCGCCTGCTCCGCCTGCGCCGCGGGAACCTGCGCCGGGTGCTTGTCCTCGAGCGCGGCGAGCGCGCGACGCGCCGCGGCCACGTCGCGCGACGGTGCGGGCTTCGAGGGCGCGGGGACCACGGCCGGTGCAGGCTGCGGGCGCGGCTGGGTCTGCGGCTGGGCCTGCGCTTCGACGCGCGGCTGCGGCATCGCCTGCGGGCGGACTTGCGCCGGCGCCTGCGGCTGGGCCTGGGCCTGGGCCTCGACGCGCGGCTGCGGCTGGACCCTTGCCGGGGCCTGCTGCCCTGGCGCCGCGGCGCCGGCCGGGCCGACCCCCGCTGCCGATGGCGCCACCGCCGGCCGAAGCACCGAGCTGGCCTGGTCCTGCGGCGGAATGATCAGCGCGATGTTCGACGCCACGGGCTTGGGCTGGGTCTCGAAGATCAGCGGGAACACGACGACCCCGGTGAGCACCAGCGCGACCGCACCGATCAGGCGTCGGCGCGCGCGCACGCGCAACACTTCCTCGCTTTGCGCCTGTTGCGTCGCCGAACCGGCGCCTCGGGAGCCCTCCTTGGCGCGCTTTCCAGGCAATTTCATGGCTTTCGACAATGGAGTGGCTCGGCTGCCGGCTCGCCGGGGCGGCCGGCATCGGCACTCAACCCGCGCGGACGGGCGCTTCCGGGGAGGATGGGTCCCGGGCGCCGGACGCACGATGCGCGAGTATGTCGCCGACCGTGAAGAAGGAGCCGAAAACCACAATTCTATCGGCCGGCTCGACCTGCGACAGCGCGTCGGCCAGCGCGGCCTGCGGCGACGGGTGGCAGCTCGCCACGGCCCCTGCCGGCAGCAAGGCGCGAAGCGCCTGCGCCGACGCCGCGCGCGGCGTCGGCAGATCGCACAGATGCCAGGCCTGCACCAATGGCGCCATCGCCGCGATCATGCCCGCCAGGTCCTTGTCGGCCATGGCGCCGAACACGGCGTGGGTGCGCGGCGCATAGCCCATGGCGTCGAGGCTCTCGGCCAGCACCGCGGCGGCCTCCGGGTTGTGGGCCACGTCGAGCACCACCGTCGGCTGGCCCGGCAGCACCTGGAAGCGCCCCGGCAGCTCGGCCAGGGCCAGGCCCGTTCGCACGGCCTGCGCGCTGACCGGAAGTCGCTCGCGCAGGGCCTCGATGGCGGCAAGCGCGGCGCTGGCGTTGCGAAGCTGGCGCACGCCGCGCATGGTCGGGTAGGCCAGGCCGTGCAGGCGGCGCGTGACGCCGAGATAGTCCCATTGCTGACGGTCGGCGCTGCTCCAGCCGAACTCGCGACCGACGAGCCAGACCTGCGCGCCGATGTTGCCGGCATGTTCGATCAGGCTGCGCGGCGGATCGGGATCGGCCACCACCGCGATGCGGCCGGCGCGCAGGATGCCGGCCTTCTCGAAGCCGATGGACTCGCGGTCCCCGCCGAGGAACTCGACGTGATCCAGCGCGACTCCGGTGACCACCGCGCAGTCGGCGTCGATCAGGTTGACCGCGTCGAGTCGCCCGCCCATGCCGACCTCCAGCACGACGGCGTCCAGGCGCGACGCGGCCAGCAGGCGCAGGATGGCCAGCGTGGTGAATTCGAAATAGGTCAACGGCACCGGCGGCTGCAGGCTGCGGCGCGCAAGCTCCACGGCCAGCATGTGCTCGGGCAGCAGCGAGGCATCCACCGCGTTGCCGCCGATGCGGCAGCGCTCCTCGAAGTGCACCAGATGGGGCGAGCTGTACACGCCGACGCGGTAGCCCGCGGCCAGCAGCACATGCTCGATGAACGCGCAGGTCGACCCCTTGCCGTTGGTTCCGCCGACCGTGAACACCGCGCACTGCAGCTCGAGCCCCATCGCCTCGCGCACGCGCTGCACGCGCGCAAGCCCGAGCTCGATGGCCTGCTCGTGCAGGCGCTGCGCGTGTTGCAGCCACTGCTCGAGCCCCCAGTGCCGCATCGCGGCGGGATCAGCCGACAACGGCATCAGCAGGCTGACTTTGCAGAAGCGCCAGCAGGCGCGCCAGCTCGCCGCGCAGTTCGCGGCGGTCCACGATGCGGTCCACCGCGCCCTTTTGCAGCAGGAATTCGGAACGCTGGAATCCCTCGGGGAGCTTTTCGCGCACGGTGTTCTCGATCACGCGCGGACCGGCGAAGCCGATCAGCGCCCTGGGCTCCGCCAGCACGACGTCGCCGACGAATGCGAACGATGCCGACACTCCGCCCATCGTCGGATCGGTCAGCACGCTGATGTACGGGATGCGCGCCGCGGCAAGGCGCGCCAGCGCGGCGTTGGTCTTGGCCATCTGCATCAGGCTGAGCAGGCCTTCCTGCATGCGCGCGCCACCGGTCGACGTGAAGCACAGGAACGGCACCTTCTGCTCCAGCGCAGTCTCGACGCCGCGCACGAAGCGCTCGCCGACCACCGAGCCCATCGAGCCGCCCATGAATTCGAACTCGAAACAGGCAACGACCACGGCGATGCTCTGGATGGCCCCGCCCACGACCACCAGCGCGTCGGTTTCCTGCGTGGCTTCCAGCGCCTCGCGCAGGCGTTCGGGATATTTGCGGCTGTCCTTGAACTTCAGCGCATCGATGGGCAGCACTTCCTGGCCGATCTCGTAGCGCCCCTCCCCGTCGAGCAGCGCGTCCAGGCGTGCACGCGCGCCGATTCGCATGTGGTGCGCGCACTTGGGACACACGTACTGGTTCTGCTCGAGATCGGTCTTGTAGAGCACCGTCTCGCAGGAAGGGCACTTGAGCCACAGGCCCTCCGGCATCTGGCGCCGGCTGCCGGCGTCGGTGGGCTGGATTTTCGGGGGCAGCAGTTTTTCGAGCCAACTCATCGTGCGTTCTCCTCGAATGCTCTGGGATGGCGCCGTCTCAGGCGCCGACGGGGCTGCCGGCTGCGGCGCCCGCGTGGTCCATCGCCTGGCGCACGCCGCGCAGGAACGCCCCGGCGGCGGCGACGGCCTGCTCGGCGGGCTGGCCTTCCATCAACTCGATGATGCGCGAGCCGATGATCACGGCGTCGGCGCAACCCGCGACCGCGGCCGCACCGGCGGCGTCGCGGATGCCGAAGCCCACCGCCAGCGGAAGGTGCACATGGCCGCGCAGGTCCTGCACGCGCCGGCTGACCTCGGCCACGTCCAGGTGCGCCGCTCCGGTGACTCCCTTGAGCGATACGTAGTACACGTAGCCGCCGGCGATTCGATCGACCTGCGCCATGCGCTCGGTCGTCGACGTCGGCGCCAGCAGGAAGATCGGATCGATTCCGGCTCCGCGCAGTTGCTGCGCGAAGGAGGCCGACTCCTCCGGCGGATAGTCGACCACCAGCACGCCGTCGACCCCGGCGCGCGCGCATTCCTGCACGAACGCGTCGACGCCGAAGCGCTCGACGGGGTTGGCGTACCCCATCAGCACCAGCGGCGTATCGGGGTCGCCGGCGCGGAACTGGCGCGCCCAGTCGAGCACCTGGCGCAGGCTCACGCCCTTGGCCAGCGCACGCTCGTTGGCGCGCTGGATCACCGGGCCGTCGGCCATCGGGTCGGAAAACGGCACCCCCAGCTCGAGCATGTCGGCACCGGCGTCGACCAGCGCGTGCAGCAGCGCCACCGTGGTGTCCGGCGCCGGGTCGCCGGCGGTGACGTAGGGAATGAGGGCCTTGCGCCCCTCGGAGGCGAGGCGCGAGAAGGTGGCGGCGATGCGGCTCATCGGATTCAGGCTCCCTGCGCGTCGCGGCCGCGACACGACGGCCGGCAGAAGAACTCGGCGCGGGTCAGGTCGGCGATGTTGCCGATGTCCTTGTCCCCACGCCCCGAAAGATTCACCAGCAGAACCTGGTCGCTGCGCATGCCGGGCGCCATCGCGATGGCCTGCGCCAGCGCGTGGCTGGACTCGAGCGCGGGGATGATGCCCTCGGTGCGGCACAGGCGGTGAAAGGCCTCCAGCGCCTGGGAATCGGTCACCGCGACGTACTCGGCGCGCCCGCTGTCCTTGAGCCACGCGTGCTCGGGGCCCACGCCGGGGTAGTCCAGCCCGGCCGACACCGAATGGGTCTCGGCGATCTGCCCCGCCGCGTCCTGCAGCACGTAGGTGCGGTTGCCGTGCAGCACGCCCGGCACGCCGGCGCCCAGCGACGCGGCATGGCGCCCGCTGGCGATGCCCTCGCCGCCGGCCTCGATGCCGATCAGTCGCACCTCGGGGTGGTCGATGTAGGGATAGAAGATGCCCATCGCGTTGGAGCCGCCGCCGACGCAGGCCAGCACCGCGTCGGGCTGGCGCCCGACCATCTCGGGCATCTGCACCAGGCACTCGTCGCCGATCACGCGCTGGAAATCGCGCACCATCATCGGGTACGGATGCGGGCCGGCCACGGTGCCGATGATGTAGAAGGTGTCCTCGACATGGGTGACCCAGTCGCGCAGGGCCTCGTTGAGCGCGTCCTTCAGGGTCTTCGAGCCGCTGTGCACCGGCACCACCTCGGCGCCGAGCAGGTGCATGCGGTAGACGTTGGGCGACTGGCGCTTGACGTCCTCGGCTCCCATGTACACCACGCACTGCATGCCGTAGCGCGCAGCGATGGTGGCGCTGGCCACGCCGTGCTGGCCGGCGCCGGTCTCGGCGATCACGCGCTTCTTGCCCATCCGCCGGGCGAGCATGGCCTGGCCGATGGTGTTGTTGATCTTGTGCGCGCCGGTGTGGTTGAGATCCTCGCGCTTGAGGTAGATCTGCGCTCCGCCGAGCTCGCGGCTCAGGCGCGCGGCGTGGTAGACGGGCGTCGGGCGGCCGACGAAGTGCTTGAGCTCGTTGCGGAACTCGGCCTGGAACTCCGGGTCCACGCGGTAGCGCGCGTAGGCGTCCTTGAGCTCGTCGAGGGCCTTGAACAGGGTCTCGGCGACGAAGGTTCCGCCATAGGGGCCGAAGTGGCCCCGGGCGTCGGGTAGGTCGTACGGGGACATGGTGTCGGGACAGTGCTGGAGGATCGGTCTGCGGCGACGCCCGGCGTCAGCCGGCTTCGCCCTGGCTGGCGAGCTCGGCGCTCGCCTCGGCATCGGCGGCGCGCACCGCGGCGCAGAATGCGCGCATCGCGGCCGCGTCCTTCACGCCCTTGGCGCGCTCGACGCCCGAGGAGACGTCAACCGCCCACGGGCGTACGCGCCGTATGGCCTGCGCCACATTTGCGGCATGCAACCCACCAGACAAAACGATGGGACTGCCGACGTTTGTTGGAATGAGTGACCAATCGAAGGTTTCTCCGCCGCCGCCGAAGCCTTCGACGAAGGCGTCCAGCAACAAGCCGCGCGCATGCGCGTAACGAGATTTGAAGTCTAGCAAATCCAGCCCCGCGCGCATGCGCGCGGCGCGCAGGTACGGATGCCCATGGGCTTCGCACTGCTCGGGGGTTTCGTCGCCGTGGAACTGCAGCAGGCCCGGTCGAACGACATCGAGCACCTCGCGCACCCGCGACGCCTCGGCGTTGACGAACAGCGCGACCACGCCCACCAGCGGAGGCAGCTCGCGCACGATCTCGCGCGCGAGCTCGACGCTGACCGCGCGCGGGCTGGGCGCGTAGAACACCAGGCCGATGGCATCGGCGCCGGCCTGCGCCGCCGCCAGCGCGTCGGCGACGCGGGTGATGCCGCAGATCTTGATACGGGTTCGGTGCATGCCGGGACGTGTCGGGGGGAGCGCGGCGGCAGCGACCGCCGCCGCTGCCGCCATACCAGCGCTCGGGCGCTCAGGCGAGCAGCACGGGCAGCTCCAGCGCGGGCTCCGGAATGCACCATTGTGCCGCATAGCAGGGGCCGGCGAAATACAGCCCGTCGGGCATGAAGGTCGGCGCCGCCAGGCTGCGCTGGCGCGAGCGCAGCACCTGCCCCATCCACGACGGCGCGCGGCTGCCGCTGCCCACCGCGACCAGGCATCCCATGATGTTGCGCACCATGTGGTGCAGGAAGGCGTTGGCGTGGAAATCGAAAGTCCAGGTGCGCGCGTCGGGCGCGCGCGAGATGTCGATGGCGTGCAGGGTCTTGTGCGGGCTGCGCGCCTGGCAGGAGCTGGCGCGCAGCGCCGAGAAGTCGTGGCTGCCCACGAGCTGCGACGCAGCTTCTCGCATGGCCTGCAGGTCCAGCGCGTGATGGGTCCAGCCGACCAGCCCGTGCAGCAGCGCCGGGCGCACCGGGTGCTGCACCAGCACGTAGCGGTAGCGCCGGGACTGCGCGCTCTTTTGCGCGTGGAAACCCTCCGCGGGCTCGCGCGACCAGGCCACCGAGATGTCGGGTGGCAGGAAGGTGTTCAGGCCGCGCACCCACGACTGCGCCGAACGACTCACCGGAGAGTCGAAATGCACCACCTGCTGCAGCGCATGCACGCCGGCGTCGGTACGCCCGGCGCAGACCACGCGTATCGCGCTGCCCGTGAACTCCTGCAGCGCGCGCTCCAGGCAGTCCTGGACCGTGGCGCCGCCGGGCTGGCTCTGCCAGCCACGGTAGGCGCAACCACGGTAACTCAGGCCGAGCGCTACGCGCATTCCCGGGTCTCAAGCAATCGCTGGGCCGCCCCAAGATTGCTTGACCCCCACGGGGGGCGGGCCGGGCACAGCCCGGACCTGGGGGCGCTCTCAAGCAATCGCTGGGCCGCCCCAAGATTGCTTGACCCCCACGGGGGGCGGGCCGGGCACAGCCCGGACCTGGGGGCGCTCAAGAGCCTCCACCCAGTTCAGAGAGCAGCTTCTCGGCCTGCGCGCGCGTTTCGCCTTCGCTCTCGGCGAGGATCTCGTGCAGCAGGTTGCGCGCCGTCTCCAGGTCTCCCATGGCGCGGCATTCCTCGACCAGGGCCAGGCGCGTATCCAGCCCCTGGGCCGGGCCGGCGGTGTCGGGCGCGACCGCGGGGGCCGCCGGGAGCTCGGGTTCGTGCTCGGGCGGCGTGTGCAGGCTCAGGCTTCCCAGGTCGAACTCGAGCGGCGCCGGCTCGGCGGAGGGGGATTCGGAGCCATGCTCCGGCGCCTGTTCAACGGCATGTTGCGCCGGCTGCGGGCTCGGAGCCGACAACGACGACAGGTCGAAGTCCAGGCCCATGTCCTGCGGCTCGGCGTCGGGTGCCTCGCGGGTCGGCTCGAGCGTAGCTCCACCGCCACCCAGGTCGAGGTCAAGGTCGAGGTGGCCACTGCCCGGCTCGCCGGCGTCATCCAGGCCCGGCAGCGTGGGCAGGCCCGCCAGAAGCTCGGTCGGCGGCACCGTCGGTCCGGGATCCGAGGACAGCGGCTGGCTGGCGTCGAAATCCGGCCCGGCCATCGTGGTCGGCGCGGTGCCCAGGCTCGGCGGCTGGGTGTTGTGGTACAGGGGGTTGCCCGCATCCAGGTCGCGCCCGAGCTCCTGCGCCTTCTTCCAGTCTTCCCCGGCGCCATCGGTGCGCGTGAACAACTCGGCGGCCATCAGCTCGAAGGAACGGGCGTCCTTGCGCTTGGCATAGATCTCGAGCAGCTTGAGTCGCGCCGCGTTGCGCTCGGGGTGGTTCTTCAGCGCTTCCTTGAGGATTTCCTCGGCCTGCAGGTCGCGCCCGTAGGCCAGGTACACGTCGGCTTCGGCCACCGGATCGACGTCCAGGCTCTCGACCTGGCTGGGCGAGTACTGCATCGACGAACCCAGCGTGCTGTTGTGGGTGTCGACCCGCTCTCCGCCGCTGGCGCCGAAGAAACTGTCGGTGCCGCCCATGCGGCTGTCGAACACCGACGCGTGGCCGTCGCCGCCGCCGCGCCGCCGGCGCAGCAGCGCCCAGCCGGCCAGCAACAGGCCGATCAGCAGCCCGGCCGGAGCCAGCAGCGGGTTGGCGAGCAGCCCGCCGAGCAGTCCGCGGCCGGCGCCCTCGCCATGCGACTGCGGCTTGGGCGCGGGCGCCGGATGCGCCGCGGCGGCCTCCACATGCGGCTTGGCGCCCGCCGAAGCCGCGGGCGCCGGCGAGCTGGCCGGGCGTACGGCGGACGCGGCCGGCGCAGCAGCCGACGAAGCCGCGGCCGACGAAGCCGCGGCCGACGACGCGGCGACCACCGCCGGCGGCTTCGAAGCGACAGCCGCTGGCGCGGCTGCGGATGCCGTGGCGGCGGCAGGCGCCGAAGCCAGCGCGGCTCCAGGGCGCATCGCCTTCGCCGCGGCGCTTGCGCGCGCGGCCAGTTGGGCCAGTGCGGCGACGTCGGCACGCGCAGCGGCCAGCTGGGCCGCCAGCGCCTGCGCCTGCTTCTGCGCGGCGATCCAGTTCGCCTCGCCGGGCTGCCCCGGCACGGCCACGCCCGCCTGGCTGAGCTTGAGCTGGGACTGCGGCGCCGAGGCGCCGTTGCCGGGTCCGCTCACCCGGGCCTGCACGGTGCCGTGCATGCTGCGCGAGCCGCCCCCGGACAGGGTCGGGCTGAGCTGCGCCAGGCGCCGGCGATAGGCGCCGAAGTCCCCGCTGTGGGCGACGATGAGCCGATGCGCCTGACGCGCGTCGAACTGCTCGGCATCGTGCGCCGACGGCACCTTCAGCACCGAGCCGGCGCGCAGGCGGTTGATGTCACCGTCGATGAACGCGCTCGAATTGGCGCTGTAGATGGCGGCCAGCATCTGGTCCAGCGAGACCTGGCCTCCCGAGTAGGAGCGGGCGATCGAGAACAGGGTGTCGCCGCGCTGAACGGTGTAACTGGACGCCGCCCCCGCACCGCGCTGCACCGGCGGCGGCAGCGTGCGCTGCACGGCTTGCGCCAGCGGGGCCGGCTCCTGCGGCACGATCGGCGCGACTCCGGGCTCGTGGAAGCCCGGCGGATTGACCAGCAGCGTGTAGTTGCGGGTGATCTCGCCATGCGGCCAGTAGGCGCGCAGCAGCACGTCGACGAATGGCTCCTGCACCGGGCGCGTGCCGCTCAGGTGCAGGTAGGCGTGCCCGCGCGCGTCCTGGTGCAGCGACACCGTGGCGCCGTCCAGCGAGGAGCTGTAGCTGAGATTGCGAGCCTGGTACAGCGACCCGGGCGCGATGCCCACCTTGAGCGACTGCGCTTCGTCCGGGGTGATCTGGGTGATCTCGATGTCCGCGCTCAGCGGCTGGCCGAGCGCCGAAAGCACGATCACGTGCCCGAGCCCGAAGGCCGAGGCGACCGGCGCGGCGCCCGGTAGCGCCGCCAGACAAGCCACTCCCACCGCTTGACGCCATTTCGCCACGTTGATTCCCCTGATCTGCATGGTCTTTTGCCCCCGCCTGCCGCCAGGCCTTCGGGCTCATCCATGGCTTGAATTCACGCCCCCATCCCGTTGATTGCTCGAATCTTGACGGGGCTTCGCATGCGATAGTAACCAATCGTCCCGCAGAAACCGGCAGGATTTGGCGTCACACCCCGTTTGCGCGTGGCGTGCGCGCAAACCGCCCCCGCGCGGGGGCGGTTTGCGGCGCTTTGGAGCGTCAGGCCTGCAGCACGATGCGCAGCATGCGCCGAAGCGGCTCGGCGGCCCCCCACAGCAACTGGTCGCCGACGGTGAAGGCGCTGAGATATTGCGCTCCCATCGCCAGCTTGCGCAGCCGACCCACGGGGATGCCGAGCGTGCCGGTGACGGCCACCGGCGTGAGTTCGCGCATGCTGGCATCGCGGGTGTTCGGGACCACCTTCACCCATTCGTTGTCGGCGGCGATCATGGCCTCGATCTCGGTCAGCGGCACGTCGCGTCGCAGCTTGAAGGTCAGCGCCTGGCTGTGGCAGCGCATCGCGCCGATTCGCACGCACAGCCCGTCGACCGGCACTGGCTGGGCGTTGCCGAGGATCTTGTTGGTCTCCGCGCCGCCCTTCCACTCCTCGCGCGACACGCCGTTGCCGAGGTCCTTGTCGATCCAGGGGATCAGGCTGCCGCCAAGCGGAACCTCGAATTGGCGCGTGTCGGCGGCGGGAAGCGCGCGCTGGGTATCGATGACCCCGCGGTCGATGTCCAGGATCGCCGATGCGGGATCGTCGAGCAAGGGACGCACCGCCGCGTTGAGCGTGCCGAACTGCGTCAGCAGTTCGCGCATGTGCTGCGCCCCGCCACCCGAGGCGGCCTGGTAGGTCATGCTGGTCATCCACTCGACCAGGCCGGCCTTGAACAGCGCGCCCACGCCCATCAGCATGCAGCTGACCGTGCAATTGCCGCCGATCCAGTTGCGCACTCCGCGCCCCAGCGCGGCGTCGATCACCGGCCGGTTCACCGGGTCCAGCACGATCACCGCGTCGTCGCGCATGCGCAGGGTCGACGCGGCGTCGATCCAGTGCCCCTTCCAGCCGCTGAAGCGCAGCGGCTCGAACGTGGCGCCGGTGTAGTCGCCGCCCTGCGCCGTGACGATGATGTCGCAGGAGCGCAGCGCATCCAGGTCGCCGGCGTCGAGCAGGGTCGACCCGTCGGGTGCCTTGCCCCCGGCATTGCTGGTGGAGAAGTACACGGCCTCGATGAGATCGAGGTCCCCCTCGGCGCGCATGCGCTGCATGAGCACCGACCCCACCATGCCACGCCAGCCCACGAGGCCGACCCGCTGCTTCGCCATGTTCAGCTACCCGAAGTATGTTCCAGAGAGAAATCCGCTGCGCCGGGATTCAACCCAGCGCGGCGACCACCGCATCGCCCATCTGCGCCGTACTCACGCTGGCCGCCCCGGGCGCCGCGATGTCCGCGGTGCGCAGCCCCTGCTGCAGCACGCGACCGACGGCCTGCTCCACGCGCTGCGCGGCCTGCGGCTGGCCCAGCGAGTAGCGCAGCATCATCGCGGCGCTGAGAATGGTCGCCAGCGGGTTGGCCAGGCCGCGTCCGGCGATGTCGGGCGCCGAGCCGTGCGAAGGTTCGTACAGGCCGCGCCCGCCGTCTCCCAGCGACGCCGACGGCAGCATGCCGATGGAGCCGGTGAGCATCGACGCCTCGTCCGACAGGATGTCGCCGAACATGTTGCCGGTGACGACGACGTCGAATTTCTTCGGCGCGCGCACCAGCTGCATCGCCGCGTTGTCCACGTACATGTGCTCGAGCTCGATGTCCGGGTACTGCGCGTGCACCTCGGTGACCACGTCCTTCCAGAACTGGAAGGTCTCGAGCACGTTGGCCTTGTCCACGCTGGTCACGCGCCCGGCATGCCCGGCCGACTTGCGCGTGCGCGCGGCAAGGAACGCCACATGCGCGATGCGCTCGATCTCGGGCCGGCTGTAGCGCATGGTGTCGAAGGCTTCCGGGTGGCCCGCGAAAGCGCCGTCGGGGGCGTCGCGCCGCCCGCGCGGCTGACCGAAGTAGATGTCGCCGGTGAGTTCACGCACAATCAGGATGTCCAGCCCGGACACGACCTCGGGCTTCAGCGACGAGGCCTGCGCGAGTTCCGGATAGAGGATGGCCGGACGCAGGTTGGCGAACAGGCCGAGGTTCTTGCGCAGCCCGAGGATGGCCTGCTCCGGGCGCAGCGAGCGCTCCAGGTTGTCGAAGCGCGGATCGCCGACCGCGCCGAACAGCACCGCGTCGGCGCGCCGGGCCAGCTCCAGCGTGGCCTGCGGCAGCGGATGGCCGTGACGCTCGTAGGCGGTGCCGCCGACGTCGGCGTATTCGAATTCGAGCTTCAGGCCGTCGGCGCGCAGGCGCTCGAGCACCCGGACCGCTTGCTGGATGATTTCGGGACCGATGCCGTCGCCGGGCAGGACTGCGATGTTCATGCGCTTGCTGGGTGTGGAGGGTTGCCGGGGGTCAGACGATGCGGTGCGCGAGCCAGGGCATGCGCGCGATGCGCTCGGCCTCGAAGGCCCGCACCTTGTCGGCCTTGCGCAAGGTCAGCCCGATCTCGTCGAGTCCGCCGACCAGGCATTGCTTGCGGAACTCGGTGATCTCGAACGGCAGCTCGCTGCCATCGGGCTTGATCACCCGCTGGCGCGGAAGGTCGATGGTCAGGCTGTAGCCGACGAAAGCGGCCACCTCGTCGAACATGCGGGCCACCTCGTGCTCGGGCAGCACGATGGGCAGCAGCCCGGTCTTGTAGCAGTTGTTGTAGAAGATGTCGGCGAAGGACGGCGCGATCAGCGCGCGCACGCCCCATTGCTCGATCGCCCACGGGGCATGCTCGCGCGACGAGCCGCAGCCGAAGTTCTTGCGCGCCAGCATGACGCTGGCGCCCTGGTAGCGAGCCTGGTTGAGCACGAACTCCGGGTTCGGCTTGCGCGACGCCGGATCCTGCCCCGGCTCGCCGTGGTCGAGGTAGCGCCATTCGTCGAACAGGTTCGGCCCGAAGCCGCTGCGACGGATGGACTTGAGGAACTGCTTCGGAATGATGGCATCGGTGTCGACGTTCTCACGATCGATCGGCACCACCACGCCCTTGTGGACGGTGAAGGCTTGCATGTCGGCTCCGTGCGGCGCTGGACGGGTTCGGGTTGTGCGGATGCGGTGCGCTCAAAGGGCGCGCACGTCGACGAAATGGCCGGCCACCGCGGCGGCTGCGGCCATCGCCGGGCTGAGCAGGTGGGTGCGCCCGCCCTGCCCCTGGCGGCCCTCGAAATTGCGGTTCGACGTCGACGCGCAGCGCTCCCCGGGCTCCAGGCGATCGGCGTTCATCGCCAGGCACATCGAGCAGCCAGGCTCGCGCCATTCGAAGCCCGCGGCGACGAAGATCTTGTCCAGTCCCTCGCGCTCGGCCTGCGCCTTGACCAGGCCGGAGCCAGGCACCGCCAGGGCCAGGCGCACGTTCGAGGCGATTCGCTTGCCGGCCAGCACGCGGGCGGCGTCGCGCAGATCCTCGATTCGCGAGTTGGTGCAGGAGCCGATGAACACCTTGTCGATGCGGATGTCCGACATCGGCTTGCCGGGCTGCAGGTTCATGTATTCCAGCGCACGCTCCATCGCGGCGCGCTTGACCGGATCGGGCTGCTTTTCCGGGTCGGGAACGCGCTCGTCGATGGCCACGACCATTTCCGGCGACGTGCCCCAGGTGACCTGGGGACGGATACGCGAGGCGTCGATCTCCACGCGCAGGTCGAAAGTCGCGTCGGGGTCGCTGTGCAGCCCGCGCCAGTAGCGCACGGCCTGGTCCCACTCCACGCCGGTCGGCGCGAAGGGACGGCCCTGGATATAGCGCAGCGTGGTCTCGTCCACCGCCACCAGGCCGGCGCGCGCGCCTGCCTCGATGGCCATGTTGCACAGGGTCATGCGCCCTTCCATGCTCAGGGCCCGCACGCCGGGGCCGGCGAACTCGATGGTGCAGCCGGTGCCGCCGGCGGTGCCGATGCTGCCGATCACGGCCAGCGCCAGGTCCTTCGCGGTGCACGACGGCGCGAGCTGCCCGGACACCCAGACCAGCATGTTCTTCATCTTGCGCGCCGACAGGGTCTGCGTGGCCAGCACATGCTCGACCTCGCTGGTGCCGATGCCGAAGGCCAGCGCGCCGAAGGCGCCATGGGTGCTGGTGTGCGAGTCGCCGCACACCACGGTCATGCCCGGCAGCGTGGCCCCCTGCTCCGGGCCGATCACGTGCACGATGCCCTGGCGGCGGTCGTTCATCTTGAACTGCGTGATGCCCTGGGCGTCGCAGTTGCGGTCGAGCGTCTCGACCTGCAGGCGCGAGATCGGGTCGGCGATTCCCTGCACGCGCTGCGTGGTGGGCACGTTGTGGTCGGACACCGCCAGGTTGGCGCTGATGCGCCAGACCTTGCGCCCGGCCAGCTCCAGGCCTTCGAACGCCTGCGGGCTGGTGACCTCGTGCACCAGGTGGCGATCGATGTAGAGCAGCGCGGTGCCGTCGGATTCGACGTCCACCACATGCTCGTCCCAGAGTTTGTCGTACAGCGTGCGTGCCATCGCGGTCGGGCCGGTTCGCGGCTCTGAAAAGGACAAAAAGGACCCGTCGCGCCGCAATGCGGCGCGACAAAGACCCTTGATTTTAACGGTGCACGGCCGAAACCGTGCCCTTGCTTCAGCCGCGTTGCGCCAGAGGCAGCACCTGGCGGCTCTGCGCGCCGGTGAACAGCTGGCGCGGGCGCCCGATCTTGTACTCCGGATCGGAAATCATCTCGTTGAGCTGGGCGATCCAGCCGACGGTGCGCGCCAGCGCGAAAATGGCGGTGAACAACGAGACCGGCACGCCGATCGCCTTCTGCACGATTCCCGAATAGAAGTCCACGTTCGGGTAGAGCTTGCGCTGGATGAAATAGTCGTCCTCGAGGGCGATCTTCTCCAGGGTCATGGCCAGCTTGAACAGCGGATCGTCGTGCAGGCCCAGCGCATCGAGCACCTCGTGGCAGGTCTCGCGCATCAGCTTGGCGCGCGGGTCGTAGTTCTTGTAGACGCGGTGCCCGAAGCCCATCAGGCGCACCGAGGAGTTCTTGTCCTTGACCTTCTCGATGAAATCACCGATCTTCGCCACGCCGCCGTTGGCCTGGATGTCGTAGAGCATGTTCAGGCAGGCCTCGTTGGCGCCGCCGTGCGCCGGGCCCCACAGACAGGCCACGCCGGCGGCGATCGCCGCGAACGGATTCGTGCCGCTCGACGCGCACAAGCGCACGGTGGAGGTGGAGGCGTTCTGCTCGTGGTCGGCGTGCAGGATGAAAATTCGGTCCAGGGCGCGCTCGATCACCGGATTGGGCACGTACTCCTCGCAAGGCGTGGCCCACATCATGCGCATGAAGTTCCCGGCGTAACTCAGGTTGTTCTGCGGATACATGTACGGCTGGCCCATGTTGTACTTGTAGGCCATCGCCACCAGCGTGGGCATCTTGGCGATCAGGCGAATCGCCGAGATGTCGCGCTGCGCCTCGTCGTTCAGGTTGATCGAGTCCGGGTAGAACGCCGACATCGCGCCCACCAGGCCGGTCATCACCGCCATCGGATGGGCGTCGCGGCGAAAACCGCGCAGGAAGAACTGCATCTGCTCGTTGACCATCGTGTGCTGGGTCACGCGGCGCACGAAGGCCTCCTTCTGCGCGGCGTTGGGCAGCTCGCCGTACAGGATCAGGTAGCAGGTCTCCATGTAGTCGCACTCGACGGCCAGCTGGTCGATCGGGTAGCCGCGATACAGCAGCTCGCCCTTGTCGCCGTCGATGTAGGTGATGGCCGAGTTGCACGAAGCCGTCGACAGGAAGCCCGGGTCGTAGGTGAACTTGCCGGTCTGGCCGTACAGCTTGCGGATGTCGATCACGTCCGGACCGACGGAGCCCTGGTAGATCGGCAGCTCGATGCTCGGGGAGCCGTCCGAGAAGGACAGCGTGGCTTTGACGTCGGAAGGCTTCATGGTGGACTCCGGAAGGGGAAGGGGCCGCGCCGGAGCACGGCCGGCGGCAAATCAGTCGGCGCGCAGCATGTCCAGCAGGCCCAGGCGCTGCGCCGCCTGCGCTTGCGCGGGCGGCTCGATGTGCCCGAGCAGCAGCGCCAGCAGGGTGTTGTCGTCGAGCTCCAGCAGCTCGCTCAGCGCGGCGACCTGTTGCGCGTCGAGCGAATCCGCGTGGCGTGAAAAGAAACGCGTGAACAACAGGTCGTTTTCCAGCAGCCCGCGGCGCGCGCGCCAGCGCAGCCGGCGCAGCGCGGCGGCGTCGGCGTCGCCGGGCGGCTCGGAGTGCGCTTGCTGCATGCTGGCTCAGACCGCCCGACGCAGCATCAGGTCCTTGATGCTGCCGATGGCCCGCGTCGGATTGAGCTCCTTCGGGCACACGTCGACACAGTTCATGATGGTGTGGCAGCGGAACAGGCGGTACGGATCCTCGAGGTTGTCCAGGCGCTCGGCGGTGGCCTCGTCGCGGCTGTCGGCGATGAAGCGATAGGCCTGCAGCAGCCCGGCCGGGCCGACGAACTTGTCCGGGTTCCACCAGAAGCTCGGGCACGAGGTCGAGCAGCTCGCGCACAGGATGCACTCGTACAGGCCGTTGAGCACCTCGCGCTGCTCGGGGGTCTGCAGGCGCTCGCGCTCGGGCGGCGGCGTGTCGTTGATCAGGTACGGCTTGACCGAGTGGTACTGCTTGAAAAACTGGGTCATGTCGACGATCAGGTCGCGGATCACCGGCAGCCCGGGCAGCGGCTTGAGCACCACCGGCTCGGTCAGCGTGAGCAGGTTGGTCGTACAGGTCAGGCCGTTCTTGCCGTTGATGTTCATGCCGTCGGAGCCACACACCCCTTCGCGGCAGGAGCGGCGGAACGCCAGGGTCTCGTCGACGTCGGCCTTGATGCGCATCAGCGCATCGAGCAGCATCTTGTCGTTGTGCTGCAGCTCGACTTCATAGTCCTGCATGTACGGCCGGGCGTCGCGGTCCGGGTCGTAGCGGTAGATCGAAAACTTCATCTTGCGAGTCATCACGCTCTCCGTGTGCGCTGGGCCGGCTCATCAAGCCGGCTGCGGCAGGGTTCGTCGCGGGGCCCCGGGCCCCGCGGCTCCGTTCAGAAGGTCCGCGCCTTGGGCTTGAAGCTGTCCACCGTCAGCGGCTTGAGCTGCACCTCGCGGTACGACAGGCGGTTGCCGTCGCGGAACCACAAGGTGTGCTTGAGCCAGTTGGCGTCGTCGCGCTCCTCGAAATCGCGGTGCGAGTGCGCGCCGCGGCTTTCCTTGCGCGCCTCGGCCGAGACGATGGTCGCCTTGGCCGTCTCGATCAGGTTCTCCACCTCGAGCGCCTCGACCCGCGCGGTGTTGAACACCTTCGACTTGTCCTTCAGGTGGATGCGCTGCACGCGCTGCTCGATCTCGCCGATCTGTTCCACGCCTTCCTTGAGCAGCTCGGAGGTGCGGAACACGCCGCAATGCTTCTGCATGCTGGCGCGAATCGAATTGGCCACGTCCTGGATGTTCTCGCCGTCGCGCGACGACTCCAGGCGCGCCAGGCGCGCCAGCGACGCGTCGGCGACATCGGCCGGCAGCTCCTTGTGGCTGCTGCGCACCAGATCGCTCTGCACCACGTGGGTGCCCGACGAGCGCCCGAACACGACCAGGTCGAGCAGCGAGTTGGTGCCCAGGCGGTTCGCGCCGTGCACGCTGACGCAGGAGCACTCGCCGACCGCGTACAGGCCGCGAACCACCTGCTCGGATCCGTCGGCGGCGACGGTCAGGACCTGGCTGTGGATATTGGTCGGAATGCCGCCCATCTGGTAGTGGATGGTCGGCACCACCGGGATCGGCTCCTTGGTGCAGTCGACGTTGGCGAACTTGCGCGCGATCTCGGCGATCGACGGCAGGCGCTTGTGGATGGTCTCGGCCCCGAGGTGGTCGAGCTTGAGCAGCACGTGGTCCTTGTGCGGACCGACGCCACGGCCTTCCTTGATCTCCTGGTCCATCGAGCGCGAGACGAAGTCGCGCGGCGCCAGGTCCTTGTAGGTCGGCGCGTAGCGCTCCATGAAGCGCTCGCCGTTGGCGTTGAGCAGGATGCCGCCCTCGCCGCGCACGCCTTCGGTGATCAGCACGCCGGCGCCAGCCACCCCGGTGGGGTGGAACTGCCAGAACTCCATGTCCTGCAGCGGAATGCCCGCGCGCGCGGCCATGCCCATGCCGTCGCCGGTGTTGATGTAGGCGTTGGTCGACGCCGCGAAAATGCGCCCGGCGCCGCCGGTGGCCAGCACCGTGGCCTTGGCCTGCAGCACGCTGACCTCGCCGGTTTCCATTTCCATCGCGACCACGCCGACCACGTCGCCGTCGGCGTCGCGGATCAGGTCCAGCGCCATCCACTCGACAAAAAAGTGGGTGCGCGCGGCGACGTTCTGCTGGTACAGCGTGTGCAGAAGCGCGTGCCCGGTGCGGTCGGCCGCCGCGCAGGCGCGCTGAACCGGCTTCTCGCCGAGGTTGGCGGTGTGGCCGCCGAACGGACGCTGGTAGATCGTTCCGTCCGGATTGCGGTCGAAGGGCATGCCCATGTGCTCGAGCTCATACACGGCGCTCGGCGCCTCGCGGCACATGAACTCGATGGCGTCCTGGTCGCCCAGGTAGTCCGAACCCTTCACGGTGTCGAACATGTGCCAGTGCCAGTTGTCCTCGCTCATGTTGCCCAGCGACGCGGAAATGCCGCCTTGCGCGGCGACCGTGTGCGAGCGGGTCGGGAACACCTTGGACAGCACCGCCACGTCCAGCCCGGCACGCGCGATCTGCAGCGCGCAGCGCAGCCCGGAGCCGCCGGCGCCGACGACCACGACGTCGAATTTGCGTTTGTTCAGTTGCACGGCTCAGCTCCTCCACAGAACCTGCACGGCGCCGCCCACGCAGGCCAGCAGCCACACGATGGTCACGACGTGCAGGCTCACGCGCAGTCCGACCGGTTTGACATAATCCATCCAGATGTCGCGAACACCCACCCAGACGTGGTAGAGCAGCGCGACAAAGGCGACCAGGCTGAACAGCTTCATCGCCTGGTTGGCGAACAGTGCATGCCAGCGCGCGTAGTCCAGCGCGCCGGGCGACAGCACGAAGCCCAGCATGAACACCACGTACAGCGCCAGCACCACCGCGGTGGCGCGCTGGGCCATCCAGTCGCGCAGGCCGTAGTGCGCGCCCACCACCAGGCGGTGCGAACCATAGTCGGTTGGAGACATCTCAGGCTCCCGAGAACAGGTAGACGGCGAACACCACGGTCGCCAGCAACGAAATGACCAGCACCGATGCTGCGCTGCGGCGGCCGCCCTGCTTGGTCACCGCACGCGGGCAGACGTCGGACACCAGATGCCGGATTCCGGCGCAGAAGTGGTGAGCGAGCCCCCAGAACAGCACCAGCCCGAGCAGCTTGAACGGCCACGAACCCAGCACCGAGGCAACCTCGGCGAATCCCTGCGCGGACCGCAGGCTGAGCTCGAAGGCCCACAGCACGACGGGCAGCAGCAGGAACATCAACGCACCGCTGATGCGGTGCAGGATCGACACGATCGCAGCCAAGGGCATGCGATAGCGCACGATGTCGCCGATTCCGATGTTGCGGAACTCGGGTCTTGCGGTTTTCGTTACGGGTGGCATGTTGGTGACCTCGCTTGGAATCACGTTGCGAGTTTATTGCGTGGGATCAACATCGGCATGACGACTTGCGCGGGCGCCGGGCCCCTTCCGGGGCCGGCCGCGGGCGCGGCTTCGACTTCAACTCAATTCGTTTCGGTAGTAGTGATGCGCCGTCGAATACAGCCCGCGGCGCAACTCGACCGGCTGGTCGCCGTAGCTGAAGGCCAGGCGCTCCACCGACAGCAGCGCCTGCCCCTCCGGCACGCGCAGCAATTCGGCTTCCTGCGCAGATGCGTTGACGGCCCGGATCTTTTCCTCGGCACGCACCATGCGGGTGCCGAACTCGGATTCGAACATCGCGTACAGGGGGCCGCGGTAACGCTCCAGGCGCTCGGCGGTGAGTCCGCGGAACGGCCCCGCCGGCAGGTAGATGTCCTCGTAGACCACCGGCTCGCCGGCGATGCGCAGGATGCGCCGGACTTCCAGGACCATGTCCCCGGCGCGGATCCCCAGCGCGCGCACCACGTCGGCCGGAGCGCGCACCCGATGGCATTCGAGGAACTCGCGCTCCATGCGCAGGCCCTGCGCGGTCTCGGTGTCGGGCACCAGGCGCAGGAAGCGGAACTTCACCTGCGCTTCGTGATGGGTCGACACGAAAGTGCCCCGACCCTGCCGCCGGATCAGCAGGTTCTCGGCGGCCAGTTCGTCGATGGCCTTGCGCACGGTGCCCTGGCTGACCCCGAAGCGCGAGGCCAGCTCGGCCTCGCTGGGAATGAGGTCGCCGGGCTTCCACTCGCCTTCCTGCAGCGCGCGGGTGATCAGCGCCTTGATCTGCTGGTACAGCGGACTGAACACCGGCGCCGCCGCGGCTGTGCCGGTGGCGCTGGGTGTCGCAGACGGAGGTGTGGCCATGCGTTGCATTGCAGCACAGGCGGCCAAGCTTGTCCAGTATGTCCTAATAGATGTCTTATATAAGACATAAGTGCATTGACGCGGCGGGGCTTGCCGCCTACACTGCGCCTTGCAATGCAACATGGGGGCGTCGCGCGCGCCGCTCCCATCCGCCCGGATCCGCTCCGCCCAGGAACGGTCTGGCCCGGCCTCCTCTCGCCCCCATCGGAGTTCACCATGACCAAAGCCCCCATGCGCGTCGCCGTGACCGGCGCCGCCGGCCAGATCGGTTACGCCCTGCTGTTCCGCATCGCCTCCGGCGAAATGCTCGGCAAGGACCAGCCGGTGATTCTGCAGTTGCTGGAGATCCCGGACGAGAAGGCCCAGAAGGCGCTCAAGGGCGTGATGATGGAACTCGACGACTGCGCCTTCCCGCTGCTGGCGGGAATGAGCGGCCACTCCGACCCGAACACCGCGTTCAAGGACATCGACTGCGCGCTGCTGGTGGGCGCGCGCCCGCGCGGCCCCGGCATGGAGCGCCGCGACCTGCTGTCGGCCAACGCGCAGATCTTCACCGCCCAGGGCAAGGCGCTGAACGCGGTGGCCAAGCGCGACGTGCGCGTGCTGGTGGTGGGCAACCCCGCCAACACCAACGCCTACATCGCGATGAAGTCGGCCCCCGACCTGGCCAAGGGCAATTTCACCGCGATGCTGCGCCTGGACCACAACCGCGGGCTGTCGCAACTGGCCACCAAGATGGGCAAGCCGGTGTCGTCCATCGAGAAATTCTGCGTCTGGGGCAACCACTCGCCGACCATGTACGCCGATTGGCGCTTCGCCACCGTCGACGGCAAGCCGGTGAAGGACCTCATCGGCGACGACGACTGGAACCGCAACACCTTCCTGCCGACGGTGGGCAAGCGCGGCGCCGCGATCATCGAGGCGCGCGGGCTCAGCTCGGCCGCGTCGGCGGCCAACGCGGCGATCGACCACATGCGCGACTGGGTGCTGGGCACCAACGGCCGCTGGGTGACCATGGGCATCCCGTCGGACGGCTCCTACGGCGTGCCCGAGGACATCGTGTTCGGCGTGCCGGTGACCTGTGCCGGCGGCCAGTACCAGCGGGTGCAGGGCCTGCCCATCGACGCCTTCTCGCAGGGCTGCCTGGACAAGACCCTGGGCGAACTGCTGGAGGAGCGCGACGGCGTCCAGCACCTGCTCTGAGCGGGTGTGCGCACGCCGCAGGCTGCCGCGGGTGTTGCATCCTGGGCAAAGGGTGACGCAAATCACGATTCCTTCGCGGGACAGGGAAGGTTTTGGCAACTCCGGGGACTTACACTCGGCAGCTACCCTACGTCCCCCTGTCCCGGCGGCGGCGATGATCCGAGCATCGACCGCCGCAGGAGCCTTCCGCCGCGGAGTCCGATCATGATCAAGTCGTCCCTGCCCGTCGTCCTTGCGGTGCGCCTGCTGGGTGCCGCCACGCTGTGCCTGTGCGCGCCCCTGGCCCATGCCGCTTCGGCGGGCGCCGGCAACGACCCGCTTCCCAGCTACAAGATGAAGGACGGGCACATGCTGTGCGGCTCGCACATGAGCATGGACGTGAAGGCCGAGGGCAAGGCGGACCAGGAAATCCGCCTGACCTGGAAGGGCCGTCACTACCTGCTGATGCGCAAGCCCACGACCACCGGTGCCTATCACTTCGACGACGACAAGGCCGGGCTGGTGATGATCCAGATCCCCGCCAAGAGCATGTTGTTCGACAACAAGAACATGACCCGACTCGCCGACGACTGCAATCCCGTCGCCGGCGCGAGGGTGATAGCCAGCAAATAAGTCCGCCGCCCGTCAGCGCGGCGGCATGTCCCTGCTCGTCTTGCCACGATGTCCGCCGCACTGCCCGATCGAGAACACCAGGCCCCCGACCAGGTCCTGGTGGACATCGCCGACTACGTGCTCGGCCGCCGGCAGTTCCACGGACTGGCGTTCGAGACCGCCCGCCTGTGCCTGATCGACTCGCTCGGCTGCGCCCTTGAGGCGCTGCAGTACCCGGAGTGCACCAAGCTGCTCGGTCCGCTGGTGCCCGGCACCGTGGTACCCCATGGCGCCCGGCTGCCGGCCACCCCGCACCAGCTCGACCCGGTGTGCGCGGCGTTCAACCTCGGGGCGATGATCCGCTGGCTGGATTTCAACGACACCTGGCTGGCCGCCGAATGGGGACACCCTTCGGACAACATCGGCGCCATCCTGATGACCGCCGACTGGCTCAGCCGCCGCGCCGCGGCCGCCGGCGGCACGCCGCTGGCCATGCGCGACGTGCTCAACGCGATGGTCCAGGCCTACGAGATCCAGGGAGTCATCGCGCTGGAGAACTCCTTTCACGACGCGGGCCTGGACCACGTGCTGCTGGTCAAGGTGGCCAGCACCGCGGTGGTGGCAAGGCTGCTGGGTCTGGATCGCGACCCGATCATCAACGCGATCTCGCTGGCCTGGGTCGACGGCCACGCGCTTCGTACCTATCGGCATGCTCCGAACACCGGCAGCCGCAAGAGCTGGGCCGCCGGAGATGCCGCCAGCCGTGCCGTGCGCCTGGCCCTGATGGCCCGCAGCGGCGAAATGGGCTGCCCCTCGGCACTGAGCGCCCCCACCTGGGGTTTCCAGGACGCGTGCTTCGGCGGCCGCCCCTTGCGCATTTCGCGCCCCTACGGGTCCTACGTGATCGAGAACGTCCTGTTCAAGGTCCGCTTCCCTGCCGAATTCCACGGCCAGACCGCGGTGGAAGCCGCGCTGGCGCTGCACGAGCAACTGGCCGCCACGGGGCGCAGCGCTGCCGACATCGAGCGCATCACGCTGCGCACCCAGCAGGCGGCGATGCGCATCATCGACAACAAGGGCCCGCTGCGCACCCCGCCCGAGCGCGACCACTGCATCCAGTACATGGTGGCGGTGGCCCTGCTGCACGGGCGCCTGACGGCGCCCGACTACGAGGATGCGGTGGCGCTCGACCCCCGCATCGATGCGCTGCGCCAGCGCATCGACTGCGTGGAGGACCCAGGCTTCACCGCCGACTACCACGATCCGGACAAGCGCTCCATCGCCAATGCGCTGGGCGCGCTGCTGCGCGACGGCACCCGCTGGCCCGAAGTGGTGGTGGAATATCCCATCGGCCACAGGCTGCGCCGGGCCGAGGCCACCCCGCTGCTCGAGGCCAAGTTCCGTTCCAACCTGGCACGAAGCTTCGCGCCGCGGCAGCAACAGGCCATCCTGCACGCGTCGATGGACTCGGCGCGAATGGCCCAGATGCCCGTTCACGAATACGTCGACCTGTATTGCCCGCAATGACACCGACGACATCGCGTCACACCCTTCCGAACCCGACCCCCTGACCCCCCTCACGGAGCCTGCCATGGCCACTGCGAAGCGCACCCCCAAGAGCGCAAACACCCATCCCTTCGCCTCGACCTGCAAGACCTTCACCACTGCCAGTGGCAAGAGCGGCAAGTACTACTCGCTGCCGGCACTGGGCAAGAAGCTCGGCGTCGACCTGTCTCGCCTGCCGGTGTCGATCCGCATCGTGCTCGAATCGGTGCTGCGCAACTGCGACGGCAAGCGCGTGGAAGCCGCGCACGTGGAACAGCTCGCCAGCTGGAAGCCTACCGCCGCGCGCACCGCGGAGATCCCCTTCGTGGTGGCACGCGTGGTGCTGCAGGACTTCACCGGAGTGCCGCTGCTGGCCGACCTGGCGGCGATGCGCACGGTGGCCGACCAGATGGGCAAGAACCCCAAGGCCATCGAGCCGCTGGTTCCGGTGGACCTGGTGGTCGACCACTCGGTGATGATCGACAACTACGGCAACAAGAAGGCGCTGGACCTGAACATGCAGCTGGAATTCCAGCGCAACCACGAGCGCTACCAGTTCATGAAATGGGGCATGCAGGCGTTCGACACCTTCGGCGTCGTCCCCCCCGGCTTCGGCATCGTGCACCAGATCAACCTGGAATATCTGGCGCGCGGCGTGCACAAGGGCGCCGACGGCGTGTACTACCCCGACACGCTGGTCGGCACCGACAGCCACACCACGATGATCAACGGCATCGGCGTGGTCGGCTGGGGCGTCGGCGGCATCGAGGCCGAGGCCGGCATGCTGGGCCAGCCGGTGTACTTCCTCACCCCCGACGTGGTGGGCGTGGAACTCAAGGGCCAGTTGCGCGGCGGCGTCACCGCCACCGACCTGGTGCTGACCATCACCGAGATGCTGCGCAAGGCCAAGGTGGTCGGCAAGTTCGTCGAATTCTTCGGCGAGGGCACCGCATCGCTGGGCGTACCCGACCGCGCCACCATCGCCAACATGGCGCCGGAATACGGTGCGACCATGGGCTTCTTCCCGGTGGACGACAAGACGCTCGACTATTTCCGCGGCACCGGGCGCACCAAGTCCGAAATGGAAGCCCTGGAGGCCTACTTCAAGGCGCAGAAGCTCTACGGCATCCCGAAGAGCGGCCAGATCGACTATTCCACGACGCTGACCCTGGACCTGTCGACCGTCGCGCCGTCGCTGGCCGGCCCGCGCCGTCCGCAGGACCGCATCGAGCTGGGCAACGTCAAGCAGCGCTTCGACGAACTGTTCTCGACGCCGATGGACCAGGGCGGCTTCAGCCAGCCGGCCGAGCGTCTGCAGCAGGGCTTCAAGACCTCCGAGGGCACCGAGCTGCATGACGGCGACGTGCTGATCGCCGCCATCACTTCGTGCACCAACACCTCCAACCCCAGCGTGCTGCTGGCGGCCGGACTGCTGGCCAAGAAGGCGGTGGAAGCCGGGCTGAAGGTGAAAAAGCATGTCAAGACCTCGCTGGCCCCGGGATCGCGCGTGGTCACCGAGTACCTGGAACGCGCGGGGCTGCTGCCCTACCTGGAGAAGCTGGGCTTCTACATCTCCGGCTACGGCTGCACCACCTGCATCGGCAACGCCGGCCCGCTGGCCGCCGACATCGACGCGACCATCACGTCCAACGACCTGGTTTGCGCGGCGGTGCTGTCGGGCAACCGCAACTTCGAGGCCCGCATCCATCCGAACCTGAAGGCCAACTTCCTGGCCTCGCCGCCGCTGGTCGTCGCCTACGCCATCGCCGGCAACGTGCTGCGCGACCTGATGACCGAGCCCGTGGGACATGGCAAGGGCGGCAAGCCGGTGTACCTGGGTGACATCTGGCCGACCACCGCGGAAGTCGACAAGCTGCTGAAGGTGGCGCTGGACCCGAAGGCCTACAAGGCCAACTACACCCAGGTGCAGGACAAGCCGGGCAAGCTGTGGCAGAAGATCGACGGCGCGAAGGGCCAGGTCTACGACTGGCCCACCAGCACCTACATCGCGCGCCCGCCGTTCTTCAGCGACTTCGACATGACCCCGCAGGGCGGCGCCTCCGGCGTGCACGCGGCGCGCGCGCTGGCGCTGTTCGGCGACTCGATCACCACCGACCATATCTCGCCGGCCGGCTCGATCAAGGAGAACTCGCCGGCCGGGCAGTGGCTGCTCGAGCACGGAGTCGCCAAGGCCGACTTCAACTCCTACGGCTCGCGTCGCGGCAACCATGAGGTGATGATGCGCGGCACCTTCGCCAACGTGCGCATCAAGAACCTGATGATCCCGCCCAAGGCAGATGGCTCGCGTGAGGAAGGCGGCGTCACGCTGCACCAGCCGACGGGCGAGAAGATGTTCATCTACGACGCGGCGATGCGCTACATCGCCGAGGGCACCCCGACGGTCATCTTCGCCGGCGAGGAATACGGCACCGGTTCCAGCCGCGACTGGGCGGCCAAGGGCACCCAGCTGCTCGGCGTGAAGGCCGTGGTGGCGCGCAGTTTCGAGCGCATCCACCGCTCCAACCTGATCGGCATGGGCGTGCTGCCGCTGCAGTTCCTCGGCGACGACTCGTGGCAGAGCCTGGGAATCCGCGGCGACGAGACCTACGAGGTGCTGCTGGGCGACGACATCAAGCCCCAGCAGGAAGCCTCGCTGGTCATCCACCGCCCCGGCCAGGCCGACCAGACCGTCAAGCTGCGCCTGCGCATCGACACCCCGGTGGAGGTCGACTACTACCGCCATGGCGGCATCCTGCCGTACGTGCTGCGCGAGCTGCTGGCGGCCTGACGCTGCCCGGCAGAAAGGGCCCTGAGACCGTGCAACTATCGCGGCTCAGGGCTCGGTGGGCGCCGGCGGATGTTCCAGTACACGCAGCAGCGAGCTGGTGTCCTCGCGCCCCCAGCCATGGCGCATGAGCTGCTGCAATTGCTCGTGCACCACGCGCAGCGCCGGCAAGTCCAGCCCGGCATCCGCCGCTGCCTGCGCGGCCAGCCCGAAGTCCTTCGCGTGCAGCCGGGCCTCGATGCCGGCGCTGAAATCCCGCGCAGCCATTTTCGGCCCCATCAGGTCGAGCATGCGGCTGCCGGCGAAGCCGGCCGCCAGCGCCTTGAGCACCCGCGGCAGGTCGGCCCCCTCGGCGGCGGCCAGGCGCATCGCCTCGGCGATTCCCTGGATGGTCACCACCTGGATCAGCTGGTTGCACAGCTTGGCCACCTGCCCGCTCCCGCTGGGGCCCATGTGGTGCACGCTGCTGCCGAGCAGACGCAGCAGCGGCAGCGCGCGCCCGAAATCTGCCTCGCTGCCTCCGGCCATGATCGACAGGGATGCGTCCTGCGCTCCGCGCGCGCCCCCGGACACCGGAGCGTCGACAAAGCCCACGCCGTGACGCGCCAGCTCGGCGGCGATGCGCCGCGCGCCCTGCGGGGCGATGGTGCTGTGGTCGATGCACAGCAGCCCGCGCGCGGCGCCATGCACCACGCCATGCTCGCCGAGCAGCACCTGCTCGACATCGTCGGTGCTGGTCACGTTCGTGAACACCACGTCGACGCCCGCCGCCAGTTGCGCCGGGCTGGCCGCGCAGGGGATCCCGACCTGCTCGATGGCCGCTGCGCGTTGCGGATTGCGTGCCCAGCCCCGCACGAGGTGCCCGGCTCGTCGCAGGTGGCCCGCCATCGGCAGTCCCATGGTGCCGAGGCCGATGAAGCCGATGCGCAGGACATCGGAGGGGGACGACGTGGAAACGGGGGTCGACATGGCGTGCGAGGGGCTCGGGAAGCAAGGCAGGACGGGCCACGGTGCATAGCCTGCGGCTATGGGCGGCATTGACAGACTGCATTAGACACTGCCACCGTCGAGGTCTAGAGTTGGCCGAGCCCTGTCGGGCGGTGCCCCGCAGGCTTCGCAGTCGTGCCGAACCGAGGAGACATCGATGAGCAGCCTCAAAGGCTCGAAGACCGAGCAGAACCTGAAGGACGCCTTCGCCGGCGAGTCCATGGCCAACCGGCGCTACCTGTATTTCGCCAACAAGGCCGACATCGAGGGACAGAACGACGTCGCCGCGCTGTTTCGCTCCACCGCGGAAGGCGAGACCGGGCACGCCCACGGCCACCTCGAATTCCTGGAGACGGTCGGAGACCCGGCCACCGGGCTGCCCATCGGCGCCACGCGCGACAACCTGAAGGCCGCGGTGGCCGGTGAGACCCACGAATACACCGATATGTACCCGGGGATGGCCAAGACCGCGCGCGACGAGGGTTTCGACGAGATCGCCGACTGGTTTTCCACGCTGGCCAAGGCGGAGCGCTCGCACGCCAACCGCTACCAGAAGGCGCTCGACGCGCTGACCGACTGATCCGCTGTGAACACGACCGTCGCGGCCTCGCGGCCCTGACGGTTGCCGGATGCGTGTCGCGCCGGGGCGGACCCGCCCCTGTCGCGACGCGGCATGGCCCCGCGGCGGCCTGCCCGTGCGGCGCCATGCTCCCCGTGGACGACGGGCGCTTGCGCCCGCGCTGGAGGCTTGCACGATGAGCACGCGCGAAGGCAACCTGGAAGCCCCGACCCGGCACCCGCTGGACTGGCTCAGCGACGAGTTCCACGACGAGGCGGCCTGCCTGCGGGAGCTCGAGCGGGTGTTCGACATCTGCCACGGTTGCAGGCGCTGCGTGTCGCTGTGCCGGGCCTTTCCCACGCTGTTCGACCTGATCGACGAGGGCAGCAGCGGGGAGCTGGACGCGGTGGACAAGGCCGATTACTGGAAGGTGGTCGACCAGTGCTACATCTGCGACCTGTGCTACATGACCAAGTGCCCCTACGTGCCGCCGCATGCGTGGAACGTCGACTTCCCGCACACCATGCTGCGCGCCAAGGCGATCCAGTTCCGCCAGGGCAAGGTGTCGCGCGCCAGCCGGCTGCTGGCGGCCACCGACGTGCACGGCAAGCTGGCCGGCATCCCCATCGTGGTGCAGGCGGTCAACGCGGTGAATCGCCAGCCGGCCGCGCGCGCCGTGCTGGAAAAGGCCGTGGGCGTCGACCGTCGCGCCTGGATCCCCGAGCTCGCCGCGCGCACCCTGCGCGCCAGCGCGCCGGCGTCGCGGGTGACGCAGCCGGTCGACGGCGAGCGAACTCCGGGTCGGGTCGCGGTGTTCTCCACCTGTTTCATCAACTACAACGAGCCCGGCATCGGGCTCGACCTGCTCAAGGTGCTCGAGCACAACGACGTGGCCTGGGAGCTGGTGCACAAGGAGCGCTGCTGCGGCATGCCCCAGCTCGAGCTCGGCGACCTGCAGGGCGTCGAGCGGGCGATGCGCGCCAACATCCCGGTGCTGGCGCGCCATGCGCGCGAAGGTCGCGCGATCCTCGCCGGGGTTCCGTCGTGCACCCTGATGTTCAAGCAGGAGCTGCCGCTGCTTTTCCCCGACGACCCCGACGTGCTGGCGGTACGCGACGCCATGTGGGATCCCTTCGAGTACCTCGTGGCACGCCACCGCGACGGGCTGCTGAAGACGGATTTCCGGCATTCGCTGGGCCGCGTGGCCTACCAGATACCCTGCCACGCCCGGGTGCAGAACATCGGCCGCAAGACCGAGGAGATGTTCAAGCTGGTCGCCGCTGCCACCGAGCTGGAGTTCACGACCATCGAGCGCTGTTCGGGACACGCCGGCACCTACGGCGTGAAGAAGGCCCACCATGCCGACGCGATGAGCATCGGCAAGCCGGTGTTCAAGGCGATGGCCGCAGCGCAACCCGACTACATCGGATCCGACTGCCCGCTGGGCGGGCACCACATCGCGCAGGGCGTGGCCGAGCTCGGCGGCGAGCGCCAGCCGCGGCTGGCACACCCGCTGAGCCTGCTGCGCATGGCCTACGGGCTGTGAACCGCACGGCCAAGGGAGCGTCGACATGAACAAACCCACCCCCGACACCCTGCTGGGCCTGGAGGCCTATGCGCGCCAGCGCGCCGCGCTGCGCGCTGCGATCATCCCGCACCGCAGGCTGCGCAGCGTGCACCTGGGCGAGCACATCACGCTGCAATTCGAGGACGAAGCCACCATCCGCTACCAGATCCAGGAGATGCTTCGCATCGAGAAGATCTTCGAGCCGCAGGGCATCCAGGACGAGATCGACGCCTACGCGCCGTTGATCCCGGATGGCGCCAACTGGAAGGCGACCATGCTGCTGGAGTACCCCGACGTCGAGCAGCGCAGACGCGAACTGGCGCGCCTGGTGGGCATCGAGGACCACGTGTACGTGGACGTCGACGCCTGCCCCCGCACGCTTGCGAAGGCCGACGAGGACCTGGAGCGCGAAACCCCGGACAAGACCTCGGCGGTGCATTTCCTGCGCTTCGATTTCGCGCCGGCGACCATCCGCGCCATGCGCGCCGGCGCCGCGATCCACATCGGTTGCGAACATCCCCACTACACTTCCCGCGAGGCCGTCGGCGCGGCGACCCGCGACGCCCTGCTGCGCGACCTCGACCCGCAATGACCCCCTGACGAGGACGCCCCGATGCTGCTGGCCCTGTCTCCGGCCAAGACCCTGGACATGGAGGCGGCGACCCCGCCGCTACCCACCACCCTGCCCCGCTTCATCCCCGATTCCGCGCGCCTGATCGCCATCCTGCGCGAGCTGGCCCCGCCACGCCTGAGCAGCCTGATGGGCATTTCCGACCGACTCGCCGTGCTCAACGCGCAGCGCTACGCGGCCTGGTCGGAACATTTCGACGCGGCCAACAGCCGCCCGGCGATTCTCGCGTTCGCCGGCGATGTCTACACCGGACTCGACGCCGCGCACCTGGCTCCCGCGGACCTGCGCTGGGCGCAGGACCACGTGGTCATGCTCAGCGGCCTGTACGGCGTGCTGCGCCCGCTGGACCTGATGCAGGCCTACCGCCTCGAAATGGGAACGCGCCTGGACAACCCGGCGGGGCGTGACCTGTACGCGTTCTGGGGTTCGCGCATCGCCGACGCGCTGCGCGAGCAACTGGGCTCGCATCGACACAAGGTGCTGCTGAACCTGGCGTCCGAGGAGTATTTCCGCGCAGTCGACCGCAGCGCGCTGGGCCTGCCGGTGATCGACGTCGTGTTCCAGGAGGGCGATGGCGGGCGCTGGCGCATCGTCGGCGTGCACGCCAAGCGCGCGCGCGGCCTGATGGCGCGCTGGATCATCCAGCAGCGCGCCGACCAGCCCGAGCAGATCCAGGGCTTCGACTCCGAAGGCTATGCCTGGGCCCCGCAGGCCTCGGACGCCACGCGCTGGGTGTTCCGGCGCGAGCGCCGCAGCGCCTGAGCGCGGGCCTCTTCCACTGGCGCCATCGGCTGTTGTATGATTTCGCTTCTTTCGGGGGGGTAGCTCAGCTGGGAGAGCGTCGCGTTCGCAATGCGAAGGTCGGGAGTTCGATCCTCCTCCTCTCCACCACCGATTCGGAAAGCCAGGCCGTCGTGCCAACGACGGCCTGGCTTTTTTTCGTTCCGGGAAATCGTGGGAGACGTCACCCACAAAGGTTACCCATACAAAACATGTGGGATTAACGCTTGTGCCGCGCCAGCGCGTCCGACTGGCTAGCATTCGTCGGGCCTTTCACCCCCCACTCGGAGACAAGCTCATGGCACAGGTCACGCTGCGCGGCACCCCCATCGACGTCCACGGCACGCTGCCCGTACCCGGTTCCGCGGCGCCATCCCTGCGCCTGACCGACAAGACACTGGCCGACGTCGGGCTCGACGCCTGGGCCGGCAAGCGCAAGGTGCTCAACATCGTGCCGTCGCTGGACACTCCGACCTGCGCGCAATCCACCCGGCATTTCAACCAGCAGGCGTCGAGCCTGGACAACACCGTGGTGCTGGTGGTTTCGGCGGACCTGCCCTTCGGCGCCAGCCGTTTCTGCAGTGTCGAGGGCCTGGACAACGTGGTCACCCTGTCGACCTTCCGCAATCCGGAATTCCTGTCCACCTGGGGCGTGCAGATGACCAGCGGCCCGCTGCGCGGACTGACGGCGCGCGCCGTCGTGGTGCTGGATACCGACAATCGCGTGCTGCACAGCGAACTCGTGCCGGAAATCGCGCAGGAGCCCGATTACGCGGCGGCCATCGCGTCACTGCGCTGAATGCCTCGCTCGCGCCTGCCAGGCCGCGCCCCGCGCGGGGCAGGCGCGCGGACGCAGGCATTACATTGTGGGCTGAACCGGAATCCCGCGACACCGCAGCGCCATCGCTGCCGCCGTCGGCGAGCCGCTCCCCTCGACCCTCCCGTGCTCCCATGTCCTGCCTGATCTGCGGCTCCCTCGCCTTCGACTCCATCGCCAACTTCGAAGGCCGCTTCGCCGAACACATCCTGCCCGACAAGATCCACGTGCTCAACGTGGCGTTCCTGGTTCCCAGCCTGCGTCGCGATTTCGGCGGCTGCGCCGGCAACATCGCCTACACGGTCAAGGCGCTGGGTGGCGAACCGGTGGTGCTGGCGGCTCTCGGCGCGGACGGCGGCGACTACGAGCAGCGCCTGGACGCGCTGGGCATTTCGCGCGACCACGTGCGCGTGGTGCCGGGCAGCCACACGGCGCAGGCGCACATCATCACCGACCTGGACAACAACCAGATCACCTCCTTCCACCCGGGGGCCATGCAGTTCGCGCACACCCAGCCGGCTCCGTCGCTGCCGCAGCTGCGCCTGGGGATCATCGCTCCCGACGGACGCCAGGGCATGATCGAGCATGCCGAGCAGATGGCCGCCGCCGGCGTGCCCTTCGTGTTCGACCCGGGGCAGGGGCTGCCCATGTTCGGCCGTCCCGAACTGCGCCGCTTCGTCGAGCTCGCGTCCTGGGTGGTGGTCAACGACTACGAAGCCGCGATGCTGTCGGAGCGCTGCGAGTGGAGCCTGGAACACATCGCATCGCAGGTGCGCGGCCTGGTGGTCACGCGCGGCGCCCACGGCTGCGACGTCTACGAGAACGGTGCCAGCACCCGCGTGGCGGCACGCCCGGCGCAGCAGGTCGTCGACCCCACCGGCTGCGGCGACGCGTTCCGTGGCGCGCTGCTGTGGGCGCTCGAGGCCGAATGGCCGCTGCTCGACGCCTGTCGCCTGGGCAATGTGCTGGGCGCGCGCAAGGTCGCCTGCAGCGGCCCGCAGAACCACCTGGTCACGCTGGAACAGGCGCTCGAGGATTTCCACGCGGCCTACGGCGCGGCACCGGCGAAGACCCAGCGCGCGGCCTGAGGCACAACAGGCGCGGCCCGCCCGGGCTCGGGCGGCACTGCAAGCGCCGCCACGGCGCGGCGGGCAGAAAAACCCGACGCGTCGTACAGTGACTGTTTCGCCGTGCGCGCGCCAGCCCGCGTGCCGCACGGTCGCCAACCAGCACCCGTCACGCATGTCCCAGACCGCCACCGCAGGCGCCGTCCCGCGCACCCAGTTCCCGGTGCTCGGCGCCATCAGTCTCTCGCACCTGATCAACGACATGATGCAGTCGTTGATGCTGGCCATCTACCCGCTGCTCAAGGGCAACCTGCACCTGAGTTTCGGGCAGATCGGGCTGATCACCCTGACCTACCAGATCACCGCGTCGATCCTGCAACCTCTGGTCGGGCTGTACACGGACCGCAAGCCGCGCCCCTACTCCCTTTCGCTCGGCATGGGCTTCACCTTCGTCGGACTGCTGCTGCTGTCGCGTGCCGACAGCTTCGGCCATGTGCTGATGGCCGCGTCCTGCGTCGGCATGGGTTCGTCGATCTTCCACCCCGAATCGTCGCGCGTGGCGCGCATGGCGTCGGGCGGACGCCATGGCCTGGCACAGTCGATCTTCCAGGTCGGAGGCAACGCCGGAACGGCGCTCGGCCCGCTGCTCGCCGCGGCGATCATCGTCAGTCACGGCCAGCGCTCGGTGGCGTGGTTCTCCGCCGCCGCGCTGGTGGGCATGGTGCTGCTCGCGCTGGTCGGGCGCTGGGCCGCGCATCATCTCGTGGCGGCTCGCAAGCGCGCCGCCGCGCGCCCGGCCCAGGCACACCCGCCAGCCCTTGTGCGGCGCACCATGGGCGTACTGCTGGCGCTGGTGTTCTCCAAGTTCTTCTACCTGGCCTCGATCAACTCCTACCTGATCTTTTTCCTGCAGCAGCGCTTTGCCATCTCGGTGCGCGACGCGCAGCTGCACCTGTTCATCTTCCTGGCGTCGGTGGCTGCCGGCACGCTGCTCGGCGGCCCGATCGGCGACCGCATCGGGCGCAAGCGCGTGATCTGGGTGTCGATCCTCGGCGTGGCGCCGTTCACGCTGGCCCTGCCGTACGCGAGCCTCGACATGTCGGCGGCATTGACGGCGGTGATCGGCTTCGTGCTGGCGTCCGCGTTCCCCGCCATGGTCGTGTACGCCCAGGAGCTCATGCCGGGCAAGGTCGGCGCGGTGTCCGGACTGTTCTTCGGGCTGGCCTTCGGGCTCGGCGGCATCGGCGCGGCCGCGCTGGGGCAGCTCGCCGACCTGATCGGCATCGTCGGCGTGTACAAGGTGTGCTCGTTCCTGCCGCTCATCGGCCTGCTGGCGGCCTTGCTTCCCGACCTGCACGCACCCGCCAGGCCGGCTGTCGCGCAAGGCGCGGGAGCGCAGGGCGCGGCGTAGCCGGCACCGGCGGCAGCGCTGCGTAGGGCGCATGCTTGCTCCTTCTCAGTGCAGCAGGCGTACGCTGCCGTCCACGCTGACGCTGAGTTCACGCGCACCGGGTTGCACGGCCATCGGCGGCGGCGCACCGGGGCCCGAGCGCATGGCCATCAGCAACGGCCGGGGCTGCGGCTCGGCGCCCTGCAGATCCCCGAGGTGCACGCTGCCCAGCGTGTACGAGCTGTAGCCGAAGTCCCGCGCCGCCGATTGCACGCGAGCACGAAACGCGGCGATCGCGAGCGCGCTCAGATGCTCGAGCTCCCGTTCGCGCAGCTGCGCCGACAAATCGCTGGAAACCGACTCCACCTGCAGCGTGGCACCGAGCTGCCCGAGCAGGCGCGCCAGGGCATCGGCGTCGGCGGTGCGCAGGCGCAGCTCGGCCCGCACCGTCCAGCCGTCCTGGCGAGCCGTGCCGCCGGTGTCGACCCAGCGCGGCTGCGTGGTGATGCCGCCGGTGCTGGCCTGCACACCCTGCACGGCGCCGGCGCGGCGCAACGCCGCGTCGATACGCGACGCCACGTCGGCATTGAGCGCTGCCAGGTCGCTGCCCTGCGCAACCGCGGCGAGCAGCGCGACCGTGCGATCGGGCACCACCTCGACGCTGGCCCGGGCCTCGAGCTGCAGCACTCCGGCAGGTGGCGCATCGGCGGCGAAGGCCGGTGCGGCGGCGAAGGTCTGCGCGGCTGCGAACAGGCAAAGGGCCGTGGACAGCGCGCGGCGCGCAGGCAGGGGCAATCTCGGGGTCGGGCGCATCGGGAACTCCTCGGGTGAAGGCTCGGGAACAGGCTGTGCGCCACACCGTACGCCGGCGCCGCTCCGCGCTCAAGGGTTCGCCCATGCGCAGTGGGGTCGTCACGCGCGGTCGCCCGGGTCGGGCACCCTTAAGGTCCCCCTAAGAAGCGCCCGGCATCATTTGCACCATCGGATCGACATGCCTGGATTGCAGATCAGGAGCTTTGCCATCATGACCACCAAGAACTCCCGAATCCTGACCGCCGTCGCCCTGTGCACGGCCATCGCCACCGGCGGCTTCGCGATGTACCAGACCAGCTACGCCGGCAGCACGCCTGCCGTGCGCCTGGACAACAAGTCGCTGCCTCTGTTCAACAACCCGCCGGCGGCCGTGGGCCAGGCGGCGGCCGTGGGCGGCCCGAACTTCTCGGCCATCGTCAAGCGCTTCGGCCCCACCGTGGTGCACATCAACGTGCGTGGCGAGACGATGGCCACCGGCGGCCCCGACATGTCGCAGGTGCCGCCGCAACTGCGCAATTCGCCGTTCTTCCAGTTCTTCCAGCAGTTCCAGAACCAACCGGCTCACCAGGTGCCCACCGAAGGCCTGGGCTCGGGGTTCATCATCAGCTCGGACGGGCTGGTGCTGACCAACGCGCACGTGGTCAAGGGCGCGAAGTCGGTCACCGTGACCCTGACCGACCATCGCAGCTACAAGGCCAAGGTGCTGGGCGCGGACACCAAGACCGACATCGCCGTGATCAAGATCGACGCGCACAACCTGCCCACGGTGCGCATCGGCGATCCGTCGAAGCTCGACGCGGGCGACTGGGTGCTGGCCATCGGCTCGCCGTACGGCTTCTACAACACGGTCACCGCCGGCATCGTCAGCGCCAAGAGCCGCGCGCTGCCCGACGACAGCATGGTGCCGTTCATCCAGACCGACGTCGCCGTCAACCCGGGCAACTCCGGCGGGCCGCTGTTCAATACCCAGGGCGAAGTAGTGGGTATCAATTCCCAGATCTTCACCCAGACCGGCGCCTTCGAGGGACTGTCGTTCGCGATCCCGATCAACGTGGCCGAGAAGGTCGCGCGCCAGATCATCGAGCACGGCCATGTCGAGCATGCCCGACTGGGCATCGCGGTGCAGACGGTGACCCAGCAGCTGGCCAACTCCTTCGGGCTGCAGACCCCGCGCGGCGCGCTGGTGGCCCAGGTGACCGACGGCAGCCCGGCGGCGAAGGCCGGACTCAAGGCCGGGGACATCATCCTCAGCGTCAACGGGCAGCCGGTGAATGACTCGTCCGACCTGCCGATGATGATCGGGCTCATGCGCCCGGGCCAGAAGGTCCAGCTCGGGGTGTGGACCAACCATCGCCAGACCACCGTCGACGCCACGCTGGGCAACTTCAACGAGGGCTCGATCGTCGCCGATGCGGGCCAGGGTGCGACCGGCCACGGCCTGGGACTGCAGGTTCGACCGCTGAATCCGAACGAGCTGGCGCAGGCCCAGGTCTCGGGCGGCCTGCTGGTGCAGGGCGTGTCGGGTCCTGCCGAGGCGGCGGGCGTGCAGCCGGGCGACATCCTGCTGGCCATCGACGGCAAGCCGGTGCGCAGCGTGGCACAGGTGCGCGCCATGCTCAAGGGCGCCGGCAACACGGTGGCGCTGCTGATCCAGCGCGGCAGCAATCGCATCTTCGTGCCGGTGGACATGGGGTGACCCCGGTTCAGCAGCACCAGCCCGCGCAGGCGGGCAAGAATCCCCGGACGGCGCCGGCAACGCCGCCCGGGACCTCCTGACCGGGGCTTCCCGGCCAGGCCTCAAGCGAGCGGCAAGCGATTACGGCGGGGAGATCTCCCCGCCGCTTTTTTTGCCCCATGCCGCAGCTACCATGACGCCTGCCCCTTCGTCGCCGGTTCCCGGAGCCATATCGCGTGTCCGTGCTCGAATTCGACCCCGTCAAGCGCCACATACGCACGTCGCGGCTGCTGCTGCGTCCACTGGCGGCAGACGACGCCGCCGGCCTGCTCGGCATCTACGGCCAGCCGCAGGTGACCGAGCACTACGAGCTCGACACCCTCGGCGAACTGGCGCAGGCGCAGCGCGTGCTCGACTTCTTCCTGCAGCATCACGACCGCTTCGCGCTGATCGATCCCGACTCCGGCAGCATGATCGGCACCTGTGGCCTGTTCTTCTGGGACCAGACCACCAACATGGCCTCCTTCGGCTACGACATGCGTCACGAGTACTGGGGCCGCGGGCTGATGCGCGAGGCGGCCGCCGCGGTGCTGGGCCAGGGCTTCGCGTACAAGAAGCTCAACCGGGTCAACGCCCTCACGGCCATGGACAACCAGCGCTCGATGGGCGTGCTGCGCGCGCTGGGATTCGAGCAGGAAGCCGTGCTGCGCCAGTTCGCATTCTGGAAAGGCGCCTACCATGACATGCGCATGTTCGCGCTGCTGCGCCAGGAGCTCGCCGCGGGCCCGCTGCTGCAGGCGATCCAGGCCTTCGGCGGGCCTGCCAGCCCCTGATACAGTGCCTGCCTGACATCGCTTGCCGCCGGGAGTCCGGGCGGCGCCGATGTCCCCTTCGGCGGGCCAGTTCCGTTTTCCGAATTCCTTCTGGCAATTTCATGGCGCAATACGTTTTCACGATGAACCGCGTCGGCAAGGTCGTCCCGCCGAAGCGTCACATCCTCAAGGACATCTCGCTGTCCTTCTTCCCCGGGGCCAAGATCGGCGTGCTGGGTCTGAACGGCTCGGGCAAGTCGACGCTGCTGAAGATCATGGCCGGCGTGGACCGCGACTTCGAGGGCGAGGCCGTGCCGCTGGCCGGCACGCGAATCGGCTACCTGCCGCAGGAGCCCGAGCTGGACCCGGAGCTGACGGTGCGCGAGGCCGTCGAGCAGGGCCTGGGCGGGGTGCTGGCGGCGAAAAAGCGCCTCGACGAGGTGTACGCCGCCTATGCCGAGCCGGACGCCGATTTCGACAAGCTGGCCGAGGAGCAGGCCCGGCTGGAGGCGATCATCGCCGCCGGCGAGGGCGAGAACACCGACCTGCAGCTCGAGGTCGCCGCCGACGCGCTGCGCCTGCCGCCGTGGGATGCGCGCATCGGCCCGCTCTCGGGTGGCGAGAAGCGACGCGTCGCGCTGTGCCGGCTGCTGCTGTCCAAGCCGGACATGCTGCTGCTCGACGAGCCGACCAACCACCTCGACGCGGAAAGCGTCGAGTGGCTGGAGCAGTTCCTGCAGCGCTTCCCGGGCACCGTGGTCGCGGTCACCCACGACCGCTACTTCCTGGACAACGCCGCGCAGTGGATCCTCGAGCTCGACCGCGGCCACGGCCTGCCCTTCAAGGGCAACTACAGCTCGTGGCTGGAGCAGAAGGAGCAGCGCCTGGAGCACGAGGCACGGGCCGAGGCCGCGCACCTGAAGACCATGAAGCAGGAACTCGAATGGGTGCGCCAGAACCCCAAGGGCCGGCAGGCCAAGAGCAAGGCGCGCATGGCCCGCTTCGAGGAACTCGCGGCGGTGGAATACCAGAAGCGCAACGAGACCAATGAAATCTTCATCCCCGTCGCCGAGCGCCTGGGCAACGAGGTCATCGAGCTGCGCTCGGTGCGCAAGGCGCACGGCGACCGGCTGCTGATCGACGACCTGAGCCTGCAGATCCCGCCGGGGGCGATCGTCGGCGTGATCGGCCCCAACGGGGCCGGCAAGTCGACGCTGTTTCGCATGATCGCGGGCCAGGACACGCCCGATGCGGGAGAGATCGTCGTCGGGCCCACGGTGCGCCTGGTGTACGAGGACCAGAGCCGCGGCTCGCTGCCCGACGACAAGACGGTCTGGGAGGCGCTGTCCGACGGGCAGGACATCCTGACGGTGGGCAGGTTCCAGGTCGCCTCGCGGGCCTACTGCGGACGCTTCAACTTCAAGGGTTCGGACCAGCAGAAGATCGTCGGCCAGCTCTCCGGCGGGGAGCGCGGGCGCCTGCACCTGGCCAAGACCCTGGTTTCCGGCGGAAACGTGCTGATGCTCGACGAGCCGTCGAACGACCTCGACGTGGAAACCCTGCGTGCGCTCGAGGATGCGCTGCTGGAATTCGCCGGCTGCGTGCTGGTGAGCAGCCACGACCGCTGGTTCCTCGACCGCATCGCCACCCACATCCTGGCGGCCGAGGGAGATTCGCACTGGACCTTCTTCGCCGGCAACTACCAGGAATACGAGGCCGACAAGAAGCGCCGCCTGGGCGAGGAAGCCGCGCGCCCGCATCGCCTGCGCTTCAAGCCGCTGCGCTGATCCGCCGTGAGCGCCGACACCGCTGTCGTCCGCGGCGCGCCCGCGGCAGGCGACGAAACCTGGATCGTCGCCTGCCTGTGCGCGCAGTGGTGCGGCATCTGCCGCGCCTGGCACGATGCCTTCCGGGCCCTGGCCGCCGAGGGCCTGCTGCCGGGAGCTCGCTGGTTGTGGGTGGACATCGAGCAGCAGGCCGACGCGCTCGGCGACTTCGAGCCCGAGAACTTCCCGGTGCTGGCCGTGCAGCGCGGCGAGCGCCTGCTGTACTGCGCCACCCTTCCCCAGCAGTCGGCGAACTGGCGTCGCATGATCGAGGCCGTGGGCGCGCTCGACGAGGCGCAGGCCCGGCGCTGGGCGCAGACTCTGGGCGAGCACGCGCCGGACCTGCGCGAACTGCGCGACGACCTGCCCGATTGAAGGGCCGGGTGTCGCGCCCCGCCGCGGCGCCCGCTCAGGCGTCGGGCCGACGCCGCGAGCGCTCGCCGAACAGCGCGCTGCCCACGCGCACGATCGTGGCGCCCTCGAGCACGGCCGCCTCCAGGTCGGCGCTCATGCCCATGGACAGCGTGTCGAGTGGCAGGCCCTGTGCCACCAGCGCCTGCTGCAGTTCGCGCAGACGCGCGAACGGCTCGCGCTGCGCCTGCAGCGTGTGCGCCGGCGCCGGAATGCACATCAGTCCCCGCAGCCGCAGGCCTTGCAGCCCGGCGACCTCGTGCGCAAGCTCGGGCAGGTCGCGGGCAGCGACTCCGCTCTTGCTCGGCTCGTCGCTGATGTTGACCTGAAGGCACACCTGCAGCGGCGCCAGCGCCTTCCCGTCGCGCTCGCCCGGACGCTGGGCCGCCAGGCGCCGCGCCACCGACAGCCGGTCGATGCCGTGCACCCAGTCGAAGCAGCGGGCCACGTCGCGCGTCTTGTTGCTTTGCAGCGGGCCGATGAAATGCCAGCACAGGTCCGGCCATCGCGAACGCAGCGCGTCGACCTTGGCCACGCCCTCCTGCACATAGTTCTCGCCGAACTCTCGCTGGCCGCAGCGCGCCATCGCCGCCACCGCGTCGGCATCGAAGGTCTTGGACACGGCCAGCAGGCTGACCGCGGAGGCGTCGCGGCCGGCGGCTCGCGCGGCCTGCGCGATGCGCTCTCGCACCTGCCGCAGGCGGGTGGCGCTGGTTGCGTCGATGTCGTCGCTGGGGGAATTCACGGCAAGCAGTCAGGGGGGAGGTCGGCGGCACCGCAACGCGCAACGCGGGCGCATGTCGCCGAAACAACACGCAACATGGGGGTCGCTCGGCAGGAATGAAAGGGTCATGACGGACGCCATGCGTCGAGCCTTTACTATAAAGTCTGTCTCGACTCGCCAGAATCTCAGGGGGATTGCAGTGGACATCACGCAATTGTTGGCGTTCAGTGTCAAAAACAACGCTTCGGACCTGCACCTGTCGGCCGGACTGCCACCGATGATCCGGGTTCACGGAGATGTGCGCCGCATCAATGTCGAGCCCCTGGACCACAAAATGGTGCATGCGATGGTCTACGACATCATGAGCGATGTCCAGCGCAAGCACTACGAGGAATATTTCGAAGTCGATTTTTCCTTCGAGATCAGCGGCCTGGCTCGTTTCCGGGTCAACGCGTTCAATCACCAGCGCGGAGCCGGCGCGGTATTTCGCACCATTCCCAGCAAGATCCTTTCCCTGGACGACCTGAACGCGCCCAAGATCTTCGGTGACCTCGCGCTCAAGCCCCGCGGCCTGGTGCTGGTGACCGGCCCCACCGGTTCGGGCAAGTCGACGACGCTGGCGGCGATGGTCAACCATCTGAACGAAAACGAGTACGGGCACATTCTCACCATCGAGGACCCGATCGAGTTCGTGCACGAGTCCAAGAAATGCCTGATCAACCAGCGCGAGGTGGGTCCGCACACCCTGAGTTTCGCAAATGCGCTGCGCTCGGCACTGCGCGAGGACCCGGATTCGATCCTGGTGGGCGAAATGCGCGACCTGGAAACCATCCGCCTGGCGCTGACGGCTTCCGAAACCGGGCACCTGGTTTTCGGCACCCTGCACACCTCGTCGGCGCCGAAGACCATCGACCGCATCATCGACGTGTTCCCGGCGGCGGAAAAGGACATGGTGCGCGCGATGCTGTCCGAGGCCCTGGTGGCCGTGGTGTCGCAGACCCTGTGCAAGCTCAAGGACGGCAGCGGCCGAGTGGCGGCTCACGAGATCATGATCGGCACCCCGGCGATCCGCAACCTGATCCGCGAGAACAAGGTCGCGCAGATGTATTCGATGATCCAGACCAGCCAGGCGCATGGCATGCAGACCCTGGACCAGAACCTGGCCGACCTGGTTCGCCGCAACCTCATCTCGCCTGCCGAGGCGCGCTCGAAGGCCAAGCAGCCGGAGAACTTCCCCGGCGCCTGACGCCGCCGCACGACGGCCTGCTCGCCCTCCCCCAATTTTGGTGCCGAATCGCCTGCCATGAAGAAGGTCCTGGAATTCCTGCGCGTGGGGCGCCCGAACCACGACGCCGACGCCGAGCGCGACCCGCCCCCGGAGTCGCAGTTCTTCATCACCGGGTTCCAGGATGCCGTAGCCGAGCCTGCCACCCGGGCCACGTGGGCGGAGCGCGCGCGCGCGATGGGCGCGCGCCGCCTGGCGCACGAACCGGCGGCCAGGCGCCTGAAGGAATTGTGGACCCAGGACCGGTTCATGGCCGGCCTGTCGTCGCAGGACCTCGAGAACTGCGCGCGCCACTTCGAATTCTGGGCCGTCGACGCCGACCGCGACGTCATCGAGCAGAACGAGCCCGGCAGCTTCATGCTGGTGGTCCTGCATGGGGTCATCGCCGTCGACCGCCAGCAGCCCTGGGGCGAACGCGTGCGCCTGACCGAGTCGCGCGCGGGCAGCGTGCTGGGCGAGATGTCCCTGCTCGACGCAGGCCCGCGAGCGTCGTACTGCACCACGCTGCGCCCATGCGAGGTCGCGGTGCTCGAGGCGAGCATGCTGGATGCGCTGATCGAGCGCGATCCGGCGTCGGCCGTACGCATCGTCGGCTCGCTGGCGCGCCGCCTGTCGCTGCGCCTGCGCAAACTCGGCGCGCCGTCGATCGGGCCGTCGGCCTGACGCGGCGCACCGACGTGGCCGGATCTCCAAGCTTGTTCGAGGATCGATGATGGAACGCGACCAGGCCTCCAAGTTCGTCCAGGATCTGCTGCGCAGCCTGCTGCAGCGCGGTGGCTCGGACCTGTTCCTGACGGCCGATTTCCCCCCGGCGATGAAAATCGACGGCGAGGTGCACAGGCTGTCGGCGCAGGCGCTGAGCCCCCACCACACCCAGGCGCTGGCGCGCGCGCTGATGAACGACCGCCAGGCCGCCGAATTCGAGAACACCAAGGAGTGCAATTTCGCGATCGCCCCGGGGGGAATCGGGCGCTTCCGGGTCAACGCCTTCGTCCAGCAGGGTCGCATCGGCCTGGTGCTGCGCATGATCCCGCAGCAGCTTCCCACGCTGTCCGGCCTGGGCTTGCCGCGCGTGCTCGAGGACCTGGCGATGAGCAAGCGCGGGCTGATCGTGCTGGTCGGCGCCACCGGCAGCGGCAAGAGCACGTCGATGGCGGCGATGCTCGACTGGCGCAACGAGCACAGCCGCGGGCACATCGTGACCATCGAGGACCCGATCGAGTTCGTGCATGCGCACAAGAACTGCATCATCACCCAGCGCGAGGTCGGGCTCGACACCGAGAGCTGGGAGGCCGCGCTGAAAAACAGCATGCGCCAGGCTCCCGACGTGATCCTGATGGGCGAGATCCGTGATCGCCAGGCCATGGAGCACGCGGTGGCGTTCTCGGAAACCGGGCATCTGGTGCTGGCCACGCTGCACGCCAACAACGCCAACCAGGCGCTCGACCGGGTGATCAACTTTTTCCCCGAGGAACGCCGCGCGCAATTGCTGATGGACCTGTCGCTGAACCTGCGCGCGACGATCTCGCAACGCCTGGTGCCGCGCCAGGACGGCCGCGGGCGCATCGCGGCGGTGGAGGTGATGATCAACTCGCCACTGATCTCGGACCATGTCTTCAAGGGCGAGATCGGCGAGATCAGGGAAGTCATGCGGCGCTCGCGAGAACTGGGCATGCAGACCTTCGACCAGGCGCTGTTCGACCTCTACGAGCAGGGAACCATCACCTACGAGGATGCGCTGCGCAACGCCGACTCGGTCAACGACCTGCGCCTGCGCATCAAGCTCGACAGCAAGCGCGATCAGTCCGACCCCAGCGGCGGAACCGAGTACCTCGCCATCGTCTGAGCGCCCCCAGGGCCGGGCTGCGCCCAGCCCGTTCCACCTCGCAGCTCGCAGGCTGCCTGGATTCGGCCGGCGCTCAGCGGGCGCCGAAAAACCAGTAGCACACGGCGATCGACGCCAGCACGCCGGCGAGGTCGGCGAGCAGCGCGCAGGCCACGGCGTGGCGCACTCGCCGGATTCCCACCGCACCGAAATACACGGCCAGCACGTAGAAGGTGGTCTCGGTGCTGCCCTGCATGGTGGCAGCGGTCAGCGCCGGGAAACTGTCCACGCCGTCGTGGTGCATGGTCTCGATGAGCATGGCGCGAGCCGCGCTGCCCGAGAAGGGCTTGACCAGCGCCGTGGGCAGGGCGTCGACGAAGCGCGTGTCCAGCCCCAGTCCATGCACGGCCCAGCGCACCGCCTGCAGCGCCATGTCCAGCGCCCCGGAAGCGCGCAGCACGCCCACCGCGCACAACATCGCCACCAGGTACGGCAGCAGATCGCGCGCCACCGCGAAACCCTGGCGCGCGCCGTCGATGAAGGCCTCGTACACCGGCACGCGGCGCCAGGCGCCCGCCAGCAGGAAGGCGATGATCACCCCGAACAGCATGAGGTTGCCGGCGAGATCGGACATGCGCGCCAGCGCCGCCGCAGACAGCGAGGCCAACCCGGCGAGCAGGGCCGCGTACACCAGCAGCCCGGCGGCCATCCAGGCCAGCGCACGCGCGTCGCGCAACGGCAGGCGCTGCACCAGCGCCACGCTGAGCAGGCCGACCAGCGTCGACGCGCTGGTGGCCAGCAGGATGGGCAGGAACACCACGGTCGGGTCGGGCGCTCCCTGCTGGGCGCGATACATGAAAATACTCACCGGCAGCAAGGTGAGCGACGATGCATTGAGCACCAGGAACAGGATCTGCGCGTTGCTCGCCGTGTCCGCGCTCGGGTTGAGGCTCTGCAGTTCGCGCATCGCCTTGAGCCCGATGGGCGTGGCGGCGTTGTCCAGGCCGAGCATGTTGGCGGCCATGTTCAGGGTGATCAGGCCCAGCGCCGGGTGCCCGCGCGGCACCTCCGGCATCAGGCGCGCGAACACCGGTGCCAGCGCCCGCGCCATGGCCTGCACGAGTTGCGCGCGCTCGGCGATGGCCAGCAAGCCCAGCCAGAGCGTGAGGGTGCCGAACAACAGCACCATCACGTCCACCGACAGCCGGGCCATCGCGAACAGGCTGCTCACCAGCGCCGCGAACACGGCCTGGTCGCCGCCCAGCAGCCAGCGCGCCATCGCGGCGAGCGCCGCGGTCAGGAACAGGCCGACCCACAGGCGGTCGAGCATGGGCGCGCGCGGCGCGTCAGCGTGCCGGCTTGCGCCGCGGCGGCGCGGCGGATGGGCGCGCGCCGGACGGGCGTGCGGCGGGCCTGCGCGCCGGCGCGTCGCCGCGCCGCGGCGGCGTCGCGTCCTGCTCGGCAGGCGTCAGGTGCAGGGGTCGCCCCAGCACGCGCAGGCGCTGCAGCATGCGCAGCACGTCGCGCGGCAGGTCTGCCGGCAGTTCCACCAGGCTGTAGCTGCCGCGGATGGCGATGTTGCCGATTCGCCGGTTGTCCAGCCCGGTCTCGTTGGCGATGGCGCCCACCAGGTGCCGCACCTCGACTCCGTGCTCGCGGCCGATGTCGACGCGGTAGGTCTGCAGCGCGGCGGGAGTGGCCCGGGCACGCGAGTGTTCCAGATCGGCAAAGGCCCGTTCGGCGATCTGCTCCAGGCTGCGATGCGCGGTGGGCGCGTCGCGCTGCGCGGGCTCCGACCGCGGCTCGCGCGGGGTTCGCGCTGCGCGCTCCGGCCTCTCGAAGCGTTCCGCCCGCTCGGCGCGCGCTGCCGGCGCCGCGCCGGGCTCGAGCAGCAAGGGCTTGCCGCCTTGCAGCAGGCTGGCCAGCGCGGCGGCGATCTCCTGCGCCGGCACGTCATGCTCACGCTCGTAGCGCTCGACCAGCTCGACGAACGGGCGCAGCGCCTCCTGCTGCTCGCGCGCCTCGCTGATGCGCTCGAAAAAGCGCGCGGTGCGTCGGTCGTTGACGGCCTCCACGCTGGGCAGCTGCATGGCCTCGATGCGCTGGCGCGTGGCACGCTCGATGGCCTGCAGCAGGTAGCGCTCGCGCGGGGTGACGAAAAGAATGGCCTCGCCACTGCGCCCGGCACGGCCCGTGCGCCCGATGCGGTGCACATAGGCTTCGGTATCGGTGGGAATGTCGTAGTTGACCACGTGGCTGATGCGGTCCACGTCGAGTCCGCGCGCCGCCACGTCGGTGGCCACCAGGATGTCTACCGCTCCGTCCTTCAGGCGCTGCACCGTGCGTTCGCGTTGCGACTGCTGGATGTCGCCGTTGAGCGCCGCGGTCGAGAAACCGCGCGCGGCCAGCTTCTCGGCCAGTTCCTCGGTCGCCAGCTTGGTGCGCGCGAACACGATCATCGCGTCGAAGGACTCGACCTCGAGAATGCGCGTGAGTGCGTCGAGCTTGTGCATGCCGCTGACCATCCAGTAGCGCTGGTGAACGCCGCTGGCGGTGCGCGTCGGGGACTTGATGGTGATCTGCGCCGGCTCGCGCAGGTGCCGCTGCGCGATGCTGCGGATGGCAGCCGGCATGGTGGCGGAGAACAACGCCACCTGGCGCTGCGGCGGCGTGCTGGCGAGGATGCGTTCGACATCGTCGACGAAACCCATGCGCAGCATCTCGTCGGCCTCGTCGAGCACCAGCTGGCGCAACGCGTCGAGCTTGAGCGTGCCGCGCTCCAGGTGATCGATCACTCGCCCCGGCGTGCCGACCACGACGTGCACGCCACGGCGCAGCGCCGCCAGTTGCGGGGTGTAGCTCTGGCCGCCGTACACCGGCAGCACGTGAAAACCCGGCAGGTGCGAGGCGTAGCGCGAAAGTGCCTCGGCGACCTGGATGGCCAACTCACGCGTGGGCGCCAGCACCAGGGCCTGGGTATCGCGGCTCGACACGTCGACGCGCGCCAGGATGGGCAGCGCGAAGGCCGCCGTCTTGCCGGTACCGGTCTGCGCCTGGCCGAGCACGTCGCGTCCCTCGAGCAGCGGCGGGATGGTCGCCGCCTGGATCGGCGACGGCGTCTCGTAGCCGACGTCGCGCAAGGCCTGCAGCAAGGCAGCGGGAAGACCCAGGTCGGCAAAGCTGCGCTCGGCGGGTGGCGTCTGGTCGTCGGGCAAGGAAGGGGGGGTATCGGCAGAAGACATGGCTGGTTCGATCGCGACGGGCCCGGGGGCCCAGCCTGACATTGTGCGCCACGCACGCCGCGACTGGCGGCGGCGTGCGCTCCGGGGCCCAAAAAAAATGCCAAGCACGCGGCTTGGCCAAGGGGGGATCGAGAGCCTCGCGTGCGTCGTTGGCACGCGGGCGGTGAAGGGTCAGTGGCGCTGCACGGCGGCCGTGGTGTCGGCGCGGGAGACGGCCGCGGCGCCTGCATGCCGGGCGCCCGCAGACGAAGCGCCCGCCGACGCAGCCTCGGTCGACAGGGCGTCCTCGGTCGCCGGGTTGGTCGTCACACCCTGCGCTTGCAGCGTGCTCGTGGCCTCGGCCTGCGCGGCGGTCTCCGGCGGCATGCCGGCGGCCTGCGCGACGGTCCATGCGCCGCAGCAGGCGATGCATGCGGCCCATGCGCTCAGACGGTTCGGACGGACTCGGTTCATGATCGACGCGTTGCCTGGATACGCAAAAGGATGCGGGATGCTCTTGGTGGCGGAGATGAACTTCGGCATGCCGCCGACGCTGCGCCGCTCGTCCACAGCCGATATGCAATGCCCGTGCCAACGCGCGCAACCCACTGTTTATCCTGGGTTTGTCGACGCGCATCGGCCGCGCTGGCGGCGCGGCTGGAAGCGCCGGGCCGCGGCGGCGCCCGATTCTGTCGCCGCGCTCCGACACTTTGCAGCCCCCGTGGCCAAACCCTTGTTCCAGCGAGGCTTTTTTGTCGCCGCATGGCGACAAGGGCAGATCAGTCCGACTGCTTGAACAGCGCGGCCGACAACCCGTGCTTCTGCAGCAGGCGGTAGAACTCCGTGCGGTTGCGTTGCGCGAGCCGCGCGGCCTCGGCGACTTGCCCGGCCGTGATCTTCATCAGCTGGATCAGGTAGTCGCGCTCGAAGCGGTCCTTCGCGTCGGCGTAGCTCAGGATCTCCACGGGCTTGTTGCGCAGGGCCCTCGCCACCAGTGCAGCCGGGATGCGCACCGTGGTGCAAAGCGCGCAGCATTGCTCGACCACGTTCATCAGCTGGCGCACGTTGCCCGGCCAGTCGAATCGCATCAGCGATTCCATGGCCTCGGGGGCAAAACCGACGACATGCCGGCCGTGCTTGGCCGACAACAGGGCCACGAAGTGCTGCGCCAGCGCCGCGATGTCCTCGCGCCGCTCGCGCAGCGGCGGGATGTGAAGATTGACCACGTTGAGCCGGTAATACAGGTCCTCGCGGAACGACTGCGTGGCGATCAGGGCCTCGAGGTCGCGGTGCGTGGCCGAAACGATGCGCACGTCGACGGCCACAGGCTGCTGGCCTCCCAGCGGGCGCACCTCGCGCTCCTGCAGCACGCGCAGCAGCTTGGCCTGCAGCGGCAACGGCATGTCGCCGATCTCGTCGAGGAACACCGTGCCGCCATGCGCCGACTGGAACAACCCCTTGCGCGCCGTGTCGGCTCCGGTGAAGGCTCCCTTGACATGCCCGAACAACTCGGACTCCAGCAGGGCCTCGGGAATGGCCGCGCAGTTGATCGCCACGAACGGCCCGTCACGCCGCGTGCTCGCCTCGTGCACGGCACGCGCCAGCATTTCCTTGCCGGTTCCCGATTCTCCCTGGATCAGCACATTGGCCTGGCTGGCGCCGACCAGCGCGACCTCGTCGAGCAAGGCGCCCATCAGCGGGCTGGCGGTGACGATACCGGCGAGCCCGCTGCCACGGCCGGGCGCCGGGGCGCCCGCCGCGCGCTCCGACACCGCGCGACGCAGCAGGCCCAGCAATTCGCTGGCCTCGAAGGGCTTGGTCAGGTAGCCGAACACCCCGCGCTGCGCCGCCGCGACGGCGTCGGGAATCGTGCCGTGCGCGGTCAGGATGATCACCGGCAGCGACGGATCGGCAGCGTGAATGCGCTCGAACAAGGCCTGCCCGTCCATGCCGGGCATGCGCAGGTCGGTGATCACGGCGCGCGGACGCGCCACCGCCAGGCTGGCCAGCGCCTGTTCGCCGCTGCCCGCCAGCACCGGACGAAACCCTGCCGAGCGCAGGCGCATGTCGAGCAGGCGCAGCAGATCGGCGTCGTCGTCGACCACCAGCACGCTGTCGGCCGCGGCGTTCATCGCCCGCTCCTCATGGCAATGCCCTGCCCGCGGGCCTGGGCTCCACGGTCTTCGGCTGGGGACGACTTCCCCGGTCCTGCGAACGGCCCTGCAATTGCACCTCCAGGTTCTTGATCTGTCCGATCTTGTCCTGCAGATCGGCGACCTTGCGCTGCGCCTTGGCCAGATCGGCTCGACTTTGCAGCAACTCCACGGTCTGCAGGCTCAGGCGCTGCAGCACGCGGATGAACTGGCGGCTGGCCGCATCGCCGGTCTGCGCGTCCAGTCCCCGAAGCAAATCGTGTGCCCGCGCCGCTTCGTCGAGCGTGGGCGCGGCACGCGCGATCAGCAGGTACGCGAGTTCCAGACGCTGCCCGGGGCCGCGCCGCGCGCTGGGCGCCTGCAATTCGCGCTGGCGCGCGCTGGCCGCGGACTGGGTCATGGCCGATACCTGGCGCAGCATCGTGGCGATGGCGGGCATGTCGAGCGCGGCGCCGTCAGGGCTCGAGGCGACGCCTGCAGGCGACAGCGCCGCGGCCGGTCGCGGGGATTCGGGCGCTTGTCGCGCCGCGGCGCTGTACGCAGGCGGTGCGGCGGGTGCCGGGGCAGCGGCCGACGCGCCGCCCCGCGACGCGGCCGCGCAGCCGCCGAGCAAGGCCCCCAGCAGCGGCCAGGCGAGCAGCGCGAGCAGACGCGCGGGCCGCGCCCGGGGCGCGCGGCCCCCCACAACACCAGCAACTCGGATCGGGATCATCGGGGCTCGGAGGGGTTCGGGAAAGCCGGCGCCGCGCTTGCGGCGTTGTCCGGCACGACGTCGGCCGGGACATGGGGATGCACGCGGGGCAGCCGGACGCAAAAACACGCCCCGGTACCGTCCGCGTTGTCGCATAGCTGGATCTGCCCGCCATGCAGCGCTGCGTATTCCTGCGCGATCGCCAGGCCCAGCCCGTTGCCAGGCGCCGCCGCGGCGGGCTGTCGCATGCCCTGGAAAAAGGGCTCGAACAGGTGTTCGCGGTCCTGCTCGGCGACGCCCGGGCCCTGGTCGCTGACGCGCACCGACACGGCGTCGCCGTCGTCGTGCAGCAGCATGCGGATGCGTCCGCCGGCCGGACTGAATCGCATGGCGTTGATCAGAAGGTTCTCGAACAGGGTGTCGAGCTTGCCGCGATCGGCGTGCACGGCGGGCACGGAGCCCTCGAGATCGACCAGCACATGCTTGGCGCGCAGCCCGAGTTCGTTGCGACGCACCAGCGCGAGCAGCAGCTCGCGCAGGTCGACCCCCGCCGAGACCAGCGGATCGAGGCGGCGCTGGGCCCGGCTGTAGTCGATCAGGTTCTCGATGCGCTGCTGCAGGTCGCGCGCGTTGCCGCGCATGATCATGCCGATCTCGCGCTGCTGTGCCGCCAGCGGACCGGCCACGCCGTCGAGCAGAAGCTCGACGCCTTCGCGCAGCGAGGCCAGCGGGGTCTTGAGTTCGTGCGAGACATGGCGCAGGAAGCGCTGCTTCTGCTCGTCGGTCTCGCGCAGGCGGCGCCGCAGCCAGTCGAGCTGTTCGCCGAGCTGCACCAGATCGCGCGGCCCGCGCACGGCCGGCTGCGGCTGCAGGTCGCCCGCGCCGAGCAGCCGGATGGCATGGTCGATGCGGCGCACCGGACGGGACAGCAGCCACGACAGCAGCGCGGCGATGAGCAGCGACAGCAGCACGGCCGCGCCGGCCTGCGCGAACAGCGCGGCGCGCAAGTTGCGCGACTGCTTCCCGAGCTCGCGTACCTGCCGGTCCACGAGGGCGTTGCCGGCCGCCACGATGCGATCGCTGCTGCTGCCGAGGGACTGGAAGCGCGGCGCGAACGCATCGAAGCGCGGCAGATCAGCCGGGCCGGCTCCCTGCAACTGCTGGTACAGCGCGGCCTCGTCGCGCCCGAGGCGCTCGATGCGCAGGTGGTCGGCCGCATCGAAGGGCATCGCCAGCAAGGCCTGCAGTGCCGTGCGCACCGCCGCGTGGGCATCGTGCATGCCCAGGCGAAGCTGCGGGTCCTGCAGCACGTAGTACTGGCCGGCCGCGCGCTGCAGCGCCGACAGGTCCTCCGCCAACTGGCGCGTGGTGCGCGTGACGTCCACCGTGGTCTGGATGGCCTCGCGCGTCTGCCACGCCAGTCGCTGCTGTGCATAGGCCGTGTACATCAGGCCCAGCAGCAGCGGCAGCATGACCAGCGCGAACGCCGCCAGCAGCAGGGCATGGAAGGAACGCGGATACGGCAGGGACGACTTCAGGGCCATGGGCGACAAGGGGGCCGCGGCGTCGCGGTCAGCGGGGACGGCAGGCCGGCAGCGGCCTGTGCGTGGGAATTATCCCCCGCCGCATGCGCGGCCCGCAGGCCCCGGGAATCCGCACCGCGGCTCAGGGCAGGTGCGCGTCCAGCACGAAGCGGCCGGCGCCGTCGCGCCCCAGCGCGTCGGCCAGCCAGGGACCCGCTTCACGCAACGCCTGCTCCAGCCCGAAGGGAGGATTGAGCACGAACATCGAGCTGCCCATCAATCCGAAACCGTCGGCGCGCGCCGGCGCAGTCCACAGTTGCGCCTCCAGCCAGGCGGCAGGCGCCAATGCGCGAAGGCGCCGGCCCAGGCCGCGCGACTCCAGGCTCTGCACATGCGGGTACCAGACCAGGTACACGCCGGTGGCGAAACGTTCGACGGCCTCGCGCAGCGCGGCCAGCAGGCGGGCGTAATCGGCGTCGAGTTCGTACGACGGGTCGATCAGCACGAGCGCGCGACGCGAGGGCGGCGGCAGCACGGCCTTGAGCCCGGCGAAGCCGTCGGCAGGGTGCACCGTGGTGTGGCGGCGTCGCCCCAGCAGGCCCTGCAGCGAGCGGCAATCGGCCGGGTGAAGCTCGAACAACTGCATCGGATCGGTGTCGCGCAGCACATGAGCCGCCAGCGCCGGCGAGCCGGGAGCCACGCGCAGAGTGCCGTCCGGATTGAAGGCCAGCACCGCGCGCAGGTAGTCGAGCACGGCCTGCGGGAATCTCTGGGTTCCGTCGGCCTGCTGCAGCGCCGTGCGCACATCGTCCCGCTGCCACAGGCGCCCGACGCCTTCCATGTACTCGGCCAGGCGCTGGCTCATGCGCTCGGCCAGCGCGTAGCTGCCGGCGCCCGCGTGGGTATCGACAAAACTCAGCGCCTTGGGCTTGGCCAGCAGCAGGCGCAGCGCCTGCAGCAGCACGACGTGCTTGAGCACATCGGCCGGATTGCCGGCGTGGAAGGCGTGACGATAGGCGAGCATGGGGCGGCCAGGTTGCGGGCAAGACGCAACTGTACCGCGCCCCGGCGGCGGCCCCTCAGCGCGTGGGGGCCAGCGAGCAGTGTCCGGCGTCGGCCGCCGGGCCGTGGCCGAGAGCCAGCGGAGCCGGCTCGTCGAATCTGCGGTGCGGCGTGCTGGCATGCCAGTCCAGCGCCAGCAGCACCAGCAACACGCACCACAGCAGCCAGGCGCGCCAGGTGGCCCGCAGTCGCCGCAGGCAGGAGGGTCGGGTGTCTTGGGTCATGGTCTGCTCCCGCGCATCAGGCACCGACGCCGAGCCGCTTGCGCAGGCGCACCCCGAGCAGGCTGCCGGCGAAGGCGCAGGCGAACCAGATCCAGCCGTGCAGCGAGCCGGTGGCGATGCCGGAGAAATAGGCCCCCACGTTGCAGCCGAAGGCCAGGCGCGAGCTGTAGCCCATCAGCAGCCCGGCGACGACCGACGCCACCCAGGCCCGGCGCGGCAGGCGCACGGTCGGGCACAGCTTGCCGCTGCGCGCGCCGGCCAGCAGCGCACCGAACAACATCGCGATGTCGGTGATGCTCGTGTTGTCGGCCAGCACGCTGGCGTGCAGCTGTGCCTGCTGCACCGGCAGGCCGTAGAAGGCGTTGTGCGACAGGTCGACGCCGAAGGCCTGCACGATCTTGGCCCCCCACAGGCCCAATCCGTAGACGATTCCCCAAGGCTGGCCGGCGATCACCAGGTTGAGCGCGCCGAGCACGCCCAGCGCGACGGCCGCCACCCACACCGCCGAGCCCTTCCAGCGCCTGGGCGTGTCGGCGCGGCGCTTGCGCCACAGCACGGCGCCGAGCAGTGCCAGCGCGCCCAGCTGGACCAGCAGCGTGCCGCCGGCGCCGAACACGTGCAGCAGCGAGACCGGAGGCAGCGCGCCCAGGCTCAGCCAGGCCGGCAGCTGCGCGGAACCGGCGAAACTGCCGGCGACGAAGGCCGGCAGGACCGCCAGGCTCACCGGATTCCCGAGCCCGGCCTTGTACAGCGTGCCCGAGCCGCAGCCGTCGGCGATCTGCATCGACGCGCCGAACACGAACGAGCCGATCAGCAAGCTCCACGACAACGGGCCGTCGGCCCCCTGCAATTCGGGGTGAGCGGCCAGCAGAGGCACGCTCAGCACCATGCACACGGCGATGGCAAGGAACTGGGCCAGCAGCCCGGTGGGGTCGCGGTGCGTGATCCAGACCCGCCAGCCGGTGGTGAAGCCGAAGCTGCCGGCGGCCAGCGCCACGCCCAGGCCGACGCCGACGCACCACAGCAGGCCCTGGCGCCAGCCGACCAGCCAGGTAGTGGCCGCGAACCCGAGCAGGGCCAGCAGCACCAGCAGGCTGCGCGCGCTCCAGGCGAGGCCGGCCGGAGCCGGATTCAAAGAGCCTGCCAGGTCTGCTTGAGTTGCGCCCATAGTTGATCGAGTCGTGAGGGAACGTGGGTCATCGGTTCGTCATGGCGCGACCAGTCGACCATCGAACCGGGGTACAGGCGCACATGCGGACGATGCAGCAGTTCGGACAGCACGAACCAGTTGGTGGCCGCCCAGTGCCCGGTATTGCAGAACGACACCGTCTGCGCCGCCTGCTGCTCGGAGCCCGGCAACCCGGCGGCGATCGCGCGCAGCACGCTCGGCGCCGGCAGCGCGCCGCCGCCGCCCGGGAACCACGACAGGTTGTTGAAATCCACCGAGCCTGCCAGCGTGCCCGGGCGCAGCGCCGCGGGCGCCTTGACCTTGCCCAGCCAGAAGGCGGGCGGACGCGCGTCGAGCAGCACGGTGGAGCCATGGGGCTCGCCGACCAGTTGCCGAACCTGCGCTCGGGTCGCCAGCAGGTCGTTGTCCGGATGGGGCTGGAAGTCCGACGGCGTCACGCTCGGCGTGGCGCGCTGCAGTTGCCCGAAGCCGGCCGCGCGCCAGGAGGTCATGCCGCCGTTGAGAATCGACAGATTCCGCATGCCCAGCCATTTCAGGGTCCAGTACACGCGGGCCGGCGCGCCGAAATCGCTCGGGCTGTCGCCGCTGGAAACCAGCACGATCGGGTCCGATGCGCGCAGGCCCAGGCTGCGCACGAGTCGCGTGAAACGCGCCACCGACAGCAGCTTGCCCGGGTTGTCGGCGTCACCGCGCCAATCCGCATACGGCGCATCCACTGCGCCGGGCAGATGGCCGGCGGCGTAGGCGTCGGCGTCGCGCAGGTCCACGATGCGAAGCGCAGCGTGCTCGCGCAACAAGGCCTGCAACTGCGCCGGCTGCAGCAGAGGGCCGATGGACTCGGCCGCCCCCGCCGGCTGGCTCAGGGCCCAGGCAGCCAGGCTCACGGCCAGGGCCAGACCCCGACGCAGTCGGCGCCAGGACCAGCTGCTGCCGAGCGCCTCCGGCGCCTGGCCTGGCGCGGAGCTCGTGCGATGCGACTTTTTCATCCCCGTATTTTCCCGGGCCATGCATATCCGGAAAAATACTGTTTTCGCATATTCTTAGAACCTGCCGAAATATGCCCGGCTCCGCGTGCGTGCGCGGCGTCGCGTCAGTAGCGCCTCGTTCCGCCCGCCAACGCGATGAACAGGCGAGCGCCCACTGCCACCAGCGGCCGGATCCACCAGGCCACGCGCGAGCGCAGGCGCGCGTGGTCGATGGGAAGCGCCCAGCGCATCTGCTCATGCACATGGCGTGTCAGGGTCGCGGCGAAGCCGGCGTCGCGCACGACGACGTTGGCCTCGCGGTTGACCAGCAGCGAAAGCGGGTCGATGTTGGAACTGCCGACCGTGGCCCAGACGCCGTCGACCACGGCGACCTTGCCGTGAAGGTAGGCGCGCTGGTATTCGTGGATCAGCACGCCGGCGTCGAGCATCTCGCGGTACAGCGCGCGCGCCGCCCAGGCGGCGGCGCGGTAATCGGCGCGCCCCTGCAACAACAGGCTGACCCGCACGCCCCGCAGGGCCGCCGCCTTGAGGCTGTCGCGAAACGCCTTGCCGGGGTAGAAGTACGGGCACACCAGCAGCACCGACTCGCGCGCCGCGTCGATGGCCTCGATGTAGCAATGCTCGATGGCGCGCCGGCGCAGCAGGTTGTCCCGCAGCACCAGTGCGGCGCGTTGCGGCGCGCTGCCGTCTGCGCAGCGCGCCGCGGCGCCCGCCGGTACATGCCCGTGCACGCGATGCCGCCGCGCGCGCCTGGCCGGCAACATGCCGGCCGCGCGCAATTCGTCCAGATAGCGCTTGCGCTGCTCGCGCGAACCCGAGCCGAGCACGCGTGGCCCGGGGGCGTGGCGCAGTCGCCGCTGCACGCTTCCGGTGGCCACCGTGCGCAGCCACAGCCGGTGCATGCTGCGCAGCACCTGCGCCACCACCGGGCCGCGCACGCGCACCGCGTAGTCCAGGCGCGGGTGCGAGCTCCAGCCGTGGTGGATGTCGAAGTGGTCGTCGATCAGGTTGATTCCGCCGACAAAGGCCACGCGCGCGTCGACCACGCACATCTTGCGGTGCAGGCGGCGCCAATGCCCGCGTTGCAGCAGGTCGAGCCAGCGCCGCCACGGCCGGTACACCATGAACTCGACGCCGGCCTCGGCGAATCGCCGGTCGAGTTCGGCGATGGACCGGTTCGAACCCAGCCCGTCGACCATGACGCGCACCTGCACGCCGCGCCGCGCCGCGCGCATCAGCGCCTCGGCCAGCTCCAGCCCGGTGGGGTCGTCGTGAAAGATGTAGGTTTCCAGCCAGATGCTGCTGCGCGCGCCTTCCCAGGCCTGCAGCAGCGCCGGAAACAGACTGGCGCCCAGCGGCAGCAGCTCGATGCAGTTGCCGTCACGCCAGGGCGGACGCGCGGACAGTTCGGCGCCGCTGCTCCCCTCGCGCCACGCGCGAAGGTTCAGGCGCCACCAGGTGCGCAGGTGTCGGCGGCGCGAGCGCTTGCCAGGCACCTTGTCAATGCCCCGTGCCGCCGGCGACCGTCATGTCGCGCCGCCTCGTCGCAGCGGCGCCATGGGCCACCGAGCCGGGCCGCTCGGCGTACGCGGTGGACGGCAGCGGGGTCAGGTCGACCAGCAGCGGCGCGTGATCGGACAGCCGCGCCCAGTCGGCGCCCCAGCCCAGAGCGACCCCGTGCGCGGCGAAGCCTCGCACGTAGATGCGGTCCAGCGGCATCAGCGGCAGCAGCGCGGGGAAGGTTCGCATGCGCTGGTGCCAGCGCGGGTGGCGTGCGTCGACGCGCGGCGCCGCGCGCGTGGACACGTCGAGCAGGCCCAGCGCTCCCAGTTCCGCGCCGAGCTCGCCGCGCCAGTCGTTGAAGTCCCCGCCGACGATCACCGGCTCGTCGTCCGGCACCTGATGCGCCAGGTACTCGGCCAGGCGCTGGATCTGGCGCCTGCGCCCGCTGCGGAACAACCCGAAATGCACCACCACGCAATGCAGCACCCGCGCAGGCGCGCCGGCCAGCGCGTCGCGCGGCACCGCCAGGCGCGCGTGCAGCAGACCGCGCTGCTCGAAGCGGTGGTCCGACACGTCCTGGTGCGAGATGCCGAGAATCGGGAAACGCGACAGCAGAGCGTTGCCATGTTCGCCGTGGCGGGTATGCGCATTCGTGTGATAGGCCGCGAACATGCCCAGCCCCTGCCCCAGCAGCTCATGCTGCGGCAGCACCGGCCAGGACGCGAAACGCTGCGCGTTGCGCCGGTGCTCGAACTGCACCTCCTGCAGCAACACCACGTCGGCGCCGAGTCCGCGCAGGCCTTCCTGCAGTGCATGGATGCGCAGGCGCTTGGCGGGCCCCATGCCGAGGACCCCCTTGTGGATGTTGTACGAGGCCACGCGCAGGCCCTGCGGCCAGTCATTCGTCGGCGCGGCGGGCACCATCAGCGCATCTCCCGCCGCTGCGTGACGCCGACGCCGGCGTCGGCGTCGAAGGCGCGCACGCGCCGCGGCAGTTGCTCGATCGCCTGCGCGTTGGACTCCGAGAAGCAACGCGCCGCCGCTTCGCGCCAAGGCAGCCACGTCCACGCCCGGTGCTCGCGCTCCGACAGGCGCACCGGCGTGCACGCCGGAACCTGCAGGCTGAACACATGCTCGTGGTTCTTCCACACGCCGGGCGCGTAGCGATGGCGCCACAGCGGGTAGATCTCGTACTCGTTGACCAGCTGCCAGTCCCGCAGCGCGCCGGCTTCCAGCGCGGCGGCTGCGGGCTCGATGCCGGTTTCCTCGGCCACCTCGCGCAACGCGGCCTGCGCCGGCGGCTCGTCGGCGCGGTCGAGGCTGCCGGTGACGCTCTGCCAGAAGCCCGGTTGCGCGGCGCGTTCGATCAGCAGCACGCGAAGTTGCGGGTCGTGGATCACGACCAGCACCGACACCGGCAGCTTGGGCGCCGGCACGGCCACGGCGGCCGGCGCCCGATTCATGGCGCGATCCCTTGCGTGTCGCGCCCCGATGCGGCCTGCCCGCGGCGCGCGCGCACCGCTGCCGCCAGCTCGTGCAACAGCGGCAGGCTGTCGTCCCAGGCCAGGCAGGCATCGGTGATCGACACCCCGTCGCGCAACGCCTGGCCGGGCACCAGGTCCTGCCGACCCTCGTGCAGATGCCCCTCGATCATGACGCCGATGATGCGGCGCTCGCCGGCTGCGATGCGCGCGCCGATATCGGCCGCCACGTCGATCTGGCGCCGCGGCTGCTTGGCCGAGTTGGCGTGCGAGCAGTCGATCATCACCTGCTCGCGCAGGCCTGCCCGGCGCAGCACCTGGCAGGCCGCGTCGACCGACTCCGCGTCGTAGTTGGGCTGGCGTCCGCCGCGCAGGATGACATGACAGTCGGCGTTGCCCCGGGTCTCGAAAATCGCCGCCACGCCCATCTTGGTCATTCCCATGAAGGCATGCGCGGCACCCGCGGCCACCACCGCGTCGGCCGCCACCTGCACGCCGCCGTCGGTGCCGTTCTTGAATCCGACCGGGCACGACAGACCGGACGCGAGCTGGCGATGGCTCTGGCTCTCGGTGGTGCGCGCGCCGATCGCGCCCCAGGCGATCAGATCGCTGAAATACTGCGGCGACAGCAGGTCGAGGAACTCGGTTCCCGCCGGCACGCCCATCGCGCCGATGTCGAGCAGCAGCTCGCGCGCCTTGCGCAGGCCCTCGTTGATGCGAAAGGATCCGTCGAGCCGGGGATCGTTGATGAAGCCCTTCCATCCCACGGTGGTGCGCGGCTTCTCGAAGTACACGCGCATGACCAGCAGCAGCGCGTCGCCGAGCTGCTCTCGCGCGCGCACCAGCCGGCGCGCGTACTCGAGCGCCTGCGGGGCATCGTGGATGGAGCATGGCCCGATGACCACCACCAGGCGGTCGTCGTCGCCGCGCAGCACCCGCGCGATGTCGGCACGCGCGCGCTCGACCACCTGCTCCACCGCCTGCGTGACCGCGAGCTCCTCGAGCAGCACGGCCGGCGAGACCAGCGCACGCACCGCGCCGATGCGCGTGTCGTCGATGCGCGTGGTGTCCAGCGTGGCCTCGGCGCGTCCGGCCTCGCTGTCGTGTCGGGAGTCGTCGATGCGTGGCATGGCGTGGTTCGGCATGGACAGGAATCAGGCGGCCGCGGTCGGTCCCTGGCGCAGGCGGATGTGCAGCTCGCGCAGCTGGCGCTCGTCGACCGGGCTCGGCGCGTCGGTGAGCAGGCATTGCGCGCGCTGGGTCTTCGGGAACGCGATGACGTCGCGAATGCTCGGCGCGCCGGCCATCATGGTGACGATGCGGTCGAGCCCGAAGGCGATGCCGCCATGCGGAGGCGCGCCGTACTGCAAGGCGTCGAGCAGGAAGCCGAACTTGGCCCGCGCCTCGGCTTCGTCGATGCCCAGCGCCGAGAACACCTTGCTCTGCATCTCGGCGCGGTGGATGCGCACCGAGCCGCCGCCGATCTCCCAGCCGTTGAGCACCATGTCGTAGGCCTTGGCCAGACAGCGACCCGGGTCGCTGGACAGGTAGTCGACGTGCTCGTCCTTCGGCGCCGTGAACGGGTGATGGCAGGCGACCCAGCGCTGCTCGTCGTCGTCGAACTCGAACATCGGGAAATCGACCACCCACAGCGGCTTCCACGCATCTTCGAACAGGCCGCCGGAACGCCCGAACTCGCTGTGGCCGATCTTCACGCGCAACGCGCCCAGCGCAGCGTTCACGACCTTGGCGCGATCGGCGCCGAACAGCAGCAGGTCGCCATCGGCCGCGCCGCTGCGCTCGAGCAGTGCCTGCAGCGCCTGGTCGCTCAGGTTCTTCACGATCGGCGACTGCAGTCCGTCGCGTCCGGCGGCGCGGTCGTTGACCTTGATCCAGGCCAGTCCCTTGGCACCGTAGATTTTCACGAAGTCGGTGTACGCGTCGATCTCGCTGCGGCTGAGCTGGCCGCCGCCCGGCACGCGCAGCGCCGCCACGCGGCCGTCGGCCAGCGTCGCGGCCGAGCTGAACACCTTGAACTCGACGTCGCGCATCACGTCGGTGAGCTCGGTGAACTCCATGCGCACGCGCAGGTCGGGCTTGTCGGAGCCGAAGCGGGCCATCGCCTCGGCGTGGGTCATGACCGGGAACGGATCGGCCAGGCGAACCCCGAGCACGTCGGCGAAGGTGTCGCGGATCATCGGCTCGAACAGGCCGCGGATCTCGCCCTCGTCCAGGAACGAGGTCTCGCAGTCGATCTGCGTGAACTCGGGCTGGCGATCGGCGCGCAGGTCCTCGTCACGGAAGCACTTGGTGATCTGGTAGTAGCGGTCGAAGCCGGACACCATCAGCATCTGCTTGAACAGCTGCGGCGACTGCGGCAGCGCGAAGAACTGGCCGGGGTTGACGCGACTGGGCACCAGGTAGTCGCGTGCGCCCTCCGGCGTGCTCTTGGTCAGCATCGGCGTCTCGACGTCGATGAAACCCTGCGCGTCGAGGTAGCGACGCACCGCCATCGACACCTTGTAGCGCAGCTTCAGGTTGTGCTGCATCTGCGGACGCCGCAGGTCCAGCACGCGATGGGTCAGGCGCGTGGTCTCCGACAGGTTGTCGTCGTCGAGCTGGAACGGCAGCGCCGCCGACGCGTTGAGCACCTGCAACTCCAGGCACAGCACCTCCACCTTGCCCGACGCCAGCGCCGGGTTCTCGGTGCCCTGGGGACGCGGGCGCACGCGGCCGCGAACCTGGATGCAGTACTCGTTGCGCACGCCCTCGGCGAGCGCGAACATGTCGGCGCGGTCGGGATCGCACACCACCTGCACCAGCCCCTCGCGGTCACGCAGGTCGATGAAAATCACCCCGCCGTGGTCGCGGCGCCGCTGCACCCAGCCGCACAGGCTGACGGTTTGTCCAAGCAGGGCCTCGGTGACGGCGCCCAGGGTATGGCTGCGAAGGGTCATGGTCGAAAAGGAAGTACGGGTTCGTTGCGAGGCGGTTTCGAAATAGGACGTCGCGGCACGCGCGAGCGCCGGGCCGGGCCCGGCTCAGCGCGGCGCGGCCGGCGGCGCGGGTGCCACCACCCCCATCGAAATCACGTATTTGAGTGCTTCGTCCACGCTCATGGCGAGCTCGATCGCCTCGGAGCGCGGAATCATCAGGAAAAAGCCCGAAGTCGGGTTCGGCGTCGTGGGCACGTACACGCTGATGTGGTCGCCGGGCAGGCGCCGGGCCACCTCTCCGCCCGGCGCGCCGGTGACGAAACCGATGGTCCAGCTTCCGGCGCGCGGATACTGCACCATCACGGCCTGGCGAAAGGCATTGCCGTTGCTGGCGAACAGCGTGTCCGAGACCTGCTTGACGCTGCTGTAGATGCTCTTGACGATGGGAATTCGCGCGATCAGCGAATCCCACTGGCGCAGCCACCACTGGCCGACGATGTTGGCCACCAGCAACCCGGTGAGCAGGATCGCGCCCAGCACCACGACGACCCCGAGCCCGGGGGTGTGCGCCAGGCGATCGAGCGCCGGCTGCAACGACGGCGCCAGCGCATTGATGGCGCCGATCACCGCGCGGAAGATGCCGTCGAACACCGACAGCAGCTGCCACAGCACCCACACGGTGATGGTCAGAGGCAACCAGACCAGCAGTCCGGCGATGAAGAGTTTCTTGAGGGGCATGCGCAGTTCTCGCGCGGCCGCGCGCCGGGGCCGTCGCCCGCGCGCGGCGGCGCGGACGGGCGCGCCGCCGGAGCCGGTGTCAGTGGCAGGCGCAGGACGCGCCGCAGGACGCGCTCGGCGCCGCGTCGGCCGAGGCGCCGGCAGCCGCGGCGGCGGGAGCGGCGGACGGCGCCGGGGCCGACGAGCCGGAGCCCTTGAAGTCCGTGGCATACCAGCCCGAACCCTTGAGCTGGAAGCCGGCGGCGGTGACTTGCTTGTGCAGCGCGGCGGCGCCGCAGGCCGGGCAGTCGCGCAAAGGCGCGTCCGACACTTTTTGCAGCGCGTCAAGGGTATGGCCGCAGGATTCGCAGCGATACGCGTAGATAGGCATAACGAACTCCTGATGCGAAAAACGCTCGCCCGACGTCGTCGCGGGCAGGATGCATATGGTGGGGGCTCGCGCGAACTTCAAGAAGCCCGCACGCAACACGCTGCTCCGGCGCGCGCCGGAGCAGCAAAATCCGTGCCTTGATTATAAGGCGCGCCCGGGGCTTGCCGGGCCCGGTCAGCGCTGCGGTGGCGGCAGGTGCACGTAGCGCTTGCCATGGCTTTGCGGAAAGCCCTGGAAGGCCGCGTCGGCCAACTGCCGGGCCACCGGGTCGATGCGCTGGTCGTAGCCGCCGATCACGGCGCTGCTGCGCCACACCAGAGCTCCGCTGGCGGCGTCGCGGATCTCGATCTCGAACACTCGATCGAACCAGGGCGGCGGCCAGGACCAGCCGCGCCACCAATAGGGATAGCCGCTGTAGATCCACTGCCCGTCGGGCAGCAGGATCGGCGGGCCGGGCGGCGGCCACGCGCTGGGAAAGCTGGCCTCGAAGTCGACGTAGCTGCGGAAGGCGTAACGCGCGGTGTACGGCGCCGGCTGCCCGAGCAGCGGCACCATCCCGGCGCGGGTCATCGCGTCGAGCACGGCCGACTGCAGGCTGTCGGCCAGCGGCCCGTCGGCGTTGCCCGGCGCAGCCTGCAGCTGCACGCGCGCACCCACCAGGGCCTGCGGCGCCGGCGCCGGGGTGTCGACGTGGTAGGCCCGCACATTGAGCGAGGCGCAGCCGCCGAGCAGCCCGAGCAGGGCCAGCCCGAAGCTCAGCAGCAGAGCGCGCGCCGCGCCGGGCAGCCACGCCGCCCCGCCACGGCCAACGACATCGGAAGCTGGTTTCATGGAGCCGGCGCGACGAGAACAAGAGCTCGCCCGCCAGTGACGAACTTTACTCTCGTGCGGGCCTTTCGGCAGGCCTTGCGCAACACCGGGCCTTTCCAGGTTTCGCGCTTCAGGTTCCGCGCTTCAGGTTTCGCCGTCCAGCCAGGCCACCGCAGTCTCGGCGCTCGGGCTCTCGCAGGGCTCGGGGTCGAACGCTGTATCGCCTCCGGGGTCGAAATGCCCGTGAGGCCGCAGTTCGGCGAAGCCGAAGGCATCGCGGTCGAGCAGGTGCGACGGCACCACCCGGCCCAGCGCGCCGAACATCGAGTCCAGGCGTCCGGGGAAGCGCTTTTCCCAG
>JAJZTW010000014.1 GCA_021847345.1 Pseudomonadota bacterium
GACATTCGCTTCGGCGACAACCTGCCGAAGACGCGTTCGGGCAAGATCATGCGCCGGCTGCTGCGCACGCTGGCCAAGGGCGAGCAGATCACGCAGGACACGTCGACGCTGGAGAACCCGGCCATTCTCGAGCAGCTCGCGCGCAACCACTGAAAGCGGGCATTGCCGGCGGGCCGGCGACGGCCCGCTGGAGTCGGGCGCAGCCCGGCTGCGCTCGAGGACGACAAGCCGGCCCGCGGACCGGCTTGTCGTTTTCAGTCGGCGGCCAGCGCCACCGCCAGGCTGCCGCTGCGTCCGGGCACCGTTCCCATGCCGACGCGGCGCACCGGAAGGCTGCGCAGGTCCAGCGACGCCGCGTAGGCGCCCAGCGTGCCGAGGCGCATGCCGGCGTCCTGCCAGCCTTGCAGCAACTGCTCGAACACCGGGGCCAGCTGCCCGCCCTCGAGTTCGGCGTGCAGCGTGAACACGTGGTCGCGCCCGTCGAGCGACAGGCGCAGCAGGTGTTCGGCCACGTTGCCGGCGTGCAGCCCGTCGACCCCGATGAGCTCGTCGAGAGTGGGCAGCGTGGTCGGCAGTTGCGGCACGTCGAGCACGCGCTCGCCCACGCGCGGCAGGAACGGTGCGTCACCGCGCCCGTCGGAGGCCAGGCTGAATCCCAGCTCCTGCTCGAGTTCGTAGGCGTGGTCGTTCATCTGCCAGCCGGCGGCGCCGTGCACTTCGGGAGGACGGCCGAAGATGTCGCCGAAGCGCTGCACCGCGAGCTGCAGCTGGCGTCGCGTCCAGTCGCGGTCGCGGCGCGCCACGTAGTCCTGCCACAGCACGTGGTCCCAGGTATGCACGCCCACTTCGTGGCCGGCGCGCCAGCTGGCGCGCATCGGCTCGGCCGCGCGGCGCCCGATGTCGGGGCCGGGAAGCAGCGTGCCGTACAGCAGGGTCTTCAAGCCGTAGTTGCTGCCCACCGAGGTGCGCCGCACCTTGGCCAGGAAGCCGGGCCGGAAGATGCGCTTGAGCGCGCGCCCGGTGTGATCCGGGCCGAGGCTGAACAGGAAGGTGGCGCGCAATTCGCGGCGCGCCAGCATGCGCAGCAGCGCCGGCACCCCTTCGAGGGTGCCGCGCAGCGTGTCGACGTCGACCTTGAGGGCGATGCGGGGCATGAACGGCGACGGCTTCAGTTCCCGGTTTCGTCCACCAGCGCGCGCGCCTGCGCGATCTGCCCGCGGTAAGCCTCGAAGATCTTGCGCAGCGCGGTATCCATGTCGGTGCGCGGGGCCCAGTCGAGGTCGCGCATGGTGTTGGTGATCTTGGGCACGCGGTTGGGCACGTCCTGGTAGCCGGCGCCGTAGTAGGCGCCCGAGCTGGTCTCCACCAGTTGCACTTGGCGCGCGCTGTCGGCGTATTCGGGCAGTTCGGCGGCCAGGCGCAGCATGCGCTCGGCGAGGTCGCGCACCGAGTGGTTGTTGGCCGGGTTGCCGATGTTGTAGATCTGCCCGCTGGCTACTCCCGCGGGGTTCTCGATGATGCGCATCAGCGCGTCGATGCCGTCGTCGATGTCCGTGAAGGCGCGCTTTTGCATGCCTCCGTCGACCAGGCTGATGTTCTCGCCGCGCACGATGTGGCCCAGGAACTGGGTGACCACGCGCGAGCTGCCTTCCTTGGCCGAGAAAATCGTGTCCAGTCCGGCGCCGATCCAGTTGAAGGGCCGGAACAGCGTGTAGTCCAGTCCTTCCTGCTGGCCGTAGCCTGCGATCACGCGGTCCATGAGCTGCTTGGAGCAGGCGTAGATCCAGCGCGGCTTGTTGATCGGCCCGTACACCAGCGGCGACGCCTCGGGGTCGAACTCGCCGTCCGGGCACATGCCGTAGACCTCGGAGGTCGACGGGAACACCAGGCGCTTGCGATGCTTGACCGCGGCGCGCACGATGGGCAGGTTGGCCTCGAAATCGAGTTCGAACACGCGCAGCGGCGCCTTCACGTAGGTGGCCGGCGTGGCGATCGCCACCAGCGGAAGGATCACGTCGCACTTGCGCACGTGATACTCGATCCACTCCCTGTTGATGGTGATGTCGCCTTCGAAGAAGTGAAAGCGCGGGTTGCCGAGCAGATCCTCGATGCGGTCCGTGTTCATGTCCATGCCGTACACCTGCCAGTCGGTGGTGCCGAGGATGCGCTTGGACAGGTGGTGGCCGATGAAGCCGTTGACTCCGAGGATCAGGATTTTTTTCATGATGGGTTTGGCACGAGTTGTGCGATCCGTTGCAATTCAAGGGGCAGCCCGGGTTGCGCGCTGTCCCACACCTGCTGCAGGTGCAGCACGCCGCCGTCGCCGCAGCGCGCCAGCAGCGCACCGGAGCACAGGTGCGGACCCGGCGCGGCCAGCGGGTCGAGCGCGGCCGCCAGCGCGGGTGCGGCCGGGCGCGCGCGGGCCACGATGAGCCGGCGCCCGCCGGTTTCGAAAAAAGCTCCCGGATAGGGCGGGGCCACGGCCCGGATCAGGTTGTACACCCGGGATGCGGGCTGGTTCCAGTCGATGCGTCCGTCCTCGGGCTTGCGCCCGCCGAAATAGCTGCCTTGATCCAGCCGGTTGGGCAGCCTGGGAACGTCGCCGCGCAGCAGCCGCGGCAGCACCTGCCACAACGCGAGTTCCGCGGCCACGGTGACCTTGTCGAACACCTCGCGCGCGGTGTCGTCGGGCAGGATGGGCACGGCCTGCTGCGCGACGATGTCGCCGGCGTCGGGCTTGTCCACCATCAGGTGCAGGGTCGCGCCGGTCTCGCGCTCGCCGTGCAGCACGGCCCAGTTCACCGGCACGCGCCCGCGGTAGCGCGGCAGCAGCGAGCCGTGCATGTTCAGCGCCGCCACGCGCGGCGCCTGCAGCACGGCAGACGGCAGCATGCGCCGGAAATAGAACGAGAACAGGTAGTCGGGCTGCAGCGCGCGTACCCGCGCGACCTGCTGCTCGTCCAGGCCCTGGTCGACCAGCATGACCGGGATGCCGTGCTCGGCGGCGACGTCGGCCACGCGCTCGAACCACAGGTTCTCCGACGGGTCATCGGGGTGCGTGACCACCAGCTCGACGCGCATGCCCTGCGCCAGCAGCACGCGCAGGCAGCGCGCGCCGACGTTGTGATAGGCGAACACCACGGCCCGCATGGCGGAAGTCGCGTGCGGGGTGCTCATGAGGCGCGGGCCGCGTCGGTGTCGTCGAGCAGCGCCTGCACCACGTAGCGCGGGCGCCCTCGCACCTGCTCGTAGATGCGCCCGACGTACTCGCCCAGCAGTCCCATGCTGAACAGCAGCACGCCGAGCAGGCAGAAGGTGATGGCGAACAGCGTGAACACCCCCTGCACCTGCGAGCCGAACAGCAGCCGGTCGATCATCAGCAGCACGAACAGCGCCCCCGACGCCAGCGCCAGCGCGATGCCGAGGAAGGACATGAACTGCAGCGGGATCAGCGAAAAGCCGGTGACGAGGTCGAAGTTCAGGCGAACCAGCTTGAACAGCGAGTACTTGGACTCGCCGGCGGCGCGCTCCTCGTGCGCGACCTCGATCTCGGCCGGGTTCAGCGAGAACGTGTAGGCCAGCGCCGGCACGAAGGTGTTGACCTCGTTGCAGCGATTGATGGTGTCGACCACGTGGCGCCCGTAGGCGCGCAGCATGCAGCCCTGGTCGGTCATCCGCACATGCGTGATGGTCTCGCGCAGCCGGTTCATCCAGCGGCTGGCGTGGCGCCGGAACCAGGTGTCCTGGCGCTGGCGCCGGATGCTGCCGACGTAATCGTGGCCTTCGCGCATCTTGGCCACCAGGCGGGCGATTTCCTCGGGAGGATTCTGCAGGTCGGCGTCGAGCGTGACGGTGATCTCGCCGCGGCAATGCTCGAAGCCGGCGAGGATGGCCATGTGCTGGCCGTAGTTGCCGTTGAACAGGATCACCCGCGTCACGTCCGGGCGTGCGCGCTGCTGCTCGGCCAGCAGCGCCGCCGAGCGGTCGCGGCTGCCGTCGTTGATGAAAATGACCTCGTAGGTCTCGCCGAGGGCGTCGAGCGCCGGATACAGTCGCGCGAACAGCGCCGCCAGGCCGTCCTGCTCGTTGTACACGGGAACGACCACCGACAGCGCGATCGAGGGGGATGGGAATGACGGATTCATACCCCGGATTCTCGCAGCACGGCCGACAGTGCCTGCGCGACCCGCGCGACATCGCCGTCGCGCATGCCCGGGAACAGCGGCAAGGTGAGAATGCCCGCGCCCACGCGCTCGGCGTGCGGGAAGTCACCGGGAGCGAAGCCCAGCTTGCGGTACAGGCTGAACAGGTGGATCGGCGGGTAGTGCACTCCGCTGCCGATTCCGCGCGACTTCAGCGCCTGCATGACCTCGGCACGCACCACCCCCCGTGGCAGCACGACCTGGAACATGTGCCAGTTCGAGTGGTGTTCGTCGCGTACCGGCAGCTCCACGCCGCGTGCCGGCAGCTCGAGCGCGTCGAGCTGCGCGAAATAGGCGCGTGCCAATTCGCGCCGGCGCGCGTTGAATTCGTCGACGCGCTGCAGCTGGCCCCAGCCCACGCGGGCGGCCACGTCGGTGAGGTTGGCCTTGCCGCCGACCAGGTCCACGTCCATGCCGTCGATGCCGAAGCGCCGCACGCCCTGCAGGCGGTAGCGCTCGGCCAGTCCGGGGTCGGCATCGGCCGGCAGCACGAGGCAGCCGCCTTCGATGCTGGTGGCGTTCTTGTTGGGATGGAAGCTGAACGATGCGTAGTCGCCGAAGCTGCCCACGCGTCGGCCGCGCCAGCTGCTGCCGATGGCTTGTGCCGCGTCCTCCAGCACGCGCAGTCCGCGCCGGGACGCGATGTCGTACAGCGCGTCGAGATCGCAGGGCAGGCCGGCCAGGTGCACCGGCAGCAGCACCCGCGTGCGTTCCCCCACGGCGGCCTTGACCTGCGCGGCGTCCAGGTTGCGCGTGACGGGGTCGATGTCGACGAACACCGGGCGCGCTCCCACCGCGAGCACCACGTTGGCGGTCGCCACCCACGACAGCGGCGTCGTGATGACCTCGTCACCGGGGCCCACGCCCATCATGCGCAACGCGATCTCCATGGTCACGGTGCCGGAGTTGAAGGCGCGCACGGTGCGCCCGCCGAAATACTCCGACAACGCCTGCTCGAAGCGCGTGTTCCACGGGCCGGTGGTGATCCAGCCCGAACGCAGCACCTCGACCACGCCGGCGATGGTCTCGTCGTCGATGGTCGGACGCGTGAAGGGAAGGAATTCGGCGCTCGCGTCGCCGGGCAGGGGGGAGGCGGACATGGGAGGCAGCTCAGGAGCGCGCCAGCAGCACGACGCCGGCGATGATGATGGCGATGCCCAGCAACTTGTGCGGCGTGAGGGTCTCGCCGAACAGCCACCAGGCGGCGAAGGCCGTGACCACGTAGCCCAGCGAGAGCATCGGGTAGGCGAGCGACACCTGCACGCGGGTCAGCGCCAGGATCCACACCACCACCGAGATGGCATAGCAGGCCAGCCCCGCGAGGATCTGCCACTGCGTGGCGAAATGCAGGCCGGCGCGCAGGATGTGCCCGGCGGTGAACGAGAACTGCCCGGCGGTTTGCGCGCCGGCCTTGATCAGCAGCTGCGCGGTGGCGTTGAGCAGCACACCGGCGAGCACGAGCGCGAAGGCCACGGGGGTCATGGTTGTCTGTCCTGGTGGGAGGCGGCTCCGAGGCCCGGATTCCACGCCGCGGGGAGGTGCTCGCGGGCCTGGCTGGCGGCCGCGCCGTAGTCCTGGTCGGGGCGGGCCACGACCACGTAGCGCGGCGTGCTGTCGACGACCAGCAGCGGCAGGTGCAGCGCACGCAGCGCTCCGAGCTCGCCTGCCGGCATGAAGGCCAGCGGCAGGCGGTCGGCGCGCCAGCGCGCGGCGAAGTCGTGCAGCGTGGGCACCCACAGCCCGGGTTGCTGGCGTATGCCGAAATCGAGTTCGCCGCGGTAGCCCACCACCGTGACCTTGCGCCGCAGGTAGAAGGGAAGCGTCTGGTCGTAGGTGCCGACCGTGTAGAAAGGCTGCCCGGCCCGCAGCCAGGGACGGATGGCGCGCACCACGTCGCGGGTCGACGCGGTGCGCCCGAGGATCTGGAAGGCCTGCGTGGCCACCGTCAGGCCCAGCACCATGCAGCCGGCCAGGCTCAGCACCGCCAGGCTGCGGCGCCCGCGGCGCTCGAAGCGCCACGCCGCCAGCGAGCCGAGCAGTCCCAGGGCCGCCGTGACCTCCAGCCACCAGCCGTAGCGCTGGTACAGCGCGCCCGGGGTCACGGAATTGCCGGCGCGCCACAGTTGCGTGAAGCCGAGGGCCGCGGCCACGCTCAGCAAAGCCCACAGCGCGAACTGCCAGCCCAGGGCGCGTCGGCGCGCATGGGCCAGGTACTCGCCCACCAGCAAGGCCAGCGCCGGGAACATGGGCAGCACGTACGACGGCAGCTTGGAGTGCGAGGCGCTGAAGAACACGAAGATGAACACCGCCCACACCAGCAGCACGCGGCGCGTGCGCAGCGAGCCGGGGGTTTCGCGCTCCGGAGTCATCAGCGCCCGCCCGACGCTGCGCGCCAGCGCCGGGAACAGCGCGCCCAGCCACGGCATGATGCCCAGCAGCAGGATGGGGATGAAGTAGTACCAGGGGCCGGGGCGCGACAGGTCGGGCGTGGCGAAACGATCGAACTGCTGGTAGATGAAGTAGAAATCGAAGAATTCGGGGTTGCGCTGCTGCACCAGTACATGCCAGGGCAGCGCGATGACCAGCAGCACCAGCAGGCCCGGCAGGATGTGCAGGCGTCGCCACAGCCCCCAGTCGCGGCTCCACAGGGTGTAGAGCACCAGGGTCATTCCCGGGAAGGCCAGCCCGATCAGGCCCTTGGACAGCAGCGACAGGCCCATGAAGCCCCAGCAGGCCAGCATCCATCCACGTTGCGCGCGCGCCGTGGCGCCGTCGCGCTGGGCCAGCAGGAAGCTCAGCAGGCTGCCGCCCAGGCAGGCCGACACGCCCATGTCGAGGGTGTTGATGTGGCCCATGGCCAGCCAGTACACGCAGCTGGCCAGCACCGCGCCTGCGTACAGCCCGACGCGCCGCCCCCACAGCCGGCAGCCGGCGAAGGCGGTGAAGGCGATGCCGAACAGCCCGGTGAGTCCGGTCCACAGCCTGGCCTGCCACTGGCCGATGCCGAACACTTCGTAGCTGGCCGCGGTGGCCCAGTATTGGAGCGGAGGCTTCTCGAAGTACTTGAATCCGTCCAGGCGCGGCGTCACCCAGTCGCCGCTGGCCACCATCTCGCGCGGGATCTCGGCGTAGCGGCCTTCGTCGGTGGGCACGAGGTCGCGCAGGCCCAGCACGCCCAGCCACAGCACGGCGAGCAGGGCGCCCAGCAACAGCAGCGCGCGGCGCGACGGAAGCGGGTCGTGAAGCTCAGGCTGGGCAGAGGCCGATCCAGGGGGCGGCGGGAAGTCTTCGTCGGGAGTCGGGGTCACGGCAGGGGGCGCGGCTGAGGCTGGGCCGCAGCGCAAGGCTCGGGCAGGACTCGGCCGTGCAGCGCGTGCCTCGGCGCACACCTGCGGCCGGCACACGCCCGCGCCCATTGCCGCTGCGGCAATGGGCTGCGTGGCGATTCCCGCTCGACATTGTAGCCGCGGGCCGCCGATCCTCAGGGCGCCGCCGCCATGCCGCGCCTGGCGCAGCGGGCCCTGGCTCGCTCGTCCTCAGCGTCTGGGCTGCTCGCAGGCGAGTTGTCCGTCCATGTCCAGACGCAGCTGCGCCGAAGGGCATTGACCGAACCAGAACTTGCTGGTCAGCCACTCCTGCTTGCGCCGGGTGGCCGGGTTGAAGTGGCACTGCGCCTGCGCGGTCTTCCTGGCGAGGTCATACGAATGCAGGCTGCAATACTGCAGGAACTGCCCGTAGGGGCGGCCGTCGCTCGGCGCCAGGTACTCGTTAAACTCCAGGAGCCCGTCGCGGTTGACGATGTCGGAATCCGGGGCTCCCAGACTCAGGTCAAGCTCGGTAGGCAGCGTCGAGGCGCCGTTCGCCCTGCCGCATTCGGCGCTCAGGATATGTCTACCGGCCTTGTCCTGGGTCACGACCATGTTCGTGCAACTCCTTTGCGCGCTGTTGACGTTCTCGATGGTCAGCACCAGCAGCGCGTCCCGGGTGCCCGGCAGATTGGTGATGTGCGGGTCGCTGTTGGCGACCCGCACCAGCGAGTACTGGATTCCGTCCCGGATCACGCTATTCAACATATCGCTCTTGTACTCGTTGTCGGGGGCGTTCGCCTCGAGCGCTGCATAGGCATAGGTGCTGTTGAACAGCGGGAAATTGAGCCCGGACACGGAAAGAGCGTTGTCCGTGATCAGCGCCAGCGCAACCCCGGCGATCGGTACCACGGCGAATGGCGGGGCCGCCGCCCCGGTCGCCGTTACGCCGAGCAACCCGACCCACCCTACCAACATGGATGAGATCAGGGGGAGTGCGATGAAGGACGATGCCCAGGAATCCGACCAGGTGGAGCCGTAATGCACCTTCAGTTCGATTGGCACATCCTGGCCCGCCCTGTTGCGGGCGATGATCTTGTACCTTGCCCTGGCATGGTTGTCGACCCGGAACACTCCCCCCGACAGGGTGCGCCCGATCTGCCTGAGCCCGTATTCGAAATGGAAGGAATTTTCCTGCGGAAAATTCGCGAAGGCCATGCCGATCCCTGCAAGTTTGGGGTTGGAGTGCGCGTAGGCACTTCCCGGATCGGCTTGCACGGGCGCGTAACCCGCCGGGATCGTGCCCGGCACGATGGCCTTCCTGAATCCTTTCGCGTCGTATGGGTCCGTGAAATCGGGCTCGATGCGGATCGGGAAACGCGTCCGGTTGACGATCGCGATGTACAGGTTGTCACCGCCCACCGCGTTGGTGTCGTTCATCAGCTTTCCGCCAATGACTCCGAAATACGAATCCTGCGCCCATGCAAGATGGGTGACGCAAGCCATGCACAGCAGGGCCAGGGTTTTTTTCAGAGGGGTTTTCATGGGAGTCTCTCCAGCGTCACGGCCTACGACGGCCACGTCGTGGCCTGGCATTGGCACCGCTTGGATCCTGCTGGCGGTGTCTGGACTCCCTGAATGAAATCAATCGTATCGGCTGTGACGCGAAAAGAATCCCAATATCGAGTGAAGCCCGCGCCAGCCGTCTGTTAACAGGCGGCTGGCGCGGGGCTGGTGGTCGCCAGCGCCGGACTCACTGCGGCAGGCTCAGGGCCTGCGACGCCGTGATGTAGGGCAGCTCCAGCGCCTGGGCCACCGCGGCATAGGTGACCTGCCCCCGGTGCACGTTCAAGCCGGCCAGCAGGTGGGGGTCCTCGGCGCAGGCGCGGCGCCAGCCCTTGTCCGCCAGGGTCAGCACGAAGGGCAGCGTGGCGTTGTTGAGCGCGTAGGTCGACGAGCGGGCCACCGCCCCGGGCATGTTGGCCACGCAGTAATGCACCACCCCGGATTCGATGTAGGTGGGCTCGTCGTGGGTCGTGGGGCGCGAGGTCTCGAAACACCCTCCCTGGTCGATGGCCACGTCGACCACCACCGCGCCGCCGCGCATGCGCGGCAGCATGTCGTGGTGGATCAGCTTCGGCGCGGCGGCTCCCGGCACCAGCACCGCGCCGATCACCAGATCCGCCTGCACCACCGCCGTCTCCAGGCTGTGCAGCGTCGCGTACAGCGTGTTCACTCGCCCCTGGAACAATTCATCGAGTTCGCGAAGGCGCTGCAGCGATTTGTCCAGCACGGTCACGCGCGCGCCCAGGCCCACGGCCATGCGCGCGGCGTGCATGCCCACGGTGCCGCCGCCGATGACCAGCACGTCGCCCGGCGCCACGCCGGGCACGCCGCCCAGCAGAACCCCGCGCCCGCCGCTGGCCTTTTGCAGCGCCACCGCGCCGACCTGGATGGCCATGCGCCCGGCCACCTCGCTCATCGGCGCCAGCAGCGGCAGATGCCCATGCGAGTCGGTGACCGTCTCGTAGGCGATCGCGGTGCAGCCGCTTTGCATCAGCAGTTCGGTCTGCCGGGGGTCGGGGGCCAGGTGCAGGTAGGTGAACAGCACCTGCCCGGGACGCAGCAGGCGGCATTCGCCGGGTTGCGGCTCCTTGACCTTGACCACCATGTCGGCCTGCGCGAACACCGTCTTCGCATCGGCGGCGATGCGCGCGCCGGCAGCCTCGTACGCGGCGTCGTCGGCGCCGATTCCGATTCCGGCCGAGCTTTGCACCAGGACCTCGTGGCCGTGGTGAACCAGCTCGCGCACGGCCTCGGGCGTGAGGCCCACGCGGTATTCGTGGACCTTGATCTCCTTGGGTACTCCTATCAGCATGATGCGTACTCCTTGGCAGCCTTGGGTGTCGGAACAAAATCATGTGACAGATTGTCAAGGCTTTGACGTCGCATGGGATTGCAAAATCACATTCAGGAACCGTCCGTTTGTGCAATTGATCAACGTTTTGTTCCCTGAGTTCGGCGCAGAATTGTCGGCATGCGAACGGAGGCAATGGAATGAGCGAACTCGACCGTTTTGACCGCAGCATTCTGTCCCTGCTTCAGGGCAATGCGCGCATGGCCAACACCGAACTGGCCGAACGCGTGGGGCTTTCCCCGTCGGCATGCCTGCGCCGGGTGCAGCGCCTGGAGAAGGTGGGCATCATCGCCGGGTATGTGGCATTGCTCGATCCCCAGGCGGTAGGCCGCGCGAGCACGGTGTTCATCGAGGTCACGCTGCAGTCGCAGAGCGAGGAGGCGCTGGCGGCTTTCGAGCAGGCCGCCGCGGCCTGTCCCGACATCCTCGAATGCCAGCTCATGGCAGGGGATTTCGACTACCTGCTGCGCATCGCGGTACCCAGCCCGCAGGAGTATGAGCGCGTGCACAAGCGCGAGCTTTCGCGCCTGCCGCATGTGCTGCGGATCAAGAGCCTGTTCGCGTTGCGCACCGTGATCAAGCGCACCGACTATCCGCTTTGAACCTTCAGGCAGGGTCCGGCAGCGGCTGGACCAGTTGCGGCGAGTCGTTGCGCACCTGGCCCACGGCTCGCGTCACCGGCCACGCGCGCAGCGTGCCGGCCGGGGGTGCTACGAACAGATCCGTCAGGCGTTGCCGCGGGGCGGCCTCGTCCAGCCACGTGGCCAGCGACGCCGGCCCGTCGAGCATCACCGGCATGCGCTCGTGCAGCGGTCGCATCCAGGCGCAGGCCTGCATGGTCAGGATGGTGAAACTGTCCAGGATTTCGCCGTCCGGGCTGCTCCAGTGCTCCCACAGCCCGGCCAGCGCCAGCAGGCCGGCGTCGGCGCGGCTGATGAACCAGGGCTGGCGCGTACCGTCGGGAAGCAGTTTCCATTCATAGAACCCGTCGGCCGGGATCACGCAGCGTCGGTGGCGAAAAGCCGCGCGAAACGCCGGTTTGTCGGGCGCCGTCTCGCAGCGCGCGTTGAACAGGCGCGCTCCGATGTCGGGTCCGCTGGCCCACGAAGGCACCAGCCCCCAGTGCATGCGTTCCAGGCGCCGCCGCCCTCCGCCGACGCGCAGCACCGGCGCGAGTTGACGCGGGCCGAGGTTGTAGCGTGCCGGCCACGCAAGGTCTCCCGCATCGGCGCCGAAACTGGCGGCGATGCGCTCCGGCGTGCTGTAGAGGGCGAAGCGGCCACACATGGTGCGTCAAGCATAAGGGGCGCCGAGAAGGCGTGGGGCGCCAACAAGGCGCGCGACGTGCGCCGGACGGTCGGGCATGCGTGTCCGGTGCTCTCATGGTACTGTATTTTCATACAGTTTTTGGGTAGGCTTCGCTTCCCACCCGATGCGAAGTCCGCCGATCGCCATGTCCTCCACAACCGCTGCCCGTCTGCCCCTGCCCGAGCCGCTGGCCACCCGCGTGTGGCGCGGCAGCGACCTCGGCCATGTCGACGTCCCCGTGCAGCGCAGTGGCTGGGCGCAGCTCGACGCCGAGCTGCCCGGCGGTGGCTGGCCTTGCGGCAGCCTGACCGAGATCCTGGTTCCCCGCATGCCGTTGCTGGAGTGGCGCCTGCTCGGGCCGGCGCTGGGGCAGGCCCTGCGCGGCGGCGCGTCGCTGGTGCTCGTGGGGCCGCCCGCCGTGCCGTACCTGCCCGGCTTGCAATGCCAGGGCATCGCGCCCGATCGGCTGGTGTGGGTGCGCAGCCGCGAGGTCACGCAAAGCCTGTGGTCCGCCGAGCAGGTGTTGCGCGCCGGCAGCGCGGCCGCGCTGCTGGTGTGGCTGCCCACGTGTCGCGCCGAGGCCCTGCGGCGACTGCATGCGCACGCGCAAGGCGGGCGCGGCCTGCTGTTCGCCGTGCGTCCCGAGCAGTCGCGCAGCGAGTCCTCGGCCGCTCCGCTGCGCGTGCACGCGCAGCCCGGCTCGCCGTGGGAATTGCGAGTGCGCCTGCTCAAGCGCCGCGGCCCGGCACATGAGGGCGAATTGCGCCTGGCGTCCATCCCGGGCGGATTGCAGGCGGCCCTTCCCGTCGCGCCCGCGCAGGGTGCTGTTGCGTTGCGTTCGCCAGGAGAGCCTCGGCATGCTGTGGGTCGCACTGCTCGGTTGCACGTGGCCTGAGGCAGCTTCGCCCGACGAGGCGCGGGCAGCCGCGCAGGTGGCACGGGCGCTGGCCGTATGGGGCTTGCAGTTCACGCCGCGCGTGGCGCTGCTGGAACGAGCGGTGCTGCTCGAGCTCGAACACAGCCTGCGCCTGTTCGGCGGGCTGGCCGCGCTGCGCCGGCGCGTGCGTGCGCAGGCGGCCGAGCTCGGTGCCCGCGCGCAGGCCTGGGCCGCCACCGGGCAGGGGGCGCTGGCTCTGGCGCGCGCCGGGCGCACTTCGGGGCCGCCGCGCGAACTGGCGAGCTCGCTCGACGCCCTTCCGCTGCAATGCCTGGACGCGGTGGCCGAGCACGCGCAACTGCTGCAGCGCCTGGGCTGCCGCAGCCTGGGCGACGTGCGACGCCTGCCGCGTGCCGGGCTGGCCGGGCGCTGCGGCGCGCGCCTGCTGCTGCAGCTCGACCAGGCCTATGGCGATGCCGTCGAGCACCCGGCCTGGTTCGCGCTCCCCGAGCGCTTCGTGGCACGCCTGGAACTGCCGGCACGCGTGGACGATGCCGCGGCGCTGTTGTTCGGAGCCCGGCGCCTGCTGCTGCAGCTCGAGGGCTGGCTCGGCGCGCGCCAGGCCGGAGCCACCGCCTTGTCGCTGCGCTGGCGCGGCGACAGCCCGGCGGCGCGCCCCGATGGCGGACAACTCGAACTGCGCAGCGCGCTGCCGTTGCGCAGCGCCGAGCAGCTCGCGCGTCTGCTCGGCGAGCATCTCGCGCATGTGCGCCTGGTCGCGCCGGCGCTCGAGCTGGAGCTCGAATTGCTGCATATGCAGCAACTGGTGCCAGGCAGCGCCAGCCTGCTCGCCGGGGCCTTGCCGGCGCAAGCCGGGGATGACGCGCAGGCGCGGCGCGAATGGATGCTGGCGCTGCAGCGCGTGGCCGCCCGCCTGGGAGCGCAGCAGGTGCTGCAGGGCAGCGTGCTTGCCGAGCACCGGCCCGAAGGGGCGCAGGCCTGGCGAGCCTTCGGCGAGCCGGCGGCGGGCGGCGCGCCGGTGCCGCCGGGGGTCATGGGCGCACGTCCGGCCTTCCTGCTGGACCCGCCGCAGCCGCTGGCCTGCCGCGACGGGCGCCCGCTGTGGCATGGCGAGTTGCAACTCCTGCTGGGGCCGCAGCGCATCGAGGCGGGCTGGTGGCAGAGCGACGGTGCCGGCGGCACGCACCACGTGGCACGCGATTACTGGGTGGCCGCGCATGCGCACGGCGGCCTGCTGTGGGTATTTCGCAGCCGCGCCCGCGGGCAGCGTCCCGCGTGGTTCCTGCATGGCGTGTTCGCCTGACGGCGCCCGTCCTTTTCGTCCGGCCTCCACACGATGCCCACGATGCCCGCTCCCGGACCCGGACCCGGTCTCGCCGACCCGAGCGCCGCGATCGCGCATGCGGCGTTGCGCTGCATGTCGAATTTCAGCTTTCTGCGCGGCGCCAGCCACCCGGAGGAACTGGTGCGGCGAGCCGGCGAGCTGGGCTACCAGGCGCTGGCTCTGTGCGACGAATGTTCGCTGGCCGGCGTGGTGCGAGCGCACGTCGCGGCAGGTGAAATCGGCCTGCACCTGGTGGTGGGAAGCCAGTTCCGTCTGCAGCTCGATGCCGCGCACGACGCGGTGCTGGTGCTGCTGGCACGGCACCGGGCCGACTACTCCGCGCTGTGCCGTTTCATCACCGCGCTGCGCCGCGCATCTCCCAAAGGCAGCTACCGGCTGGACCTGCAAGGCCTGCGGCTGCTCGACGACAGCGCCTGCCTGGGAGTGCTGTGCCTGCCGCGCCGGGCCGGCGACGAGCAGCTGCGGGCCTGGACCGACCTGCTGCGCAGGCACTTCGGCGACAGGCTCTGGCTGGGTGTGGAGCTGCATCGCGAGCTCGACGACGCGCGCTGGCTGCAGCGCCTGCGCGAGCTGTCGCGCGACGGCGGCGCAGGCCTGGTCGCCTGTCCCGACGTGCAGATGCACGTGGCTTCGCGCCAGCCGCTGCACGACACGCTGTGCGCGATTCGCCTGCGGCGCCCGCTGGCGCAATGCGGCCTGGAGTTGCAGTCCAATGCCGAGCGCTGCCTGCAGGACCTTCCACGGTTGCAGCGGCGCTACGAGCCCGAGCTGCTCGACGCGGCGGCGCGCCTGGCGCGCGAGTGCACGTTCTCGCTCGACGAACTGCGCTACAACTATCCGCGCGAGGTGGTACCGGCGGGCATGGATGCCGACGCCTACCTGCGCCGGCGGGTGTACGAGGGCGCGCAGCGGCGCTGGAGCGGCGGCGCCGACGCGGCGATGCGCCGGCTCATCGAGCATGAGCTGGCGCTGATCGCCGAGCTCGGCTATGCGCATTACTTCCTGACCGTCGACGACATCGTCGGCTTCGCCCGCTCGCGCGGCATCCTGTGCCAGGGGCGCGGCTCGGCGGCCAACAGCGTGGTGTGCTGGTGCCTGGGGGTGACCGAGGTCGACCCCGCGCGCATGCAGGTGCTGTTCGAGCGTTTCATCAGCCGCGAGCGCAACGAGCCCCCGGACATCGACATCGACTTCGAGCACGAGCGCCGCGAGGAGGTGATCCAGTACCTGTACGCCAAGTACGGACGCGAGCGCGCTGCGCTGACCGCCAGCGTGATCAGCTACCGCCCGCGCAGCGCCATCCGCGATGTCGGCAAGGCGCTGGGACACGCTCCCGAAGGGGTCGAGCGCCTGGCGCGCAACGTGCATTGGTGGGACGGCCGCGGCATCGCCGCCGAGCGCCTGCGCGAAGCCGGCCTCGACCCGCAGGAGCTTTCGGTGCGCCAGTGGATGGCCCTGGTACGCCAGCTGCTGGGGTTCCCGCGCCACCTGTCGCAGCACACCGGCGGCTTCGTGCTCACCGGCGACGCGCTGCACGACCTGGTGCCGATCGAGAACGCGGCGATGCCCGGACGCACCGTGATCGAATGGGACAAGGACGACCTCGACGCGATGGGCATGCTCAAGGTCGACGTGCTCGCGCTGGGCATGCTGACGGCGATCCGCAAGTCCCTGGAACTGATCGGGCACACGCGCAGCGAGCCGTTCGCGATGCAGGACATCCCGGCCGAGGACGCCCCCACCTACGACATGCTGTGCGCGGCCGATTCGGTCGGGGTGTTCCAGGTCGAGTCGCGCGCGCAGCAGAACATGCTGCCGCGCCTTCGCCCGCGCTGTTTCTACGACCTGGTGGTGGAGGTGGCCATCGTGCGCCCGGGGCCCATCCAGGGCGGCATGGTGCACCCCTACCTGCGCAGGCGCCAGGGCCTGGAGCCGGTGCACTATCCCGGCCCGGCGCTGCGCCAGGCGCTCGAGCGCACGCTGGGGGTTCCGGTGTTCCAGGAGCAGGTGATGCAGATCAGCATGCTGGCCGCCGGGTTCAGCCCCGGCCAGGCCGACGGCTTGCGGCGCGCGATGGCCGCGTGGCGCCGCAAGGGCTCGCTGCAGGTGTGGCGCGAGCGTCTGGTCGGCGGCATGGTCGAGCGCGGCTACGACCCTGCCTTCGCCGAACAGATCTTTTCCCAGGTGCAGGGCTTCTCCGAGTACGGTTTCCCGGAAAGCCATGCCGCGTCCTTCGCCCTGCTGGTCTATGCCAGCGCGTGGATCAAATGCCACCATCCGGCCGAGTTCCTGGCCGCCATGCTCAACAGCCAGCCGCTGGGTTTCTACACACCGTCGCAACTGGTGCAGGATGCGCGGCGCCACGGCGTACGCGTGCTGCCCGTCGACGTGCAATGCAGCGACTGGGATTGCACCTTGCAGGCGGGCGCGGTGCGCCTGGGGCTGCGACTGGTGCGCGGCCTGCGACGCGAGGCCGCGAAGCGCATCCAGCACGCGCGCGAGCAGGGTGCCTACGGCGATGTCGCCGACCTGGTGCGCCGCGCCGAGCTCGCCGGCTCCGACATGCGCCTGCTGGCCGGCGCCGATGCGCTGCGCACGCTGGCCGGGCACCGACGCCGGCAGGTCTGGCAGGCCGCCGCCGTGCATGCGCTGCCCCCGCTGTTGCGGCAGGCCGTGGCCAGCGAGCCGGAACTCGACCTGACTCCTCCGCCCGAAGGCGAGGACGTGGTGTTCGACCATGCCGCGATGGGCCTGAGCCTGCGCCGGCACCCGCTGGAGCTGCTGCGCCCGCGCCTGCATGCGCGCTGGCTTTCGGCCGCGCAACTGGGCGCCTTGCCCGACGGCGCGCGCGCCCGCGCCTGCGGCCTGGTCACGCTGCGCCAGCAGCCGGAAACGGCGCGCGGCACGACCTTCGTGTCCCTGGAGGACGAGACCGGGGTGGTGCAGGTGATCTGCTGGAAAAGCCTGCGCGAGCGCCAGCGCCAGGTGCTGGTGCACGCGCGCCTGCTGGCGGTGGCCGGGCGCTGGCAGAGCGACGGCCGCGTGGGCAGCCTGCTGGCCGAGCGGCTGTTCGACCTCACGCCGCTGCTCGGGCGCCTGCGCACCGAGGTGCGCAGTTTTCGTTGAACGGGATAATGACCTTTTTCGCCCGCATGCCCCTTTCGCCGATGAAGGTCTTCCACAACCCCCTGCACGCCGCGCACGCCGGGCGCCAGGAAATGTTTCGCGGGCGCATGGTGCCCAGCCACGAGGTGCCGCAGCGCCTGGAGTACGTGCTGGCCGAGTTGCGACGCCGGCCGCTGGGCGAGTTGCTCGAGCCCGAGGTCGACGACGCCGCGCTGTGCCGGGCACTCGAGCGCGTGCACGACGCCGCCTACCTGGAATTCCTGCGGGATGCGTGGCAGGCCTGGGTGGCGCTGGATCCCGACAACGCCGGGCGCGATGCCCTGCCTTCGGTGTGGCCCCTGGGGCGCCCGCATGCTTTTCGCATGGATGCGCCGACGCGGCATTTCGCGGCCCGCCTGGGCATGCACGCCTTCGACGCCGGCACCCCGCTGACCGCCGGCACCTGGCAGGCCGCGCGCGCCGGTGCCGCCTGCGCGCTGGCAGCGGCGCAGGAACTGCTGGCGGGCGCGCGCGGCGCCTTCGCGCTCACGCGCCCGCCCGGGCACCACGCCGGCCCCGACTATTTCGGCGGCTACTGCTTCATCAACAACGCCGCCGTGGCGGCCCAGGCGCTGCGCGACGGCGGCTGCCAGCGCATCGCCGTGCTCGACGTCGACTACCACCACGGCAACGGCACCCAGACCATCTTCTACGAGCGCGCCGACGTGCTGACCCTGTCCATCCACGGGGATCCGGCGACCGAATACCCGTTTTTCCTCGGTTTCGCCGACGAGCGCGGCGCCGGGCCCGGGCTGGGTTTCAATCACAACCTGCCGTTGCCGCGCGGCAGCGATTTCGCCACCTGGCGCGAGGCGCTGCGATGCGTGCTGGACGAGGTGCGCGCCTTCGGCGCCGATGCGCTGGTGGTGCCGATGGGCCTGGACACCTTCGCGGGCGACCCCATCTGCGGTTTCGCGCTGCGCCAGCCGGACTACCTGGAGGTCGGCGCCGAGCTGGCCAGCGCCGGGCTGCCCACGCTGTTCACCTTCGAGGGCGGCTACGCCGTCGCCGAGGTCGGGGTCAACGCGGTGCATGTGCTGCAGGGTTTCGAGCAGGCGCGCTGAGCGCCGGGGGCCCGCACGGTCGGGGCGAGGCCGAGGCACAATAGGCCGTATCCCGTATGCGGCATCCGTCATGAGTCCCGTCGTCTCCTCCCTGCTCGCGTTCGCCGCGGCAGCCCTGCTGCTGACCCTGACCCCGGGGGTGGATACGGCCTGGGTGTTGCGCAGCTGCGCATCGGGGCGGCGCCACGGCGCTGCCGCGGCGCTGGGCATCGCCATGGGCTGCCTGGCCTGGGGAGCGCTGGCCGCGGCCGGCCTGGGCGCGCTGCTGGCGGCTTCGGCAGCCGCCTACGACGCATTGCGCTGGCTCGGCGCCGCCTACCTGGTGTGGCTGGGGCTGCGCCTGCTGCTGCGCCCCCGCCAGGCCTGGGAGCCGGCGCCCGACCCTCGTGGCCAGGGCCTGCGGGGCACCTGGTTGCGCGGGCTGCTGACCAACCTGCTCAACCCCAAGGTCGGGGTGTTCTACGTCAGTTTCCTGCCGCAGTTCGTGCCGCACGGGGTGTGGGTTCCCGGATTCCTGTTCCTGCTGGCCTGTGTGCACGTCGTGCTGTCGCTGGCCTGGTTCGCGGTGCTGGTGGCAGCCACCGCGTCGATCGGGCGCTGGCTGCGGCGCGGGCGCGTGATGCGCGCGCTGGACCGCGGCACCGGCCTGGTATTGCTCGGCTTCGGCGCGCGTCTGGCCTGGCAGCACCAGCCCTGAGCACACAGCCGATCCTTTCCATCGGAGATTCCCGCATGAGCTTGCGTTTCGAGGGTAGCGACGCGTATGTCACCACGCCGGAGCTGCAAATCGCCGTCAACGCCGCCATCACGCTGCAACGCCCGCTGCTGGTCAAGGGCGAGCCGGGAACCGGCAAGACCATGCTGGCCGAGGAGGTGGCGGCGGCACTCGACCTGCCGCTGCTGCAGTGGCATGTCAAGTCGACCACCAAGGCGCAGCAGGGGCTGTACGAGTACGACGCGGTGTCGCGCCTGCGTGACTCGCAGCTGGGCGATGCCAAGGTGCACGACATTCGCAACTACATCGTCAAGGGCGTGCTGTGGCAGGCCTTCGAAAGGGACACCCCGTGCGTGATCCTGATCGACGAGATCGACAAGGCCGACATCGAGTTTCCCAACGACCTGCTGCGCGAACTCGACCGCATGGAGTTCCATTGCTACGAGACCCGCGAGACGATTCGCGCGCGCCAACGTCCGCTGGTGTTCATCACCTCCAACAATGAAAAGGAATTGCCCGACGCGTTCCTGCGTCGCTGCTTTTTCCACTACATCCAGTTCCCCGATCGCGAAACCATGGCGCGCATCGTGGACGTGCATTTCCCGGGCCTGCGCAAGGAGTTGCTGAGCGAGGCGCTGGAGGTGTTCTTCGGGCTGCGCGACGTGCCCGGGCTGAAGAAAAAGCCGTCGACCTCGGAGCTGATCGACTGGCTCAAGCTGCTGGTGGCCGAGGACATCGGGCCCGACGCGCTGCGCAGCAGCGACCACAAGGTGGTGGTGCCGCCGCTGCACGGCGCGCTGCTCAAGAACGAGCAGGACGTGCACCTGTTCGAGCGCCTGGTGTTCATGGCGCGCCACAATCGCTGAGCCCATGCCGAGCCGCCCGCACGCACGGCGCATCGGCCTCCTGGTCGCCGCACGGGTCTGGAGGCAGGCACGATGCTGATCGATTTCTTTCTGCACCTGCGCGACTGCGGGCTGCCGGTGTCGACCCGCGAGTACCTCGGTCTGCTGGAGGCGCTGCGCGCGAGGGTGATCGGGCATTCCATCGACGAATTCCACGCCTTGTCGCGGGCCGCGCTGGTCAAGGACGAGTCGCTGTACGACAAGTTCGACGTGGCCTTCGGCCAGTACTTTCGCGGCGTGCAGAACCTGCCGGGCCTGCAGCCCGAACTGCCCGAGGACTGGCTGCGCGCGTCCATGCGCAAGCACCTTTCCGCCGAGGACCGCGCCCGCCTGGAAAAGCTCGGCTGGGATCGCCTGATGGAGGAATTCCGCAAGCGCCTGGACGAGCAGAAGGGGCGTCATGCGGGAGGCAGCAAGTGGATCGGGACTGGCGGCAGCAGTCCGTTCGGGCATTCGGGCTACCACCCGGAAGGCATTCGTGTCGGCGGGCCGTCGGCCGGCAATCGCAGCGCGGTCAAGGTGTGGGAGCAGCGCGAATACGCCAACCTGGACGACCAGGTCGAACTGGGCACCCGCAACATCAAGGTCGCGCTGCGTCGCCTGCGGCGCTTCGCGCGCGAGGGGGCGGCCGACGAACTCGACCTGGACGACACCATCGCCGGTACCGCGCGCAACGCCGGCTGGCTGGACCTGCGCATGCGCGCGCAGCGCCACAACCGGGTCAAGGTGCTGCTGTTCCTCGACGTCGGCGGATCGATGGACGATCACATCCGTGTGTGCGAGGAGTTGTTCTCGGCGGCGCGCAGCGAGTTCAAGCACCTGGAGTCGTTCTATTTCCACAACTGCCTGTACGACTTCGTGTGGCGCGACAATCGCCGGCGCCATGACCAGCGCGTGGCGATGAGCGACCTGATGCACAAGTACGGCGACGACTACAAGGTCGTCGTGGTGGGGGACGCGACGATGAGCCCCTACGAGATCCTGCAGCCCGGAGGCGCGCTGGAATTCATGAACGCCGAGCCCGGCGCGGCCTGGCTGCAGCGCCTGCTGCAGACCTGGCGCCATGCCGTGTGGCTCAACCCGACGCCGCCCAACCTGTGGCCCTATCACCACTCGATCCAGCTCATCCGCGACATCTTCGCGGAGCGCATGTACCCGATGACCCTCGACGGACTTTCCCGCGCGATGCGCCGGCTCAACCAATGAACTCCGCCTCGAGCACCGCGCCGTCGCACCCGCGCCAGGCATTGTTCGGCGTGAGCGAGCCGACGCTGGCACTGGCCGCCTGCGAGCATTACGCCGGCAGCCGGCGCCTGCTCGACAAGGCGCTGGCGCTGCAGCGCGACCTGGGCCCGGTGTTCGACATCACCGCCGATTGCGAGGACGGCGCTGCGGCCGGGCAGGAGGCCGAGCAGGCGCGCATGGTGGCGCAGCTGCTGCAATCGCCGGACAACCGCTTCGACCGCCTGGGCGTGCGCATCCACGACCCGTCGCACCCGAGCTGGCGCGACGACGTGCGGCGCATCGTCGGCGAGGCCGCGCAGCGCCTGGCCTACGTGACCATCCCGAAGGCCCACAGCGAGCACGAGGTGCGCGAGGTCGCCGAGACCGTGCAGGACGCGGCACGCGCGGCCGGCCGCGCGTCGCCGCTGCCGGTGCACGTGCTGATCGAGACCCACGGCGCGCTGCGGCGGGTGTGGGAGATCGCCGCGTTGCCCTACGTCGAGGTGCTGGATTTCGGTATCATGGACTGGGTCAGCGCGCATCGCGGCGCCATCGGCGCGCAGGCCATGCACAGCCCGGGGCAGTTCGAGCATCACCTGGTGGTGCGCGCCAAGGCCGAATGCGTGGCCGCGGCCGTCGCGCACGGACGCATGGCCGCGCACAACGTATGCACCGAACTGCGCGACCCCGAGGTCGTGCGCTCCGACGCCGTGCGCGCGCGGCGCGAGTTCGGCTTCCAGCGCATGTGGAGCATCCACCCGATGCAGATCGCGCCGATCGTCGAGGCCATGCGCCCGGAATTCGACGAGGTCGAACTCGCGGCCGAGGTGCTGCTGGCCGCGCAGGCCGTGCAGTGGGGCCCGATCCAGCACGCGGGGCGCCTGCACGACAGGGCCTCCTACCGCTATTACTGGTCGCTGCTGGAGCGCGCGCGTGCCACCGGCCAGGCCATTCCGCAGGCCGCGTTGCAGGCGTTTTTCCAGGCTTCCTGAAAGCCTGGGCGCGCGCGCGAACCGGGGCGGGAGCGTTTCAGTCCCAGCGCGCCGCCACGCGGGAGGCCAGGTCGATGGCATCGCCCTCGGTGGGCGCATCGGCGGCGGGGGAGGGCGCCTCGGCCGCGGCCCCCGGCTGCACTTCCTGCATCAGCGCACGCAGCGCCGGTTCGAGAAAGCGACTGGGCAGCGCGTGCAGGTGCCGGGAGCCGTACGCGGCCTGTTGCGTGACATGAAAGCGCTGTGGCACGATCACTTGCAGGTGCTCGCGGGCGCGGGTCATCGCCACGTAGAGCAGGCGGCGCTCCTCGTCGAGCTGGCGGGCATCGTCGCAGGCCAGGTCCGAAGGGACGCAGCCGTCGACGGTGTTGAGCAGGTACACCGCCTTCCACTCCTGGCCCTTGGCCGAATGCATGGTGGACAGGATCAGGTAGTCGTCGTCACGCAGCGCCGGGCCCGCGAGATCGCTGCCGAGTTCGGGCGGCTCCAGGGTCAGCTCGGTGAGGAAGCGCTCGGCGCTGCCATAGGAGCGGGCGATATGCGCCAGCTGGCGCAGGTCGGCGGCGCGTGCCGCGGCGTCGTCGTGCAGGCGCGGCAGCTCGGCCTCGAGCCAGGCGCAGGCCAGGTCCATCGGCGCCGGCCATGCCGGCTGGGCATGCAGGCGCAGCCACAATTGCAGCAGCCGTTCCCAGTCGGCGCGGGATGCGGTCGGCGGCGTGAATTCGCGCAGTGCCTGCACCGGGTCGGCTGCCGTCTGCAGGGCCTGCTGCAGGCGCCGGGCATGGGCCGGCCCGACGCCGGCCACGAGCTGCGCCACGCGAAACGCCGCCAGGCGGTGCCGCGGGTTGGCCGCCCAGCGCAACAGGCTGAGCAGGTCTCGCACATGCGCGGTGTCCAGGAAGCGCAGGCCGCCGAACTTGACGAAGGGAATGTGCCGGCGCGTGAGCTCGAGTTCCAGCGGCGCGCTGTGCTGGGACGCCCGGAACAGCACGGCCTGGTGACGCAACGCCACGCCGCGCTCGCGGTGCTCGAGCACCTGGTCGGCCACCCATGTGGCCTGCGCCGCCTCGTCCGGCACGCTGACCAGCCACGGGCGCTCGCCGCCGCCGCGGGTCGTCCACAGGCGCTTGGCGTAGGACTCGGCGGCCTGCGCCATCAACGTGTTGGCGGCGTCGAGGATCGGCTGGCTGCTGCGATAGTTGCGGGTCAGGCCGAGCACCCGTGCCGGCGGCGTGTACTGGGCCGGGAAGTCCAGGATGTTGCGCACGTCGGCGGCGCGAAAACCGTAGATGGCCTGGGCGTCGTCACCCACCGCGGTGACCCCGCTGCCGTGCGGACGCAGCGCGCGCACGATGCCGGCCTGCAGGCGATTGGTGTCCTGGTATTCGTCGACCAGCACGTGGTCGAAGCGGCTGCCCACGCGCGCGGCCATGACCGGTTCGGCCATGAGCTGGGACCACCACAGCAGCAGGTCGTCGAAATCGAGCAGGTGCTGGCGCAGCTTTTCCGTGGTGTAGGACTGGAACAGCACACGCAGTTCGGCTTCGTGTACTTCGCACCACGGGAACTGTGCGCGCAGCACGTCGCGCAACGCCTCGCCGCTGTTGACGCAGCGCGAGTGAATGGCCAGGCAGGTGGACTTGAGGGGAAAGCGCAGGCGCCGATCTCCCAGGCCCAGCGCCTGGCGCTGCAGGCCCATCAGGTCCTCGGCGTCGCCGCGGTCGAGCACGCTGAAATCGGCGGGCAGCCCGATGTGTCGCGCGTATTCGCGCAGCAGGCGCGCACCCACCGAATGGAAGGTCCCCGCCCACGGCAGCGCCGGGCCCGGCTGCGTCGCCGGCAGGCGCAGCGCCCGGTGCAGCGCGGCGGCGACGCGGCGCTGCAGTTCCTGTGCTGCACGACGCGAGAAGCTCAGCAGCATGATGCGCTGCGGGTCGGCACCGTCGAGCACCAGGCGAGCCACGCGCGCGGCCAGCGTGGTGGTCTTGCCCGAGCCGGCACCGGCGATGAGCAGCAGCGCCGGTGCATCCTGCCCGCCGGCACCGTGGGCCACCGCGGCGCGCTGTTCGGCGTCGAGCTGGAACAGCCGGGCGCAGCAATCCACGGAATCGATGGCGTCGGACATGGGTGGGCGGGATGGGTGGGGCTGTTCAAGCATACAGCATGCGTCGACGGCTCCGGTTCCGGATCAAAAGATGTATAAAAAAGTCTTGTTATTCGCCGGAATGTGGTAGGCTGAATGCCACTTCAAGCCACGTTCGGGAGAAGCACATGGACCAAGTCGTCGATGCCGGGTTGTCCGCCGGCGTATGCGAGGCCGACCTCGCCGCGCTGCCGCTGGGAGAGCTGGCGCGCAGTTACCCGCAGGCGCTGGGCCTGCTGCGCCGCCTGCGCCTGGACTACTGTTGTGGCGGGGCGCGCACGCTGCGCGAGGCCGCCGTCGAGCGCGGGCTGGACCCGCTCCAGGTGCGGCAGCAGATCGAAGACCTGCAGCCGCTGGCCAGCGACGCGCCGCAGCAGCCGGCGGAATTGTCCGACTACATCCGGCGGCGCTTCCACGACACCCATCGCGCCGAACTGCCCGAACTGGCGCGCCTGGCGCACAAGGTCGAACGCGTGCACCGCGAGCACCCGCGAGTGCCGGCCGGCCTGGGCGATCTGCTCGAGCGCACGCTGGCCGAGTTGTCCGAGCACATGGACAAGGAGGAGAACATCCTGTTCCCGATGATGCAGCGCGTCGCGCCGGGCATGGGGCTGGATGCGCCGATTGCACGCATGCGCGCCGAGCACGACGACCACGCGCAGTTGCTGGCCGCGCTGCGTCGGCTCACCGACGACGGGCAGGCCCCGGCGGATGCCTGCAACTCCTGGCGCGCTCTGGTGGCCGGCGTGAACAAGTTCGGCGAGGACCTGGTGCAGCACATCCACCTGGAGAACAACGTGCTGTTCCCGGCGTTCGAGGTGTCGCGACGCGGCTGAGCTCAGCGCGCCGGTGCCTGGTCCCCGGCGTCGCGCGCGAAAGCGCGCAGGCCCGGGTCGAGGCAGTCGGCCAGGGTGTCGCGGTCGAGTTCGGCGTAGAAGGCGCGCTCGGCTCCGGCCAGGCGCCCGCGCAGCATGCATACCGGGTTGAGCCGGCACTGTCCGCCGTCGTCGCGAAAGCATTCCACCAGGGCCTGCTCCTGCTCCATCCAGGCCAGCACCTGGCCCAGGCGTATCGCGCCGGCCTCGCGCGCCAGCGACACCCCGCCGCCGGCGCCGCGCGTGGTGTGCACGTAGCCGCCAGCGGCCAGGCGCTGGATCACCTTGATCAGGTGGTCACGCGAAACCTGCAACTGACTGGCCAGTTCGGCGCTCGACCAGCTCGGGCGCTCGCTGGCGGCCAGCACCAGCAGGGTGCGCAGTCCGAAATCGGCGAAGGCGGTGAGTTTCATCGGCGCGGCGGAGTTTGGGGCGCAAGGGCTATCATTGTATTGGTATTTTCGGTGCCACTTCTTCGGGCTCGCCGATCCGCGTCGCTAGGCGCCGGATTCCGGCGAGGCCGCAGTGGTGCTTCCCAGCCGGAGACAGCCTTGCCCATGTCATCGCCCCCATCCACGACGGCAACCGACGCCCAGGCGCTGCTGGCGCGAATGCGCCAGCGCACCCAGACCGCTCCGCGGCACCTGGTCGAGCCTGGCCCCGATGCCGTGCAGCGCCGGCAACTGCTCGACGCCGCGGCGAGCGCCCCCGACCACGGGCGCATCCTGCCGTGGCGCCTGGTCCTCGTCGAGCGGCCGGCGCGCGCGCGCCTGGCCGAGGCCTTCGAGCAGGCCCTGCTGGAGCGCGTCGAGGCAGCTGAGGCGTCCGAGCGCGAACGCGCCCGGGAAAAGGCCTCGCATGGACCCTTCCTGGCGCTTGCCGTGGTGCGCGACGGCGGCGACGGCCACGAGCACATTCCCCACGCCGAGCGCCTGGTCAGTCTCGGCTGCGCGCTGCAGAACCTGTTGCTGATGGCTCATGCCCAGGGCTTTGGCGCCGGGCTGGTCAGCGGGCCGGCGATGCAAAGCCGTGCGCTGCGCGATTGCTTCGGGCTTGACGCCCGTGAACACGCGGTGTGCTTCGTCGCGGTGGGCACGGTGGCGCGTCCGCGCGAGCCGCGCGAGCGCCCCGACCCGGCGCACCTGATCACATTCCTCGATCCGTTGCCGGCCGGCTGAGCCTCGACTCCAGCGCCGACAGCCGCAGGCGCCTGCCTTTCACGCCGCGGTCGGCGCGTGCAGCCCCTGCACGCGGTTGCGGCCCGCCTGCTTGGCCCGGTACATGGCCTGGTCGGCACGCGCCAGCACGGCGTCGATGTCGTCTCGCTCGTCGTCGAACATGGCCACGCCGATGCTCAGGCTCAAGTCCAGGCGCAGCCCCTGGCAGCGAACCGCGTGGTCGCAAACGGCTCGCCGCAGGCGCTCGGCCATGGCCAGCGCCTGCTGCGCATTCGTGGCAGGCAGCAAGGCGGCGAACTCCTCGCCGCCGATGCGCGCCAGCACATCGCTGTCGCGCAGGGTCGAAGCCATGCGCCCGGCGAGTTGCTGCAGCACGAGGTCGCCGGTGGCATGCCCGTGACTGTCGTTGATGCGCTTGAAATGGTCCACGTCCAGCACCAGCAAGGCCAGCGGAGCCTGATCGGGGCGTCGGCGCACGCGCTCGGCGCGCGCGAAGAAGCCCCGGCGGTTGTGCAGGGCGGTCAAGGGATCGGTGTGCGCCATGCGGCGCAGTTCGTGCTCCTGGCGCTTGCGATGGGTGATCTCCACCAGGCTCACGAGCACCGCCCGGCGCCCGTTGTAGCGCAGCTTGCGGGCCGACAGCATGACGTCGACCACGCGCTGCGACGTATCGCGCATGCGCAGGTCCACCGGGCCGAAGGCCTGGTGGTGCCCGAGCGCCTGGGCCAGCATGTCGCGGGTCTGCGCATCGGCGTAGAAGTCCCCCGCCATGGCCAGCGCCGGATCGGCCAGCATGCGCTGCGGATCGAGCAGGCCCAGCGCGGCCTGGTTCATGTGCAGGATCTGCCCGTGGGGTTGGCTGGCCAGCACCAGCGGCACCGGGCTGGCCTCGAACAGATGGCGCAGGTTCTGCTCGGCCGTGATGCGCTCGGCGATCTCCCAGTGCATGCGCCGCCGGTCCATCCAGGCGTTGCGTTGCGAGCGCGCGGCGTGCACGGCCAGGTTCCAGCCGATGACGTTGACAAAGCCCAGCAGGATGGCGAACAGCGCGATCTGGCTGATCGGCGCATCGAGCGCGAAGCGCATCTGCAGCAGCGACAGCACCAGCCACGCCGGCAGCATCCACAACTGCATCGGCCGCAGCACCGGCGCGTATCCGTACAGCACCATGCAGCTGAACACCGCGGCGATGACCTGGTAGGGCGAGACATGCCCGTGCAACTGCACGACCAGGCGCAGCCCGAGCAGGGTCACGAACTGGAACACGAGCAGCCACAGGCGCAGCCTGCGGGCGTCCGGCGCGGCGCCCGATCGGGTGATCCACGCCAGGCGCAGGCCTACGCCCAGCACCAGCAGGCGCGTCAGCAGCAGCGCCGGCCAGGGAGCCGCCGCGCCCAGCGTGACGTAATCGGCGGCAAACCCGGCGCTGAAGCACAGTCCTCCCCACAGCCCGATGGTGTGGGCGCGCGGCGCCAGTTCGGCCCACTGCGCGCCGACGAAAGCGTCCTCCTGTTCGGCGGACTGGAACAGGCCGTGGCGGTCAATGCGATGGGCCGCGGTGTCGGCGGCGTCGGCTGAGGGCAGGGCGACCATGGATGGCCGTTCAGCCCTGGCCGAAGTTGTCCGGCATCAGCACGGCCACCACTTCCCCGCGCGCGGTGGCCACGCCGCCGGCGTACACGGTCGATTCGACGACCACCTTGCGCCCCTTGATCTCACGCGCCTGGCCTCGAACCACGAGTGGCTCGCCGAGCGGGGTCGGGCGCAGGTAGTCGACGTGCAGCGAGCCGGTCACGAAGCGCGGCGGCGGCTTGGCCGAGCCGTGTGCGGCTTCGTCGCCGCTCGCCGCCGCCATCGCGGCGGCGGCGGTCGCCGTCGAATGACAGTCGATCAACGAGGCGATCACGCCGCCATACACGAAACCGGGCACGGCGATGTGGCTGGGCAGCGGCGTGAACTCCGACACCGTCTGCTCGCCGACCTGGAAGGTCCGGATGTGATGCCCGTGCTCGTTCAGGCGCCCGCAGCCATAGCAGTGGGCCAGGTGCTCGGGGTAGAGATCCTGGATCGCGGGTGGTTCCTGAGGCATGGCGCGTGGCGAAGTCGGGTGGGGCTGCACACACGCAAGTGTATGCAGGTGCCGCCCGGGACGGCAATCGCGTGGCCCAGGCTCCCGGACTCCTGGGCGCCGCTCAGCCGCGGGGCTCGATGAGCACGCCGCGGTCGATGCGTGCCACGTCGTCCAGGCCGCAGAAGGCCATGGTCAGGTCGAGTTCGTTGCGGATCAGCTCCAGGCAGCGCGTCACCCCGGCCTCGCCCATGGCGCCCAGGCCGTACAGGAAGGCACGCCCGATCAGGGTGCCCCGGGCGCCCAGCGCGAGCGCCTTGAGCACGTCCTGCCCGCTGCGGATGCCCCCGTCCATCCAGACCTCCATGCGCGAGCCCACGGCGTCGACGATGCCCGGCAGCGCGGCGATCGAGCTGGGCGCGCCGTCGAGCTGGCGCCCGCCGTGGTTGGACACTACCAGGGCGTCGGCACCGGCATCGGCGGCCAGGCGCGCGTCCTCGGCGTCCATGACGCCCTTGACGATGAGCTTGCCGCCCCACTTGCGCTTGATCCACTCCACGTCGTCCCAGTTCAGGCGCGGGTCGAACTGCTGCGCCGTCCACGACGACAGCGAGCTCAGGTCGTCGACCCCGCTGGCGTGGCCGACGATGTTGCCGAAGGTGCGGCGCCGCGTGCCCGCCATGCCCATGACCCAGCGCGGCTTGGTCGCCAGGTTCAGCAGGTTGCGCAGCGTCGGCTTGGGCGGCGCGGACAGCCCGTTGCGCAGGTCCTTGTGGCGCTGCCCGAGGATCTGCAGGTCGAGCGTGAGCATCAGCGCCGAGCAGCGCGCGGCGCGCGCGCGCTCGATCAGGCGCTCGATGAAGTCACGGTCGCGCATCACGTAGAGCTGGAACCAGAACGGTGCGCGGGTGTTCGCGGCGATGTCCTCGATGGAGCAGATGCTCATGGTCGACAGCGTGAAAGGCACGCCGAAAGCCTCGGCCGCGCGCGCCGCCAGGATCTCGCCGTCTGCGTGCTGCATGCCGGTCAGGCCGGTCGGCGCCAGCGCCACCGGCATCGCCACCTCCTGGCCCAGCATGCGCGTGCGCACGCTGCGCTTTTCCACGTTCACCGCGACGCGCTGGCGCAGCAGCATGCGCTGGAAGTCGCTCTCGTTGGCCCGATAGGTCGACTCGGTCCAGGAACCCGAGTCGGCATAGTCGTAGAACATGCGCGGAACGCGCTTGCGCGCCAGCAGGCGCAGGTCCTCGACACAGGTGATCACGCTCATCGACACACTCCGGCCGGCAGGAAGCGACCCGCCGCGAAACTGGACAAGGAACGAGGGGATGTCACCCGCTCGACCGTACTGACGTGAATGTATCAGAGGTTAAATGGTCTGACCAATTTGCTATACTTCCGGAAGCTTCCCCGGCGCAGCGCGCTGCGCGGCCCGGCCCTGACCCGGGACCCTGCGCACCCGCGCGCGCCCCTGCCATGCAAATCCAGCGCCTGTCGGATTCCGTCGCCATCGAGCTCGAGCGCCGCATGCTCGAGGGCTCGCTGCGCCCGGGCCAGCGCCTGCCGCCGGAGCGCGAGCTGGCGGCCCAGCTCGGTGTCTCGCGCCCCTCGTTGCGCGAAGGCCTGCGCAAGCTCGCCTCGAAAGGACTGGTGCACAGCCGCCAGGGCGGCGGAACCTTCATGACCGATCGCCTGCAGGCGGCCTTCGTCGACCCCTGGAAGGACCTGCTCGACCAGCACCCCGACCTGCAGCCCGATCTGCTGGAGCTGCGCCACATGCTCGAGGGCCAGGCCGCCGAGCTGGCCGCGCAGCGTGCCAACGAGCTGGACCTGCAACGCATGGGGCGCGCCTACGAGCAGCTGCGCGAGGCCTTCGAGGGCGACGACCTCGACGCCTGCACCCAGGCCGACGTGCAATTCCACCAGGCCATCGTCGATGCCTCTCACAACCTGTTGCTGGCGCATCTGAGCGCCAGCCTGCATCGGCTGGTGCACGACGCCGTGCATGGCAACCTGGTCTTCCTGCAGTCGCGTCCTCGCCAGTGGGAGCAGCTGCGTCGGCACCACCGGGAGATCTGGTCGCACGTACAGGCGCGCCGCGCCGCTGCCGCCGGGAGGGCGGCCAGGCGGCATATCGGCTTCGTGCACGACAGCATGCTCGAGCGCGAACGCGAGCACACGCGCCTGGAACGCGCGCGCCGACTCGACGCCGCCGTCTGATTCCGGCTTGCGCGCGCATTTGCACGCGCCGATTTCCATGAATACCAAGGATGCATCGCGATGCGAACGCATCGCTGACAAAATATTCCCATCCCTCCGTTTACATTGCCGTCCTAGCAGGGAGTACTACTTCGGGGCCTGTTCCCGGTGGAGATGGACATGCAAATCGTAAATGGGAAATCCCGGCAATTCGGCCAGGGAATGACGGAATACATCATCATCGTCGCCGTCGTCGCGATCGCCGCAATTGCGGTTTTCGAATTCTTCGGACAATCCATCCGGAACCAGGCGGCCGGTATTGTCACGGAAATTTCCGGACAATCCGCCAGCAAGCAGATCCAGGGCGCGCAAGCGGACGCCCAGGGCGCTTCCCAGGACGCGGCCAAGAGCAAGGGCCTGGCCTCTTACGGCAATGGCGCGGGCGCTCAGAATTCGGGCAATTGAGTGAACCCGACGCCGGTCAGCGCGAGTGCCGTGTCGGCCTCTTCGCGCCGGGCGCCGCCGACCGCATGCGGCCGGCGGCGCCTCCAGCGCGGCCAGGTGCTGATCTACGGCATTGCCATTCTCGCGCTGGGCCTCGGTGTCCTCTATTTTGTCTATCGCGCCGGAGCCCTCATCGAGGAAAAAATCCGACTGGTCGACGCGTCGGACGCCGCTGCATACACGGCAGCGGCGATGGATGCGCGGCTGCTGAATTTTTATTCGTATACCAATCGCGCAATGTTTGCCGATTCCGTGAGCATTGCGCAACTGGTCAGCCTTTCGTCCTGGCTTGCCTATGCCTCGCGTCTGAACGACGTCCAGAGCAAGGTTTTTGCCGAGACCGGGAATACATTGAAATTCCCCTGGTTCGAGCCGTCGCTGGCCGCCGCAGCCCTCGCGCAAAGGGCATCGAAGCGGGTGGCCCCGTTGTTGAATCAACTGGGCAAGGGTCTCGATCGGGAGATTCATTGGGAGTTGATGAACTCCCAAAAGGAAGCGCACTATGCGCTGTCGCTATCGCGCAAGCTGGCCATGGATCATGTCGTGGCCGCCGCGCTGGGCACGCGCAGCGGCTTCCACGTGACCATTCTGTCCAGTTCGAATCGTCCGGACGTCGGCAAGTTCACGCACAGCTACAGCAGGTTCCTGCGTTGGCGCTTCGGCAGTCTCGTGCGCGCGGCGGTGGATTCCGAAAGCTTCAATACCCGCCGTTCATGGTTCATGTGGGGTGACTACGCCGACTGCCCGACGGCCGACACGGCGGGCCGGCACGATTTCCTGATTCGCCTCGGGGGCACCCAGATGTTGGGCCTCAACGAGTGGAGGGCCGTGGACACGCTGTCCGAGCACATCTGGATCCCGGCAGACCCGGAGGATGCCGAATGCCAGCTACCGTTCGAGATCCCGGCAGCCTTCGGCATGACCGACGTGGCTTCCAGCCCGACGAAGGTCGACTCGGACCCGCTGCATTACGACGCCACTCTGCTCGTCAACCCCCTGGCGACCCTGCAGACCGAGCTGGTGGGCCCGAGCAAGAACGAGACCTACAAGTACAAGGGTATTCCAAGCGTCTACGGGCTCAGTCCGCTGCAACTCCTGCGCTCCAACCCGCACCTGCGCGTGGCCGTGCTGGTCAGTGCGACACCGGGATCGGCGCCGCAGGGAACCTTGCCCGAGCCATGGGCGAGCCTGTTCTCGCCTGACGCAGCGAACGGCAGGATGTCGGCGGTATCCGCCGCGCAGGTGTACTACTCGGCGCCGAAGCACAGCCTGGTGAGGATGGAGGCGCCCAGCCTGTATCAGCCATACTGGACGGCTCGCCTGGTGGCGTCGCCGAATGCGGTCCACCAGGCCCAGGCGCAGCAGGGGGCGTACCTGCCATGATCCGTGCACCCGCGATGGGCGCGTGTCGTCAGCGCGGACAGGCGCTGACGGAAATGCTCGTGCTGTGCCTGGCGCTGCTGCCGCTGATGAGCGCCATCGTGGTCGTCGGGCGATTCCAGTCGCTTGCGCGCGCGACCGACATGGCGAGCAGTTTCGCCGCCTTCGACGCCACGCGGCAAGCATCGTTGCCGGACCTGCGCAGGACGTCGGACGAGGTGCGAGCGTTGTTCTACGCACTGCCATCGACTCCTCTGGACAACGCGACCATGAGCCAGCAGTCGCTCCCGACACCTCCCTTCTGGGTGGATCGGGCGGATCGGCCGCTGTTTCGAAACAACCGGCGGGACGTGCAGGTGTTGCCCGGAGCCGCCGGCTCGGTGTCGCGCTCGGCACTCGATGAATCCGTGGGCCGCGATGCCTTCTTTCCCGTGGCTTCGCTGATGACCCTGCCCGAAGGGGGCCTGTATCGCGTGCATGTGCGCGTGGCGTTGGCTCCTGCCTGGGCCACGCCGGGATCGGCGCATGCCGACATGATCCCGGCGCTGACCATGCAACGCTCCGCCGGGGTGCTGATCCAGACCTGGCGGGCTTCCGGGCCGAGCGAGGTGGCCGAGCGTGTCGAAGCCGATCCCCTGGTCTTCCCGGGCCCTGAGCTGCAGGCGTTGTCGCTGCTGTTCTACCCCTTGGTTCTCGACGTGGATCGTTTCGGCTTCGTGACGGGGCCCGCGCTGGGCGCGCTGCATCTGTGGATGGACATGGTGCCTCCCGATCGTCTGATCTCCGGAGGAGGGTCGTGAAGCCGTCGATGTCGTGGCGATGGCCGCTTACGGCGGCCCTGGGCGCCTGCCTGTGGGCCTGCTGCGCGATGCCGTCCCTGGCGCACGCCGGGCAGGCGTGGCCGCGCATCGCGTTGCCTGCCGCGGCGCTGGCGCAGGGGGGCTACTCGGGCTTCATGATCGATGGGCGACCGACGCACATCCAGTCCTTCTCGGTGGCCCGCCCGCTCGATTCCTCGGTGGCATGGTTTCGCTCACGCATGTGCAGCGACAGCGTGGTCGACCGGCTGCGCACGGGCGGCTGGGTGGTGGGCTGCATGCAGGGCGCCTACTACCTCAGCGTCGAGCTCTCGCGCGGACCGCGCGACACGACCTCGGGAGTCGCCGTCGTCACGTTGTTTCACGATGCGGTGCAAAGGCGGCGCAGCGCCGCCGGGCGTGCCCTGAGCGAGTTGCCCGACCTGCCCGCCGACGCCCGCGTGCTGCGCGACGTCGAGTCGAGCGATGGCGGGCGCCGCAACCAGGAACTCGTCATCGATGACGCGGACAGCATGGCGTGGAATGCCGCCTGCCTGGCGCAAAGCCTTCGTGCCCGCGGCATGCGCGACGTCACGCCGCCGATGCCCGCGGGTGCGGGCGCAAGCGGCTCACGGCTTCTGGAGTTCCGCTCTGCGCGGGCTTCCGTGGTGGCTGTGCTTCACCAGCGGCAGGGACCCGGCACGGTCATCGTCGTGCAGTGGGTGCGCCAGGCAGACGCGCGATGAGCCAGTGCGCCAATCCATGCCGGGGCCAGGCCATGGTCGAGTACCTGGTGCTTTGCGCGGTGGTTGCCGCGGTGTTCGGTCTGGGCCTGGGGTTTGGCTCGCACAACAGCATGGTCGGCATGTGGATGCATGCGTTGAGCGCCTTTTTCCTCAGGTTCAGTTTTGCCCTTTCACTTCCCACCTGAGCCCATGGCCACTCGATCTGCTTTCCAGTTGTTGGCAACAAGCCGGCGTACGCTGGCCATCCTGGCCTCCCTGGTGTGTGCTGTGCTTGCGGCATGGCTGGCCCACCGCCAGTTCAATCGGGAGCAGCAGCAGGCGACCACCGCGTTCGAGCGCAGCAGCGTCGATCTCCTGGTGGCCAGTCATGACCTGCGCGCCGGCGAGCGCATCAGCGTGCGCAACGTCGCGGTGCGGCCCTTTCCCGCGGCGTTCGTCCCCGCCGAGGCACTGCGACCCCAGCAGTTCGGGGTGGTCGCGGGACAGACGCTGGCCTACCCGCTGCGCAGCGGCCAGCCGCTGGCCGCCGACATGTTGCGGCGGCGGCGCAGGGCGGTGGGTGGCATCTCGGAGATGCTGCAGCCCGGGCAGGTGGCGATGAGTTTCGCGGTCAACGAGGTCGAGGGACTCTCCGGCCTGCTGCGTCCCGGTGACCGTGTCGACCTGCTGCTGACCCTGCAGCAGGCCACGGGATCCCATACCTATGCGCTGCTGCGCGATGCCGAGGTGCTGGCCGTGGGGTCGCGCACCTCCGTGCCGGGCAGCGAATCGGATTTCGCCTACGGGGCCATCACGCTGGCCGTGCCGGGCTCGCAGGAACAGTTGCTCACGCTTGCTCGAAGCCATGGCGGCATTTCCGTCATTCTGCGCAGTGCTTCCGCCCCGCAGGAGCCGGACCAGACGCCGCTCAATGCGCAGTGGCTGCTGCAACAGCTCAGCGGCCAGTCCACGCCGGTGGTGTCGCCGACCCCACCGACCGTGCACACGATCCCCATTCTGTATGGCGGCAGCGTGGCGAGTTCGTCGCCGACGCCAGGCACGACTTCGAGCCTGAACCTGCCGCAGAGACTGATCGCGCAGGCGCAGGTGGAGCGCAAGGCATTCGGGCTGCCCGCCGTCGTGCAACAAAACCAAGCTGGGAGAACCCAATGAGCCGTGGCCCAATCCCGTATGGCCGTGTTGCGGCGTTGCGCCGTGCCCATCACCTGGCGGTGGTCGTCGCGTTCGCCGTCGGTACATGTTGTGTCCCGGCCACGGCGGCCTCGCGCCCGGCGGCCTCCGCTGCGGCATCGCTGGCCAGGCCCGCGTCGTCGCCTCCCGCGGCGGCCGTCCCCAGTATGTCGGCGGCGCAGGCCTCCGCGGGTTCTCCGGTGCCGCCCTTCGCCACCGGCATGCGGCCCCTGCAGATGTTCGTCGGCCAGTCGAAGGTGCTGACCACGCCCGATGTGGCGCGGGTCGCGGTGGGCAACGGACAGGTTCTCAAGGCGGTGGCCCTGGACGGTCACTCGGTGCTGCTGTTCGCCGACGCAGCCGGGAACTCTTCGCTGCTGATCTGGACCGCGCGCGGTCAGCTCGAGAGCGTCGACGTGGTGGTGCATGCGCACGACATCGATCGCCTGGCGCACCAGATCTCCGAGTTCGTCGGCCATATCCCGGGCGTGAAGACCTCGATCATCGGCGGCCAGGTCGTGATCCAGGGCAGCAGGCTGTCGAATCGCGACCTGCAGAAGATCTCCATCATCGCCAAGCGCTATCCCAAGGAGGTGATCAATTTCACCGATCCCATGTCTTGGGAAAAGATGGTGCTGATCCATGTGACGATGGTCGAGATCCCGCGCACCGTCGTGCGCAACCTCGGCATCCAGTGGAACACGTTGGGCGGAGGAGTGATCGCCGGCCTGTGGGCACCGATGCAGCGCATCACCCAGGCGGGCAACCAGGTATCCATTCCGGTGACCAGCGGAACCTCGCTGCCGATCGTCGGCGCCGGAGGGGGAGCCGCGTCGATGCCCGGGGCACTCAACGTCATGTCGCTGTTCAACCTCGGTCTCGGCGCGCAGCTCAACGCGCTGGAGCAAAAGGGTGAAGCGACCATCCTGGCCCAGCCGGAACTGTCGACCCGCAACGGTGCCAAGGCGTCGTTCTTCGCCGGCGGCAAGATTCCCTACACGGTCTCGGCGCTGTCGGGCTCGACGACCCAGTTCGAGAACTACGGCATCAAGCTGACCGTGCTGCCGGTGGTCGATCCCGAGAACGACATCGACGCCAAGATCGAGGTCGACGACAGCTCGATCGACACCTCGGCCAGCTACGCCGCGGGCCCTGCGCTGCTCGACCGCACGATGAACACCGAGTTCAACGTGCACAGCGGCCAGACCATCGTGCTGTCCGGCCTGATGCAGCGATCGCTGTCGCGCACCACGCAGAAGGTACCGGGCCTGGGCGACCTGCCCCTGGTGGGCGCGCTGTTCCGCTCGCACTCGCTGCAGGACCAGCGCAACGAGATGGTCGTGTTCGTCACTCCAGTCGTCGTCTCGGCTGGGAGCCCGCGCGAGAAGGCGCTGCTCGGACAGGCGCGTTCGACGATCCAGCACGGCTTGCGACACCACGCGGATCCACTGATGCCCGGGCCGATCCTGCCTGCGCTGGACCTGGCCGGATCCTGAACCTTCGCCGGAACATCCCATGCTCGAGGTCACCATCGTTTCCCGCAACGGGCGCACAAGCGTCAGGCGGGTCCCGCTGCGCAGCGTTGTCGGGCGGGACCTGTCCTGCGAGGTCTGCCTGGATCACTGGCGCATCGCAAGCTCGCACCTGCTGCTGGAGTACCGCGGAGCCGGCATCATGGTCGAACAGCTCGCCGCGTTCGGAGCCGCGCGCATCAACGGCCAGCGAATTCGCAAGAGCTACGGCCCGCTGGCCGAGGGCGATCGAATCGAGCTGGGTCCGTACCGGCTTTCGGTGAAGGCGCTGGACCTGCCGGACCAGGTCTCGGGAGCCGACCAGGCGCCCGACCTGCGCGCGCTGGAATTCAGCTGGCGCACGCGCCTGCACGCCGAGTTGCTGGAGGCGCTGGACCTGCGGCGCCTGAGCCTCGACGATCTCACCGATTCCGACCTGCGGGGCCAGAGCGAGGCCTTGCTGCACGAGATCGTCGATCGCCTGCGCGAGCGCATTCCGCGGGAGCTCGACGGCGATGCCCTGTGCCGGGTCGTGCTCGACGAGGCCTTCGGCCTGGGGCCGCTGGAAGGCCTGCTCGCCGACGCGACCGTGACCGAGATCATGATCAATCGCCACGACGAAATCTACGTCGAGCGTTCAGGCAGGCTGCAGCGCAATCCCCTGAGTTTCACCAATGACCAGGCAGTGATGGGCGTGATCGAGCGCATCGTGGTTCCGCTCGGCCGCCACATCGACGAGGCGTCCCCGATGGTCGACGCGCGACTCAAGGACGGGTCGCGCGTGAATGCGGTGATCCCGCCGCTTTCCCTGCGCGGGCCTTGCCTGACCATTCGCAAGTTCTCGGGCTCCATGCTGGACGCCAACGGCCTGCTCGCCTGCGGAGCTATCAGCCCGGCGATGATCGAGTTCCTTCGCGTGTGCGTGGAGTCGCGCAAGAACGTGGTGATTTCCGGAGGCACCGGCTCGGGCAAGACCACCTTGCTCAATGTGCTGTCGAACTTCATCCCGAGCGGCGAGCGCGTGGTGACCATCGAGGATGCGGCCGAGCTGCGTCTGCGCCATGAGCACCTGATCAGCCTGGAGGCGCGCCCGGCGAACGCCGAGGGTCGTGGCGAGATCAGTATCCGCAGCCTGCTCCGCAACACGCTGCGCATGCGTCCCGACCGCATCGTCATCGGCGAATGTCGTGGTGGCGAGGCCATCGACATGCTGCAGGCCATGAATACCGGGCACGACGGATCCCTGACCACGCTGCACGCCAACTCGGCGCGCGATGCGCTGTCGAGACTGGAGACCATGGTCCTGCTCGGGGGCGTGGAGCTGCCGCTGCGGGCCATTCGCGAACAGGTGGTCAGCGCGGTCGACGTCATCGTGCAGCAGGCACGCCTGCCCAGCGGAGAGCGCAAGGTGACCAGCATCGTCGAGGTCCGCGGGCTGGACGATGACGTGGTGCAGGTGCAGGAACTGTTCGCTTACCGATTCGCGGCCGCGGGTGAGCGCGCAGGCGGCGGCTACTTCACCGGCTGCGGGGTCCTGCCCAGCTTCGCCGACGATCTGCGCCAGCGTGGCGCAGCGCTCGACCCCGGCTGGTTCGAACTCGCCGGCGCGGCACGGGAGACGGTGCGATGAGCATGGGCACCGTGCAACAGTGGCAGGTCGTCGGGCTCAGCGCGCTGGCCGCCGGCTTCACGCTGTGGAGCCTGTGGCAGACGGTTCCCCAGGTGTTCGCCAGGCTGCGCAGCTTCCTGACCACCCAGGCGCAGCGCGAATCGGCCGAGCTGTTCTGGTTTTTCGACATCGAACGCATGTTCCGGGCCTATGTGGCCCTCATGGTGATCGCCGGCGGCATCATGTGGCTGCTCACCGGCGTGGCGCTGGCGGGCCTGGCGTTCCTCCTGCTGGCTGTGGTGGCTCCGCGCATGGCCTGGAAGGCCATGCGCCGGCGGCGCCAGCGCCGCTTCGACGAGCAGCTTCCGGATGCGCTGCTGATCGTCGCAGGCGCATTGCGTGTCGGGCTCGGGCTGCCGGCCGCGCTGCAGCAGATGGTGCAGGAGGCCAGCGAGCCCCTGTCGCAGGAGTTCGGCCTGCTGCTGCGCGAGCACCGCCTCGGCGTTGCCTTCGACCAATGCCTGCTCGGACTGAATCGGCGCATGCCCACGCAGTCGACCATTCTGATGGTCTCGGCGATGCGCGTTTCCATCCAGAGCGGCGGCACCCTGGCCGAGACCCTGGAGACGGCCGCGCATACCCTGCGCCAGCGCCTGCAGATGGACGGCAAGGTACGCGCGCTGACTTCGCAGGGGCGCATGCAGGCCTGGGTCGTCGGCGGGCTGCCGATGTTGCTGCTGCTGATCATGGCTCGTCTGGAGCCATCGACGGTCGCGGTGTTCTGGAGCGGTCCGCTGGGGTGGGCCGCACTGACCCTGATCGGCTTTCTGGAACTCATGGGTGCGCTGGTGATCCGGCGCATCGTGAGCATCGATGTATGAACATGACGGCGATCGAAGGGTGGCTCATCGACCTGCTGGTCGGCATTTCCGCCGGGCTGCTGGCATGGGTGGCGGTGTCATTCATCCGCCGGCAACCGGGCAGGGTGCGCGATGCCGAGCATGTGCCGGCGATCCTGCGATGGCTGGGCGGGCCGGTGAACGAGGCGCTGCCGCTGGCGCGGACCCTGCTGACGCCGCAGCGTCGAGCGGTGCTCGCCAGGCGGGTTCGCCACGCCGGGCTGCAGTACGGGATGGAGCCGGAGACCTTCGAGGCGCTGCGCATCGTGAGCACATGCGGGCTCGCGGTGGTGGGCATGATCGTCGGTGTCATGCTGCGTCTGCGCAGCGAGCCGGCGGGCGCGGGCTTGCTGGCGGAGGTCTCGCGCGGCGCCGTGCTGGGAGGCTTGCTCGGGTGGGTCTATCCATCGCTGTGGCTGCGCCAGCGGGTGGCGACCCGCAACACCCAGATCCGCCGGGTGCTGCCGTTCTACCTGGACCTGATGACTCTTTGCGTCGAGGCCGGACTGGGCATGCGCATGGCGCTGGAGCGCGCCGTGAGCAAGGGGCCTCCGGGGCTGTTCCAGGAGGAACTGCAGAGGGTGCTGCGGGACATGCGTGCCGGGCGCGGCCTGGCAGCCAGTTTTCACGACCTGGGCGAGCGGGTCGATGTCCCGGGGGTTTCCCACTTCGCCATGGCCGTGGTGCGCGCCGAGCGCATGGGCCTGAGCCTGGGGCCGGTGCTGCGAATGCAGTCGGAGCAGCAGCGCGCCGAACGCTTCCTGCGCGCCGAGCGTCTTGCGCTGGAAGCCCCGGTGAAGATGTTGTTTCCCCTGATCGTGTTCGTCTTCCCCTGCACCTTCATCGTGATCTTTTTTCCGTTGATCATGCATTTCCTCGGGGCCCCGGCCTAGGGTCAGCCTCGTGTCTCGTCCCGACGCCATGCAGCCATCCGCGCTGCCGCATGCAAGCCCGTTGCAAACGCCGTTGCTGCCGCCACGCCCGCGCGCGATCGGTGGGGTGCGGCGGCTCTGCCTGCGCCGCGACGATGGGTCGACGCAGGATTTGCGCGTGCGTGTCGCCGACGGCTTTCGCTCCCGCCTGTTCGGACTCATGCTGCAGCGGCGCTGGCCGGCCGATTGCGACGCATTGCTGCTGACCGAATGCCGCGCCGTGCACATGGCCTTCATGCGCCTGGAGCTCGACGTGGTGTATCTCGACGCGCTGGGCAGCGTGGTTGGCGTGGTCGAGACACTGCGGCCATGGCGCGCCAGCGTCGCCACCGCGCGCGGAGCGCGCCACGCCCTCGAACTGGCGGCCGGGTCCGTGCAGGCGTGGCGCCTGCATGCCGGTGACCGGCTGCTGCCCGCGCGCCCCTGGTGATGAAGCGCCACCCCAACGCACGGGTGCGTCGCCGGTCGCGTGGCGCCGCGATGGTCGAATTCATCATCGTCGCGCCGTTGCTCGGCCTGTTCCTGGTGACCCTCGTCCAGTACGGGATGATGCTCGTCGCGCAGGCCGACATGAGCTACGCGACCCTGATGGCGGCGCGTGCCGGCAGCACCGGGAACGTCGATCCGATGCTGATGCGCGAGGCCTACCTGCGGGCCATGGTTCCGTGGTACGGCGGCGGCGTGGATACCGCGTCGCTTGCGCAGTCCCTTGCCCGGGCACAGGGCGATGCCGCGGGGCACCTGCTGATCCAGGTCATCAGCCCGACGGCGCAGGCCTACCGGCACTGGAATGACCCGACGCTGCAGCGCCGGGAAGGTCATGGACGGCGCGTCATCGCCTGGACAGGCACGCCGCCCGCAGGCTCGGCCGCCCCGTCGCCCGACGAACAGAGCCTGGCGCAAGCACGCGTGCTCAAGCTGCGCATCGCGCAGAGCTTCGTGCCGCTGGATCCGATGTTCACGCAGGCGTATCTCGCGCTGCTGAGATTTGCCGACCCGCATGTCGACACCCGCGCCGGGCGCTTCTACACCGCGCAGATCGACCAGGACAGGCTGGTGCTGGTCAGCACGGCCGCGGTGCATCTGCAGTCGGACGCCATCGAGTCGAGCTCCACGCAGCCCTGAACGCCGCTGCGGTGGCAGCGCGACCCCGCTTCGAGGAGTCCTTGAGAGAAATAAGGTTACAACGCTTGCGGCGGCATGCTCCTACAGTGCCGGGAGGAACACCGCGTCCGGCCTGATCCCGGCGCGGAGCATTCGATCATTCGAGGAGGGATCCCGTCATGACGTCGTATCGAACCTTGCGCCTCCACACCCTGCCTGCGCACGCCCGCGTGGACGAGCCGGACAGCCAGCACGCGCAGCGCCTGGCCATGGACCAGCCAGCACGACTGGCCATGACCGACCTGCGGCGCGTCGCCGCCGTGGCGATCCACCCGGATGCCACGCTCGAGGCCGCGCAGCAGCGCATGGTGCATGCGCGGGTTCGCATGCTGCTGGTCACCGACGCCGCCGGGGAACTGCTCGGCCTGGTCACCGCGCGCGACCTGCTGGGCGAAGCCCCGATCCGCGCCGCGGTCGACGACGGCGTGGCACGCGACCAGCTCGCGGTGCAGCGCGTCATGGTGCCGAGCCAGCGAATCCAGGTGCTCGACTGGAGCGACGTCGAGCACGCCAGCATCGGCGACGTGGTGCAGACCCTGCGCGACAGCGGTCGCCAGCATGCGCTGGTGGTGCAGCAGGGGCGCCCGCCGCAGGTCTGCGGAATCTTTTCGGCCACGCACATCGGGCGCCTGCTGGGCGTGCCCATCGAGGCGAGCGACAAGCCGCAAAGCTTCGCCGAGGTCGAGCACCTGCTGGCTGCGACCTGACAGGCGAAAGGCGAAAGGCGCGCGCAAGCGCCAAAGCGCGAAAGCGATCCCCTCAGGCGCCAGCCTCGGGGTTCGCGGCAGCCCACGGGTACAGGCCGCGTACTCGTGCCATCAGGCGGGTCAGCCCGAACAGGGCATCGATGCAGGGCGTGGGAACCGCCATGCGCAGCCCCAGTTCGTGCACCGCGCCGACGATGGCATCGAGCTCCAGCGGGCGCGACGCGAGCGCGTCCTGCAGCATCGAGGTCCTGAAGGCTCCCAGGCTGGCCGTGATGCGATGCCTCTGCTCTGGGGTCTGCTCGATCGGGCAGCCCAGGCGTTCGCCCAGGGTTCGCGCCTCGTGCATCGCGTCGGTGCACAGCTTGCGCACCAGCGGATCGGCCAGGATCTGGTCGATCGTCGCACCGGTCAGCGCGGAAACCGGATTGGTCGTCAGATTGCCCCACAGCTTGTACCAGACGTCACTGCGCACGTTCCCCGAGTGGGTGACGTCGAAGCCGGCTTGCCGCAGCACGTCGCACACCTGTTCGGCTCGCTCGCTCGTGCCGCCCGCGGGCTCGCCGAGGATCAGTTTCGCCGGACCGCGGTGCAGCGCCATGCCGGGTTCGGGGCGCGAGGCCGTCACGTGCACCACACAGCCGAGCACATGGCGCAGCGGGATGGACGTGGCGATGTCGCCGTCGGGGTCGACGCTGCGCAGCGGGGCCGGATCGAGCTGCGGCCCCGCGGCACAGAACCACCACGGCACGCCGTTCATCGCCGGCAACACCACGGTGTGCGGTTCGAGAAGGGGGGCGATTTCGCGTGCGGCTGCGCGCAGCGCCGGCCCCTTGACCGCCAGGATCACCAGGTCCTGCGGCCCGAGCTGCGATGCCCGTTCCACGACGCGCGCCGGTGCCTGCAACAGACCCTGCGCGGTGTCGGCGCGCCAGCCGTGGCGGAGCAGCGCCTGCAGCGTGTCGCCGCGAGCCACGACGCCCGGCGCATGCTGCGTGCAGGCCGCCAGCCGCGCGCCGATCAGGCAGCCGATGGAGCCGGCGCCGACGATGCAGATGTTCATCCGTTGTTCTCCGGTTCGTGGGCATGCGGCCGCAGCGCTCGCATGCACCGGGGGATCCTAGTCCGACAGGAGTCCACTGCGTCATGGCAAGGATCGACCCCCTTCGCCGGGACAGCACACTAGACTGAAACGTTTCCGCCCTCGACGCGCCGCTCGCGATGCTGCACAACGCCTTGCTCCTGTTCCCGGATTTCGCGCTGATCGCGCTGGGATACGCCTTGATGCACCTGACGCCGCTGCAACGCGACGTATGGAGCGGTGTCGAGCGCCTGGTCTACCACGTGCTGTTTCCGGCGCTGCTGTTCTCGACCAGCGTGCGCGCCACCTACACGCTGGCGTCGGCATCGGCGCTGGTGCTGGCCGGCGTGGGCGCGCTGGCCGCGGGAATGACGCTGGCCTGGGCATCGCGCTGGTTGCGTGCCGATGCGCGGCGTACCGCCAGCGGCATGCAGTGCGCGTTTCGCTTCAACTCCTACATCATCCTTGCCGTGGCCGCCAGCGTCGGCGGCACCCAGGTCGTGTCGCTGGTGGGCGTGCTCATCGCCTTCGGCGTGCCGTTGAGCAACGCCGGCGCGGTGTGGGCGCTGGCGCGGCAGGGCGGCCAGGGGCTGTGGCGCGAGCTCATGCGCAACCCGCTGCTGGTGGCCACCGCGGCCGGGCTCGCGGTGCACGCGCTGGGCTGGCAACTGCCGCAGATCACGCTGCCGATTTTCGACCGCCTGGGCGGCGCGTCGATCGCGCTCGGACTGATGACGGTCGGCGCCGGGCTGCGCCTGCAGGGCTTGCACGAGGACTGGGCCTTGTCGGCCTGGCTGCTGGCCATACGCCACGCGCTGTTGCCGCTGACGGCTTGGGCGCTCGCGTCGGCCCTGCACCTGGACCGCACCCACCTGCTGGCCTTGCTCGTGTTCACCGCGGTGCCGACGGCATCGAGTGCCTACGTGCTGGCCATGCGCATGGGCGGCGACGGGGCCTACGTGGCCAGCCTGGTGTCGTTGTCGACCCTGCTCGGCGCCGTCTCGCTTCCGGCCTTCATCGCACTGGCGGGGCGCTGATTCCGTCGGCGCCGTCCTGCTCGCCCTGCGCGAGCCTGACCAGCGCGTACAGCGCCTGGTTGGCCGGAGTGGCGATACCCAGTTCGGCGCCCCGACGCACGATCAGGCCGTTGAGGTCGTCGATTTCCGTGGGCTTGCCGGCAGCCAGGTCCTGCGCCGTCGACGACAACTGTCCGGGCATGCTGCGCCCGATCTGCTCCACCGACGCGCGCGCCCGGGTCTCGTCGAGGGGGTGCCCGCAGGCATGCGCGACCTCCAGCACCTCGCGCACCACGGCGTCCTGCAACGCGCGGATCGACGCAAGCCCCACCATGCGGCCGTAGGGCTGCCGGGTGAGGGCGGAAATGGCGTTGTAGGCGCAGTTGACCAGCAGCTTGCCCCACAGTTCGTCCAGCACGCGATCGGACACGGTCACCGGCACCTGCGCGCTGGCGAATCGGTCCACCAGTTCCTGCAGGCGTTGCGCCAGCCCGGGTGCGCGCGCCGCGGCGGCGTCGGCCGGGCCGATGACCAGTTCGCCGCGCCCGAAATGCCGCACCGCGCCGGGCTCGGGCAGCGCAGTGGCCACGTACACCGCCGCCGCGATCACCGGCTGGCGCAGGTGGCGAGCGAGCACCGCCGGGTTCTCGACTCCGTTCTGCAGGCTCAGCACCAGCGCGTCGGGTGCCAGCAGTGGCGCCATGCGACGGGCCAGCTCCTGCGTGTCGCGCGACTTGACGCAAAACAGCACCCACTCGGCGTCGCGCACGGCTTCGAGCTCGGTGGTCGCGGCGATCGCGACCCTGTGCAGCTCGCCGCCCATGTGCAGCTTCAAGCCGTCGCGCCGGATGGCCTCGACGTGCGCGGGGCGTCCCACCAGCACGACGGGATGCCCGGCGCGCGCCAGCATGGCGCCGAAAAAACTGCCGACCGAGCCTGCGCCGACGACGACAACGGGACGTGTGGAAGCATTCATGGATCTCGAAACGCCAAGTCTGGACATGAATTGGACAATCTAGCGCAATCCCGGCGCGACGGTCGGGCGCGGCGGGGTGCGGGAATTGGTAACCATCCGCAACTTGTCACATGGATTGCATGGCGCCTTCGAAGAATCGGCGGTGCCCGGATTCGGCAGGCAGGCATGGCAACCTCCGCCGGACGGCATTCGACAAATTCCGTACAAGGGAGTCCCAACCATGTTGCGCAAGACCTTGCTCGCCAGTTCCGTGCTCGCCGCGGCCGTCGCCATCGGCGCCTGCGCGGCGACCGCGTCGCCATTCACGGCCCAGGACCACGGTGACCGCGCCGCCGCGCGCGAGCTGCAGACCGCCACGCCGATCAAGCACGTGGTCGTGCTGTTCGACGAGAACGTGTCCTTCGACCACTACTTCGCCACCTACCCGCACGCCGCCAACCCGCAGGGCGAGCCGGCCTTCCATGCCGCGCCGGGCACGCCGCGGGTCAACGGCCTGAGCGGCGAGCTGCTCACCGACAACCCCAACTGGACCAATCCGGTCAACGGCAACGGTCGCGCCAACCCCTTCCGCCTCGACCGCAGCCAGGCGGCGACGGCCGATCAGAACCACGCCTACACGCCCGAGCAGCAGGCCTATGACGGCGGCAAGGCCGATGCCTTCCCGGCCTTCACGGGGCACGGCACGTCGGGTGCGGTCGGCGCCTTCGGCACCACCGGCCAGGTGATGGGCTACTACGACGGCAACACGGTGACGGCGATGTGGAACTACGCCCAGCATTTCGCGATGAGCGATGCCGCCTACACCGACACCTACGGCCCGTCGACCCCCGGCGCGCTCGAGGTGGTGTCGGGCCAGACCGACGGCGTGCAGCTGGTGCACACCACCAAGCAGCCCTTCACGATGAGCGCGGGCTCCTACTACATCCGCGACGGCGCCGGCGGCTACGCGCTGATCAGCGACGTCGACCCGGCCTACGACGTGTGCTCCAACCCGAACGACCAGATCATGATGCTCGGGCGCAACATCGGCGATCTGCTCGATGCGCACCATGTGTCGTGGGGCGGCTTCATGGGCGGCTTCAACCTGCTGACCACCAACGCCAACGGCACCACCGGCTGCAAGCGCAGCACGGTGTCGAGCGTGACCGGCAACATGGTCGACTACATCCCGCACCACAACTGGTTCCAGTACTACGCGTCGACCGCCAACCCGACGCACGCGCGGCCGTCGTCGGTGCAGGCCATCGGCCACAGCTTCGAGCCGGGCACCGACCAGCGTGATCCGGCGAACCACGAGTACGGGCTCAACGACTTCTTCGCCGCGGTGAAGGCGGGGAATTTCCCGGCGGTCAGCTTCCTCAAGGCGCCTGCCTACCAGGACGGCCACGCCGGCTACTCCGATCCGCTGGACGAGCAGGCCTTCATCACCAAGGTGGTCAACTTCCTCGAGCAGCAGCCGCAGTGGAAGGACACGGCGGTCATCGTCACCTTCGACGACTCCGACGGCTGGTACGACCACGCCTTCGCTACGCCGACCAACCCGTCGTTCGATGCGCAGGCCGACCAGCTCGACGGCCACGGGGTCTGCGGAAGCGGCACGCCGATGCCGGGCCTGAACGGACAACCGGTCAACGGACGCTGCGGCCCCGGCACGCGCATTCCGTTCATGGTGATCTCGCCCTGGGCCAAGGCCGACTACGTCAGCCACCAGCGAATCTCGCTGGCCTCGGTGGCCCGCTTCATCGAGGACAACTGGCTGCACGGCGAGCGCCTGGGCGGCGGCTCCTTCGACGCCACCACCGGCAGCATCATGGACATGTTCCGCTTCGGTGGCCATGAGCGTGGCGACGACGGGCGCGACTCCGCGCGCCGCGCCCGCCTGAACCCGCGCCTGTTCCTCGACCCGAGCACCGGCACCGTGCTGCGCCACGCGCCCGCGGGCAGCGCCTCGCCGATGTCGAGCTGATGCAGCGTCGCACCTTCGCCATCGCCGCGTTGCTGGCGATGGCGGTGGGCGCCGGGTGGGCCGCAGGCCGCCCGGCGCCCGCCTCCGCCGCGCAACACCCGCGCGGCGTCGGCACGCTGGTGCTGCCCGACGGCGCCAACCCGCACCCGGTGCGCCTGGTGCTGCCGCCTCGCAAGCCGCTGAGCGCGGTGGCGCGCTTGGGCCGAGAGCTGTTCTTCGACACCAGCCTGTCGGGCTCGGGGCGAATGTCCTGCGCCTCCTGCCACGACCCGGGCCACGCCTACGCTCCGGGCAATGCACGCTCGGTGCAGCTTGGCGGGGCTCGTCTGGACCTGCCCGGGGCAAGGGCCGTTCCGTCGCTGGAGTACCTGTATCGCCAGCCCAATTTCAGCATCGGGCCCGACAACGAGGAAAACGAGACCGTCACGCTGCGCCAGCTGATCGCGCGCAGCCGCGGCGCCCACCGCGTGCGCAAGACCGCGCAGGACACCCAGGCCAGCGCGGCCAACCTGGTGCCGCAGGGCGGCCTGTTCTGGGACGGGCGCGCCAACACCCTGCAGCAGCAGGCCGACGGGCCGTTGTTCAATCCCCTCGAGATGGACGGGGGAAGCCCGCGCGAGGTGGCGCGCAAGCTGCGGCACGCTGCCTATTCGTCGCAGTTCGTCTCGCTGTTCGGGCCCAGCGTGCTGCAGGACCCGCAGCTGCTGGTCGGCGAAGCCCTGTTCGCGCTGGCGCGCTTCCAGATCGAGGACCCGAGCTTCCACCCCTTCACCAGCAAGTTCGACGCCTGGCTGCAGGGCAGGGCGCGCTTCACGCCCGCGCAGATGCGCGGCTACATCGCGTTCAACGACCCGCGCAAGGGCAACTGCGCGGCCTGCCATGTCGACCGCCCGACCCCGGACGGGCTGCCGCCGCTGTTCAGCGACACCCAGTACGAGGCGCTCGGGGTGCCGCGCAACCGGGCGATCCCGGCGAACCGCGATCCGGCGTATTTCGACCTCGGGCTGTGCGGGCCGTTCCGCAAGGACCTCGCCACGCAGTCGCGCTACTGCGGCATGTTCCTGACCCCCACGCTGCGCAACGTCGCCACCCGGCACGCTTTTTTCCACAACGGGGTCTACCACTCGCTCGCGCGGGTCCTGGACTTCTACGATTTCCGCGACACGCGACCGCAGAAGGTCTACCCGACGGTCGACGGCCATGTCGAGATCTTCGACGACCTGCCGCCCCGCTACCGGGGCAACGTCGACCATGTCGACGCCCCGCTGAACCGCCGCCCTGGCCAGGCACCGGCCATGAGCCGGCAGGACATGCGCGACATCATCGCCTTCCTGCGCACCCTGGACGACGGCTGGCGGCCCGGGCGGGCCCCCGGCGAGCGGTAACGCACCGTTGACCCTGGAAACGTTGCGGCAACGTGCCAGCAACATGGGCCGCCTAGATTGGTGTCCTGCATGACTCCCCGCTGTTTGTTCCCGGCCTGAGCGCCGGGTCTTTTTTTGGGCATGGGCGAGGCCCGGCACGGCCTGCCGCGCCCGGCCGGGCGCGGCAGGCGCGGCATCAGCTCAGGTGGTGCACCGGTGCCAGTCCGTAGACGGGCGTGGCCAGGCCCTCGTAGCGCGCCTTGAGTTGCAGGCCCAGGTACTGCGAGTAGTGGCGGTTCTGGTGCAGGTTGCCCCCCTGCACCCACAGGTGCGGCACCTGGGTCGGTTTCCACATGTTGCGCAGTTCACCCTCCCAGGGGCCGGGGTCCTTCGGAGTGTTCGAGCCCAGGCCCCAGACCTTGCCCAGGCGGTTGGCGACGTCCGGCGAGATCAGGTCGGACAGCCAGCGGTTCATCGAGCCGTAGCCCGTGGCGTACACGATGACATCGGCGTCGAGTTCGCTGCCATCGCTGAGCACCACCGAGCGCGGCTTGATGCGCTCGATGTGCACCCCGCTGCGCAGGTGCACGCTGCCGTTGGCCACCAGCTCCGACGCCCCGACGTCGATGTAGTAGCCCGAGCCGCGGCGCAGGTACTTCATGAACAACCCCGACCCGTCGGCGCCGAAGTCGAGCAGGAAGCCGGCTTTTTCCAGGCGCGCGTAGAAATCGGCGTTGCGCTTTTTCATCTCCTCGTAGACCGGGATGTGGAAGCTGTGCATGATCCTGTAGGGCACGCTGCCGAAAATCAGGTCGGCCTTGTGGCAGTCGATTCCCTGTGCCACCGCCTGCTCGGAATACAGCCCGCCGAGCGCCAGCTCCATCAATGAGTCAGAGGGCGCGATGTGGGTCGACGAGCGCTGGATCATGGTCACGTCCACCTCTTCCTCCCACAGCGCCGCGCAGATGTCGTGCGCGGAATTGTTGGAACCCAGCACCACCGCCTTCTTGCCGCGGTAGGCTTCGGCGCCGGGGAAGCGGCTCGAGTGGAACTGGTCGCCGACAAAGCTGTCCGCACCGTCGATCTCGGGCACGTTGGCATAGCCCGAGACCCCCAGCGCGATCACCAGTTCCCTCGGCCGCAGGGTCAGCTCGCGTCCGTCGCGCTCGACGATCACCTCCCACTCCTGGCGCGCCTCGTTGAAATGCGCCTTCTTGCAGCGCGTGGAACTCCAGTAGTTGAGCTCCATGACCTTGGTGTACATCTCCAGCCAGTCGCCCACCTTGTCCTTCGGCGCGAACACCGGCCAGTCCTGCGGGAACGGAAGGTACGGGAGATGGTCGTACCAGACGGGGTCGTGCAGGCACAGGCTCTTGTAGCGATTGCGCCAGGAGTCTCCGGGGCTCTTGTTCTTCTCCAGGATGATGGTCGGCACGCCGAGCTTGCGAAGCCTGGCGCCGAGGATGATGCCGGCCTGGCCTCCGCCGATGATCACCACGTGCGGCTGCTCGGTGTAGCCCAGGGTGCGCTGCTCCTGCTCGCGCAGTTCCTTCCAGGTCTTGCGTCCGCGGTAGGCGCCGTGCTCCACGCCGCGCGGGCGCGTCGGCCCCTGGGCCTCCTCGAATCCCTTGAGCTCGACCATGCTCGTCAGCAGGGTCCAGGCCTTGCCGTCGCGCAGGCGCAGCAGCCCCTTGCCGCGCGCAGCCGCCGTCTCGAAGGTGAACCAGGCCTCGGTGACACCGGCATTCTCGGTCGGGCTGCCGTCGACGGCCCAGCCCGAAGGCTGCGTGTGCCCCAGGGTGTTTTCCAGCATGTCGCGTATGCGTGGCGCCCCCTCGGCGGTGGTGATGTTCCAGGTGAACGCCAGCAGGTCGCGCCAGTAGCAGTCGGTGTCGAACATCGCGACCGCGGTATCGATGTCCCGGTTCCGCAGCGCCGCATCGAAATCCGCCAGCCAGGCGCTGGCGCTGTCTTGTGCATTCATGTGCAGGGTCTCCATGGTGTCGTTGGATGCGCCGCCTCGAGCGGGCCGCGCAGCCCGCATGAGCAGCGGGCCCTGCCTCGATGCAAGCGCCATGCCAGAGCCGTGTCCGCGCGCGCCCCCGCGTGGCCGGCGGGGCGCCGGCCCTGTGCTCCTGTCCCATGCGTCACCGTTGCGATGTGACAGCTGTCACATCGCAGCTGTCACATCGATTGCGTCACATCGATTGCGTCACATCGATTGCGTCACATCGATTGCGTCACATCGATTGCGCGGCATCCGTGCCGTCGCGCGCGTCGGCTTGCACCGGCAGCGCCATGCCCCGGGCCCGCGCGGCGTCGCTGCGGTTGGGGCTTCGGATTCCGTGCCGGTGCATCCAGCGATACAGGGTCATTCGCGCCACGCCGAGCCTTCGCGCGGCCTCGCTGACGTTCCAGTCCTGCTGCCGCAGCAGCTCCAGCAGGCTGGCGTGGTCCGGTGCCACCGGGGCCGGGCGCGTTGCCGGCACGCGGGCTGCCGGCAACGGCTTGTCGGCCCGCGCGCCGGGCGCGCTTGCGCAGCCCAGGCACTCCGGAAGGTCCTCGACCATGACCACGCCGTGCGCGCACAGCGAGCGCGCGTACTCCAGCACGTTGCACAGCTCGCGCACGTTGCCCGGCCAGTCGTGTGCCAGCAGCTGCTCGCGCGCCGGTGCGCTCAGGCGCACCGGGCGTGGGCCGGCGCAGCACAGGCGCTCGACCAGCAGCTCCAGGTCGCGGCGCTCGCGCAGCGGCGGCAGGTGGAAATGCGCGCCGTTGAGGCGGTAGTACAAATCGTCGCGGAAGTCCCCGCGCCGCACCGCGGCCACGAGGTCGCAATGCGTGGCGGCCATCACGCGCAGGTTCACCGCGACCGGGCGGGTGGCGCCGACCGGCAGCACCTCGCGTTCGGCCAGCACCCGCAGCAGCCTGCCTTGCAGGGCCAGCGGCATGTCACCGATCTCGTCCAGGAACAGCGTGCCCCCGTCAGCCTCCTGGATCAGGCCGCGCTTGCCCTTCGACGAGGCGCCGGAGAAGCTGCCGGGAAGGTGCCCGAACAGTTCGCTTTCGATCAGGGCTTCCGGAATCGCCGCGCAGTTCACCGCGACGAAGGGGCGGCGCCTGCGCTCGCTGCTGTCGTGCAGCGCGCGCGCCAGGCGCTCCTTGCCGCTTCCGGTCTCTCCGGTCAGCAGGATGCTCACCGGAGAGTTCACCAGCCGGGCAGCGCGCTCGATCAGGCGGTCGAGAGCCGGATCGCCGGCCGACAGTTCGGCCAGTGCCGCGGGCAGTGCGCGGGCCGTGCCCGGCTCGGCCGAGGGGCCGCTGGCGCTGCGCACCGGCGGCGGCGACGCCAGCATGAACAGCATGTCGCGCGTGCCGGGCAGGGCGACGGCGCGGCGGTCCACCGGATGGCGGGCAACGAAGCGTTCGAGCTCGTGCAGCGGCAGCTCGAGGACCTCGGCCAGCGCGCGTCCGAGCACGCAGCCGCCCTGCGCGCGCTCGAGCAGCAGCTGCGCCTGGCGGTTGTGCCCGGCGATGCGACCGTCGTCGTCGAGCGCCAGCAGGTATTCGGGACTGACGTCCAGGAACTGGGGCGCGCTGCTCAGGCGCAGGACCCAATGGGTACGGAAGCGGTGCAGGAAGTTGGCGTTCTCGACATGCGCCGCGTACATCTTGACCAGCTGCAGCGCCAGGTGCTGGCTGTCCTTGCTGCTCGGCGACTTCAGCGCCGAGATATCGAGCACGGCCAGCAGGCGTCCCTGGTCGTCGTGCACCGGGGCGGTGGTGCAGGTCAGCGGGATGTGGGTGGCGTCGAAGTGGTCGTCCAGGTGCACGGTCAGCGCCTGCCCGGTGGCGATGCAGGTGCCCACGCCGCAGGTGCCGGCCAGCGGCTCGCTCCAGTCGGCGCCGAGATACAGCCCGGCCTTGCGCAGGCTGGGCTCGAACACCAGGTCGCCCAGGAAATCGACCGTCACGCCGCGTGCGTCGGTCAGCAGCACGCAATAGCCCAGGCCCGCCACCTGACGGTACAGGGTCTCCAGGCCGTGGCGCGCGATGTGCAGGAAGGCCTCGAGCCGGTCCTGGTGCTCTCGCAGCTGCGCGCCGGGCAGGATGATCGCCTCCTGCATGCGAGCCGGATCGAGCCGGTGCTCGTTGACGCAACGCGCCCAGGACGCGCGGATCAGCTCGTCCTTGCCGGGCCCCGCCGCATGGCTCGGCGCGCCGTCGAGGCCGACAGCCTGCAGGACCTGCTCGATGTGGGAACGTTGGGTCGTATGCATCGAAGCTCCGGGCTCGAACATTGGCGCCATCCCGCACCATAGACAAGGTGCATGGCCGCCGAATACCCGGACGTACCCGAATCCGGGCAGCCCGCGACTGGCGAGCTGGGCCGGGCCGGGCGGGGCCCAGCCCTGCAGCCGATCTGGCTGCGCGTGCTTGCTGTCGTCCGTCGCGGGACCCGCGTTCGGGGCGGCCGGTCGTGGCCGACTGACTCTGCGCGTGAGTGGTCATGGTGGGCAACGAGCCACACGCCCGCGGCCATGAACGGCATCGGCCAGATGCTCACTCCGCGAAGACGTGAGTACGGGCAGGGTGCGCCTTCGACGCTCGGCAACGATACGACATGTAAAAAACGTGTCTGCGGCATACAAAAGACATCGCGGCGAGCCGAAAAAATCAGGCTAAACCCTGAACTTTTCATCCGAATGCAATCGATTGCAATAGCTCATAGCTTTAATGAATTGCAATCGATTGCACAGCCGCGTCTACTCGCTCCCCAGAACGGCCGCAGAGCCCTACGCACACGGTCGTTCAATTCACCACGCTTGCTCAAGCGTCGTGTCTCGGGGACCACAGCACCAATTTTTGGGGACAACATGAACAAGACAACGATCGCGATTGCCGTTCTCACCCTCTTTGCAGGTGGGGGCGGCTTGGCCACCGCATCCGCGCAGACCGCATCGTCGAGCACGGCAGCCTCGGCAGGAAGCTCCGCCGCTGCGGCTCCCGCTGCGAAGCAAGGCGCTGCGCAGCAGCCGGTGGTGAACCTGAACGCGATTCTGGTCACAGGCACCACGCAGAAGAAGACGGTGATGCAGCAAAGCCTCTCCGTCACCACGCTCAATTCCACGCAGATCCAGCAGAGCGGGGCCACCAACACGGCGGCGATCCTGGGCTCCGTGCCCGGCGTGCATGCCGAGTCCTCGGGGGGCGAAGGCAATGCCAACCTGACCGTGCGCGGTCTGCCCATCTCGGCCGGCGGCAGTCGCTATGTGCAGTACCAGGAAAACGGCTTGCCCGTGCTGCTGTTCGGCGACCTGGACTTCGCCACGCCTGACGAGTTCATGCGCTCGGACTTCAACACTTCGCAGTTGCAGGTGGTGCGCGGCGGCGCGGCCTCCACGCTCGCCAGCAACGCGCCCGGCGGCATCGTCAACTTCATCGACAAGACGGGGCGCGAGAGTGGTGGGGACATCGGCTTCACCGAGGGCCTGAACTACCGCCTCAACCGACTGGACTTCGACTACGGTGGGCACATCAACAGCGACACGCGCTACCACTTCGGCGGCTTCTTCCGCGAGGGCAACAGTTCCAAGGGCACCAACTTCACCTCGGAGAACGGCGGCCAGTTCAAGTTCAACCTCACCAAGGACATCCAGAACGGCTCGCTGAGTCTGTACTTCAAGCATCTCGACGACAAGACGCCGACGTACCTCGACGTCCCGGTGCAGGTGGTGAACGGCCAGATCGTTCCTCTGCCGGGAGTGGATCCTCGCAACTACTACCCGCTCAACGGCACGAACATCGTCAGCGACTCGTATGTCGGCCCGGGCGGCGGCACCGTCACCAACAGCACGCGCGACGGGCTGGCCGTGAAGTCGGATGCCATCGGTTTCCACTTGGCGCTCTCGCTCGGCGACGACTGGGGCCTGGACGACAAGCTCAGCACCGCCCACAACTCCGGCAACTTCCTCGGGCTCGATGCCTCGCAAGGTGGCCAGACGGCGACGACCTATCAGGGCGAGATGTTCGACGTCGGGCTGAACAACCTGAACAACACGTTCAACAACCTGCAGCTCTCGAAGGACTTCCATACGGCCGGTGCCAAGGTCCACGTTGCGGGTGGCCTGTTCACCGCGATCCAGAACGTGGCCGAAACCTGGAACTGGAACGTCTACACCATGAACATCGCCACCGGTGGCGCGACGTTGCTGGGAACCGGGACCACGCCAGGAATCGGCTTCGGCTGCGGCGCAGCGTGCGTGCGCGACTTCAACGTGCAGTACACCGAGAACTCGCCCTTTGCCGATGTGGCGGTGACGTCCGGCAAGCTCACCGTCGACGCCAGCGTGCGCCACGACTCCATGCGGGCCAACGGCTGGCAGGACCAGGGCGTGCCGAGCTCCAACCCGACGCAGTTCACGCCGTACACGGTCAACGGCGTCAATCTGTCGGCTGTCAACTACAGCGTCTCCCACACCTCCTACTCGCTTGGCGCGAACTACCTGCTCACGCCTGATCTGGCCTATTTCGTGCGCTACAGCGACGGCGTGTCGATGAACGGCGACCGCATCCTTTACGGCAACCCGCTCAACGGCAGCACGCCGATTCCGCTCAACGAGGTCAAGCAGCAGGAAGCGGGGGTCAAGTGGAAGCGCGGCGGCTTCAGCATGTTCAGCACGCTCTTTGCCGCGCAGACCCAGGAGAGCAACTACGACCTCACGCAGAACACTTTCAGCGACAACACCTACCACGCCTATGGCCTGGAGATGGAGGCGGGGTATCTGCACGATGCCTTCGGTGTGCATGCCGGAGTGACGTACACCCACTCGCGCATCGTGGCCGCCCCGGGGCAAGCGAGCTGGTTGAACAAGGTGCCGCAGCGTCTGCCGGACCTGATGTACCAGATCACCCCGACCTACAGCTACGGCGACTACCTGTTCGGCACCAGCATCATCGGGCAGTCCTCGTCCTATGCGGACAACGGGAACACCTTGTCGATGCCGGGGTACACCTACGTCAATGCGTTCGTCAATTACAACGTTTCGGACAACATGACGATCTCGCTGGCGGCGAACAACCTGTTCAACAAGCTGGCCTACACCGAGGTCAATGTCCCGAGCAACGGTCTGTCGGTGGCTCGCGCCATCATGGGTCGCACGGTGACCGCCTCCCTGCGCTATTCGTTCTGAGTAGTGTGAGCGCCCCCTCGCGGGGCGCCCCTTTCCCCACACGATTCGATTCATGAGCACAGCTCAAGGGCTACCCGCGCCCGTCCTGGACGCATCGGCGGCGCAACCCTCCTTCAGTGCGCAGGCGCAGGCGCGGTTTGCGCGACACGGCGCACGCTTGTCGCAGCTGCTGGCCGTCCTGTATGGCCAGCGCGACGATTTTCAGCCGTGGTTGTCAGGCTTCCTCGCCCAGCTTGCGGACATCGAGCGCGCACGCAGCGGGGATCTGCGCGAACTCGATGAGCGCCGCATGGGGGCGCCCGACTGGCTGGCGCGCGGCTCGGGCGTGGCCTATTCCTGCTACGTCGATCGCTTCGCCGGCACGCTGCCGGCCATCCGTGAGCGCCTGGGCCACTTGCGGGAACTCGGCGTTCAGTTGCTGCACCTGCTGCCATTCCTGAAGATGCGCGAGGGCGCCAATGATGGCGGGTTCGCCGTCAGTGACTTCGCCGAGGTGCAGGACGGCCTGGGCTCGATCAGCGACCTCGCCGAACTCGGCGCGGCATTGCGAGGCCACGGCATCAGCCTGATGGCAGACGTCGTGCTCAACCACGTTGCCGACGACCATCCCTGGGCCAAGGCCGCCATGCTTGGCGACGAGGCGCGGCAGGGGTATTTCCTGACCTTCGGGGACAGGTCCGAGGTGGAAGCCATCGAGGCGCATCTCGACCAGGTCTTCCCGGATCAGGCGCCAGGCAACTTCACCTGGAATCCGGCTCTCAAGCGCTGGGTGTGGACGACCTTCTTCGAGTACCAGTGGGATCTGAATTATCAGAACCCCGAGGTCTTCGCCGAAATGGCCCTGGCCATGGTTCGCCTCGCCAACCTCGGCGTCGAGGTGCTGCGTGTCGACTCCGCGCCGTATATCTGGAAACGCATCGGGACCGACTGCAAGAACCAGCCCGAAGTCCATGTCATTCTGAAGGCGCTGCGAGTCATTCTGGACATCGTGGCTCCGGCCACGCGCATGAATGCCGAGGCCATCGTCGAGCGCGAGGAGATCCTTCGCTACTTCGGTGACGGTCTGCCCGAGTGCAGCCTGGCGTACAACGCAGCGCTGATGGCTGCGACCTGGGCCTCGCTGGCTCGTGCAAGCGCCTCGATGGTCCGACAGACCGCGCTGGCCACCCCGCAGCTACCGGCGGGCTGTGCCTGGGTGAACTACGTGCGCTGTCACGACGACATCATCTGGAACGTTCTGCGCCGAGACATCGAGACGCGCGGTCAAGACTATGTCCAGTTGATCGGTGCCGTCACGGATGTGCTTCATGGAAGCGCAGCGGCGACCCAGTCCCGGGGCGTACCCAGCCAGCGCCACGATCCGCTTCACGGTACGAGCGGCATGACCGCCGAGCTCGTCGGACTTCGCGCAGGTGACGAGGCGTCGCTGCGGCGTTACGCGCTCGTGTACGGCGTGGCGTTCGCCATGCCGGGAATTCCGCTCATCTACATGGGCGATGAATTCGGGCAGGGCAATGCCGCGGTAACGCCAGGGCAAGAGGCGGACGACACGCGCTGGCTGCATCGCCCGGAGTTTGACCAGGCGGCCATGGCGCAGCGCCATGTCCCTGGAAGCACGCCGCAGCGTGTGTTTTCCCTGATGCAGTGGTTCCGGCAGATGCGCCAGCGTCTGCGCGACAACGATTCGGGGCAGGGCGCGGAGGTCATCGCCGGCCTGTCCGATGCCCTCTTCGGCCTGCGTCGAGGGCCGTGCCGGGTTTTGTTCAATTTCTCCGAGTCCGAGCAGTCGGTCGAACTGCCAGCCGGACGGTGGAAGCTGTACGCACCTTGGCAGAGTCAGCCTCGGATCGTCAGCGATGGCCTGCGCCTGCCTGAGCATGGTCAGGCGTGGCTTTTGCCCGAGCCTGCCCTTTGAGGGCAGGCGCCAGGCCATGAATGGAGTCGACATGATTTACGGACAAAAGAAACGAGACCCGGTGCGCTATTTCGGGGGCATGGCTCTCGTGGTCGCGCTGCACATAGTGCTGATTTACGCGCTGATCAACGGCTTGGCTGCGAAAGTGGTCAAGGCGGTGGCGCGCCCCATGCAGACCCAGATCATCCATGAGGTCGCACCCCCGCCGCCGCCTCCGCCGAAGCTGCCGCCACCCCCGCCGCCGCGCGTGGCCGTGCCGCCGCCCCCCTTCGTTCCGATTCCGGTCGTGGCTCCGCCGCCCACGCCAGCGCCCGCGATCACTGCGGTGCAAACTGCCAAGCCTGTGCGCTCCGCGCCCGTGGCCGCGCCTGCCAGGCCCGCGTCCAAGCCCGCGCCAGCACCCAAGCCCAAGCCGGTCAATCACAACGTGGCGGCCGTGTGCCCGAACGTCATGACCTTGGCACGCAGCATCGTGTATCCGCGCCTTGCGATGCGCCACGGCATCTATTCCGGCAACGTCGTCGTGGAATTCACCATCGATCCGACCGGTCATCCGAAGGACTTCGTCATCCGCAGTTCGAGCAACCATGTCTTCAACGAGGCCGCAATCAATGTTGCGCGCCAACTGCAATGCGCGGGCCAGGGAGTGGATGTCCGCGTGCTGCTGCCCATCGGCTTCCAAGCCAATAACTGAATCGATACGTCTGCATCCAGGAGACCACCATGCCTTGTGTTTCACGTGCCCGCCAAGCCGCCATCGCCGCCGCGCTGATGAGCGCCCTTTCCGCAGCGCCAGTCCTGGCTGCGGCCGCCCCGGCCAGCGCGCCGGCTGCCACGAGCAGCCCGTCGGGCGCCGTAACCGCGGCACCCATGTCCTCGGCGGCTTCGGCCGCCGACTCGGTGCCCCTGGCCGCCGCCGCGGCCGATGCGTCGCCGGCGTCGGCGGGAAATCCCTATGGACTGGACGCCTTGTGGCACCACGGGGATATCGTTGCGCGTTCCACCTTGCTGATCCTGGTGGTCATGTCCATGGGCAGCTGGTTCATCATGATCGTCAAGTTCTTCGAACAGTCGAAGATCTACCGCCAGGCCAACCGCGCCAACAAGACCTTCTGGTCGGCCGGCAGCGTGGAGCAGGGTGCCCAGACCCTGGCGGAAAACAGCCCCTTCCGCTTTCTTGCCGGCAGCGGCCTGGACGCGACGAAGAAGCATGACGGTCTGATGAAGAATGTGGACTTCCACACCTGGCTGTCGATGTCCATTCAACGTGCGCAAGAAGGTATTCAGAACCGCCTGCAGGACGGCCTGGCGTTCCTGGCCACGGTGGGTTCGACAGCTCCCTTCGTGGGTCTGTTCGGGACCGTCTGGGGCATCTACCACGCTCTGACCGCCATCGGCATCGCCGGGCAGGCTTCCATCGGCAAGGTGGCCGGCCCCGTCGGTGAAGCGCTCATCATGACCGCGATCGGCCTCGCCACGGCCGTTCCGGCCGTGCTTGGCTACAACCTGCTGGTGCGTCGAAACAAGCGGGCCATGGAACACGTGCGCGCCTTTTCTTCCGACTTGCACTCCGTCCTGATGGGTGCGCAAAGCACCCAGGCCTGAGGAGCCGGCGATGGCCATGCAGCTTGATACATCCGGCGGTGACGACGACGAGCTCAACGCGACCATCAACACGACGCCGTTGGTGGACGTCATGCTGGTGCTGTTGATCATCTTCCTGATCACCATCCCGGTCGTCACGCACACGGTTCCCCTGAAGCTGCCGCGAGCGGTGGACAAGCCGCGCGTGACCAAGCCGGAGAATGTGACGATTTCGGTCACGCGCAATGGCGACATCTACTGGGGTGAGCGCAAGATCGACAGCAGCGCGCAACTGCTTCCCATGCTCGTGGCCAAGGCGCGCTTGAACCCGCAGCCGAAGGTCGAAATCCGGGGCGACCAGAGCGCGCGCTACGAGTTCGTCGGAAAGATCGTCTTCCTGTGCGAGAAGGCAGGTCTGACGAGCGTGAATTTCATCATCCAGCCACCGTCTCGTTGAGTTGGATACGGAGAAGCCGAAATGGGAATGAACGTAGGTGGTGGAGGAGCCAGCGGCGAGCCGGATGTGCTGGTGGAGATGAACACGACGCCGTTGATCGACGTGATGCTGGTGCTGCTGATCATGTTGATCCTCACCATTCCGATCCAGATGCACGCAGTGGCCTTGAACCTTCCCAATGGCAAGCCGCCTGTGACCAATGTTCCGCCGAAAGTCGTCCAGATCGATATCGACTTCGACGGAACGATCTCGTGGAACGGAACGGAAGTCGACGGCCAGGCCCGGCTTTCACAGCTCCTGACCCAGGCGGCGCGCACATCGCCCCAGCCGGAAATCCACATTCGTCCCAACAAGCTCGCGCCGTACCGCGACGTGGCCCAGCTGATGGCGCTGGCGCAGCGCGACGGCGTCACCAAACTGGGCCTGGTCGGCAACGATCAGTTCGCCCCCTGAGGCAGCGTGCAAGGAGATCGCGATGACCTTCCTTCGTATTCGTAGCGGCCTGGCGCTCATGGCCTTTTGCGTTGCCGCGGCCGCAGGGGCCGAGCCGGCCGTGCAGCGTTCCGTGGCGCTGGCACTCAACCAGGCGCAGGCCGCCTACAGCGCGCATCACTATCGTGTGGCCCTGCAGGAGTTGCAAGCCATCGAACGCAAGCCGAGGCTCACCGATTATGAGGCTTACCTCGTCCAGCGCAGCCTGGGAACGGTGGCTGCCGCGGCGGGCGAATACTCCGTATCTGCAGATGCGCTGCGCAAGGCCTTGGGCAGCAAGGCCGGTGACTCCGCGGTGGCCGGGGCTCTGGCACAGACCCTGATCTATGCCGACTACCAGCAGCACGATTACCACGCCGTCATCAATGATTCGCAGCAATGGCACGCAGCGCTGCAGGGCAATGGGCAGGTGCGTGCCATGCTGCAGCAGGCCTATGGCGCCACGCATCAATGCGCCGGGCTTGCTGGATTGATGGGGCGCGATGCGCGTGATGCTGGTGCTCTGGCAAGCCTGGTGGCGTGCTATCAGGCCAGCGGCGACACGCAAGGCGAGCGTGTCGCCCTGCTCGAGTTGCTGCAGGTGCAGCAAACGCCAGCGTACTGGCAGGCCGCGCTTGGCCTGGTCGCCGACGAGCCGGGAGTCGGGAGTCGCTACGCACTCGACATGCTGCGTCTGCGTCGCCGGGTCGGGCTTCTCGACAGCGCATCGCAGTACATGGAACTCGCGATGCTGGAACTCGAGGCGCAGGATGCCTCGGGCGCCAAGCGGGCCATTGCAGCGGGGTACCGCGCGGGTGCGTTGGGTCAGGGAGCCGGCGCGCCTCGACAGGCGCGCCTGGCCAAGCTGGTGGATCAGCGGCTGGCGGCGCAACCGCGGAGCTGGCTCACGATCGACCATGCCCCGGATTCGACCCAACTTGCGGCGGGGCTCGCGATGGTTGATGCGGGGCGAATCCCGCAAGGCCTCGCGTTGCTCAAGAAGGCCGAGACAGGTGTCGCGTTGGCTGACGCCCAACTGCAGAATCTTCGCCTGGCGGAAGTGCTGGGCAACGTCGGCCACACACGCCAGGCGCACGCGATTGCACATAGCGTGGCGCTGCATACGACGGGGGCGCTGCGTGACCTGGCGCGCTTGTGGGAGGTCGCGTTGCTGACTTCGCACGGCTGAGCTTTCGCACAATGGACCCGAGCATGGCCCTACCCATTGTCGTTTTCGGCGAGACCCTCGTCGACGTCATCGGAACGCAGGAGATCCTGGGCGGCGCGCCATTCAATGTTGCACGCCATCTCGCAGGACTGGGGGAGGCTCCGCTGCTGGTGTCCCGGGTCGGCACCGATCGCCGCGGCGACGCGGTGCTTGCCGCCTGCCACGAGTTCGGACTGCGCTGCGACGGACTGCAGCGAGACACCGTGCACGCCACCGGCATCGCCCAGGTAAGCATGGAGCCGGACGGTCCCCATTTCGACATTCCGGACAACGTCGCGTTCGACCACATCGAGGCTGGAGCGGCGGTACGCAGCCTGGAAAAGATTCAGGGCGAGGCGCTGCTTTATTTCGGCACGCTTGCGCAGCGCGCGCCCGCCTCGCGTGGGGCCTTGCAGGCCCTGCGGGAGCTTCGGCCCCTGCAAGCCTGTGTCGACCCCAACTTGCGCACCATCCCGAGGGATCGCGCCGAGATGGCTGCGTTGTTGCAGGGCGCCGTGGACCTCAAGCTCAGCGAGGAGGAGTTGCGGCTGTTGCTGGCGCTGGCCGACGAGCCGCCTGACATGGAGGCCCAGGCGGCCATGCTCGATGCACTGGCGCGCGCCTTCGATTTGCCGCAGTTGCAGCGCATCCATTGGACCTGCGGCGCGCGAGGAAGTCGCTGCCTTTGTCGCGGCGCACAGACCGCGTTGCACGTGGATGCGCATGCCCAGTCCGAGGTCATCGACACGGTGGGCGCCGGCGACGCCTATTTCGCCGTCATGCTGCTGGGACGTGCGCGTGGCTGGCCGCTGCAGGCAACGATGCGCCGGGCCGGTCGTTTCGCATCGGCCATCTGCGGCATTCGTGGTGCCGTGCCGCAAGCGCCGGAGTTCTACGACGCCTGGCGCGAGGCTTTCGCGCAACCCCCCGAGGCCGAGAGCCGGTCATGAAGCGACGTTTGACTCTTTGGCAGATCATCAACATGAATGTCGGCTTTTTCGGCATTCAGTTCAGCTTCGGGCTGCAGCAAAGCAATATGAGCCCGATCTACAAATACCTCGGAGCGCACGCAGCGACACTGCCGCTTCTCTGGCTGGCCGGCCCGGTAACGGGCCTTGTGCTCCAGCCGATCATCGGAAGCATCAGCGATCGCACTTCGTCCAGGCTCGGGCGGCGCACACCCTTCTTCCTCGCCGGCGCCCTGGTTTGCAGCGTCAGCCTGCTCGCCATGCCGATGAGCGCGACGCTGTGGATGGCCGCCGGCCTGCTCTGGATCCTGGATGCGGCCAATAACGTGACCATGGAGCCCTACCGTGCCTTTGTCGGCGACTTGATGCAAGAGAATCAGTATGCCACGGGCTTTCTCGTGCAGAGCGCCTTCACGGGCCTGGGCCAGACCCTTGCCTACCTCACTCCCTCGTTGCTCGTCTGGCTGGGAATGAGGGGCGATGCGATTGGCGGCAATCATGTGCCGGAGATCACGCAGGCGGCGTTTTTCATCGGCGCGGGGTTCTCCTTGGTTTCGATCCTCTGGACCGTGCTGACCACGCGCGAGCAACCGTCGTTTGCGCCCGCGCATGTGGCGCCAGGATGGCGCACAGTGCTGCGCGAGGTGGTCGATGCTGTGCGCGAAATGCCCCGGCCGATGCGTCAGATGGCGCTCATGAGCCTGTTCCAGTGGTACGCGATGTTTTGCTACTGGCAATACATCGTGCTGTGCCTTTCGCAATCGTTGTATGGCACCACGGCCCAGGGAACCGAAGCCTTTCGCAACGCCGTGCTGCTCAATGGACAGATCGGAGGCTTCTACAACGCGGTGGCCTTCGCCGCGGCGTTTCTCACCATTCCTCTGACGCGCCGCTTCGGCGCACGCACCATGCATGCGATCGCGCTGGCCTGCGGCGGTCTGGGCATGCTGGCGATCCCGCATCTCAAGAGCGAGTGGCTGCTGCTGCTTCCCATGATTGGTGTGGGCATGACCTGGGCAAGCATGATGGGCAATCCCTATGTGATCCTGGCACGCGCGGTGCCCGCTGATCGGGTCGGCGTATACATGGGAATCTTCAACACGTTCATCGTCATTCCGATGATCATCGAGATCCTGACCATGCCGCTGCTGTATGGCAGTCTGCTGAGAGGGAACTCGGAGAACGCGATCCTCTTTGCCGGTATGCTTTTGCTCTGTGCGTCCCTATCCATGCGTCTGGTTTCCGAGCCACATCGCGAGCGATTCGTACCTGTCGTCAGCTCCAGCGTGAAATGACACCCGCCTGCAAGTGCTCCGACTTTTGGCATCGATCGGCAGTCGAGGCAGGCGCCTGGACGCTTCGGAGGTTGCGTTGAGCCTGGACACCGATGGAACCTCGCGGACCCGTCGACCGCAAATGGAAGACGTGGCGCGCATGGCTGGCGTGTCTCGCGCAACCGTATCCCGTGCTCTCAGCGGGCACCCGGCCATCAATGAAGACACGCGCCAACGCATTCGCGAAATCGCACGCAGGCTCAACTACACGGTCAACGTAGGGGCCAAGAACCTTCGGCAGGGCACAAACCAGACCATCGGGTTCGTCATTCCCTATGAGTCCACGGTACGCCAAGCCGTCTCCGATCCATTTTTTCTCAGCATGCTCGGGAGCGTGGCCGACGCGCTCACGGACCGTGGGTTCGAGATGCTGGTGTCGCGCGTGGATGCCTCGGAGATCGACCAGGTGGCCTCGGCCGTGGAATCAGGGCGCGCAAGCGGAGTGATCCTGGTCGGGCAATGGCATCAACACGCGCAACTGAACCATCTGGCCAAGCGCGGGGTGCCACTGGTCGTCTGGGGTGGTCAATTGCGCAAGCAGGCTTACGCCACCGTGGGTAGTGAAAACGAACTCGGTGGCTACCTGGCTGCAAGGCACCTGCTCGAGCGCGGGGCCAGGCATGTGGCGTTCTTCGGCGACCTCAGGCTGCCCGAGGTCGGCTTGCGATACCAGGGATACCTTCGGGCACACGCCGAAGCCGGGCGCAAGGTGCTCAAGCGGCTTCAGATCAATGTGCCGTTCGCCGCGGAGCTGGCCAAGACCGCCATCGACTCCTACTTGAGTACGCGGCCGCGCCTGGACGCCATTTGTGCGGCCAGTGACTTGCTGGCCATGATCGCCATCCAGTCGCTTGGAGCAACCGGCGTGCGCGTGCCCGAGGACGTCGCGGTCGTCGGCTACGACGATGTTCCTTTCGCGGCTTCGTTCAATCCGCCGCTCACCACGGTCAGCCAGCAGATTGCGTTGGCCGGCGTGGAACTGGTCTCGGCGCTTCTGGAGATCATCGGCGGCGGACGAGCGCAGAACCGCACGCTGCCCACAAGCCTCATCATTCGGCAGTCGGCCTGAGTTGGCAGGCTGTTGCAATACCCCGGCGGGCGGGTTGGTGCAGAAACGCGATGATGGGCATGTAGGGGTCGCAGCGCCGGCTGGCCGCCCGCGCAGCATCCGGATCGCGGCCAGCGTCCGGCTTTGCACCAACCCCCCGGGCGCAGCCCGGTCCTGGCAGTTCCTTCCTTTTTCCCTTGAATCCGCATGACACAGAACATGCTCGAAACCAGCGTCGACCCAGCCAGGCTCGTCACCCTGTCCAGCACCGGCGCGCAGCTGTCTCCCATCGTCGCCGGCACCTGGCGCATGGCGGCATGGGGTCTGAACGTCGACGAGCG
>JAJZTW010000116.1 GCA_021847345.1 Pseudomonadota bacterium
CTTCCATGATCGAGACGAAGGCCGACGCGCCTTCGATGCGCGCCGGCGGCAGGTGGTCGAACTTCTCGATTTCGGGAAAGCTGATGTCGACCTGGGCACGGCCGGTCTCGCGCTTCCTGGCGATGAGGTCGGGCAGGCGGTGCAGGGTCTGCGGGCCGAACACGACGTCGACGAAGGGCGCGCGGGCGACGATGGCGGCGCCTTCCTGCGATGCCACGCAGCCGCCGACGCCGATGATGAGGTTGGGGTTCGCCTGCTTCAGGTGGCGCACCCGGCCGAGGTCGTGGAACACCTTCTCCTGCGCCTTCTCGCGCACCGAGCAGGTGTTGAAGAGGATGACGTCCGCGTCTTCCGGCGTGTCGGTCGGGGTCAGGCCTTCGGCGGCATTGAGCACGTCGGCCATCTTGTCCGAGTCGTACTCGTTCATCTGACAGCCGAAGGTTTTGATGTAGATTTTTTTCATGCCGTGACAGTGAATAGACTGGGGGCAGGGATTTCGCCGCTGCATCGGTTAACGCGGCAACGAAATGGAATGTGGTGGTGATGAGTGGACTTGAACCACCGACCCCCGGATTATGAATCCGATGCTCTAACCGACTGAGCTACATCACCTTGGGGACTGCTTCCTCGGCTGGCGACCGCCGAAAAGGCGCGCATTTTAGCTGATTGCAGCACGCGCTGTCAAAGCGTCCGGCCAGCAGGAAAGCGGCGATGTCCGGTTTGCGCGGGATTCACTGCGGCCGCAGCCTGGCCAGTTCGTCGAGCAGGCTGATCAGCAGTTCGCGCCCCAGCGGCCCCATGCCGGCGACGAGCTGGTCGGTGTCGCGCTCGCCGTTGACGAGCCGGCGCATGCGGCCGCCCAAGAGCGCCATGTCGCCGCCCGCCTTCATCATCTGTTCGGCCATGTTGGCGAGCACCGACATCGCCTGGGCGTCGCCGCGCGCCGAGGCGTCGATCAGCGCGGCCAGGCCGGGGGCGGCGACGCTGCCGTCCGGCTGGGCGTCCAGCGCCGGCAGCGTCGCCGGGTTGTCGAGGCCGCGCAGGATGGCGTCGAGCAGGATGCTGTCCTCCTCGTCCAGCCCCAGCTTGATCGAGGGATCGCGGCGCCCGTTGATCACATGGCGCAGCGCGCCGACCAGCCGCGCCCAGCCGGCCTGCTCGGCGGCGTCGAGCTGCTTCACCAGGTCGGGCAGCTGGCCGCGGTCGCGCAGCGCGTTCACGACGGTGTGGACGAAGGACGCGTGGACGCGCAGAACCTGTTCGACGGCGGGTGGAAGTGGGGCCATGTTGGTAAACGGTGAGCGGTGAGCGGATTGTCCGAAGGAAACGCCATGCCGTTAAAGGACTGGTCTACGCCATGTTGGTAAACGGTGAGCGGTGAGCGGATTGTCCGGTCAGGGACCGGTGTTGGCAATGGCGGGACGCAGCGGCACGCTTTCGATGCGCCAGTGCGCACTCGCCCACGCCAGCAGCTGCGCCGGCCCGGCCGCATCCAGGTCGGGCGGCGGCGGATGGCCGAGCACGGCGAGCGCCAGCGCCAGCACGGTGCCCCGCCCGGTCTCGGGCAGGGCCGGGGCGAGGGTCTGCTTGGACAGCTTCTGCCCGGCGGCGTTGGTGATGAGCGGCACGTGGGCGTACACCGGCGTGGGCAGGCCGAGCAGGCCTTGCAGGACAATCTGGCGCGGGGTGTTCCACAGCAGGTCGGCGCCGCGCACGACGTGGGTGACGCCCTGGAAGGCGTCGTCGACCACCACCGCCAGCTGGTAGGCGAACAGGCCGTCGGCGCGCTTGACGATGAAGTCGCCGACGTCGTGCGCCAGGTTCTGCGCCAGGTCGCCGTGGATGCGATCGTGGAAGCGGGTGCCCGCATCCGGCACGCGCACCCGCCAGGCGCGGGCGATCGTGCCCGCCGGCAGGCCGTTGCGGCAGGTGCCGGGATAGACGATCTCGCCCTCGTGGTTGCGCGGCGCCTGGGCCAGCTGGCTGCGCGTGCAGGCGCACGGGTAGGCCGCGCCGCGCGCTTTCAGCGCGTCGAGTGCCGCGGCGTAGGCGTCGTCGCGTTGCGACTGCTGGAGCACGGCGCCGTCCCAGTGCAGGCCGTAGGCCTCCAGCTGGCGCAGGATGGTGTCGGCCGCGCCGGGCTCGCAGCGCGGCCGGTCGAGGTCTTCCATGCGTAAAAGCCAGTGCCCGTCCGCCGCGCGGGCGTCGAGAAAACTCGCCACCGCGGCGACCAGCGAGCCGAAGTGCAGGGGACCGGTGGGAGATGGCGCAAAGCGCCCGACGTAGGGTGCGGGATTCACCCCGCGATTATGCCGCGCGCAGCCTCGGTCGGGATGCCGCTTCCGGGTGCAGGCTCTGGTAGAGCGCAAGGACGGCTTCGCCCATGCGCGCCTCGCTCCAGTTCGCCGCGTAGGCCTTGCCGGCCGCGCCGAGCGCCTGCGCCGCCGCGCGGTCGGACAGCAGCGGCACCAGCGTCCGGGCGAAGCCGGCGACGTCGTCGGGCGCGATGCGGCAGCCCTGCCCTTCCTGCAGCACGTCCTTCGTGCCCATTTCGGCCAGGCCGACCACCGGCACGCCGAGCGCCATCGCTTCCAGCAGCACCAGGCCCTGGGTTTCGGTTTTGGACGCGAACACGAAGACATCCGCCGCGCAGTAGCAGGCCGGCAGTTCGGTCCTGCGTTCGAGGTAGCCGACGAAGCGCACGTTGTCGGTGAGACCGCGCTTCGCCACCGCGCGTTCGAGCGACG
>JAJZTW010000015.1 GCA_021847345.1 Pseudomonadota bacterium
CGGTCGACACCACGGTGAGCTTCAGGCCGGGAATGCGCACGTCGTAGAAGGTGTCGCCGGCGCCGTTGATGAAGCGCAGGCGCGAGACCTTGCCGGGCTTGACCTGAGCCGTCCAGTTGCCGGCCGGCGTGGCGCCGTTGGCAAGATACGTCAGCGTGGCACCCGAGATGTCCGCCAGGTCTCCCCAGCTCATGCGCATGCGCTGCCACATGGCGCGCTTGTCCAGCGCGGCGCGCAGGCCGTTGCGCTTGACGTCCTCGAAGAAGTCCACCGCCGTGGGCTCGTGGTAGTTGTCGAAGCCGCTATCGACCTTGAGCTTGGCCAGCACGCGCATGGGATCCTCGTCCATCCAGTCCGACAGCAGCACCACGTGGTCACTGTCCGCCTGCACGGCGTGCCCGTGCGCGGGATCGATGACGATCGCGCCGTAAAGCCCGGTCTGCTCCTGCATGCCGGCGTGCGAGTGGTACCAGAAGGTTCCCGACTGACGCACCTGGAAGCGATAGACGAAGGTCTGCCCGGGCGCGATGCCGGCGAAGCTCAAGCCCGGGACCCCATCCATCTGGTAGGGCACGAGCATGCCATGCCAATGAATCGCCGTCATGCGCGACATGCGGTTGGTGACGCGAATGGTCACCGTGTCTCCTTCGCGCCAGCGCAGCGTGGGTCCCGGCAGCGAACCGTTGACGGTGGTGGCCATGCGCGCGTGGCCGGTGAAGTTCACCGGAGTCTCGGCGATCACCAGGTCGAATTCGGTTCCGCGAAGCTCCGGGGCACTGCCCGTATGCGTGGTCGCGGCGCGGCCCTGCGCCTGCGCGGCCAGCGTGGGCAGGCCGAGCAGCACGCCGCCGGCGGCCAGGCCCTGGACAAAGCGGCGCCGGGCGATTCCGGCACCACGGAGCGCATCTGCGTATGAACGTCGCATGGATTCCTCAATTCTTGAAGGAATTCGCCGCGCGGCTGGTTCATACCGCGCGGACCGTTGTGGCGTGGATGCTGTCCACCCCGAGCAACGCATGCTAGAAACGCCATACTTGCCGGAGCATGACCGGCAGATGACGGTTTGGTCATCTGCCGGTCATGCCCACGGAGACTTCCCGGATGTCGCGCCGCGGTCGGCCCAAGCTCACTCGCCGAGGCTTTCGCGCTGCTGCGGAGTCAGCACCGCGTCGATCTGCCCGGCCGCCTCGAGGCGGTTGCGCAGCATCTGCAGCCGCAGGGTCGACAGCGCCGTGGCACGCTTCATGATGGCGTCGACATCGAGCTTGCCGCCGGTGGTCTGCCCCCAGGAGTCGAACATGAGCTTGTGCATCGACTGCATCAGCGGCCACTGCTTGTCGAACAAGGCCTTCTCGATGCCCGCGACCTTGGTCCACTGCGCGTCACTGAGCCGGGGATTCACGCCCCACCCGCCGTAGGCGCCGAAGCCGCCCATCATCCAGGGGCCCATGCCATAGCCGCCGTAGGCTCCCATCATGCCGGGCCCGAAGCCGCCGTAGCCCCCCATCATCCCCGGACCGAAGCCGCCGTAGCCCGCCATCATGCCCGGGCCGAATCCGCCATAAGCTCCATAGCCTCGCATCATCCCGGGGCCGTAGCCGCCATAGCCGCCGTAGCCTCCCATCATGCCGGGGCCGTAGCCGCCGTAGCCGCCATGTGCCCAGGGGCGCGGGTGCGTACCTGCCGGTCCACGCTGCCAGGCCCCGCCCGCATAGCCCGGCCCGTAGCCGCCCATCATTCCCGGGCCCATGCCATAGCCGTAGCCCGGGCCGTAGGCGTCGGACTGGGTGGCGGCCGCTGGAGCGCTGGCCGTGCCGGCAGCCAGCGCAGGAAGCGCGGCCGCGCCGAGGATCATCACGGGCGCGGCCACCAGGCCGAGCGCCAGACGCTTGTTCCACTTGAACATGATTCGCTCCTTTGCGAACAGGCAATCGGATTCAATGCAGGTCCAGGTCGGCGCGCCGGCGCTTGTACTCGTCGGCGTCGATCTCGCCCCGCGCATATCGCTCGTCGAGGATGGCCCGCGCCGAGGAGCCGGAGGCCCTCGGCTTGGCGTGATGCCCGAGCATGCCGACGAACACGTCGCGCAGCAGCCCCGCCACGAGTGCCACGACGACGACGACCAGCAGCAGCATGAAGACCCAGCCGAAACCGCCCATCATTCCGTAGCCCCACCCCCATCCGCCAGGGTGTCCGTACCACATCATGTCGTTCTCCTTTCGGTCGGTTCGCATCCAACGGTAGCGCCGCTCCGCCGGCATGTCGTTGACATGCCTTAAGCTCGCGCGCCTTGCCAGGCGCATCGCGCGCTGCTTCCGGGATGCCTGATACCCAGATTAGGATCCGAAGCCTGTCCCCCGGATGACCCGTCGATTACATTGACGTCATCTCGGGCCTGCGCAGTGGAGTGTGGGCAAGGACGGTACATCGATGAAATTGCTCGTGGTCGAAGACGAGGCCAAGACGGCCGACTACCTGCGCCAGGGGCTGAGCGAGGCTGGCTTCATCGTCGATCTCGCTCGCAACGGCCTGGACGGGCACCACCTGGCGATGACCGGCGACCACGAGCTGATCGTGCTCGACGTGATGCTTCCCGACGTCGACGGCTGGCGCATCCTGCGTGCGCTGCGCGACGCCGGGCGCGACGTTCCGGTGCTGTTCCTGACCGCGCGCGACAGCGTCGAGGACCGCGTCAAGGGGCTGGAGCTCGGCGCCGACGACTACCTGGTCAAGCCCTTCGCCTTCACCGAGTTGCTGGCGCGCGTTCGCACGCTGCTGCGCCGCGGCCGCAACCCGGCGCAGGCCGACAAGCTGCAGGTGGCCGACCTGGTTCTCGACCTGCCTCGGCGGCGCGCCAGCCGTGGCGGCACGCGCATCAACCTGAGCAACAAGGAGTTCGCGCTGCTCGAGCTGCTGGTGCGGCGCCAGGGCGAGGTGCTGCCGCGCTCGCTGATCGCGTCGCAGGTGTGGGACATGAATTTCGACAGCGACACCAATGTGATCGACGTGGCCATCCGGCGCCTGCGCGCCAAGGTGGACGACGCCTTCTCGCCCAAGCTGATCCACACCGTGCGTGGCATGGGCTACACCCTCGACCTGCCCGATGCCGACACTTGAGCCGGGCGCGGCCCGCATCGGGCGCCGCGCGCGCCGCCCGGCGTCGCTGGCGCTGCGCGTGACGGCGTGGGTCGGCCTCGCCACCACGCTGATCTTCCTGGTCGCCGCGTGGGCGGTGGAAGTGTCGATCGAGGAGCATTTCGCGGGCCAGGACCTCGGGCAGCTTCGTCCGGTGGCGCAGACCCTGCGCGTGGCCCTCGACGACGCGGCTGCCGGCGCCGGCAGCGAGGCGCTGCAACAGCGTTTCGCCGAGACCATCGCCGACCACCACGAGGTGTACTTCCGGGTCGAGGATGCGCATGGCCGCGTGCTGTTCGACGCGACGCCGCCGGGGCTCGCCGCGCGCGCGCGTGCCGACCCGGCCGTGGCGCAGCTGGACGCCCGCGCGCTGCGCATCTGGACCGCCAGCGGGCGCAGCTACCGAGGCGCGGTGCTGCGCATGGACCGCGACACCGTGATCCTGGCCACCGCCATCGACTACCACCTGCGCTTCCTCGCCGCGCTGCGGCGCGCGCTGTGGCTCGGGACGCTGGGCGCCAGCGCCTTCAGCGTGCTGGTGGCGTGGCTGGCGGTGCGCCAGGGGCATGCGCCGATCCGACGCATCGGCGCGCGCATGCGCGAGGTCAGCTCGGAACACCTGGACGTGCGCCTCGACCCGGACAAGGTGCCGGTGGAACTGGCCGGGCTGGTCGTTTCCTTCAACGCGATGCTCGAACGCATCGGACAGAGCTTCGAACGCCTGTCGAATTTCTCCGCCGACATCGCGCACGAACTTCGCACCCCCGTCACCAACCTGCGCACCCAGACCCAGGTCGCGCTGTCGCGCGCGCGCAGTGCCGACGACTACCGGGAAATCCTCTACTCCAACCTCGAGGAGTACGAGCGCATGAGCGCGATGATCGGTGACATGCTGTTCCTGGCACAGGCCGAGCACCAGTTGATCCGGCCCGCGCAGGCCGAAGTGGACCTGGTCCCCGAGGTCGGCGAACTATTCGAGTACTTCGAGGCCTGGGCGGAGGAACGCGGAGTCGGGCTGGAGACCTTCGGCGAAGCCCCGCGAATTCGCGGCGACCGCGCGATGCTGCGACGGGCACTTTCGAATCTTTTGTCGAATGCGATTCGCCACAGCAAGGCTGGAGCCACGGTCAGCGTGCGCTTCGGCATCGATCCCGCCGGCTGGCTGGAAGTGCGTGTCGAGAACCCGGGGGTGGACATCCCGGCCGAGCACCTGCCCCACCTGTTCGAGCGTTTCTACCGCGTCGACCCTTCGCGCCAGCGCAACGGCGAAGGGGCCGGACTGGGGCTGGCCATCGTGAAGTCGATCGTCGAAGCCCACGGCGGGAGCGTGGGCGCGATGTCCGCCGCAGGGCATACGAGATTCTGGATGCGCCTGCCGCTGGCCCGATCAAGCCCGCGGCGCTGAATCTTCGAGACAGCGCCAGGGGCTCGCGGCGCCCGGAGCCGCGAAGCGGATCACCCTCCCGCTGAAACTGGCCAGGAACCGGGACTCGCCGACCGACGCATTCGACTCCCCCCACCGCGCCGGATCGCGCACATGGATGCAGCGAGGCTCCGCGGCGTCGAAGCCGCAGGCCACGACCAGATGCCCGCCCCGGCGCCCATCCTCGGGAAAGCCCAGGGTCACCGACGCAATGACCGGTCCCTGCAGCAAGGCCGCGCGCAACTCGTCCGGCCCGTCGATGGCGCAGGCGCGGGCCAGGAGTCCACGGCGTTGCGCCATCTCCGCGAGCCCCGCGTGAATCCAGCCCTTGTCGCCGTAGGCGCCTTGCGTCACTCCTTCCGCCAGCAGTCCCGCATACGCCTCGTCACGCCCGGTGAAGAAGCGCACGATCATGCGCAGGCAGGCGACACCGCAACCGCGCTCGGCCCAGAACCCGGCGTCGCGCCCCTGGATGCTGAGCCCATGCGGCCATTCCTGATGACCGAAGCGCTGGGCGAAGCGCATCACGTCATGGTGCACCGACATGGCTCAATGCGCCTGAATGCAGCGCGCGAATTCTTCGCGCTCCCAAGCGCGGATGGCCAGCGCATCGGCTTCGAGCTGCTCGCGGCTGACATGGCAAAGATAGACCCCGCCGGGCTTGGACCCCAGGTCGACCGTGGGCAGCAGGCGATCGCCTTTTCGAAGCGCCATCCTGTGTCCATGGTAGGAGGCCAGGCTGCGGATCGGCTCGAGGTCGATATCTCGCAACAGCCGGCCTTCGACTCCGGAAATCAGACTGACCCCCATCGCCTGCAGCTTCAGGGGTTCGGCGCTGGGCCGCGCGCGTGCCCATTCGGGAATCAGATAGGCATCCACGACCTCGTCGATGTAGGAGCGGCCGAACACCCTCAGGCTGAGACAGGGATCCATGCCACCCGCCGGGCGGGTGGCCGTCTCCAGGATTCGTGGTCCCTGCGCGGTCATGATGATTTCCGTGTGCGAGGCCCCCCAGCGCACACCCAGCGCATCCAGCACCCGGGCGACGTAGTCGCGGATCGGCGCCATCGGCTCGGCGGACGCATCCTCCAGGATCTGGCGGTCATAGATCACGCGCCCGTTCGCATCGCCCTGGACCCGGCTTTTCACGGATTTCCAGATTTCCCGGAAATGGTGCTGTCCAGCGACGGAGACGGTATTGACGGCATATTCATCGCCGGCAAGGAAGCCTTGCACGACCACGCCGCAGTTCGCCACACCGAACACGTTCCGGTTCGCGACGATCGAGGCCACCGCCCGACGCACGGCTTCGGCGTCATCGCACACCATCACGTGATCCGACCCGGCACTGGCCGCGGGCTTCACGACCAGCCTCGGCGGCACGGGCCCCGGCGTGCTCCATACCTGCTCAGCACGCTCGTCGAAGTGGATCTGCCAGGGAATCGGAACACCCGCCGCATCCAGGCATCGATGCATCGCACGCTTGTCCTGCCTTGCGCCAGGCCACGCAGCCGCATTGGCGGTCGCGACACCGAGGGCCAGCGCCAGTTCGTCGGCCAGGGAACTGCCGGTTTCCGCTCCGGCCAGCACATGGGACACGCGCAGGCCCTTCAGGCGCCGCACCACGCCGGCGAGGCCTTCGCGTGCATCGATGCAGTCGATGAAATCGCCCTGCTCCGCGCAGGCCATTCCTGGCGCGGGCTCGCAGGCGGTCCTCACATGAACCACGTCGATGCCCCGGCAGCGCAAGGCGGGCGGGAAATACGCACCGCTCGAGAATGCATCCACGACGGCCACCGTTGCATGGTTGTATCCAGCCCTCATGTCCCGTCTCCCCTCGCTGTGTGAACACCATGGATCGATACCGCGACCATGAGAAATGCCGCCACGGACAGGGCCACCGCCAGACGCACGTCGAGCACGTAGAGCAATGCCGACGGAACGGCGAGGCCGGCCAGGCCGGCGGCCGCCAGCAGGAAGGCGCGCCGGCTGAACTCCGACCCCATGCGTGCGGGATCCATGGCAGCCACCCATTCCAGGTTGAATCTCATGAACGCCAGCTCGAAGGCCACCATGAAGGCGAAATAGCTCAGGTAGCTGATTCGCGGCTCCCGAATCAGGAAGGCCAGCGCCAGCGCCGACACGGTTGCACCGGTGAGCCACAGCCAGGGCCGCTGGCACGAACGCCCCAGGCGAACAAAGCCGCTGGACAGCCAGGCACCGAGCAACACCCCCACGGTTGCCAGCGCGCTGACCACCCCGACCCCGGCAACCCCCTGGCCGAGGTAGCTCATCGGATAGGCGACCCGAATGGCATTGTGCAGACCCTGGAAGGCAGTGATCACACCGAGCATGCCCAGCCAGTACGCTGCGCGCCGGCTCCTGGCATGTCGCGCATGTCGCGCGTGCACGGCCGGCAGGGTGCCGGGGGCCCCGGGAGGGTTCAGGTGGGCGGCGGACCGCGGCACCTTGACATGTCGCAACCCGATGGCCGTGATGCCGAACACGCCCGCGCTCCACGCCAGCAAGGCCACGGGGCCTGCGCTCGCGCCGATCAGCGAAAACACCACCCCGGCGGTGGCGGTTCCCACGATGCGCCGGAACTCCAGAGACGCGATGGCCTGGTCCGCGAGTTCGCCGCAGGGGCAGATGGTTCTGGCGGCCACCGACGCCGCGGCGCGGGTCAGCGCGTCGGTGAAGCCCCTCAGGCTCGCGAGGCAGACCGCGAGGGCCACGTTCGAGTGCCAGACCGCGATCGCGCAAAGCGCGAAAACCCCCACGCTGGCCATCTCGGACAGACTGGCGACGCGGGTCGGCGAGCGCCCCTCGGTCAGCCAGGCGATGCCCCGAGGCCACAGCAGGGTCACGAGCCACTGGCCGGCGAAGACCAGCGAGGACAGCGCGACCCGCCCGGTCGCCTGGTCCACCCACACCGCCAGGGCGAGCAGGCCGAGCATCGACGCGGTACTGGAACCCTGCACCGCCCAGCAAAGGCCCTGGACTCCCCGGCCGCCGGGCTTGCTCGCCTTGCCGCAAGGCAGAAACCGCATCAGGAGACGCTGCATCGAATCGAACACTCCAAGACCACCGCACTCGAACGGTCGTCGAACCAGGGCGAAGCAAGGGAAGGGGCTGGGGGAATCACGCATCGCGCATGCATCGCGCGGTCCATCGCGCGGTCCATCGCGCCACGGACTGCGCCACCAGCGACACCCCGACGCCGCCGCCCCGACGCCGGCCTGGTTCGAGACCTCGTGGGTCGGGATCGCGTCAGCGCAGCCCACCGCGCAAATGCGTGGCACCGGCGAGTCGATCCCGCAACTCCATGCCGGGAAGGATCGGCAGCTCGGCCTTCCCGTCGCAAGCGGCAGGCTCGTGCACCACATGGCGCCATGGCACCAGCTTTTCCGCGTTGTCCGCGCTGGCCAGGATGGCGGCCAGGATTTCCTCGTCCTCGATCCCCAGGGCATGCGCCGAAAGCATCAGGTTGCTGTTCTTCTGCACGCCGGGAATCGTGTTGATCTCGAGAAAAATGGGTTCACCGCTCGCCTGCTCGACCAGGAAATCCGCTCGGATCGCTCCGTCGAAATCCAGAGCGGAGCAGATCGCATGCATGGCCTCGTGGATCGGACCGACCCATGGGTGGGACCGATCGACGATCGGCTGGAATTCCACCGACGGCCCGCGCGCGCAGCCCAGTTTCGACGGGCCGTCGTAGTACACCGCCGCGGGTTTGCACGCCAGCGGCGGCATCATCACCGCGCTGCCGCCGAAGTACAGCACCGGAACCGTCACGGCGACGCCCTCGACGAAGGGCTCGATGATGAAGTCCCTGAAACCCTGCCCGGCGTGCTCCGCCAGCGCCCGGGCAAACTCCGAGCGGCTGCTCACCAGGCTCAGGCCGATGCTGCTGCCCCCGAGACAGGCCTTGAGCATGAAGGGGAACGACGGGAGCCGATCGGGCACGCCCCACTCGGGCTTGACGCGCTGGCTCGGCAGGGTCCGCACCCGCGCGCCATGCAGCATGAGCTTCATCAGGCGCTTGTCCGCCGCGACGCCGCTGGGAGCCACGCCGCTTCCGGTGTAGGGAATGCCAAGATAGGCGAGCAGGCCCTGCAGATTGCCATCCTCGCCGAAGGGGCCGTGCGTATTGAGAAAGGCGGCATCGAGCCCTTCGAGCGAGGCGATGAAATCGGGCGCGGTGGGGTCGACCCACTCGCTGGATATGCCGATGTTGCCGAAGCTTCGGGTGATGTCCATGACCGAAAGCTGGCTGCTCGGCTTGTGGCGCAGATAGGTTCCGTCCTCCACCGACGTGGCCCCGTACAGCACGCCGACACGCCAGTTGCGCATCGAGGCCATCTTGTTCGCGATGCGCCTTCGGAACGCGTCGCGTTCCAGTTCCCACCACCCCATCAGCCCGCTCGGCATGTGCAGAACCCCCTGGTTGCAAACCTCGATGGCGCCCGGCGCCGGCATGGCTGCGCGTCGAACTTGCCTCTTGGAGCCCGCATCGCGACGAAAGTTTCCGGGCTTCGCGAATGCCCACAGATGCGCGTGGGGCATTCGCGCGCTGCGCAGCGCAATTCACAGGCACGTCGAACGCGCACCGGATCCCGGGTTCATCTCGACGGGCGTGGTCGGCAGCGGCCCGCATGCCATCCAGGCATGCCATGCAGGCCGGGCCGTGGTCGGGTCGCAGCCGGGACTTGCCGCGTCATGCCACCGGCCTACCATGAGGGGCTGGCCAGCGAGGCTTGACGAGGCGCGCAGTCGCCAGTCTGCAACGCCAGCAGGACACTTCTTACAATCCGGGAAGCTCAGCAGCTATTCCTGCTTCCCGTAGCGAACATCAAAGCCCCTTGATCCGAACATTCCAGGCCCTTTGGATCGGGCTGCTTGTGCTGTGCACGTTGGGCGCATGCGCCCCACTGCAAGGCGCCGGTGGCCCACGAGCTTCCGAGACTCCCGCGCATGTCGACGTCAGCCCGACCCTGTCATGGTGGGACAAGGCCGGCGACCCCCTGCTGGCCCGCCTGATCGACGACGGGCTGGCAGCCGATGCGCGCCTGCGCCGCGAAGCCCAGGCGCTCGCCGCACAGCAGGCCCGGACTCGTCAGTGGCAATATCGCGTCGTGCAATGGGTGGCTCGTACGCTGCACGAGGCGCCGCAGCCGACCGACGCGCTGGCGCTGCGACTGCAGGAGTCCCGGCTGCGCAAGGCCGCCCGCATCGCCCGCGCCTACGTCGATGTACGAAGCCTGCAGTCGAGACTGGCGTTGCGCCAGGCCTTCCAGGACCAGTTCCACGACGACGCCGACCTGGCTCGCTGGCGCCACGAGGCGGGGCTGGTGTCGGGAGTCGACAACGGGCTGGCGGCCACACTGGTCGGCGTCAACGCCAGCGCCCTCGGCACGACGCGCACCCGGCTTGCCGAGGCGACGGCGGCGCTGGCGCGGCGCACCGGGCTGGCCAGCGCGCGGCTGGAGCTGATGCTGGACGACGGCGCCCGGGTGCCCCGCCTCGCCTGGCCCGCGGCACCGGCACCATGCCACGCCGCGGTGGTCGACCCGGCCGGGCTCGCCGGCGTGGAACGCGATGCCGAACGCACGGCCAGGGACGCGCGCGCCGCCTACCAGCTCGGCACCGGGGATTTCGCGACCCTGTACGTGGCGCAGACCGCCGTGGTGCATGCACGCGAGGCGAGCGTGGCCGAAGCGACGCGGCAGGCCCGCGCCGCAGTCGACGCGTGGACCGACCATGCCTTGCGCCTGCTGCACGGCGAGGCGCAACGCGGTGCTGCGAGCGCGCAGCACGGAGCCTGCGATGGCTGAACCCGTCGAGCCGTCCCAGGTCGACGCACTGCTGGGCGCGCGCCCGCGCAGCCGCGTGCGACGCTGGGTGAGCATCGGGCTGCTGCTGCTGGCCCTGGCCGTGGCGGCCACGCTGCTGTTGCGATTCCTGGAAGGCAATACCACGCCCTATTACATGGCGCCGGTGGTGCGCGCGGACCTGCGCCCGCAGCTGACCCTGGCCGGGCGCGCACGCCTGGCCGGCGAGACCACCGTGCGCGCGCCGCGCGACGCGCTGCTGCTCGCGCTGCCACAGGCGCCGGGGGATACGGTGGCACCGGGACAGGCACTGGCGGTGGTGGACACCAGCGGCTTCGCGCAGGCCATCGCGGCGGACCGCTCCGCGCTGGCCGCAGCGCGTGAACAGCTGGCACGCGCGTGGGTCGACCATGGGCTGGCGGCGAAGCGCCTGCAGCGCTACGACAAGGTCTGGCGCGAGTCGGACCAGCGCGTTCCATCGCTGAACGAGATGCAGGCGGCGCGCGCCGCGCTCACCTCCGCCGCCATCGAACTGCGACGCCGCCGCATCCTGGTGGGCGCCGCCCGCCGGCGCCTGGACGACGAGATCGCCGACCTGCAGGCCGCGCTGCCGCGCGCCCCCAGTGCCGGCGTGGTCGTGCAACGCCTGGTGGCCCCGGGAAGCCAGGTCCATGCCGGACAGCCGCTGCTGGAGCTCGCGCCGCTCGGCGCGCCGGCCCACGTGGTGGTGCCGCTGGACGCCGATGTCGGACCGCTGCCGGCGGGCATGCCGGCGCAGGTGCTGGTGGCCGGCAGCGGCGGCATGGAGCGCCCGGCCACGCTGCTGCGTGTGCAGACCAGCGCCACGGGACAGCGCGAGGCGGTGTTCGCGCTGGCACCCGACCCGCGACTTCCCCCCGCCGCGGCGGCGACGGTCAAGATGACCCTGCCGCTCAGGCGCCACGTGCTGCTGGTGCCCAACGCTGCGCTTGCCTTCGCTCCGCATTGTTCGGCGCCAGCAGCGGGGAGCAGCATCTGCCTGCTCGACCGCGACGGCACGGCGCGCAGCGTGGAGATCGTCGCCGGCCCGAGTGACGGCCATCGCACGCAGATCCTCGGCGGGCAGGTGCGCCCCGGGCAACTGGCGATCATCGGCTGGCGCGAAGCGCCGGCGGCGTCGGCGCCGAAGGCGAGCGCCTCCAACCCCTGACGCGGACGTCCTGTCGCCCGCTTGCACGACCATGACCTCCTCTGCTCCCAAGTTCACGCGCCGCCAGGCCGGCGGCGCCCTGGCATCGCTGGCCGCCGGCCTGGTGCACCCGGGCATGGCCTTCGCCGCAGGCGGCGGCCGCTGGGGTCCGCCCCGCCCGTTCTCCTGGGAACTGCTGGTCTCGCGCGCCGAACGCCTGGCCCGCAAGCCCTACGTGGCGCCGCGTCCGTCGGCGCACGCGGTCGACGGCTGGGATGCCTTCGTTCGCCTGACCTACGGCGCGGCGCAGGCCGTCACGGGCACGGTTCGCCTGTTCCCGACGCGGCGCGGCGTGGCCCCCTACGGCGTCTCGATTCACGTGGTCGACGGCGGCACGGCGCGCAAGCTCATCGACACCCGGGGCCTGTTCGGCGGCCAGCAGGTGGCCGACCCGGCCGGCTGGCGCGTGCTGGCCCCCGATGCGCGCACCGACTGGATGGCCTTCCTCGGCGCCTCGTATTTCCGCTGCTCGGGCACGGCCAACCGCTACGGCCTGTCGGCGCGCGGGGTTTCGGTGGACACCGGCCTGCCCGGCCCGGAGGAGTTCCCGGCCTTCACCGACTTCTGGATCGAGCAGCCGTCGGACGACCGCGTGATCACGCATGCGCTGCTCGACGGGCCGTCGCTGAGCGGGGCCTACGCCATCGATACCGTGCGCCACGAAGGCGTGGACATGGTGCAGGACGTGCGCTGCGCGCTGTTCCTGCGGCGCGACGTGCAACGCCTGGGAATCGCCCCGCAGACCAGCATGTTCCTGTACGACCAGACGCGCGCCGACGGCATGCCGCACGCGCGCCCGATCGGCGACTGGCGCCCGCAGGTACACGATTCGGGAGGGCTGGCGATCCGCACCGGGACCGGCGAACGCATCTGGCGCCCGCTGCACAACCCGTCGCAGGCGCGCATGCATGCGTTCCGCGCCGATCACCCGCAGGGCTTCGGGCTCATGCAGCGCGACCGCGATTTCTCGCACTACGAGGACGACGAACTGTTCTACGACCTGCGGCCTTCGCTGTGGGTGCAGCCGCAGGGTGACTGGGGCACCGGTTCGGTGATGCTGTACGAGATGGCTTCGATCTCCGAGACGGTGGACAACATCGGCGCGTTCTGGGTGGCCGACGAACCCGCCCGCGCCGGGCAGCGGCGCGACCTGGCCTACCGCCTGACGTGGACCTCGGCCGACCCGAGCACCGACGCCAACGCGCATTGCAGCAATGTGTTCATCGGTCCGGCCGGCCCGACCGATACGCCGCCCGACCCGAACACCCGCAAGTACGTGGTCGACTTCCACGGGGACGTGCTGGGCGGGCTGGACGACTCCAGCGGCGTGCAGGCGCTGACCGACCTGCCGGCCGCCGCCATCATGGACCTGCGCGCCCACCGCCTGCATGGCCGCAGCAAGGCCTGGCGCGTGATGCTGGACATGCGCCTGGCCGGGCTGGCGCAAAAGGAATTCCGCCTGTTCCTGCGACGCGGGGCCCAGGCGCTGAGCGAGACCGTGGTGGTCACGCTCGAGGCCTGAGACGCCACGCCCGCCACGCCGAGCCGAGCGCGATGCCCGCCGATCCCGCGATGTCCACGACACCCCCGATGCTGCCGCCCGAGGCGCCGCTGGACATGCCGATCCAGCGCTTCGACGGACCGCCGCCCGGCTCCATCGAGGTGCTGACCCAGCCGCATGGCATGCTGGTCAAGCGCCTGCTGCTGATCACCATGACCGCGGTGCTGGCGCTGGCGGCCTCCACGCAATTGCGCATGGTGCTGGCGCGCGATCGCGTCGACGCGCTGGACATCGTGCTGCTGGTGGTGTTCGTGCCGCTGTTCGCGTGGATCTCCTTCGGCTTCGTGAACTCGGCGATCGGGTTCTTCAAGCTCATCAGCGGCGAGCATCCCGGATTCACCGCGGTGCCCAGCCCGGCGCAATCGCTGCGCCACCGCGTGGCCGTGCTGATGCCGGTGTACAACGAGGACGTCGAGGCCACCTTCGGGCGTGTGCGCACGATGGCCCGTTCCATCGCCGCCGCGGGCGGCGCCCCCTGGATCGACTTTTTCGTGCTCAGCGATTCGAGCGAGGACAACGGCAGGATCGAGCAGGCGGCCTGGCTCGAACTGGCGCGCACGGCGCCGATCGCGGTGTATTACCGGCGCCGCGAGCGCAACACGGCGCGCAAGCCCGGCAACATCGCCGAATGGGTGCGTCGTTTCGGCGCCGCCTACGAGTGCATGCTGGTGCTCGACGCCGACAGCCTGATGAGCGGATCGGCCATCGTCGGCATGGCGTCGATCATGGAAGTGCGCCCGTCGATCGGACTGCTGCAGACGGTGCCGATGATCACCAACGCGCGCACGCTGTTCCAGCGCTGGATGCAGTTCGCCAGCGAGGCCTACGGTCCCATCGCCACCGCCGGGCTGCTGTGGTGGTCGGGATCGGAAGCGAACTTCTGGGGACACAACGCGATCGTTCGCACGCGCGCCTTCGCGCAGAGCTGCGGGCTGCCCGAGTTGCCCGGCAAGCCACCGTTCGGCGGCTACATCCAGAGCCATGACATGATCGAGTCGGCCTTGTTGCGCAGGCGCGGCTGGGCGGTGCACATGGTGATGATCGACGGCAGCTACGAGGAATTCCCGCCGACGATCGCCGACTATGCCACGCGCGACCGGCGCTGGATGCAGGGCAACGTGCAGCACCTGCGCCTGCTGGGAACCTCCGGTCTGCATTGGGCCAGCCGGCTGCACCTGCTGCTCGGCGCGTCGGCCTACCTGACCTCGCCGGGCTGGCTGCTGCTGCTGCTCACCAGCGCGCTGCAGGTATGCTTCTCGCGCCAGGCGACGCTGGTGGGCATGTCGACCCCGTGGGTGCTGTGGCTGACCCTGCTGCTGTTGTTCGGGCCGAAGCTGATGGGCATGACCTGGCTGTTGTCGTCGGCGCAGCGCAGGCGCAGCTTCGGCGGCACGCTTCGCATCGTGCTGTCGGTGCTGCTCGACATCCCGATGGCCGCGCTGATGGCCCCGGTCACCATGGTGACCCAGACCCGGGCGCTGGCGTCGATGGCCCTGGGAATCTCGTCGGGCTGGTCGGCCCAGGTGCGCGAGGCGCGGCGCATCCCTGTGCTGGCGGTGCTGCCCAACCTGCGCGAGCACCTGCTGCTGGGACTGGCATTCGCCGCGCTGGCCTTCATCGATCCGGTCGTGGCTCTGTGGTTCTCGCCCATCACGCTCGGCCTGCTCAGCGCGCCGTGGTTGATCAGCTGGACCTCGAGCGAGCGCCTCGGCAGCGTGCTCGCGGGCTGGGGCCTGTTCCGCGTGCCGCCCCCCCAGATGGGCGAGCCGGACGGCCAGCAAGGGCCCGCAGCGGCAGCACGGCAGGCGTAGCGCGCGACCGCGCAGGCGGTCTCACCGCGCTGCGAGCCAGGCGCGCAGCTCGGGCAGGATGGCCTCCGCGGCCCGGTAGCCGTGGGTCACCAGGCTGTAGGGGACATCGCCCCCGCGCCCGGCGATCAGGGTCGGGAAGCCGCGAATGCCACTGGCCTGGGCCAGGGCGAAATCGGCGCGCGTGTCCTGCGCCGCCTGCGGCGAGAGCCAGTCGCGCTCGAACTCGGCTGCGTCGACGCCGAGCCCGGATGCGATCGAGGACAGCACGGCCAGGTCGGTGACGTCCCGGTTGGCGGCATAGAACGCGTGCTGGATGTCGCGCAGCGCGCGCAGCGCGAGGGTCTCGCCGCGGCGGCGCAGCACGACCACGGCACGGCAGGCCGGCTCGGTGTCGTAGACGAAGCCGGGACGGTCGAAAAAACTCCAGTCGAAGGCCTGCCCGGTCATCGCGTGCACATGCTGCCAATGCTCGCGCACGTCGGCCCGGTCCGCGTCACGCATCGGCACACGGGTGCCGGGTCGCAGGCCGCCGAGCACCAGGCGAATCGGCAGCGCGTCGCCGAAGTCTCGCTGGATGGCGTGGATCACCGGGGAGAATCCCCAGCACCAGGAGCACATCGGATCGGCGAAGTACACCAGGTGAGGCGCAGTGTCGGCAGGCATGAGGCTGGCGCGAAATGATGGGACGCGAAATTGTATTAACCATTCCATTTCCACAAGACCCAGGCGAGAGCAGGCGCGCGACACCCTGGGCATGTCTCGAAAATGCGCGCGCTGCGCGCCCGCTCGCAAGGCGCAGGCACCCGCATGCATCGTCCCGCTTGAATATGCGGCTATCCTTGCATGCAGGAATGCCCCGCGGCTGCAACCTGGAGAATCGCATCATGGCCAGCGCCAAGCCTGCGCCCGTCTGCCTGTTCGAGGCCATGGTCAACGCCCAGGACGACGCCATGTTCACCGTCGATGGGAACGACGCCGTGTGCAGCTGGAATCACGCGGCCCAGCGCTTGTTCGGCTATGCGGCATCGGAGGCGCTGGGCATGCCGCTTGCCGAGTTGCTGGCGGAGCAACCGACGACCCCCGATGGGGGCGGCTCGGGCGACCAGGCGCTGAGCGCCCAGCGCGTGCTGCGCGACCGCCACGGCATGCTGCTGTCGGTGCTGGTGACGCGCACTCCGATCGGCGGCCCGGCGCCCGGCACGCTGGCCTCGCTGATCACCGTGCATTCCCTGCAGAGCACCCCCCTGCAGGGCGCGGACGCACCGCGGCAGCGCGCCATGAACGTCTACGAGTCGCTGGTCGAGGGCTCGGACGACGCCATCGTGACCAAGACCCTGGCAGGCATCGTGACCAGCTGGAACCCGGGCGCGCAGCGCCTGTTCGGTTTCTCGGCGGCGGAGATGATCGGCGAGTCGATCACCAAGATCATTCCGCTGGACCGACTGCACGAGGAGGAAATGATCCTGCAGCGCATCGCCGCCGGCGAACGCGTGGAGCATTTCGAGACCGTGCGCACCCACAAGAGCGGCTCCCTGGTGCATGTCTCGGTGACCATCTCGCCGCTGCGAGATGCCGGCGGGCGCGTGGTCGGCGCGTCCAAGATCGCGCGCGACATCGGCGAACGCATCCTGGCGGCGCAGACCATCTGGCGCCAGGCCAACCAGGACACGCTGACCAACCTGCCCAACCGCTCCGCATTCCGCCGCCAGCTGGAGATGGAGGTCGCTCGCGCCGAGCGCGAGAGCGGGCATTTCGCGCTGCTGTACGCCGACCTGGATCATTTCAAGATGGTCAACGACTCGCTGGGCCATGACGCCGGCGACGCCTTGCTCGTGGCAGTGGCCAAACGCCTGCGCGCCGCGCTGCGTGGGTCCGACGTGCTGGCCCGCCTGGGCGGCGACGAATTCACCGTGCTGCTTCCCACGCTGGACGACCCGCTGGCCCTGCACACGGTCAGCTCGAAGTTGCACGATGCGCTGGCCGAGCCCTTCGCGCATGCATCGCACCCGATCCACGTGTCGGCGAGCATCGGCATGGCGATGTACCCGCGCGACGGAACAAGTGCCGACGAACTGCTGCGGCATGCCGACCTGGCGATGTACGAGGCCAAGAACGAAGGTCGCAATCGCACCATCGTGTACGAGGCCTCGATGGACCAGCGCGCGCGCGGGCGCCTGCTGCTGGCCGGGGACCTGCGGCGTGCCGCGCAGCAGGGCGAGCTGTACCTGGCCTACCAGCCGGTGGTGCGCGTGAGCGACGGTGAAGCGCTCAAGTTCGAGGCGCTGATGCGCTGGCGGCACCCGGCATTCGGCACCGTGCACCCGGCCCGCTTCATCCCGCTGGCCGAGGAGACCGGGTTGATCCTGGAGCTCGGTGACTGGGTGTTCCGACGCGCGGCGCAGCAGGCGCTGCGCTGGTGCGAACTGCACGGCGCACCGATCCAGGTGAGTTTCAACGTCTCGCCGCTGCAGCTCACCGCCGACGTCGACCACACCGCGCATTGGGGCGCGCATGTGCGCGACATCGGACTCGATCCCTCCCGGCTGGTGGTCGAGGTGACCGAGACCGTGATGCTCGACGATTCGCCACGCATCGCGCAGCGCCTGCGGGAACTGCGCCGACAGGGATTCCAGGTCGCGGTGGACGATTTCGGCACCGGGGTGTCGAACCTGGCCGCGCTCAGTCGCATCGAGGTCGACTATCTGAAAATCGACCAGTCGCTGGTGCGCAAGCTGCCCGACGACCCGCGCAAGCTCGCCATCTGCGAGGCGATCGTCGCCATGGCGCATCGACTGGGCATCCAGGTCATCGCCGAAGGCATCGAGACCGACGAGGAACTCGAGCGCATCCGCGACATCCGCTGCGACTTCGCGCAGGGCTATCTGTACGCGCAACCGCAGGACGAAGCGCGCGCCACGCAGTGGCTGCTCGAGCAGCGCGAGCGGCGCGCCCTCTCGCGCGGCGACGCCTGAGCCGCTCACGAGAAAACGCAGGGCCGCCCCAAGTTTTCTCCACCCCACGGGGGATGAGGCCGGACAAGCTGCTGTGCCTGCGCACAGCAGCGCGCCGGCCGAATCCGAGCAGCCTGCAAGCTGCGAGGTGGAACGGGTCGGGCCCCAGGCCCGGCCCTGGGGGCACTCACGAGAAAACGCAGGGCCGCCCCAAGTTTTCTCGACCCCCACGGGGGGCGGGTCGGGCCCCAGGCCCGGCCCTGGGGGCACTCTCAGCGCGCCAGCAGGTCCTTCAGGCGCTCGATGTCGGCAGCGCAGGCGCGCTCCGCCGTGTGCTCGACATGGCGGTACAGGCGCACCAGTTCCTGCCCTGCCTCGGTCAGGCGGCTTCCGCCTCCATGCGCGCCGCCCTGTGCCGAGTCCACGGCGGGCGCCTTCAGGCAGGCGTTGAGCTCGTCGAGCAGCAGCCAGGCGCGGCGGTAGGACATGTCCAGGCTTTTCGCGGCCGCGGTGATCGAGCCGGTGCGCTGCACGGCCTCGAGCAGTTCGATCTTGCCCGGGCCGACCGCGACCTGGCCGTCGCGCGTGATGCGCAGCCGGAAGCGCACCAACGGTTCGGGGCTGGCAACAGGGCCGGCGGGCGGCGAGGACGGGGGTGGGGTCATCGTGGCGTCGCGCGGGGCGCGGGAACAAGGGGCGGTACGTCCGCAAGCATAGATCCTGCGTGCCGCGCGCAGGCGCGGGAAAATGGGGGACTTGCCCCAGTTGCCCACCGCCCCTGCACCATCCATGTCCGACCGCGCCCAGCCCTCCGTATGGCGAGTTCCCGGCTTCGCCCGCTTCTGGATGGTGCGAGTCGCCCTCACCGGTGCCTACCAGGTGCTCGGGGTGGCCATCGGCTGGCAGATGTACGCCATCACCGGAAGCGCGCTGGACCTGGGGCTGGTCGGGTTGTTGCAGTTCCTGCCCCGCGTGGCGCTGGTGCTGCTCGCCGGCAGCGTGGTCGACCGCTTCGAACGCCGCGACGTGGTGGCCGCGAGCATGGCGCTGCAGGCGCTGGTGGCCGCGCTGCTCATGGCCGCGGCGCAGGGCTGGGGCCTGCACGCGGGACGCGGCCTGATCCTCGGCGCTTCGCTCGCGCTGGGTGCCTGCCGCGCCTTCGACATGCCGGGCATGCAGGCCATGCTGCCTGCGCTGGTGCCCGAAGCCCTGCTGGCGCGCGCCATCGCGGTGGCGGCCTCGGCGACGCAGGCGGCCACGGTGGTCGCGCCGGCCTTCGGCGGACTGCTGTACGCGCTGGGCGCGGGCTGGAGCTACGGCCTGACCTTCGCGGTCGACGCGGCCGGCGTGGCCGTTCTGCTGAGCCTGCCGCGCGCCGCGGCGGCGCAGACCACGCGAATCACCCTGGATTCCATGCTCGAGGGTGTGCGCCACATCCGGACCCATGCGGTGATCCTGGGGGCCATTTCGCTGGATCTGTTCGCGGTGCTGCTGGGCGGCGCGACAGCCCTGCTGCCCATCTACGCGCGCGACATCCTGCATATCGGACCGCTCGGCCTGGGCCTGCTGCGCGCGGCTCCCGCGGTGGGCGCGCTGGCCGTCGCGGCATGGCTGGCGCACCACCCGATCGAGCGCCACGCCGGGCGCCTGATGTTCGGCTCCGTGGCGCTGTTCGGACTGGCCACGCTGGTGTTCGGCCTGTCGCGCTCGGTGCCGCTGTCGATGCTCGCGCTGGCCGTGCTGGGCGGCGCCGACGTGGTCAGCGTGGTCATCCGCGGCACGCTGGTGCAGCTGCAGACTCCCGACGCGCTGCGCGGACGGGTCAACGCCGTCAACTCCCTGTTCATCGGCGCCTCCAACCAGCTCGGCGAATTCGAGTCGGGACTCACCGCGGCCTGGTTCGGCGCCGTGCCGGCCGTGGTGCTCGGCGGCCTGGGCACGCTGGCCGTGGTCTGGGCCTGGCGCCGGCTGTTCCCGCAGCTGGCGCGCTACGACGCGCTGCGCTGACCTGCGGCGCCGCGGCGCGCCGGCGTCATGCGGCCAGCGCGTGGTCCGACTGCTCGCGCAGGTCGGCGCGACGCCCGGCGACGTACACCGCCGCGACGTTGCGCTCGTCGGCCAGGTGCATCCACGCGAACACGCGCTCGTGCAGGTCGCGTGCGAGTTCGACGCGATGGCGCTGCACGTCGCCGCTGGCCCAGCGCCACACCACCACGTCACCCCACGCACCCGGCTCGAAATGTCCGAGTTCCCCCTCCAGGTCCAGCGCGGCGGCCGCGCCACGCGTGACGGCGTACAGGCCGCGCCAGGCGCTCAGGCGCTGGCCCTGCAGCGCCAGCACCTTGTAGGCGTCGCCCAGGCTGCGCGCCTGGCACAGGCTGGTGCCGGCGCCGACATCGCTGGCCACGGCCACGCGCATGCCGGCGGCGTCGGCACGCGCCCAGTCGAACAGGCCGCTGCCCAGGAACAGGTTGGACGAAGGCGAGAACGCCACCGTGCTGCCGCGCTCGGCGAGCAGCGCGCGATCGGTGTCGTCGAGCCAGATGCCGTGCGCGAACACGCTGCGCCGCCCGAGCAGCCCGAAGGCGGCGTAGACGTCGAGGTAGCTGCGGCTGGCCGGGTAGAGCTCGCGCATCCAGCGCACCTCGTCGCGGTTCTCGGCGACATGGGTCTGCAGGTACAGCGGACCGCCGCGCGGCATCGGCTCGCCCAGCAGGCGCCCGCACAGCGCCAGCTGGGCATCGCTGCTGGTGGGCGCGAAGCGCGGTGTCAGCGCATAGCGCAGGCGCCCCTGGCCGTGCCAGTCCTGGATCAGCGCACGACACTCGCGCTCGGCCTGCTCGACGTCGTCGCGAAGATCCTCGGGCGCGTTGCGGTCCATCAGCACCTTGCCCGAGACCAGGCACATGCCCTGCTCGCGCGCGGCCGCGAACAAGGCGTCGACGCTGGCGCGGTGCACCGTGGGGAACACCATCGCGCTGGTCGTGCCGTGCGCCAGCAGCGCACGCACGAAGCGCCGCGCGCCCGACGCCGCGTGGCGGGCATCGGCCCAGCGCGACTCGGCGGGGAAGGTGTAGCGTTGCAGCCATTGCAGCAGCTCGCTGCCGTAGGACGCCATCACGTCGAGCTGCGGCGCGTGCACGTGGGTGTCGATGAACCCAGGCAGCAGCAGATGCCCGCGCCAGTCCTCGCGCGGCCACTCCGGGCCTGGCGGGTCGTCGCCCGCGCGCAGCGCGGCCACGCGCCCACCCTCGAGCAGCAGCCAGCCGTCGGGTTCGAAATGCACGCAGGCGCCGGCGTCGGGGTCGACACCGGGGTCCGCGCGCAGGTACAGCAGGTCGCCGCGCAGCGCCACGCGCGATGGCGCTGCCGCAGCCTGGGTGCTCGCCGTCGGCATCATGACCCCGCTCAATCCGCCGGGAACAGCACGAAGCGCAGCAGGAACAGTCCGGCCACCACCCACATCGCCGGATGCACCTCGCGAGCGCGCCCGGTCAGCAGCTTGAGCGCCGCGTAGACGATGAAGCCGAACGCCAGGCCGTTGGCGATGGAATAGGTGAAGGGCATGACCAGCGCGGCGATCGCCGACGGCACCGCCTCGGTGACGTCGTTCCAGTCGATCTCCAGCAGCTCGCGCATCATCAACCCGGCCACGTACAGCAGCGCCGGCGCGGTGGCATAGGGCGGCACCACCGCCGCCACCGGAGCGAAGAACAGCGCGGCCAGGAACAGCACGCCGATGGTCACCGCGGTCAGCCCGGTGCGCCCGCCCGCCTGCACGCCGGATGCGCTCTCGATATAGGCGGTGGTGCTGCTGGTGCCCAGCAGCGAGCCGGAGAAGATCGCCAGGCTGTCGGCGAACAGCGCGCGCCCCAGCCCCTCCTCACGGCCGTTGGACAGCAGCCCGGCCTTGCGGGCGAGCCCGGTCAGCGTGCCGGTGGCGTCGAAGATCTCGACCAGCACGAACACCAGGATGATGTGGAAAAAGCCCCCGCGCAGCGCGCCGGGGATGTCGAGCTTGAAAAAGGTCGGGCCGATGCTCGGGGGCATCGACACCAGGCCCTGGAAGCGCGTCAGGCCGAGCGCGATGCTGGCCGCGGTGACGGCGATGATGCCGATCAGGATCGCTCCGCGCAGCCGGAAGTAGTCCAGCACCGCGATGAGCACGAAACCCAGCGCCGCGAGCAGTACCGGCAGGGTGTGCAGGTCCCCCAGCCCGACCTTGGTCGCCGGGTTGGCGACCACGATGCCCGCCCCCGACAGCGCGATGATCGCCAGGAACATGCCGATGCCGGCGGCGATGGCGCTGCGCAGGGAGTGCGGAATGCCGGCCACCAGCCAGCGCCGGATCCCGGTGATGGTCAGCAGCACGAACACGCAGCCCGAGATGAACACCGCGCCCAGCGCCTGCTGCCAGGTGAAGCCCATGCCCTTGACCACGGTGAAGGCGAAGAACGCGTTCAGCCCCATTCCCGGCGCCAGCCCGATGGGCCAGTTGGCGAGAAAGGCCATGATGAAGGTGCCCAGCGCGGCCGCCAGGCAGGTGGCGATGAATACCGCGTTGTGGTCCATTCCCGTCGTCGACAGGATCGACGGATTGACGAAGATGATGTACGACATGGTGAGGAAGGTCGTGACACCGGCCATGATCTCGGTTCGCACGTCGGTACCGTGCTCGCCGAGTTTGAACAGGGTTTGAAGGTTCATCGCTTGTCTCCTCTTGCGTTGTCGTGATGCGCGGCGTCTGCCGCGCCTGCCCGCGCGCGTGCAAGTACGTCACGCGGGACTGGAAAAGCGAAATGGCATGCGACGGGGTTGGTGGTCGAACGCATGGCGGGTCGGCCGTTCAGGCCACGGTCCGGCGCACCTGCTCGCGCAGCCAGCGGTGGCCGGTGTCGTGGTGGCTGCGCGCGTGCCACAGCAGGTAGTAGGTCAGCGGCGGGAAGGCCAGAGGACACGGCACGATGACCACCGGCAGCCCGGCCTGCACATAGCGCTCGCAATAGCGTCGGCCGGTGGTCAGCACCAGCAGGCTGCGTGCGACCATCCCCGGGATCAGGTTGAAGAACGCGCAGTGCACGGCGATGCTGCGGCGCATGCCCTGGCGCTGCAGGTACTGGTCGATCACTCCGTCGCCGGCCGCGCGCAGCGCGGTGGGCGCGATGTGCTCGGCCTGCAGGTACTGCTCGACGTCGAGTCCGCGCCGCGTCGCAGGATGGTCGCGCGCCACCAGGCACACGATCTCGTCGTCGATCAGCGGCGCGCGATGCAGGTCGGCCGGCGGCTCCAGCCAGTTGCCCAGCACCACGTCGGCCTCGCCGGCGGCCATCGCGCGCCGATAGTCGTAGCCCGGGTGCAGGCCCAGCACCTCGACCCCGCAGGCCGGCGCGTCGCGCTTGAGCCGTCCCACCAGCGCCGGCAGGAAGGCCGGGTCCAGGTAATCGGCGGCGGCGATGCGAAACACCCGCGTGCTGGTGGCCGCATCGAACTGCGTTTCCCCGCCGCCGAGGTGCTGCGCCTGCCGCAGCAACTCGGCCATCGGCTCGATCAGCGCCTGGCCGCGCTCGGTCGGCACCATGCCCGAGCCGCTGCGCACGAGCAGTTCGTCGCCGCAGGCATCGCGCAAGCGGCGCAGCGCGGCGCTGACCGCCGGCTGGCTCATGCCCAGGCGCAGCGCGGTGCGCGAGACGCTGGATTCCGTGAGTAGGGTGTGCAACACGCGTATCAGGTGCAGGTCGATCGAGTCCAGTGGATTGTTCATGGCCTGGGAGTCAGCGACATGGGGTTGCAGGCATATTTTGTATACAAAACAGCATATGTCATCTCGCGACGTGCGTGGCCTAATCATTTTCGGCAATGGCGCCGGGCCCATCGGCGCGAACAGCTTTGCGGATTGCGATGAACCACCACCAACCCATTCGTTTCGTGCATCGGGGACGCGTGCACGAGGTCGACGGCCTGCCGGTCACCACGACGGTCCTGCAATGGCTGCGCGAACAGGCGCTCTGCACCGGCACCAAGGAAGGCTGTGCCGAAGGCGATTGCGGCGCGTGCACCGTGGTCGTGGCGGAACTGGCGCGTGCCGACGCCGACGGCGACGACACGGCCGTGAGCTGCGGCGCGTTGCGCCTGCGCCCGGTCAACGCCTGCATTCGCTACCTGCCGAGCCTGCACGGCAAGGCGCTGCTGAGCGTGGAGGACCTGCGCGACATCGGTGGCGGCGCACCGCACCCGGTGCAGCAGGCGCTGGTCGACTGCCACGGTTCGCAATGCGGCTTCTGCACCCCCGGGTTCGCGATGAGCCTGTTCGCCACCTACGAGCGCGCCCTGCAGCGCGGCGTGCGCCCGTCGCGCGCCGAAGTCGCCGACGATCTGGCCGGCAACCTGTGCCGCTGCACCGGCTACCGCCCGATTCTCGACGCGGCGCAGCACATGTTCGAACTGCCGGCGGCGCGGCTGCAAACCGAGGCGCTGGAGCACATGCTGCGCGCGATCGACGCCGACGACGCCTCGGCCGGACCGCGTCTGTACAGCGCCCCCAATCGGCTGCTGGCGCCGCCGCGCGTGGATCATTTCCACGCACCGCGCAGCGTCGAGCAGCTCGCCGAACTGCGCCTGCGCCACCCGCACGCGCGCATCGTCGCCGGTGCCACCGACGTGGCGCTGTGGACCAACAAGCAGATGCGCGACCTCGGCGACCTGCTGTGGCTGGGCGACGTGGCCGACTTGCGGCGCATCGACGAGCACGACGGCATGCTGCGCATCGGCGCCGGCGTCACGCTGGAGCACGCGTGGTCGGAACTGGCGCGGCGCTGGCCGCAGCTGCGCGAGATGGGCCTGCGATTCGCCGGCCCGCCGGTGCGCCACGCCGGCACGCTTGGCGGGAACCTGGCCAACGGTTCGCCCATCGGCGACGGCGCTCCGGTGCTGATGGCGCTGGACGCGCGCCTGCTGCTGCAGCGCGGCGAGGAGTCGCGCGAGGTGGCGCTGGACGCCTTCTACCTGGACTACATGCGCAACGACCTGCGCGAAGGCGAGTTCGTTCGCGCCATCCACGTGCCGTTGCCCGCCCCGGGGCTGCTGCTTGCCGCGGAGAAGCACTCGCGGCGCCGCGACTGCGACATCTCGGCCCTCAGCCTGGGCGCCGCGCTGCGCGTCGAGCAGGGCCGCGTGAGTCACGTGCGCCTGGCCTTCGGCGGCATGGCGGCCGTGGTGCGCCGCGCCGCCTGCGCCGAGGCCTCGCTGCTCGGCCAGGCCTGGGACGAGACCGCCGTGCACGCCGCGATGGACGCGCTCGACGCCGACTTCCAGCCCCTCGACGATCTGCGAGCCAGCCGCACGCACCGACTGCGCGTGGCCAGGAACTGGCTGTGGCGCCTGTGGCTGCAATGGCGCGGGCACGACCCCTTGCCGACCCATGCGCTGCGCCTGTGGGACGCGGAGGTGACGGCATGAACCGACGACTGAGCGCACACAGCGCCGTGGGCCTGCCCACGCCGCACGAATCGGCGCAGCTGCACGTGGCCGGCACGGCCGCCTACACCGACGACCTGCCGCAGCTCGAGGGCACGCTGCACGCCGCGCTGGGCCTGTCGCCACTGGCCCATGGGCGCCTGCTGGACATCGATGTGCGGCGCCTGCGCCAACAGCCCGGGGTGGTGGCCGTGTTCAGCGCGGCCGACATCGCCGGGCACAACGACTGCGGGCCGGTGCTGCACGACGACCCGGTGCTGGCCGATGGCACCTTGCGCTACGTCGGCCAGCCGGTGTTCCTGGTGGTCGCCGAGCAGCGCGAGCAGGCACGTCGAGCAGCGGCGCTGGCGCGCGAGGTGATTCGAGCCGAGCCGCTGCCGGCGGTACTGGACGCGCGCCACGCGCATGAACTCGGCCAGTACGTGCTCGAGCCCATGCACCTGCTGCGCGAGAGCTCGCCCGGCGCGCTGGCGCGCGCGCTGGAGTCGGCGCCGCACCGTCTGCGCGGCAGCTGGTCCGTGGGCGGCCAGGAACAGTTCTACCTGGAAGGCCAGATCGCCTGCGCGCAGCCGCAGGCCGACGGCGCGATGCGCGTGCTGTGCTCCACCCAGCACCCCAGCGAGATGCAGCATGTGGTGGCCGCGCTGCTGGGCCGCCCGCTGCACGACGTGATGGTGGAGTGCCGGCGCATGGGCGGGGGATTCGGCGGCAAGGAATCCCAGTCGGCGCTGTTCGCGTGCTGCGCGGCGCTGGCCGCCGCGCGCCTGCAGCGCGCCGTCAAGCTGCGCGTCGACCGCGACGACGACATGCTGATCACCGGACGGCGCCATGGTTTCGACTACGACTGGGACGTCGCTTTCGACGCCGGCGGGCGCATCCTCGGCTGCGAGGTCACGCTGATCGCCAACGCCGGGCACTCGGCCGACCTGTCCGGCGCGGTGATGACCCGCGCGCTGTGCCACCTGGACAACGCCTACCACCTGGCCGAAGTGGCCATGCACGGCTACTGCGCTCGCACCAACACGCAGAGCAACACCGCGTTCCGCGGCTTCGGCGGGCCGCAGGGCGCGCTGGTGATGGAGTACATGCTCGACAGCATCGCACGCCACCTCGGGCTGGACCCGCTGCAGGTACGGCAGGCCAATTTCTACGACCCGACGCGGGTGCAGACCACGCCTTACGGCCAGCCGGTGCGTGACAACGTGATCGGCGATCTGGTGAGCCAACTGGTGCACGATGCCGACTACGCGTCGCGCAGGGTCGAGGTCGCGAACTTCAACCGCGGCAACCCGGTGCTCAAGAAGGGCCTCGCGCTCACCCCGGTGAAATTCGGCATTTCCTTCAACGTTCCGCACTTCAACCAGGCGGGCGCTCTGGTACATGTCTATACCGACGGCAGCGTGCTGGTCAACCATGGCGGCACCGAGATGGGCCAGGGCCTGAACACCAAGGTGGCCCAGGTCGTGGCCCATGAACTCGGGCTGGATATCACCCGCGTGCGCTGCACCGCCACCGACACGTCGAAGGTGGCCAACACCTCGGCCACCGCGGCGTCGACCGGGGCGGACCTCAACGGCATGGCGGCGCAGGATGCGGCCTCGCGCATCCGCGCACGCCTGGCGGAGCTCGCGGCCGGCCGCTTCGGCTGCGCGCCCGGGGATGTGCTGTTCGCCGGCGGTTGCGTGCAGGCCGGGGATGCCCGGATGGAGTTCGCCGACCTCGTCGGCATGGCCTACCGCGCGCGCGTGCAGCTGTGGAGCGAGGGTTTCTACACCACCCCCGGGTTGCACTGGGATCCGAAGGCGCTGCGCGGCAACCCCTTCTACTACTTCGCCTACGGCGCCGCGCTCAGCGAGGTGCTGCTCGACACCCTGACCGGCGAGTGGCGCCTGCTGCGCGCCGACCTGCTGCACGACGCCGGGCAGTCGCTGAACCCGGCCATCGACATCGGCCAGGTCGAGGGGGCGTTCATCCAGGGCATGGGCTGGCTGACCACGGAAAAACTGGTGTGGCACCCGAAGACCGGCGCGCTGCTCACGCACGCGCCGAGCACCTACAAGATTCCCACCGCCAACGACTGCCCGCCGGTGCTGCGTACGGCGCTGTTCGAGCGCCCGAACCCGCAGCCGACCATCCACCGCTCGAAGGCGGTCGGCGAGCCGCCGTTGCTGCTGCCCTTCTCGGTGCTGCTGGCGCTGCGCGACGCGGTGTCGGCCGTGGGCGAACACCGGGCGCAGCCCGAGCTGCTGGCGCCGGCCACGCCCGAGGCACTGCTCGACGCCGTCGACGGCGTGCGGCGCGAGCTGCGGCAGGCCTGAGCGACATGGCCCACGCGCCGCCATGCTCCGTGGAGGTGCGCATCGCCGAGGTGCGCGGCTCGGCGCCCCGTGAAACGGGCGCCTGCATGCTGGTGGGGCCCGACTTCGAGCGTGGCTCCATCGGCGGCGGGCACCTGGAGTGGCACGCCCAGCGACGCGCCCGCGAGCTGCTTGCGCAATGGCGCGCCGAGCCCGGCCCCGCCGTGCGCGAGACCCACGCGCTGGGCCCGTCGCTGGGCCAGTGCTGCGGCGGGGTCGTGACCCTGGAGTACGCAGCCTCGGCGCTGCTTGAGCTGCCCCCGGCACCGCCGCTGTTCCACCTGCAACTGCACGGCGCCGGGCATGTCGGCCGTGCGCTGGTACGCCTGCTGGCCACGCTGCCCTGCCAGGTCGACTGGGTCGACGAGCGCGACGACGCATTCGCCGGCGCCGCACTCGACGGCGGACCCGGGCCGGCGTGCATTCGCCAGCTGGCGGTCGACGCGCCGCAGGCCGAGGTCGCGCTGGCCCCAGCGGGCGCCTTCGTGCTGGTCATGACCCACAGCCACGAGCTCGACGCCCGCATCTGCGAGGCCGCGCTGCGCCGCGACGACCTCGGCCTGGTCGGGCTGATCGGCTCGCGCACCAAGCGCGCCCGCTTCGAGCACCGCTGGCTCGCCCGCGGTCTCGCCCCGCAGGCGCTGCAGCGACTGGTCTGCCCGATCGGCATTCCCGGCATCACGGGCAAGCAGCCCGAGGTGCTGGCGCTTGCGGTGGCCGCGCAGCTGCTGCAGCGGGCCGACGCGACGCGGCCGGCACCGCTGCGGGCTTGATCGAAGTCGAAGCGCCACGGCACGCCATCAAGCACAATCGGGGAGTCAGCCACTAGACCCCCGCCCATGCGCCGTCGCCTGCTTTGGTCCCTGCTCGCCGCGTGCGTGCTTTCGTTGCTGGCGTGGTGGGGCGTGCAGCGCTGGCTGGGCCCACGGGTGGCCGCCTACCGCGTGCAGCAGCAGGCGCTGCTGCAGGACGTGGTGGCCACCGGGCGCGTGATCACGCCGTCGCGCGTGAACGTGGCCAGCGAGATCACCGGCACCGTGCTGCGCCGGCTGGTCGAGCGAGGCGACCATGTGCGCCCCGGGCAGTTGCTGCTGCGCCTGCGCAACGACCAGGCCGATGCGCAACTCGCGCAGGCGCGCGCGGCGCTGGCCCAGCTGCTGCAGCAGACCCGCCCGCAGGCCCTGGCGGCACTTCGAAGCGCCGACTCCGCGCTGGCGCTGGCGCGCGCGGATGCGCGCCGCGCTCGCGGGCAGGCCGCCAGTGGTGCCTTGTCGCAGCAGGCGCTGGAACAGGCCGAGCAGGCCGAGCAGGCGGCGGCGCAGCAGCAGCACGCGGCGACCGCGGCCTGGCAAGCGGCGCGTCCCGGCGGCGCGCTGCAGCGCCAGCTGGAGGCCGCGGTGCGCTCGGCGCAGGCCGTCAGCGCCCGCTCGGACATCCGCTCCGAGGTCGCGGGCGAGGTGCTCACGCGCAATGTCGAGGTCGGCGACACCGTCACTCCCGGCCAGGTGCTGTTCACACTGGCCCGCGCCGGCGACACCGAGGTCTCGCTTCCGGTGGACGAGCAGAACCTGCGCAACCTGGCGCTGGGTCAGTCCGCGCAATGCCTCACCGACGCGTTCCCGGGGCGCGGCTTCGCGGCCCGGCTGGTGTTCATCGCACCGGCGGTGGACCCGAGCAGCGGCACCATCGAGCTGCGCCTGCGCGTGCCCGCGCCACCCGGCTGGCTGCGCCAGGACATGACCACGTCCTGCGACGTGGTCACGGCGCGCAAGGCGCATGCACTGGTCGTGCCGGACGATGCGCTGCGAGCGCGCGACGGCGACACCGCCCAGGTTTTGGTGCTGCAGCGCGGCAAGGCGCTTGCCCGCTCGGTGCGACTGGGCCTGCGCGGGCTGGTGGCGACCGAGGTGGTGCAAGGCCTGCGCGCAGGTGACGTGGTGATCGACGACCGCTCGATACGCGCCGGCCAGCGGGTGCGCGCGGCGCTGCAGGGCCTGCCGGCGATCGCCCCGGACGCCGGCGCGAGCGTCGCCGCGCAGTAGCCAGCGCGGGCCCGCACATCATGGGACTGTCCTGGCGCATCGCCTTCAACTTCCTGCGGGACGGCAAAGCGCAGACCCTGCTGATCATCGGCGGCGTGGCGGTCGGCGCGGCGGTGATCGTGTTCATCACCGCGCTGGTCGACGGGCTGCAGGGCAACATCGTGCAGCGCACCCTCGGCACGCAGGCGCATATCGTGGTGTCGGCTCCCGACCTGCTGGCGCTGGCGGCCGCGCCGCCGCCGGGCACGGTGGATCTGCGGGCCACCGACGCGCGCCCGCAGCGCCTGCGCTCGATCAACAACTGGCCCGGCATGCTGCGCGTGCTGCAGGGCCTGTCCGGCGTGCGCGCGGTGTCGCCGATGGTCAGCGGACCGGCTTTCGCGCAGCGCGGCACCGCGGTGCGCGCCATCGCCATCCTGGGAATCGAGCCGCGACGCTATGTGCGGGTGATCCCGCTGGACCAGGACATCGTGCAGGGACACCTGGCCGTGGGCGCCAGCCAGGTCCTGGTCGGCACCAGGCTGGCGCAGGACCTGGGCCTGCGCGTGGGCGACAAGCTGCGCGTGCAGGGCGCGGCCGGCGGCTCGCAGGTGTTCGACGTCGCAGGGGTGTTCAGCCTGGGCGTTCGCGACCTCGACGAGCGCTATGTGTACATGGGTCTGAAGCCGGCGCAGTCGCTGCTCGGCCTGCCCGGCGGGGCGACCGAGATCGACCTCACGGTGCAGCATATTTTCGACGCGCAGCGAATCGCGGCGCGCATCGCCGCGCTCACCGGGTTGAAATCGGAAAGCTGGATGGACACCAATTCCCAGTTGCTCAACGCGCTGCGCTCGCAATCCCTGTCGAGCGCGCTGATCCGGTTTTTCGTCGGCCTTTCGGTGGCCTTCGGCATCGCCAGCGTGCTGGCGGTCAGCGTGGTGCAGCGCACGCGGGAGATCGGCATCCTGCGCGCCATGGGGGCGACGCGCCAGCGCATCCTGGCGGTGTTCCTGTACGAGGGCGCCGCGGTGGGCTTCGCCGGCTCGACGGTGGGAGCCGCCGCGGGAGGCGCGATGGTCTGGGCCTTCAACACCTACGGCCCCGGGCTGTTCTACGTGCCGGTGCCTCCGGCGCTGGTGTTCGAGGCGGTGGCGCTGGCCACGCTGGCCGGCGTGGCGGCGGCCGCGCTGCCGGCGCTGCGCGCCGCGCGCCTGGACCCGGTGGTGGCCATTCGCTATGTCTGAATCCGCCTCCCCCCATGTGCTGCGCCTGCAGGACCTGCGCAAGTCCTACCAGGTCGGCACCGCACTGGAAACCGAGGTGCTGCACGGCATCGACTTCGAGCTGCGGCGCGGCGAGTTCACCGCGCTGGTCGGCCCCAGCGGCTCGGGCAAGACCACGCTGCTCAACCTGATCGGCCTGCTCGACACCCCCACGTCCGGCGAGCTGTACCTGCTGGATCGTCCCACGCGCGAGCTGGACGACGCGGCGCGCACCGCGCTGCGCGGCGGCTCGATCGGATTCGTGTTCCAGTTCCACCACCTGATCCAGGCCTTCGGCGTGCTGGACAACGTGCTCATGCCGGCGCTGGTGCAGGGTGCGCGGCGCAGCGCGGAACTCGAACGACGCGCGCTGGAGCTGCTCGAAGCCGTGGGCCTGGGAGCGCACGCGCACAAGCGCCCCTCCGAGCTGTCCGGCGGCCAGCAGCAGCGGGTGGCCATCGCCCGCGCGCTGCTGACACGCCCGCCCCTGGTGCTGGCCGACGAGCCCACCGGCAACCTGGACACCCACAGCGCCGACGACGTGTTCGCGCTGCTGCGCCGCTTCAACCGCGAGTTCGGCTGCGCGGTGCTGGTGGTCACGCACGACCCGCGGCTGGCTCATCGCTGCGACCGCATCGTCGACCTGGTCGACGGCCGGCTGGTCGGCGACCGGGCGATCGTCGCCGAGGCGGGCTGAGGCGCGTGACCCGGCGCCTGCAGGCCGAGCCGGCGATCAGCCGGCCGCGGCGAGGCTTCGCGCCACCTGGCGCGCCAGGTGCTGCGCCGCGCGGCGCCACATGGTCTGGTTGTCGGCCTTGACCTCGAGCGTGTAGTCGCCGACCACCGATCCGCGGCGCGGATCGATGAGCCGGGCCTGCAGGTACAGGATCAGGTCGCTGACCTTGCGCACCGACGCGCTGAGCACGTAGTCGGCGCCGGCGCTGCGCCCCAGGCGCAGCAGGCAGGGTCCGCAGCTCGACGGATGGGCGTAGTCCCCGGCAAGTTCGCGTTCGTCGCGGCGCACTGCCGGGGTGTCGAGCATGCGCACGCCGGGCGCGGCGTTGCGCAGCGCCTGTTCGAACTGTCCCGGCATGCTGCGCAGCCAGTCGGCCTGCCACTTCAGCAACTGCGGGCGCTGGTCGATCGACGTGTCGAAGAACTCGAAGGGCAGCACGATTATGCGTTGCTGGCGCGCCGTGGCCGCAGGCGCGGGCGGTGCGTCGCCGGCGGCATGGGACGCGGGCGCGGCGAGCAGCGCGCACAGCGCCAGCAGCGCCGCGCGGACCATGGCGAAGCGGCGGTGGCGACGCGGGGCGGGATTCGGCGGCAACGTCAGTGGGGGCATGGCGACGGCTCCTGGATGGGCCCGGCCGTGCACGCCGCGGTCGACGAGCGCCGGGACGCGTCGGCCCAGTGTATGCCTGCCCCGGCGCATACGCCGAAGCGCCGAGCGCGGATGCCGATACGTGTGGTTGCATCCCGCCGGGCACGGCTACGGGCGCCGGCATGCCTGGACAACGGTCGCGATTGTCCTCGTAGAGAGCAGTCCCGCACATTTTGTTGCAGATATCGTTAGGGCTTCGGTTTTTTTGTTGGTTTTTGCTCTGGACTCGACAAGCCGTGCGCGCAAGAATGGGCCGGAGGCTTCTGGCTCACACAGCGTCGTCCGCACCGGACAGGGCACGACCAAGACCCTAGACGCGGGAACCATCGGGAGCCCCGGAACACACGCACCCCGACGGGGTGCGGCAGGCAGCGCCGGCCAAGGGGGGCCACGCGGAGCATGGCGTGAGCGAGCGCCGCGGCGTTCCGGATGAAGATGGTTCGAATCCGAGGAGACCGGAGATGACAGCATCCACCCGCTGCGCAGAAGCGGTGCGCCGCACGCACATCGCCGCTGCCGCGCAGGCGCACGACGCCTACGTGCAGGCTTCCTGGCAGCGCTGCCTGCAGGACTACCGCCTGCGTCCCGAGGCGGCCCACGAGCCCCCGCGCGCGCCCGAGCACAGGCTCAGCGAAAGCCGGGATGCCCTGCACCGACTGCTGCGCATCGCTCGCTCGGAAATGCAGAATTTCTACACGCAAATCGGGCACTCGAACAACACCCTGGTGCTCACCGACGCCAGCGGGCTCGTGCTCGAACAACTGTGCGACCCGCGCCAGGCGCGCGTGTTTCGCTCGGTGGGACTGGTTCCGGGGTTCCTGTGGGACGAGCCCCACGCCGGCACCAACGGTCCGGGCACCTGCCTGCTCGAGGGACGCGCGCTGACCGTCTATCGCGACGAGCATTTTTTTCGCAACTTCTCCAACCTGAGCTGCTCGGCGGCGCCGATCCGGGACCCGTCCGGAAAGCTGCTTGCGGTGCTCGACGTTTCCTGCTTCGACTGCACCGACAGCCGGCAGAGCCAGATGCAGACCATGTTGCTGGTCAGCAGTTCGGCGCGCGCGATCGAGAAGATGTACTTCGCCAGCAGCATGGCCGACAGCTGGATCGTGCGCTTTCACAACCGCGCCGAATTCGTCGGCATGATGCGTGACGGGCTGCTCGCGGTCGATGGCGACGGCCGGGTATGCGGGGCCGACGCGATGGCCGCGGGCATGCTCGGGCACGAGCGCGCGGCCGACCTGCTCGGGCGGGACATCGAGCAACTGTTCGAGCTCGACGCCGAGCGCCTGCATGCGCAGGCCCACGAGATGCCGTGCCGCGTCTGGTCCGCGCGAGGCCTCGCGCCAGGCAGCCACTATTTCCTGTCGGTGCGCCCGCCGCTGCAGGCGCGCGGCAAGGTGGCCCCGCGCGTGGCGCCGCCGACGGCCATCGAGGCGCCGCGGCCGACCACCGCGACAGGCGCCAACCTGGAGGCCACCGGCGAACGCGACCCGGCCATGGCCTTCAATATCTGGTGCGCCGAGCAGGTGATGGACAAGCGCATCAACATCCTGCTCCAGGGCGAGACGGGCACCGGCAAGGGCACGCTGGCCAAGGCCATCCACCAGCGTTCCAGCCGCGCGCGCAACCCCTTCATCGCGATGTGCTGCGCGGCCATTCCGGAAACCCTGGCCGAAAGCGAGCTGTTCGGCTACGCGGCCGGTGCCTTCACCGGTGCGCGCTCCGGCGGCATGCGGGGCAAGATCCTGGCCTCGCACGGCGGCACGCTGTTCCTCGACGAGATCGGCGACATGCCGCTGTCGCTGCAGGCGCGACTGCTGCACGTGCTGGAGGAGCGCGAGGTCACGCCGCTGGGCAGCACCAAGGCCATCCCGGTGGACCTGCACATCGTCAGCGCCAGCAACCACGACCTGCCGGAGCTGATCCACAAGGGGCTGTTCCGCGAGGACCTGTACTACCGGCTCAACGGCATCACGCTGGGGCTGCCGCCGCTGCGCGAGCGCCAGGACCTGCGCGAACTGATCGGCACGGTGTGCGTCAGCGAGAACGACGAGCGCCCGGCCGGCATCACCCCCCAGGCCATGGAATGCCTGCTGGCCTACGCCTGGCCGGGCAACATCCGAGAGCTGCGCAACGTGGTGCGCACGGCGCTGGCGCTGTCGTCGGACGCCACCGTGCACCTGGAGCACCTGCCGCCGGCCATGCGCCGCGCCGTAGGTGCGGCGGGCGGCGACATCGCACCCGGCCTGCCGTCTCCGGCCGCCATGGCCGCCGCCGGCGCATCGGCAGCCGAGCCCGGCGCCGCGCAGATCCTGGCGCTGCTGCAGCAGCATCGCTGGAACATCAGCCATGCCGCGCAGGCGCTGGGGGTCAGCCGCAACACCCTCTACCGGCGCATGCACCGGCTGGGCATTCTCACGCCGCGCTCCAAGTAGCGGCGCGCGGCCTGTGCGCCGCGCCTTTCCACTGTGTTGCAGGCGCTGGAGCAAACTGTTCCGCGCCGCGCCGCGCCGACCCGGCGCGCGCGCATGGCTGGCGCCGCGCCCCCTCGGAGAGCCTGCGCGACAGGCGCCTCGAGCGAACTGGCACGGAGGTTGCTCACTGCGTTCCCGAGACCCTCAAGATCTCTCGGGCAAGCGCGGGTCCGTCCCGCGCCTTCCCGACCCCGCGACGGGGGAGCTCAGAGCCGCAGTCGGGCGACTGCGACTTCGTTCACTCGCTAGAGGAGACAACTGCCGTGTACAAGTTCGTCAAGTCCGCAAGCCGCAAGGCGGCCCTCAAGCCCAGGTGGCTTGCAGGTGCCGCGCTTGTCGCTTTCGCCTCCGCCGGCATGATGGCGGCGCAGGCGCAATCCATCGGGGAAATGTCCGGCAACCCCGACAACTGGGTCATGCCGGCCGGCAACTACGCCAACTGGCGCTACAGCAAGCTCGACCAGATCACCACCAGCAACGCCAAGGACCTGCAGCCGGCGTGGACCATGTCCACCGGGACGCTGCGCGGCCACGAAGGCCAGCCGCTGGTGATCGGCGACATGATGTACTACGAGACCCCGTATCCCAACCACGTCTACGCGGTCGATCTCAACGACCCGGACCACAAGGTGGCCTGGGAATTCACGCCGCCGCCGAACCCCAACGCACCGCCGGTGGCCTGCTGCGACGTGGTCAACCGCGGCCCCGGCTACTACCCGGGCAACGGCGGCGAGGTGATCGTGGCCGCGCTCGACGGCATGATCTACTCCCTCAATGCCAAGACCGGCGCGGTCGACTGGAAGTTCCAGAACGGCGACCCGAAACTGGGCCAGACCGTGACGGCAGCGCCGCAGGTGTTCAAGAACATCGTGCTGGTGGGCATCTCGGGCGGTGAATACGGGGTCAACGGCTACATCACCGCGCTGGACGCCAAGACCGGCAAGATGCTGTGGCGCGGCTACAGCAACGGCCCCGACAAGATGACCCTGATGAACCAGGGCGGCGAGCAGACCATCAACGGAGCCACGCAGGAGCCCGTCGGTCCCGACTCCAGCCTGAAGACCTGGAAGGGCGACGAGTGGAAGGTCGGCGGCGGCACGACCTGGGGCTGGTATTCCTACGACCCCAAGACCGACCTGGTCTACTACGGCAGCGGCAACCCGGGGACCTGGAACCCCTCGCAGCGCCCCGGCCTGAACCGCTGGTCGATGAGCATCTGGGCACGCAACCTGCAGACCGGCGCGGTCAAGTGGGTGTACCAGATGACCCCGCACGACGGTTGGGACTATGACGGGGTCAACGAGATGGTGCTGTTCGACGCCCACGTCGACGGCAAGACCGTCCCGGCGCTGGCGCACTTCGACCGCAACGGCTTCTCCTTCGTGCTCGACCGCGACAACGGCAAGCTGATCGCGATCCACAAATACGACCCGTCCGTGAACTGGGCCAGCGGCTTCAACATGAAGACCGGCATGCCCAACCTGGACGAGAAGTACATGACCCACGCAGGGGTCAACGTGAAGGGGATCTGCCCGTCCTCGCAGGGCGACAAGGACCAGCAGCCGGTGTCCTTCGACCCGCAGACCGGGCTGTTCTATGCGCCGCTGAACCACCTGTGCATGGACTACCAGGCCTTCAAGGTCAAGTACCTGGCCGGCTTCCCCTTCGTGGGCGCCATCGTCAACATGAAGCCCGGCCCCGGCGGCTATCGTGGACGCTACATCGCCTACGACCCGGTCACCGGCAAGACCGACTGGCAGATCCACGACACCTTCCAGGACTGGGGCGGCTCGCTGACCACCGCCGGCGGCGTGGCCTTCTACGGCACGCTCAAGGGCGACTTCCGCGCGGTCGACGCGAAGACGGGCAAGGTGCTCTACAGCTTCCACTGCCCGTCGGGGATCATCGGCAACCCGATCACCTACATGCATGACGGACGCCAGTACGTCGCCGTGCTGAGCGGTGTCGGCGGCTGGGCTGCGATCGGGATGACCAACAACCTGCACAAGGCCACCGCCGGCCTGGGCGCGGTGGGTCTGAACGCCAGTCTCAACCAGTACACCCAGCTGGGTGGCACGTTGATGGTCTTCGCACTGCCCAAGACCTGAGTCGAGCCTCCCTTGTGGCAATGACGGAGCGGGGCCACGTCGCGCGGTTTGGATGTGGCCCTTTTTTTCCTACTACAAGCAACGCATTGCCCGCTGGTTGCCGCTGATGGTTCGGTATTTCAACGAGGAGGCTCTGATGAACATGCTTCGACCCTCACGCCTGCTGGCCGCCATGGCGGCCTGCGCGGGCCTGCTGTACGCCGGCGGCGCACTGGCCGCCAAGCCCCTGCGCGTGTGCGCGGACCCCGACTACCTGCCCTATTCCAACCAGGCCGGACAAGGCTTCGAGAACAAGGTCGCCGAACTGGTGGCCAAGTCCCTGGGCCGGCCGCTCCAGTACGTCTGGTCGAGCTACCGCCAGCCCGGCGGCTTCGACAACTTCCTCGCGCTCAACCTGGACAAGGGCAAGTGCGACGTCGTGATGGACATCCCCTACGGCGACCCGGAGGAGACCTACACCCGTCCGTACTACGGATCGACCTACGTGTTCGTGTGGAAGAAGTCCCACGACTACGACCTGTCCAAGGGACTCGACTCGCCGATCCTGCGCAAGGTGCGGATCGGCTTCGAAAGCGGCACGCCGCCCGAGATGGGCCTGAAGATGCGCAACCTGTTGCTCGGCGCCAAGCCCTTCGACACCGCGGAAAAGCGCGGCGTCAGCCCGGCGTCGACCCTGCGCGCGGTGCAGGACGGCAAGGTCGACGTGCTGCTCACGTGGGAGCCCGCGATCGGCGCATCGATGAAGAAGTTTCCCGACCTGACCATGGCGCGGGTGCCCGACACCAACGCGCTGGGCAGCCCCGAGCGCTACCTGTTCTTCATGTCGATGGCAGTTCGCCCGAAGGACAAGGCCTTGAGAAACCGGATCAACCAGGTGATCGCCAGCCACAAGCCGCAGATCGCCCAGATCATGGACGACTACAACGTGCACATCCTGCGCTGAGCAAAGACTCGCCGGGCCGGTGCCCCGACCACCGTTCACGCCACGCGGCCGGGCTCGTCACCGGCTCGACTCCTTCCCGACCTTCGCGCAAAACATTCTCATCATGTCTTCGATCCATCCCTCTTCCTTCTCTCCAACCGGCGCGCGACGCGCGCTGCGCCGCGGTCTGCTCAGCCTGTCCCTGCTCGCCGCCGGCGCGCTGGGCTGCAGCGCCCAGGCCGCCGACATGGCCACGCTGGGCCAGCAGGTCGCCAAGGGCAGCGACTGCCTGTCCTGCCACGCGGTGGACCACAAGGTCGTGGGCCCGGCCTTCGACGCCGTCGCCGCCAGGTACGCCGGCAAGCCCGGGGCCAAGCAGATGCTGATGGACGCCGTGAAGAACGGCCACGTCGGCACCTGGGGCAAGATCCCGATGCCGCCCCACCCCCAGCTGTCGCAGAAGCAGCTCGACGAGGTCATCACCTGGGTCTTGTCGCTGAAGTCGGCGAAGGCGGCCGAGCCCAAGCCGGCCGCGGCAAAGACCTACAGCTACGACGTGGCGGGCAAGACCGTGCACCTGGACTTCCCGGTGTTCGAGCACGGATCCAACGGCAAGGTCACGAAGGCCGTGTTCCGCGGCTACGAGCTGTGGAATTCCTACTGCTTTCGCTGCCACGGCGTCGACGCCACCGGCTCCGAGTACGCGCCCGACCTGCGCAAATCGGTGCTCAACGGCATGAGCTCGCAGCGCATGACCTCGATCGCCATGACGGGCATCAAGGCCAAGGGGATGCCGTCCTGGGCGGGCTTCTTCGACCCCGGGCAGTTGCAGGACATCTACCAGTACGTGGCGGCGCGCGCCTACAAGCTGGTGGCCGAGGGAACGCCGGCGCAGTGAACGCACCTCGAGCCCCGGCCGGCGCACGCGGCCGACCGGCTCGTGTCATCATTTGGGGGAACGACCCGCCGGGCGCGCACCTGACCGTGCGCGCCCTTGTCGCGCAGACGCACGCTCGAGCGTGCCGCAAGGCGGATCGCAACCCCCCGGAGGAGACTCATGTCGCATCAGCGGTTTCACGCTCCCGTGCCCTCGCACGGCCTGCAGGCATTGCGCCCGCGCACCCTCGTCGCCGCGCTGCTCGGCGTCGGCCTCGCCAGCGTGCCCTGCGCGTACGCCGCCGCAGCGGCGGCGCCGGCGGTACCCGTGGCGAGCGCGCCGACGCAGCAACTGCAGACCGTGACCGTGCAGGGCGTGGCCTACGGCGCGCAGGCGGTACGCCTGCCCTCGACCATCTCGGTGCTGGGGCGTCGCGACCTCACCGAGGGGCAGCAACGCGTGAACCTGTCCGAGACCCTCAACCAGGTACCCGGCCTGGTGGTCAACAACCGCCAGGACTACGCGCAGGACATGCAGCTGTCGATCCGCGGCTTCGGCGCCGACTCCCCCTTCGGCGTGCAGGGCGTGCAGATGAGCCTGGACGGCATCCCGCTGACCATGCCCGACGGCCAGGGCCAGTCGCAGACCATCGACCTGCCGATGATCGGCGCGATGAAAATCATCAAGGGCCCGTTCGCGGCGCTGTACGGAAACGCCGCCGGCGGCGTGATCCAGGCCTACACGATGGATGCGCCTCGCCCCCCGGCGGCGAGCCTGTCCACCTGGCTCGGCGCCTGGAACAGCCAGCAGACCACGCTGATCGGAGGCGGCAGCAGCGGCAAGGTCGACGGCATCGCCGGGCTGACCGACTTCCACACCGACGGCTGGCGGGAGCACAGCGCAGCGACACGCCGTCAGTTCAACACCGTGCTGCATTGGAACGCCGGCGACGACGATCGCTACACGCTGGTGTTCAACGCGCTGAACCAGGACGCGCAGGACCCCGGCGGACTCAATGCCGCCGAGTACGCGGCCGATCCGCGCCAGGTCGATCCGGGCGCCCTCAAGTTCGACACCCGCAAGAGCGTGCGCAACCGCCAGGCGGGCGTGAACTGGCAGCACCGCTTCGATGCCGCCGACACGCTGCAGCTCAGCGCCTATGGCGGCACGCGCAGCATCACGCAGTACCTGCCGTTTCCGGGAACCCCGACCAGCTCGGCTGGCGGCGTGGTCTCGCTGGCCGACACCTTCGGCGGCACCAACCTGACCTGGTCGCACAGCGGCGAGCTGGCGGCGCGCCCGTACACACTGGCAACCGGACTGGACTACGGTCGCGAAAACGAGTTCCGCAAGGGGTACGAAAACCTCTACGGGGCGCAGGGAGCCCCGCGCAACGACCAGTTCAACACGGTCGACAACATCGCCGAGTTCGTGCAGGCGAACTGGGAGCTCACTCCGACCGTGTCGCTCAGCGGCGGGGTGCGCCACGACGCCGTGAATTTCAACTCGATTCCGGGCAGCGAGGGCCTGTCGGCTGCCGGCACCGGCGGCGGCGCGCGCTACTCCAGCACGGACCCGGTGATCGGCGTGCTGTGGAAGGTCGACCGCCACAATCGCCTGTACGCCGATTACGGCCACGGCTTCGTCACGCCGACCTTCTACCAGCTGGCCTATCGGCCCAACAACCAGCCGGGCCTGAACTTCGCGCTGCAGCCGATGCACCTGCACAACAGCGAGGTCGGCTGGCGCGGGGACTTCGGGCGCGTGCACGCTCAAGCGGCGCTGTACTACGTGACCACCGACAACGAAATCGTGGGCGCCAACGACAACGGTCGCACGGTCTACTCCAATGCCGGCGGCACGCGGCGCTACGGCGCCGAGCTGAGCCTCGACGCACGCCTGCCGCAGCACCTGGAAGGCCGCGTGTCGTTCAACGCCATCCACGTGCGCTTCGACAGCGGCTCGCTGTCCGGCAACACCCTGCCCGGCGTGCCGAGCGAGCAGTTGTACGCCGCCCTGACCTGGCGTCCGCCGCTGCAGTCGGCCGCGCTGCAGGGCTTCTACACCCGCGTGTCGATGCTGGCGCGCTCGCGGGCCTACGCCGACAACGCGAACACCGCCTGGGCGGCGGGCTGGGCCAGCTTCGACTGGGCCGCCGGGGTCGAGCAGCACCATGGGCCGTGGAAGCTGTCCGAGTTCGTTCGCGTCGACAACATCGCCGATCGCACCTACGTGGGGGCGCTGGTGATCAACGACAGCAACCAGCGTTTCTACGAAGCGGCTCCCGGACGCAACGCCAGCGTCGGGGTCGAGATCAACCGCAGTTTCTGAAACCGGCCGGCCGCCCGCGCGGCCGGTCCACCAGGCAGGAGGCAAGCCGTGATCCAGATCAGCGTGATGTACCCGGACCAGCCCGACGCACGGTTCGACATGACCTACTACACCGAGATCCACCTGCCCCTGGTGCAACGCCTGACCGGCCCGGCCTGCCGCAAGGTGGCCGCGCAACGCGGAGTGGCCGGTGCGCGCCCCGGGTCGCGTCCGGCCTATGTCGCGATGGGGCACCTGTACTTCGACTCGGTGCCGGAGTTCGAGCGGGCCTTCGCGCCGCACGCCGAGCAGATCCTCGGTGACCTGCCCAATTTCACCAACCTGCAGCCGACCATCCAGATCAGCGACGTGGTGGTGGACTGACAGCTCGCGCCGCCATGTACCCCGCAGCGCAGACCGACCCACCGGCGCACGGCGACGCGCCGCGCCTGGCGTGGGGCCTGACCGGCTCCGGGCACTGGCTGCGCGAAACCCTGGACTACCTGCGGCAACTCGACGGCGTGGACCTGTTCCTGACCCGCGCCGCCGCCGAGATCCTGGCCCAGTACGGATACGGGCTCGACGCGCTGCGCGAGCGCATGCGGGTGTACCAGGACCGCACCGCCAGCGCGGTGCCGGTCGGCTTCCTGTACGGCGCGCACTATCACACGCTGGTCATCGGCCCGGCGACATCGAACACGGTGGCCAAGTGCGTGGCCGGAATCTCCGACACGCTGGTGACCAACCTGTACGCGCAGGCCGGCAAGTGCCGCATACCCAGCATCGTGTTCGCCTGCGACACGCGCCCGACCGAGATCTCCGAGGCGCCGGGACGCACCGTCACGCTGTACCCACGCCCGGTGGACCTCGACAACACGGCGCGCCTGGCGCGCATGCCGCTGACCCGGGTGACCGAAGACTTCGATTCCCTCAAGGCTGCCGTCGGGCAGCGACTGGCATGTCTTCGCACATCCTGTTCCTGACCGGGCACCTCGCGCACGAGCCGCTTCGCCGCGTGCTCGGCGACATGGGCGACGCCGGATTCCGCTGGACCGTGCACGACCTGGGCCTGCAGGTGGCGGCGCTGATGACCGCGGACATGATCGCACGGCGCCTGCACGACACCTTCGGCGCCGACCGCATCATCGTCCCCGGGCGCTGCCGGGGCGACCTCGACGGGCTTTCGCGCAAGCTGGGCGTGCCGGTCGAGCGCGGCCCCGACGAACTCGCAGACCTGCCCGAGTTCTTCGGCCGCGCCGCGCGGCGGGTGCGCCTGGAGCGCCACGACGCGCTGATCTTCGCCGAGCTGACCGACGCGCCGCGCATGGACGTCGACGCCATCGTCGCGGCCGCCTGCGCACTGGCCGCCGACGGTGCCGACGTCATCGACCTCGGCTGCCTGCCGCAGACCGGCTTCGCGCATCTGGAGCAGGCCGTGCGTGCGCTGCGCGCCCGCGGCCTGCGCGTCAGCGTCGACTCGCAGGACCCGGGCGAACTCGCGCGCGGCGCGCGCGCCGGCGCCGACTACCTGCTGTCGCTGAACCTGGACACCCTGGAACTGGCCTTCGAGACCGACGCGGTGCCCGTGCTGGTGCCGTCGCCGGGCGGCGGCCTGGACAGCCTGCTGCGCGCGATGGAGCGCCTGGAGGCACGCGGCAAGGCCTATTTCGCCGACCCCATTCTCGACCCGCTGCCCTTCGGCTTCACCGACTCGCTGGTGCGCTACCACGAGCTGCGCCGGCGCGCGCCCGAGGCCCCCATGCTGATGGGCACCGGGAACATCTCCGAACTCGTGGAGGCCGACACCAGCGGCATGCATGCGCTGCTGCTGGGCATCATGTCCGAGCTGCGCATCGGCGCGCTGCTCACCACCCAGGTCAGTCCGCACTGCCGCAGCGCGGTGCGCGAGATCGACTACGCCAGGCGCCTGATGTGGGCCGCGCGCGAACTGCGCAGCCTGCCCAAGGCACTGGGAGACGGCCTGCTCGGCATGCACCACCGCAAACCCTTCGTGCAGGACGAGGCACAGATCCGGGAGTTCGCGGCGGGAGTGCGCGACCCCAACTTCCGCATCCAGCTCGGCCCTTCGGGCATCCACGTGTACAACCGCGACGGCCTGCGCACCGGCACCGACCCCTTCGAATTGTGGCCGTGCCTGGGGGTCGGGCACGATGCCTCGCACGCCTTCTACCTGGGCGTGGAACTGGCAAGGGCGCAGATCGCCTGGCAGCTGGGCAAGCGCTACGCGCAGGACGAACCGCTGCGCTGGGGCTGCATGGTGCCGGCGCCGTCCGACGACGCCGGCGACGCGCAATGCGCTCCGGGGCCGACCCGCCGCCACACGCCCGAGGAGTCGCCATCGTGAACCCCGGCATGGACCCCGGCGCCGACGACAGCGGGATCACCGAGGCGCTGGTCGGAACCCTCGCCGCCGACGGCGCCACGCACCTGGCGCCGCTGGGCTTTCGACGCCAGCGCGAATATGTGGTGCTGGCGCCCTTCCACCCGTCGCGCACGCTGGACAACCTGCGCGAGCGCGGCGTGGCCTCGATCAGTCACGTCTGCGACGTGCGCGTGTTCGCCGGCTGCCTGACCGGGCGCCGTGACTGGCCGCTGCTGCCTTGCGAGAGCGTTGCCTGCGCACGCCTGGCCGATGCCGTGACCCACCAGGAGCTTCGCGTGCTGCACATCGACGAAAGCGACCCGCAGCGCCCGCGCTTCGTGTGCCGCGAACTGCTGCTGCGGGCGCACGGCCCGTGGCCCGGCTACAACCGCGCGCAGGCCGCGGTGCTCGAGGCCTGCATCCTGGTCAGCCGCCTGCAACTGCTTCCCGTCGACCGCATCCGCGCCGGAATGGAGCAGCTCGCAGTCGCGGTGGACAAGACCGCCGGGCCTCGCGAGCGCGAGGCCTGGCAGTGGCTGCTGCAACGCGTGCAGGAATTCGACGCGGCGCGGGCCCAGGTGGAGCCGGCACGATGAACGCGACACGTCTGCAGCAACTGCGACACGACGCGACGCCCGGCTGGCTGGCCAGCGTCACCGACGCGCGCGAGGCGCTGCTGGCGCGCGACGCAGGCGCCGACGTGCTCGACGCCAAGAACCCGCGCGCCGGTGCCCTGGGCGCGCTGCCGCTGCACACGGTGCGCGAAATGCGTGCCGCGCTGGGCCCGCGCCCGCTGCTCAGCGCCACCACCGGCGACCTCGTCGACATGCCGGCGCGAGACCTGGCCGACGCGTCGCGCGCCCTGCTCGATGCCGGCGTCGACGTGGTCAAGATCGCACTGTATCCGGCCAGCTCGCTGGCCGATTGCATCGACGCGCTGGCGCCGCTGGCGCGCCGCCACGCGCTGGTCGGCGTGCTGCTGGCGGACCGGCTGCACGGGCCCTGCGCGCCGCAGCACCTGCACGGGCTGCTGGGCGCCATGGCGCGCGCACACTGGGCCGGCGTCGTGCTCGACACCGCCGACAAGTCAGCCGGCGCGCTGCCCGAGCGCATGCCTGCGCCAGGCCTGCGCGAATTCATCGCTCACGCACATGCCCATGGCCTGTTGTGCGGGCTCGCCGGCTCGCTGCGCGCGCATCACGTCGGGGAGCTCGCGCCGCTGCGCCCCGACCTGCTCGGATTCCGCGGCGCGCTTTGCAGTGCAGCGCTGCGCACTGCCGGACTGGACGCCACTCGCGTGGCCGAGGTCGCGGCGGCGATGCGCGCCGTCGCCCAGGCGCCGGCGCGCGCGGCCTGAAGCGTGCCAGGCGGGTGCCGGGCGCGCGCACGGGGAGACACCGACATGCACACCCGAAGACGCACGGTATTGCAATGGGGAACGACCGGGGGACTGCTGGCGCTGGGCCTGCACGCGCCCGGCGCGGCGGCCTACCAGCCCGACGCATGGCCGGCAGGCCTGTTCAAGGCCACCAGCCTGCGCGCCATCGCCGACGGCCTGGGGCTGCGCCTGCTGCGCAGCGACGCGGTGCGCGTGACGGGCCCGCACATCGCCGAGATCGGCGCCGCCGTGCCGGTCGGCGTGGAGTGCACCTCGCCGGGCGTCGACCTGCTCGGGCTGGCGGTGCCGAAAAACCCGGTCGCGCTGGTCGGGCTGTTCGAGCTCGAGGCCGACGCCGAGCCACAGGTGGCCACGCGCATCAAGATGGCGCAGAGCTCGCATGTCTACGGACTTGCGCGCAGCGGCGGCTCGCTGCTGTACGCGCGCAAGATGATCAAGGTCACCGTGGGTGGCTGCGGCTGAGGCCGCAGCCACCGCTTCAGGAGACTTCCATGCCGGAAACGACCCTGCTTGCCCCGCGCATGCGCGCCACGCGCCAGGACGGCCACGTGGTGGTTCGCGCGCTCATGTTCCACGACGAGGACACCGGACTGACCCGCGACGAGGTCACGGGGCAACTCATTCCCGCGCATTTCATCCAGCGCGTGCTGTGCACCGTCAACGGCAAGCCGGTGCTGCGCTGCCTGTGGGGCATCGCGATTTCGAAGAACCCGTTTCTCGAGTTCCACCTGCGCCAGGCGCGCACGGGCGACGTGGTGGCGCTGGAGTGGTTCGACAACGAAGGCATGCACCAGCGCGTGAGCACCACGGTGCCGTGAATCAGGGGCTCGCGGGCTGCCCGCTCAGTCGTCGAACTTGACATGCGCGAAGCGAGCGTCGTCGGGCGTGCCCTCGAGCGCGCTGCCCTCGACGCGCCCTGGGCGCCAGGCGACGACCTCCTCGATCTTGCGCGCGAGTTCGAAGTCCTTGTCGGTCACGCCCTTCGCGCTGTGGGTGACCAGCTTGACGGTGACGAAGGCGTAGGACACGGTGAGATCCGGGTGGTGCCAGGCCGCCTCGGCCAGGTGGGCCACCGCGCCGACCACCATCACCGTCGATTTCCAGCCGCTGGTGCGGTACTTGCGCCGGATCCAGCCATCCTCGTAGCTCCAGTGCGGGAGTTCAGCGCGCAGTCGAGCGTCGATCTGCTCGGGGGTGTAGACCTCGGAACTCGAATCCGATCCTCGCCATGTTGTACTCATTCCATCCTCCCTTCGCGACATTGCTTGCTGCGATAGACGGATGCTGCCACGACTGGCCGAATTTCGCACAGACGCCAACCGGCTTCAGCAGGCGACATCCCGCGCCGCACTGGCGAGTTCCTCGACGATCCGCGGCACCCAGTCGAGCTGTTCGGGCTTCATCAGGCAGGCGCGCAGCCCCAGCCATTCCGGGCCATCCCAGGCCATGCCCGCGTCGGCCGCGGCCGCGGCTCCCGGCAAGCGGGTCAGCGACAGGTGCAGCCCGGCGGCGCGCGCGCGCTGCTGCACCGCGCGCGCGCCGCGCGACGCCTGCTGAACGCCGCCGGCGCGCACCCCCCAGGCCACCACGTCGAGCTGCGGCTGCGGCAGGACCACCCAGGTCGGGTCGGCGCTCAGCGCACGCCACAGTTGCAGCGCGGCGGCATGCGAACGCTCCAGGCCGCTGGCGAACGCGCCACCCCGCACCATCGGCAGCACGCGCAGCGTGGCCCACAGCGCGGCAGCGGCGGCCCCGGGTCGCGAACACTCCAGCGCGATGCGACCCAGATGGGGCTGCGTGGGGTCGTGATAGGCGTAGTCCGCCTGATGCGCGTAGTGCCGGCCCAGCGAGCGGTCGCGCAGCAGCACGCAGGCGCAGCCGTAGGGCTGCAGGCCATGCTTGTGCGGATCGACCACGATGGAATCGGCTTCGCGCAAGGCGTCGAGACTTCGCCGCGTGTCGGCGTCGAGGTTGCCCGCCAGCGCGTGGTAGCCGCCGTAGGATGCGTCGGCATGCAGATGCAGCCCACGCTCGGCGCACAGGGCCGCGATCTGCGCCAACGGATCCACCGCGCCCAGCGCGGGCGTGCCCAGCGTGGCCACCACGCAGGCCACCTCGCCGCGCTCGAGCACGCGCCGCAGCGCCTGCGGCAGCATGCGCCCGCACGCATCCACCGCGACCGGCTCCCAGGCCATGCCGAGCATGCTCGCATGGCGCGCGTGACAATAGTGGGCCTGGGTCGACCCCACCACCAGCGGCACGCCGCCGGCAACTGCCCCGGGTTGCTCGAGCCAGCTCTCGCGGGCCAGCCACAAGGCCTCCAGGTTGGCCACCGTGCCGCCACCGCACAGGTGCCCGAGCGCATCCGGCCAGCCGAACAGGGCGCCGAGCTGGCGCACGCACTCGAGTTCCATCGAGGAGGTCGCCTCGCCGCCATCGAAGGCATGGTTGTTGAACTGTCGGTGCAATACCTGGGCATAGGCCAGGCGCGCAACCTCGTGCGGAGGCTTGCGCATGTGCGCCAGGTACAACGGGTGCGCGCAGTCGGGCTCCGCGCGCAGGCGCTGTTCGAGATGACGCAGCACCTGGCGCAGCGCGGGCGCCGGCGGCGCCGCTTGCGCCATGCGCGAGCGGCGCCAGGATCGGGCCTGGCCGGCGTCGCGCGGGTCCGGGAATTCATGCATGGCCGTCGAGCTCCGGCTGCACGCGGGAAGCCGGCGACGCCGGCGTCGGCGCCCCGACCAGTTGTGCCAGCAGTCCATGTTCGGCGCGCTGCAGCCAGCGCACCGGCAGTTCTCCGGCCTGCCGCCCGAACGCGCGGTCGACCGCCCCCGCGGCTGCCACCTCGTCCCAGTCGCCCGGCGGGCGCGAGACCGACTTGACGAGAACCAGCCCGGCAGCTCCGAGGTGACGGGCCAGCCACGCCGCGAGACTGTCGGAGCTCATGTCCCAGCAAGGCTCGATGCCCGCGCCGCGTTGCCCCAGGCGCAGCGGCAGCCACACCGGCGTGCAGCCGCGGCGAAGCGCGCGTTGCATGTCACGCATGGTGGCGCAGGGCTCGATCCCGGGCTGCATGGCGCAGCATTGACGCGCGTACATTTCCATTCCCACCAGGGCCATTTCGTGCGCGGCGACATCGTCGAAGCGCCAGCGCGCCTGCGCGCGGCGCACGGCATCGGCATACGCGCCGCCGCCACCGACCAGCACCACGCGCGGCGCCAGCGCCACGCAGGAGCGAAGCCACGGCGCAAGCTCGTCGGCCTCGCCCAGGCTGCCGCCGAGCTTGATCACCCAGGGCGCGCCGGGCGTGGAGTCGGGCGCGGGCTTCACGTCCGGCGCCCCAGGTAGAGCAGACCGACCGCCACCGCGGGGGCGCAGCGATCGGCCCAGGCGAGCGCGGGCTGGGCCTGCAGCCCCAGCGCCGTGCAATAGGGCCAGACCTGGCGCCCCAGGCGGTGCGCCAGGCGCTCGACCACGAAGGCACCGACGCCGGCCGCGACCACCGGTGCGTGCGCGGGCAGCCCGCTGCGCTCGAGCACCCGGCGCGCCGCGGCCTCGATGCGCCCGAGCTGGACGTCGGCAAACCAGGCCGCCAGCGCCTCCCAGGTCTCGGGGGCATGGTCGCCGGCGTCGCAACCGACCATGCGCGCCAGGCGCTGGGCGCTGGCCGGCGCGGTCTTCGCGGCACCGTCGGCGGTGTCGTGCTGGTCGGCGCCGTCGGGCAGCCAGCCGAGCACGCGGTAGACATCGGCGGTGGTGGCGAACAGTTCGGCCATCAGCGCGACGTGGCGCCCGCCCACCGGAGCCGATTCGCCCAGCGCCATCAGCGGAGTGCGAACCGCGCCGGTGTAGACGAGTTCGCCCAGCGCCAGCCGGTCGCTGTCGCAATGCCCCTCGGCCAGCACGCGCCCGGCCGCCACGGGCACGATGTCCACCGTGGTGCTGCCCATGTCGACCAGCAGCGCATGATCCATGCGCGCGGCCAGCGCGCGCGCGCTGGCGTGCCAGTTGTTGGAGGCCGCCAGTTGCGGGCGCGCGCGCACCGCGGGGCCGCGCAGCCAGCCGCCGTCGGCGGCGTAGAAGTCGACCCGGCGCGCTCCCAGATGCTGCTCCAGCGCGTCCACCAGGCTGCGCACGCCGTGCTCGCGCGTGGGAAACAGGTCGGCCATTTCTCCGGTCATGGTCACCGCGTGGGCCACTGGCGAGCGCGGGCATTGGCGAGTCAACACCTCGTCGATGGCGCGGTGCAGCTGCTCGACCCCGCGCCACAGCGCGCATGGGCGCTGGCATACGTCGCGCAGCGCGCCGCCGGCGTCGAAGCACGACACCTTCAGATGGGCGCCGCCGACGTCCCAGCCCAGCACCGTCTCAGGTCGTCGTTGCGGCATGTGCGAGCTCCACGCGCACGTTGCGCGACGGATGCGCCGGCGCGGGCAGGTGCGGCAGGTCCAGCAGCGCACGGGCCGGGTTCAGGCCCAGCGTCTCGCGCAGTCCGGCATACGACAGCGTGGCCCGCGGGTTGACCTCCAGCACCACCGGGCCGGCGGGGCCGAGCACCAGGTCGACGCCGGCGTGCCCCCACAGGCCGGCAAGCGCGCGCGCCACCGCGGCGGCCAGGCGGGCCAGCGTGCCGTCGGCGTCGCCGCATGCGCCCACCGTCACGCCATGCAGGCGCAGGACTCCGTCCTGTTCACCGATCCACTGCCGGTTGACGCTGAGCAGGCTCGCCCGGCCGTCGGCGCACAGCAGCGACAGCGACAGCGGCGTGCCCTCCACCCAGGGCTGGTACACCGCGCGTTCACCGAGTTCGGCCTGCCCCCAGGCCCAGGCCCGGTCGGCCGTGTCGAAGCGGCGCTGCCCTTCACAGCCCACGCCGTCGTCGGGCTTGACGACCACGCCTGCGCGAACCAGGGCGCCGCCGCGCCACACGCGCGGGTCGCGCAGCGTGGGCACGCAGGGAACGCCGTGCGCGGCCAGCCACTGCGCGCATTGGATCTTGCTCGAGCACAGTCGCACGGTGGCCACGTCGCTGCCCAGCAGGCGACATCCGGCGTCGAGGGCCTGCCGGCTCAGCGTGGCGAGCTGGTCGCCGGTTTCCGGTGCCGTGAGCCACACGGCGTCACTGCGCGCCAGCTCGCGCTGCAGGACCTGCGGGAAGGCGCCGGCGCGCACCCCATGCAGCTCGATTCCCGCGGGCGTGTCAAGGCACAGACGCGCATCGAGCAACGAGCTCACGCGCAGTCCGTCGGCGAGTTCCGGCGCCTCCAGCAGCGCGGCGAGGTCGGCCAGCTGTGCCTGGCGCATGCACTCGGCGTCGGCCAAAATGGCGGGCAGCGCAAGCTCGGACCATGCGCCGCCGGTGAGCGTTTCAACGTGCAGGAGTTTCATGTCCCGTCTGCTGCGAATCATTCCGGTACTCGACCTGCTCGGCGGGCAGGTGGTGCATGCCCGCCAGGGCCGGCGCGAGCAGTACCGGCCGCTGCGAAGCCCGCTGGCGCCGTCCGGCAGCGAGCCGCTGCAGGTGCTGCAGGGCCTGCTCGCGCTGCATGGCTTCGATACCGTATACCTCGCCGACCTCGACGCCCTGCAAGGCGCCGCGCCGCATCGCGAGGTGCTCGAGCGCATGCGCGCGAGCCATCCGCGCCTGCGCCTGTGGGTGGACGCCGGCGAGCACACGGCCACCCTTGCCGACGAATATGGCATCACCGGGGTGTTCGGCACCGAGACCCTGGCAGCCCCGCCGAGCGCGCCCGCGAAGCACCCCTGGGTGCTGTCGCTGGACTTCCGCGACGGACTGCCGCTGGGCGAGCACGCGGCCGCCTGGCTGGCCGCCCCCGGCTGCTGGCCCGACGACGTGGTGGTGATGAGCCTGGAGCGGGTCGGCGCCGCCGACGGCCCCGACCTGCCTCGCCTGCGCGAGCTGCGCGCACGGGCCCCGCACGCGCGCTGGCACGCCGCCGGCGGCGTGCGCGACGCGGCCGACCTGCGGCGATTGCGCAACCTGGGGCTTCATGGTGCCTTGCTCGCGTCGGCGCTGCATGACGGGCGCCTGGGCGCCGCGCAGCTGCGGCGCCTGGCGCTTTGAATGCCGCGTCAGTTGTGCGCCGCGAACGGGTGCCCGGTCGAGGCCTTCTTCGCCACGACCTCGGAGGCCTTGGGCTGGCCCGAGATGGCTCGCGCGATGGCCTCCTTGGTCGCCTGGTAGTTGTAGTCCTGGATCTTCGCGTCGTCGGCCGCCAGCCAGTGGATGAACACGCCGACGCAGATGAACACATCGTCGGCCTCGTCGGCCGGAATGGTTCCGTTCTCGACGCTGTCGGCGACCGCCATCGCGACGCCGCGCTGGGCCGGGCCGAACATCTGCACCGCCTGCTTGGCGCCCTTGATCGTGACCTTGTTGAACATCATGGTGTTGGGCTTGCAGGGCAGGTTCGGCGCCACCACCGCGAGCAGGCTGGTGAAGCCGTCCTTGTTGTTGACCAGGCCCTGGCAGAACGCGGCCTCGACGGCGCTTCCGCGCGGGCCCATGATGAGGTCGATGTGCGCCACCTCGTTGCCGTCGCCCACCAGCGACTCGCCCACCATCACGCGATTGATCTTGCTCATGCTCTTCTCCTTGGTTGCAACCGACCCGGGTTTACCCTGTGCAGCCGCTGACGCCGGATCCACGCCCTGCGACTGGTCTGCCCGCGGATTCGCGAACAGGCTCTTGATCTCATCCCATAGGCTCGTCATGCCTTCCCTGCCTCCCCTTGTGGTGATCCGGAACCGCTGCCGGCGAGCGCCTGCCCGGCGGCGCCAAGGCGCTCGGCGAGCAGCGTGGCCACCGTCAGGTCGGCACTTGTTCCGGGGTTGATTCCGCGCTGCCGGCAATCGCGGTCGAGTCGATGCAGCGCCTGCTGCCAGTGGGCACCGGCCAGCACATCGCTGCGACAGCGGCGCGCCTGCTGGCGCAGTTCGCGCGCGCACGAGGCACCGTGCTTGCGCGCCACGTGGCTGTCGTCGAATGCACAGAGGAAGTCCAGGAAGGTCAGCGCCACGGCGGCGCACTCCCGGCCCCGGCGGGCGCGCTCGCGGCGCAGCGCGGGCAGCCCGAGATCGAACACGTCCGCGTAGTCCGTGACGTACTGGGCGGCGACGAGGTCGCGCGCGGCGGCCTCGCGCATCGCCTGCAGCAGGCTCGCCTGCGCCGGCTGCCGCACGTCGTGGCGCGCGCTGTGTCCGAGCCCGGCCGGCTCCGCCAGCGCGATGGCCTCGAAGGCGCAGCTCGCGTCGTGCACGTCGAGCTCGCGCAGGCTGCGGCCCAGCGCCAGGCGCAGGTCCGCCGACGCCTCGCCGCGTTGCCAGGCATGCAGCAACGGCGCGCACAGCAGCACGATTCCCAGGTTGGTGTTGCAGCCGACCTCGGCCCGCGTGGCACGCACCGCATGCAGCACGCGCTCGCCGATGCTCAGGCCGAGGCAGGCCAGCGGCGCCGCGCTGACGCGCGCGCTGCGCAGGAAATCGCGCGCCGTCATGCCGTGCGCGGGCCCGCCCACGCGCACGTTGCCGGGCTTGGCGCAGGCCACGTCGGCATGACAGGCGATGCGGTAGGCCTGCATGGCGCGGCGCTCGAGCGCCGCGGCGCCGTCGTGGTGCGGGTGGCCCATGCTCGAGGCTCCTCAGGCCAGGCGCCGCCGCGCGGGGGCGCAGCGCTGCAGGAAATCGCGCACCAGCGCGTCGGCGATGTCGACGTCGGTCTGCCCCTGCAGGCCCTTCCAGGCCGGGATGCTGTTGACCTCCAGCACCTGCAGGCGCCCCTGGGGGTCGTGCATCAGGTCGACCCCGGCGTAGTCCATGTCGAGCGCCTGGCAGGCGGCGAGCGCCAGCTCGGCCAGCCGCGGGTCGGGCGGCGCCGGCAGGCAGCGCGCGCCCTGCGCGACGTTGTGCACCCAGCCGCTGCCGCGCCGGGTCATCGCCGCGCACACGCGTGCGCCGACGACCAGCACGCGGTAATCCTGGCCGCTGCCCTGGCGCGGGCCGATGTAGCGCTGCAGGTAGTACACCGAGCCGGCGTCGAGTTCGGGAAGCGCATCCCCGGCGGCGATGCGCCGCAGGCCGACGCCCTGGGAGCCGAACAGCGGCTTGAGCACCAGCTCCTCGCCACGCGCGGTCTGCCGCAGCACGACGCGCCGGGCCTGCGCCGCCGATTCCACGGCCCAGGTCGGCGGCGTCGGCACGCCGGCGGCGTGCAGCAGCAGGCTGGTCATCGCCTTGTCCACGCTGACCTCGATGGCGCGCGCCCGGTTGTACACCGGCACGCCCAGCGCCTGCAGCGCATGCAGCACATCCAGGCGCAGCACGACCTGCTCCAGGCCCCCGCCCGGCACTCCGCGCACGAAGGCGCCGTCCGGCAGGCCGTCGCCGAAGCCCGGAATTCGCAGCCCGGCCGGGTGCGAAAGGTCCACGCGACAGTCGCGCAGCGACACCGTGCGAAGCAGGCAGCCGTGACTGGCGAAGGCTCGCCGCAGGCGGGCGCCGTGCCAGCCCGGCTCGTCGCTGAACAGGACCATGCGCTGCTTCATGCGAAGGACCTCTGCAGCAGCTCGGGCGCCAGATGCCCGGCATGGAAGCTGCGACCGCTGGACAGCGAAGTCACGCTCACGCGTGCCGGTGCGAACAGCAGCGGATCGATCTTGTAGAAGTCGTGCCCGGCGGCGCGGAACACCTCGGCGAAGGGGCGTCCGTAGTCCTTCGACGCGTCGCTGGGCAGGCCGCGCGCGAGCTGCTCGGCCTCGTCGTCGCCGCAGGCCACGAACAGATGCACGCGACCACCGAACAGGATGGCGTCGTTGCTGCGCCCCATCGCGCTGAGAAAGTCGGCCGACGGCGGGCACAGCGGCGCGCTGCCCAGGCCGTCGACCACGCGCGAGAGGTCGAAGCCCAGGTAATGCGCCTTGTGCAGCGCCACTTCGAGCACGCGCGCGACCACCTGCACCGAGCCGGCCAGGCTGGTGGTCGGCGTCAGCACGATGCTCAGGCGCTGCGGCTGCACGCCGCATTGCTCGGCCACGCGGTCGAGCAATGGCAGCGGGGGCTGCTTGTCGGTCTCCAGCACGAGGCAGGCATCGTCGGCGCGATCGGCATAGCCGAGGTCGGAGAACAGGCTTTCCTTGCAGGCCAGCGCACGCGCCGGCCCCGAGCCGAGGGCGAAAAAGCCCTGCCGGCCCTCGCCATGCGAAAGGCTCCAGCCGGCGTACTGGCTGCCCAGGCAGGCCAGCACCGGCTGCGCGGTTCGCACCTGCAGCTCCCAGGGCCATTCGGGGTGGGGCCCGCTGCAGCTCAGGCCCACCGAACCCAGCCCCCCGAGGCAGATCTCGGCGATTCGCCGCCCGGCCTCGATGCCGCCGCGCGCGTGGATTCCCGCATCGATCAGGCGCACGCCGTTGTCCAGGCGCTGCACCAGCAGGCGCAGCGCGCCGGCCTGCTCGACGAGCTGCTCGACCAGCGGCGCGGCCAGCCGGCTGACACTGGGCGCCTGCGCGCCGTCGCCGGCCGCGGCATGCGCCGCCGGCTTGCTCGAATCCGGATTCATGCGCAGACTCCCGATGAGGCAGCGGCCTTGTCGGCCAGCGCGGGCGAGTTCGGTTCCCGCAGGCGGCGCTCGACGCTGCCTGCGCGCGCCGCGGCCAGCGCCGCCGCGCGCGCCGGAGCGATATGGCGGGCATGCACCGTGCACAGCGGCGAACCCGCGGCGATGTGCTGCCCGGCCGGCGGAAGGTCGCGGCACCATCCCGGCCAGCGCATGTCCTCGGGCACGCACAGCTCGCGCGACGCATAGGCCACCGCCAGCGCATGGGCTCCGCCGGCATGCACGGGTCCGTCGGGCAGTTCCCCGTCGCAGGCGCGCAGATGCCAATCCAGCAGCGGCGGCATGCCGCCCAGGTCCCACAGCTCGACCGTGGCCGTGGGGCGCGGATTGAGCTCGAGCAGCTGCGCGCGGGCGCCGTCGACCACGAAGTCGAGCCCGCACATGCCGCGCAGGCCCAGGCGACGCACCAGGCGCTGCGCGGCGCGCAGGAGTTCGGCGCGCGGAGCGGCGGGCAGCGCCACCGGCGCGCTGGCTCCGCTGAATGCGAAGGGCCCCGGGGCGGTCGCCGTCACCGGCAGCATGCGGTTGAAGCCGATCACGCGCAGGCTGGCGCCATCGGCGACGAACAGCAGCGAGTACACGGGGCCGTCGAGCTGACGCTGCGCATACCAGACGGGGCCGGCAAGCGCCTCGCCGGGCGCCAGTTCGCGCACGTGCAGCCCCCCGCTGCTGGCTGCGCGCTTGGCCAGCCAGCGTCCGTGGCGCGGCGCGCCGTCCCAGGCGACTTCGGGATGCGCGATGCGCAGCTCGCGCAAGAGTTCGAACCATTGCGCAGGGTGCGCCAGCAGATCCCACACCTGCGGATCGTTGCCGGCGAGTCGATGTTCGCGAGCCAGCTCGCGCAGCACCCAGGAGCCGGACTCCAGCCCCGAGCCGACGACCAGCGTCAGCCCGCCGGCGGGAGCCAGGCGGCGCACCGCCCGCAGCACGGATTGCCCATCGAGCCCGCCATCCGCCGCGAGCTCGGCAGCGTGCCAGCCGTGGGCGGCGGCGCGGGTGTCGATGTCCCCGTACGCGTCGACGGCCAGCGCACGCCGGCCCGCGCGCTGCGCGGCGCGCACGAGCATGCGCGCGCTGGTCGACACGACCAGCACGGGCGGCCTGGCATCGCGCCGGCCTTGCGCCTGCTCAGGCGACATGGCGTCGCGCCTCGGCCAGGCACTCGGCATAGCCGAGATATTGCGCACCGTCGGCCTGGCGCATGAGCTGCAGCAGCGCCTGCTGGGTGCGGTACTTGACGTTGCCGATGGCAAGTGCACCGATTCCCAGCACCGGGCGCCCTTCGCGGCCGGGCAGCGCCAGTTCGCGCGCATCGTCGAAAGCGCCGACGGTCTCGATGCCGGCCGGCGGCACGGCGTTGACGTCGGCGGCCACGCGCAGCCGCGGCGCCGCCAGCAGATCCCGCTCGCAAAGCACCTGCACGCCGGCACGCGCCACCGCCAGCACCACGTCGACGCCTTCCAGCACCGACGCACGCTGCGCGGGGTCCTCGCTCCAGGCGACGCCGGTGTATGCGCCGGCCGCGCGCAGCAGCAACTCGTCGACGGCCACCTGTGCGCGATCCGCGCCGGCGTGGCTGGCCACCTGCACACGTGCGCCCGCCTGCGCGGCAAGCGCCGAAGCCACCAGGCCGACCGGGCCGGTGGCGCCCAGCACCAGCACGCAGGCTCCGGACAGCGAGATGTCGAAGCGGCTGGCCAATGCGTGTTCCACCTTGGCGATCATGGCCGCGGCGGTCGTGTAGGCGCCGCTGGGGTCGGCGAACACCGACACCTCGAACGGCGGCACCATCGCCGCGCGCGAGGCCTCCAGCATGTCGGCGGCCAGCCACGCGTCACGCCCGCCCAGGAACAGCGCGGTACGGCGCACGCCGCGCGGGCCGCGGGAGAAGATCGCATCCTGGGTGAACGCGGTGATGTCGTCGGGGCCGACGCCGGCATACGGAATCACGGCATCCCAGCCTGCGTCATACGCCATGTTGACGTCGAAGGGACTGACCCGCGGGCCCGGCGTGGCAAAGTGCAGCAGATAGGGTTTTTCCATGGTCGAAACTCGGAAACGGAAGGTTCGATCGCCCCCGCGGCGCGCTACGCCGACCACGCCGCGAAGGCCGCGGACTGCGCGCGTTGCGGGACGGCTTCGGGAACCAGCACTTCGACCCGTGCCGCGCTGGCGCGCGTGGCGCACACGCTGGGCTGCAAGCCGCGCAGCTCCGGGTCGGCCTGCAACTCGGCGAGCAGTCGCTGCGCGTGCTGCGCGCTGGCCGCCAGCGCGAAACCCGTCGGGCCCCACGAGGTCTGGCCGACGGCCGCCGCGCCGGATCGGCGCAGCAAATCGAGTGCGCGGCCCACCGTGGCGCTGGCATAACGCCCGCCCTGGGCCGGCGCGAAGTGGTCTCCGACGCAGTCCTGCAACTCGGTCAGCGCGGCGCCGAAGGCGTCGATGTCGGCTTCCGCGAGCGACGGCAGCAGTTGCATCAGCACCAGGCGGCAAAGGCGCTCGGCATGCCGTTGCGCAAAGCGCGGCAGCGCGGCGAAGGCACCCTTCTCGGCGCCGCCGCTGAGCCCCTGGTGGGCGGGGTCGAACAGCAACACCCAGCGCCAGGCCGGCGGCACCTGCAGGCGCGCGATCAGCGGCGGCAGCGCGTCGCCTTGCGGCGCGCGCCCGCCATCGACCACGAAGCCGCCGTGATCGAAGGCGCCGATACCGATTCCCGAACGGCGGCCGCGATCGAGTCGCGCGGCGAGCTCGCGAGTGTCCAGCGGCAGGCGCAACAGCCGCGCCAGCGCGGTGCCTACGGCCAGGCTCAGCTGGGTCCCCGAGCCGAGACCCACATGCTCGGGAAGCGCCTGCTCGACCTGCAGCCGCACGCCGTCCGTCAGCCCGGCATCGCGCAGCAGGGCCTGGGCGACGTCGCGCGCGCGCCGCGCCTGCTCTCCCTGCACTTCGAGCCCGGCGGCGCGGCGCGCGCTGACCACCGTGCCCAGGCCTTCCACCGCCACGCCGAGGCTGCCGAAACTGCGACCCAATCCGCCGTGCAGGTCGAAAAAGCCGAGGTGCAGGCGAGCCGGAGCGCTCACGCGCACGCAGCCGGGCTGCGCCGGGTGTGCACTGGAGGAGGAAGGGGGACGAATCATGGCGTGCATCGGGTCAGGGTCCGTCCCCCTGAAGCAAGGGACATGCCATCGACCCGCCGCCCGAGGCTTCCTGCGCGCGGCGCGGCGCCGGGGCCGGCGCGGCGTGACACTGTGTCACGCCGATCTGCTGCGAGTTGCAACACAAAGCCACGTCACGCCCGCGCGCGCGCGTGCGGCCCCGGGCGACGCGTGCTGGCATGGAACGTGCACGAGGCTCGTTCGACCGTTTGCCCCAGGCTGCCCACCCCGATGACCAAGGAATCTCTGGTTTGCCCCTTCTGCAGTCTCCTGTGCGACGACCTGCGGGTCGACGTGCAGGACGGACAGGCGCAGGTGCTCGCGCAGGGGTGCGAGCGCGCCCGCAAGCTGTTCCCGGTGCCGGCCGCGGCCGCGGCCGTGATCGACGGACGCCCGGCCGAGCCGCGCGATGCGTTGCTGCACGCCGCCAGGCTGCTCGCGCGTTCCCGTCGGCCGCTGCTGAGCGGCCTGGGCTGCGACATCCACGGCCTGCGCGCGGCGGTACGGCTGGCCGAGCGTGCCGGCGCGCACCTGGACCACATGCATGCCGCGGCGCAGTTGCGCAACGTGCTTTCGCTGCGCCGCGGCGGCTCCATGCTCACCACCTTGTCGGAACTGCGCAACCGCGCCGACGTCGTGCTGATGGCCGGTACCGTGGCCGGCGGCGCGCCGCGCCTGTTCGAGCGTTGCCTGGGCCCCGAGGCCCAGGGTCTGTTTGGCGAACTGCACCGGCGGGTCCTGGTCGTCGGCTCCCCTCTCCTCCGGCCGCGCCGATGGCCTGCCGGTGCAGAGCTCGCCATCGAATGCGCCAACGAGGCCCTGCCGGAACTGTTCGGACTGCTGCGTGCACGCGCGGCCGGTGCGCGGCCGCGCGTGCGCGAGTGGCGCGGCATCGACATGCAGCGCATCGACGCCCTGCTGGACGCGCTGCGGGGCGCGCGCTATGGCGTGCTGGTCTGGGACGCCGGGGAGCTCGACCATGCCGATGCGGACCTCACGGTTCGCGCGATGCTGGACCTGGTCACCGAGCTCAACGCGAACACGCGGTGGTCGGCGCTGCCGCTGGGTGGCGACGACGGTGGAGCCAGCGCCCAGCAGGTCTGCACCTGGCTTGCCGGCTACCCGCTGCGCATGGGCTTCGTCGACGGCGTGGCGCGAAGCGACCCGCGCCAGCGGACCACGTCGCAGCTGCTGGAGCAGCAGGCCTGCGACCTGCTGCTGTGGATCAGCGCACTCGATCCGGCGCGCCTGCCGCCGCGCGCCGCCTGCCCGACCATCGTGCTGGGGCGAGCCGACATGCAGCCGCCCGCCGGAGTCGAGGTGTTCCTTCCGGTGGCCGTTCCCGGCGTGCAGGCGCCTGGCGCGCTGACCCGTGTCGACCAGGTCGTGACCCTGCCGCTGGCAGCGCCCGCGCCAGCCGCGCTTCCGGGCGTGGCCGAGGTCCTGGGGCACATGCAACGAATGCACCAGGAGCTGCGCCATGCTGCGGCTTGACAACGCCAGGGTGGTCGACCCCGTGCACGGCCTGGACGCCGCGCCGCGCAGCCTGTTCGTGCGCGAAGGCCGCATGGTGGCCGACCCCGGCCCGGACGAATCGGTCGACCGCAGCATCGACCTGCAAGGCGCGCTGGTCATGGCCGGCGCGCTGGACATCCACACCCATATCGGCGGCGGCAAGATCAACGTCGCCCGCGGACTGCTCGACGAAGACCACCAGCTCGGCCTGCGCGCGGGCGAGCAGCTGCCCGACGGCTCCTGGATGCACGCCGCCTGCGGCCATGCCACGCCCACCACCTGGGCCACCGGCTATCGCTACGCCGAGATGGGCTACACGGCCTGCTTCGAGCCCGCGATGCTGCCGCTGGGGGCGCGCCAGGCGCACATGGAGCTGGCCGACACGCCGATGGTCGACAAGGGCGCCTACGTCATGCTGGGCAACGACGACTACCTGCTGCGCCTGCTGGCGCAGGGCGCTCCCGCCGCGCGCGTGGCCGACTACGTCGGCTGGATGGTGCGCCATACCCAGGCGCTTGCGGTCAAGGTGGTGAACCCCGGGGGAATCTCGGCCTTCAAGTTCAACCAGCGCGCGCTCGACTTCGACGCCCGCCACCCCTACTACGGAGTCACTCCGCGCCAGGTGCTGCAGGCGCTGGCGCGCGCGGTGCACGAACTCGGCCTGCCGCATCCGCTGCACGTGCATGCCAGCAACCTGGGCGTTGCGGGCAACGTGGCCAGCACGCTGGCCACGATGGAGGCGGCCGAGGGGCTGCCGCTGCACATCACGCACATCCAGTTCCACAGCTACGGCACCGAGGGCGAGCGCAGGTTCTCGTCGGCGGCCGAGGCCATCGCCGACGCGGTGAACCGGCTGCCCAACATTTCGATCGACGTCGGCCAGATCCTGTTCGGGCAGACCATCACTGCGTCGGGCGACACGATGGCGCAGTTCGCCAATCACCGGCATGCCGACCCCAAGGCCTGGACCTGCATGGACATCGAGTGCGACGCCGGCTGCGGCGTGGTCCCGTTCCGCTACCGCGACAAGCAGTTCGTCAACGCGCTGCAATGGACCATCGGGCTCGAGCTGTTCCTGCGCGTGAACGATCCATGGCGGGTGTTCCTGACCACCGACCACCCGAACGGCGCGCCCTTCACCAGCTACCCCCATCTGATGCGCCTGCTGATGGACCGGGATTTCCGCAATCGCCAGCTCGACGCGCTGCATGCCGACGTCGCCTCGCACAGCCAGCTGCGCGCGCTGCAACGCGAGTACAGCCTGTCGGAGATCGCCATCATCACGCGCGCCGCGCCGGCCCGGGCGCTGGGTCTGCACGACCGTGGCCACCTCGGTCCGGGAGCGGTGGCCGACATCGTGGCCTATCGCGAGCAGGACGACGTCGAGGCCATGTTCGCCCGCCCCACGCACGTGTTCAAGGACGGCGAGCTGATCGTTCGCGACGGCCGCGTGGTGCGCGCGGTACAGGGCCGCGTGCACACCGCCGAGCCCGAGTTCGACCCTGCCGTGGAGCGCGAGCTCGACGAATATTTCGGGCGCTACATGACCCTGGGCCTGAACAGCTTCAAGCTCGGCGACGACGAGCTGTGTGCCTGCGGCACGCCAGCTCCGCTGCGCCACGCCTGCCGCCGGAGGCAGGCATGATCCGCGGCGGGGTGCGCATCGACGACACCTTCGCCGAGGCCTTCGGCATGAAGGCCGCGCGCGTGCTGGTCACTGCCGACACCGCATCCTGGGCCCGCCAGGCCGTGGCGTCGGCGTGCGGCTTCGCCACCTCGGTCATCGGCTGCGGCTGCGAGGCGGGCCTGGAGCGCGAGCTCGACCCCGGCGAAACCCCCGACGGGCGGCCCGGCGCGGCCATGCTGCTGTTCGCCGTCTCCGGCGGTGAGCTGGCCAGGCAGCTCGAGCGGCGCATCGGGCAGTGCGTGCTGACCTGCCCGACCACCGCGGTGTTCAGCGGCGCCGACGCCGCCGACGGCGGCGAGCCGATCGCGCTCGGGCGCAACCTGCGTTATTTCGGCGATGGCTGGCAGATGTCCAAGGTGCTGGCGGGCCGGCGCTACTGGCGCGTGCCGGTGATGGACGGCGAATTCCTGATCGAAGAGAGCACGGGAGTGCTCAAGGGCATCGGCGGCGGCAACGTGCTGGTGCTGGCGCGCCAGCGGGCACAGGCCCTGCACGCATGCGAGGCCGCCATCGAGGCCTGCCGCTCGCTGCCCGGCGTGATCGCGCCATTCCCCGGCGGAATCGTTCGCTCGGGATCCAAGGTGGGCTCGCGCTACCCCAAGCTTGCCGCATCGACCAACCATGCGTTCTGCCCCACGCTGCGCGGAGCGGTCGACGGCGAGCTCGATGCGGCGACCGCAGCGGTCATGGAGATCGTGTTCGACGCCGTCGACGACCAGGCCATGCGCGCGGCCATGGGCGCCGCGATGCGCGCGGTCTGCGACATCGGTGCCGATGGCGGGGTGCTGCGCATCAGCGCCGGCAACTACGGTGGCAAGCTGGGCAAGCACCACTACCACCTGCGCGAGATCCTGGAGCAGCAAGCCGGGGGGGGGCGTCCATGACCCGGGTGCTCACGCTGCGCGAGGGCGTGCTGCCGCCCGAGGATCTGTCGCTGCTGGCGCCGCGAAGCCTGGCCGGGCTGCCCGCGCCGGCCGTCGAGCGCCTGCCGCTGGGCACGGGCGAACCCAGGGCGCTGGCCGAGTACTTCGAGCTGCACGAGGAGGGAGCGGCGAACGACGAGCTGCTGGTCGTGCGTACCGCGAGCGCGCGCCTGCGCGGCCTGGGGCGAGGGCTCGATGGCGGCTGCCTGCGCATCGAGGGCCATGCCGGCGCCATGCTGGGGCGCGACATGCGCGCCGGCGAAATCGTGGTCGACGGCGACTGCGGCGATTTCGCCGCCAGCGGCATGCGCGGCGGGCGCTTGCGTGTGCTCGGCGACGCGGGCGATTTCCTGGGCGGCGCGCTGCCGGATACGCGGCAGGGCATGAACGGCGGCGAGGTCGTGGTGCACGGCCGCGCCGGAGACCGCGCCGGCTGGTGCATGCGGCGCGGCCTGATCCTGGTCGGCGAAGGCTGCGGCGCCCACTGCGCCGCGGGCATGCTCGCCGGCACCCTGGTCACTCCCGGCTGCGCCGGCACGCCGGCGCTGGGCCTGCGCCGCGGCAGCCTGGTGATCACGCGCCAGGCCCCGGCACTGGCGCCGACCTTCAACCCCGGCGGCGAGGTCGACCTGGTGTGGCTGCGCCTGCTGGCGCGCCACGCCGGCGCCTGGCTGCCCGAGCTGCTCGAGTCGCACCCGCGCGCACTGCGCGTGTGCGGCGACCTGGCCTGCGGCGGCAAGGGCGAGATCATGCTGCCGTGCCCACGCTGACCCATTGCCCCAGAACCTGTTGAGCGGAGTACGACATGCCCCTGCCCCTGAGCGCCGCCCCCGAAACCGAAACGGCGCGCCAGCCCGCGGCCATGCCCGCCGGCGACTGCGACGCGGTGTACCTGCGCGGGTTTCGCGGCCAGACCATCATCGGCATCCGGGACAACGAGCTTCACGAGCCTCAGACGGTGGCGATCGACCTCGTCGTCGGGCGCGCGCGCCTGCAGGCCTGCCGCTCCGACGACATCGCCGACACCGTCGACTACAGCGCCTTGCGCAAGTGGCTGCTCGGCTACCTGCAACACCACGGCCAGCGCCTGCTGGAGGCCTTCGCCGCGCGCCTGGCCGACCGTGTCCTGGAGGAGTTCCATGCCGACTGGGTGCAGGTATCGGTGGCCAAGCCCAGGCGCTACCCGGACGTGGAGGAAGTCGGCGTGCGCATCGAGCGCAGGCGTCAGCGCGAGCACGAGCGCGGCCAGGAGGCCGACATCCTGCGCCTGATCGGCGGCGGCATGTCGGCACGCCCCTGAGCGCGCGCCGGAGGGCGCGGGCGAGGGGCGCGGCGACGCCGCGCGTGCCAATCTCCGGCAAGCCATGTACCCTTGGGGCCTCGAGCGGTGCGCAGACGCCGCCAGGACAACGACAAGAAGAGCACACACCACCCGCCGCGTCCCGGAAACCATCCCGAAGGTTCCCCGAACGATCATGGAAGTCAAACTCGACAAGCGCTATCCCCTGGAGGTCGACGCCGAGCGCGCATGGACCCTGCTGAGCGACATCCGCGCGCTGGCCGGCTGCATGCCCGGCGCGCAGATCCTCGAACAGCTCTCGGACAACTCCTACAAGGGCGCGATGAAGGTCAAGGTCGGGCCGGCGCAGGCCCAGTTCGGCGGCACCGTGGACGTGCTCGAACTCGACCCTGCCGCGCGCCGCCTGGTACTGCGCGGCAAGGGCGCCGACAAGGGCGGCTCGTCGGCATCGATGGAGCTGCACGCAGTCATCGAGCCGTCGGCCGACGCGCCCGGGCAGGCGGTGCTGCACGGCGACGCGCGCATCGAGGTCAACGGCAAGTTCGCGCAGTTCGGCGCCCGCATGATGGTGCAGGTCTCGGAACTGCTGCTGGGACAGTTCGTGCAGAACTTCCGCAATGCTGCGCAGCAACTCGCCGCACCCGCGCAGCAGGACGCGGCGCACAGCAACGGGCAGGAGCCGCAGGCGCAGGCGGCGCCGCAGTCCGGCGCCGCCGCGCAGGCGCCGCGCCAGGCTGCCGGCGAGCTCAACGGGCTGGCCATCCTGTGGGCGCTGATCAAGCACTGGCTGGGCAGCCTGTTCCGCAAGGGATCCTGACGCCGTCGGCGCCGCATCGCCAGCCCCCTCGTTTCGGGGAAGCGCGCTCACGCGCGCCGTGGCAGCGTGCACCGAGGAGCAGTAAGCTCGCGGGCACAGGGGAATCGCGACCATGAACAGCATCGACATCGAAGTCATCCATACCGCGCTGGACTGGCTCGCGCGCGGCCAGCGCGTCGTGCTCGGCACGGTGGTGCGCACCTGGGGCTCGGCGCCGCGCCCGCCGGGATCCATGATGGTCATCCGCGACGACGGCCAGGTGGCCGGGTCGGTCTCGGGCGGCTGCATCGAGGACGACCTGATCCGTCGCGTCGCCGCCGGCGAGCTGGCGCTGCACCGCCCCGAGGC
>JAJZTW010000071.1 GCA_021847345.1 Pseudomonadota bacterium
GGCAAGATCATGCGCCGGCTGCTGCGCACGCTGGCCAAGGGCGAGCAGATCACGCAGGACACGTCGACGCTGGAGAACCCGGCGATTCTCGAGCAGCTCGCGCGCAACCACTGAGCGCCCCTAGGGCTGGGCTGCGCCCAGCCCGCCCCCCGAGGGGGTCAAGCAATCTTGGGGCGGCCCAGCGATTGCTTGAGAGCGCGCCCCCGGGGGCCGGGCCGAGCCCGGCTGCCCGCGGCGCCCGGCCGGCTCGCCCCACGCGAGTCGGCCTTTTTTGTGGGCGCTTCGACGCGGCGCTGGCGGTGTTCATTGATCGTGCGCAATCGAGCGTTGCGCTGGCGCGCTCGGGCGAGCCCTGATAGGGAAATTCCTGATGGGCCGTGCCTGCGTATTGCCTACCATTCTCCCAAGTTCTTCGCCGCAACTGCCAAGATTTGTCAGTGAGGCGAACATGGCAAAAGAGCCACACCCGCAGGATTGCGGCGTGTGGTTTTTTTTCGGGTCCTCGCCCTCGGAATCATCGCATGCTTGTTGTCGCCGGCAGTGCGCGTTGCAGCGCACGCCGGCCTGATCGGAATCACTCGTCCCGCACGTCACCATTCGATGTGGCGGGGCTCAGGCAAAAAAGCCGCATCCACCAACGGTGGTGCGGCTTTTTTTGATCCTGGATTCCTGCAGCAGGCCGCGAATGATTCCAGCAACAGGGCGGCGTCGACGTGGGGCGTCGAGCACCTTGTAGGTGCGGAATGTCCCGCAAGCGGTGCGCCGGGTCCGTATCGAAGGGGTGTTCCCGGGAGCTAATGGCCTGGCACGAGCCTTGCAATGACTTGATTCGGGATCGAGGACGATCCAACGTAGTTTTCAGGGTTTGTTCACACGACACGTCACCGGCGTATTCGGTGCGCGCCGTCGACATCACGTAGGCCTCGGACGATCAGGATTCGATCTTCCGAGGCGCAGGCAAAAAAGCCGCAACCACTCAGCGTGGTGCGGCTTTCTTTTTTTTCGAATCGCGCAAACAGCCATTTTCCATCCCATCGGTCGGAGTCCATCGAGCAATGTCCACAGGAACGTCCATCAGCGAATCTCCCGGGTATGCCGCCGTCGCGGCCCTGGCGTCGCTCGGCTCGTTTCCCTTGCTCGGCTGGGTGTTCACCGGCTTCATTCTGGGTGGGCTGTTGGGCTTCGGGCCGGCACTTGCAGTCATCCTGATGCTGACAGCTGCCGGCAGCTGGCTGCGCCTGGCCCGCCCTTGCGCGACCCGACCGGGCAGCTCGCGCAGTGTCGTCGTCGCAGGGCTGGTCACGCTGTGGGGTCTGGCGAACCTTGTGCTGTATGCGTCGGTGCTGCGCGCTTTGTGTGGCGATGCCTGGTTCGCGCTGCTTCTGGCCGTGGCCGGCCTGGCCTGGGCGACCCGATCGCTGAGGCGCAAGTTGCCGGCCGTCGCCGCGGGCATCGCGCTGCTGGCCTTCCATCCGGTGTGCCTGGGTCTTATCGCCGCTTGCGCCGGCGCCAGCACCTGGCCCCAGCTTTTCGCGACGACGGCGCAGTCCGCAGGACTGTGGCCCGCGCTGTCGAGCCTGGCCTGGGTGGCACTGGCGACCTTGGCCGGCGAATGGCACGAATCCGGCCTCGGCGGATTGGCCCGAGCGCCCGGCGCCTGGCGCGCGCGGCTCGCGACCTGCCTGCTGCTGAAGCTTCCGGCCACGCTTCTCGGGCTGCTGGTCGGGCTTTCCTACTACGACGTTCACGGCTCGCGTTCCGGCTTCGCGCAGACGGTCTCGTGGGCCGTGCGCAACAGCACCTTCTGCGCCCGGTGGTTCGTCGCCATGGCACTCATGGCAGGACTGCTGGCGCTGATTCGCTGGGTTTTTGAGTTCCTGCTTTCGGACAACTGGGGAGGGCTCCCGCAGGGGGGCCTGTTCAAGCGGGCCTGAGATCCGGGGATCGAGGGCGCAGGCAACGTAGGCAAGCCGCGGGGCAAGGGGGCAAAGCATGCACGGAAATGAAATCACCCACGAGGTCGAGGAGATCGACCACAAGCTGGGCGATGAGTTCGAACATCGACCGGTGCCGAAGTCGGCGCGTCGCAGCCTGTTTTCGATCACGATGGTGTGGATCGGTTTTCCGATGATCATCACCGGAGCGATGACGGGCTCGATCCTGGTGCTGGGCATGGGTTTCGCGCGGGCCATCGAGGCGATGGTTCTGGGCAACCTGATCATGTTCGGCTACGTGGGCGCGCTCGGGGTGGTGGCGACCCGGACGGGGCTGAACTTCGCGCTGCTGGCCACTCCGGTGTTCGGCCGGAAGGGCTACGCGGTGGCCTCGGGCTTGCTGTCGACCCTGCTGCTGGGCTGGTACGCGGTGCAGACGGGCATCACGGGCAACCTGGTCAGCAGTGCGTTCGGGCTGCCGTACGTGCTGATGACCATCATCGCCGGGGTGCTCTACATCGGCGTGACCTTTGTCGGGGTGCGCGGGCTGCACTTCATCGGCATGGTGTCGGTGCCGCTGTTCCTGGTGCTGGGTCTGTGGGTGGCCGCAGACAGTGCGTCGGCCACGAGCTGGCACGCGATCTGGAGCTTCGGCGGGGCGCATGGGGGAACCATGTCCCTGGGGGCCGGGCTGACCATCGTGATCGCGTTGTTCGCCGATGCCGGCACGGTGGGGGCGGACTTCAATCGCTGGGCCCGCTCGCCGCAGGCCTCGCTGGGGGCGACCTTCAGCGCGTTTCCGTTCGCCAACCTGGTGGCGATGCTGTTCGGCGGCATCCTGACTGCGGCGGTGGCCTCGCCGACGGCCAACCCCTTCGGCATGGACAACATGTTCGGCTACCTGATCCACCGCAACGTGGGCTGGCTGAGCGTGCTGGCGGTGGTGTTCCTGTACGCCAACCTGGGTTCGGTGTGCTCGCACTGCCTCTACAACGCCTCGATCGGCTGGTCGCGCATCCTGAACACGCGCATGCGCATCGCGGCGGTGGTGCTGGGGGCCATCGGCATCGTCGTGGCCGCGGGCAACGTGTGGGCCTTTTTCATCCAGTGGCTGTCGCTGCTGGGCATCGTCGTGCCGCCCATCGGCGCCATCGTGCTGGTGCACCGCTACCTGATCGGCGACGACGCGGCCGAGGCGGCCGACTGGAGGTGGCGCGCGTTTGCCGCCTGGGCCATCGGCTCGGTGGTGGCCTTCATCGTGGACAAGCAGTTCCCCGGGTTGTCGACCGCGATTTCCTCGGCGCTTGTCGCGGGCGTTGCCTACAAGCTCATCGGTCGTGACATGCGCGCGGCCGAGCGAGTGACCAACTGAGCGCATGGTGCGCGCATCGTGGAGGATGAATGATGGATTACGAGGTGTTTTCCGCAGGGGATGTGAAGCTGCAGCGCGGGGCGACCTTGCGCGACTGCAAGCTGGCCTACAAGACCTTCGGCAAGCTCAATGCCGCCAAGGACAACGTCATCGTGTACCCGACCTGGTATTCGGGGCAGCACTACGACAACGAATGGCTGATCGGCAAGGGCATGGCGCTCGACCCCGACAAGTACTTCATCATCATCCCCAACATGCTGGGCAATGGCCTGTCGTCGTCTCCCAGCAACACGCCGGCTCCGTATGACCGGGCGCGCTTCCCGAACATCACGCTGTGCGACAACGTGCGCCTGCAGCAGCGCCTGATCACCGAGGTGTTCGGCATCGAGCGCATCAAGCTGGTGGTGGGCTGGTCGATGGGAGCGCAGCAGACCTACCAGTGGGGCTGCCTGTTCCCGGACATGGTCGAGCGCATCGCGCCGTTCTGCGGCTCGGCGCGCACAGCGCCGCACAACTTCGTGTTCCTCGAGGGCGTCAAGGCGGCGCTGACGGCCGACGACGCCTGGGCCAACGGCTGGTACGAAAAACCCCCGACCAAGGGCCTGCGCGCGGTGGGCCGGGTCTACGCCGGCTGGGGGCTGTCGCAGCCCTTCTACATGCAGGAGCTGTGGCGCCAGATGGGCTACTCGTCGCTGGAGGACTTCCTGGTGGCGTTCTGGGAGGGCTTTTTCCTGCCCAAGGACGCCAACAACCTGCTGGCCATGCTGTGGACCTGGCAGAACGGCGACATCAGCGACAACGAGCTGTACGGCGGCGACTTCGCCAAGGCGCTGGGCGCCATCAAGGCCCGCGCCGTGGTCATGCCCGGGGAAATGGACCTGTACTTCCCCGTGGTCGACAACATGCGCGAGGTCGAGAAGATGCCCAACGCGCGCTGCGTCCCCATCCCCGGCGTCTGGGGACATTTCGCCGGCGGCGGGGCCAACCCCGTCGACACCCGGTTCATCGATGAACAGCTCAAGCAGCTGCTTGCCAGTCCCGTCTGAAGCCAGGGCGGAATCGCTTACACGGAGTCGCAAACAAGGAAAGGGATCAACCAAATGAAAAACCTGTCACGTCGTGAGTTCATGAGCCTCGGCGGTGCCGCGGCCCTGGCCGGGCTTTCCACCGCCGGCAGCCTGTTGCCCGAGGTGGCGTCGGCGGCCGAGCCGATCAAGCTCGGCCTGCTGCATTCGTTGACCGGGACCATCGCCATCGCCGAGGCTGCGATGGTCGATGCCGAGAAGATGGCCATCGACGAGATCAACGCCAGCGGCGGCGTGCTGGGTCGTCCGATCCAGCCGGTCATCCAGGACGGCGCCAGCCAGCCCTCGGTGTTCGCCGAGAAGGCCTCGCTGCTGCTGGCCGAGGACAAGGTGGCGGCGATCGTCGGTTGCTACACGTCGGCATCTCGCAAGGCGGTGCTGCCGATTCTCGCGCGCAACAAGGGGCTGCTGTACTACCCGACGTACTTCGAGGGCCAGGAAGAAGATCCGCACGTGATGTACACGTCGCAATCGGCCAACCAGTCGGTCGTGCAGGCGGTCAACTGGCTCGTGAAGGAAAAGGGCAAGACCATTTTCCTGGTGGGCTCCGACTACGTGTATCCGCACACCTGCAACCTGATCGCGAAAGCGACCATGAAGAAGAACGGCGGGCAACTGGTCGGCGAGGAGTACGCGCCGCTGGGGCAGACCGACTTCTCGGCCATCATCAACAAGATCAAGGCGGCCAAGCCCGCCTGCATCTACAGCACGGTGGTGGGCGGCTCCAACGTCGCCTTCTTCAAGCAGCTCAACGCGGCCGGGCTCGGCGGCAACAAGATCACCCTGCTGTCGACCGTGGTCTCGGAAAACGAGATCGAGGGCATCGGTGCGCAGAACGCCGTGGGCTACTACGCCTGCATGGGCTACTTCCAGAGCATCGACAGCCCCGCCAACAAGAAGTTCGTCGCTGACTTCAAGAAGCGATATGGCGCCAAGCGCGTGATCGGCGACCCGATGGAGTGCGCCTACAACAGCGTGTACCTGTGGAAGAAGGGAGTGGAGAAGGCCAAGAGCTTCGATCCGCGCGCCGTGGTCGTCGCCTCGCGCAACCTGGTGCTGGAAGCGCCCGAGGGCGAGGTCAAGGTCGACCCGATGAACAACTACGTGTGGAAGAAGGTCCGCATCGGCCGCGCCCGCATGGACGGTCAGTTCGACGTCGTGTGGCAAAGCCCGGGGCTGGTCGAGCCCGTGCCTTTCATCAAGGTCTGAGCGCGCAACCGCGCCATGGCGCGCGGGGCCCCCGGGGGTCCCGCGCACCCCGAAACCACGATCCACGGCTGCCGACATCATGAATTTCAGTATCGCAGTAATGCAGGCTTTCGACGGCCTGAGCTTGTTTTCCGTCTTGTTGCTGATGGCCCTCGGCCTGGCGATCGTGTTCGGGCTGATGGGCGTCATCAACATGGCGCACGGCGAGTTGATGACCCTGGGTGCCTACGCCACGTTTCTCACGGCACGTGGCTTCGCCGCCTGGGCGCCGCACTGGATGGGGCTGTACCTGATCGCCGCGATTCCGATCGCCTTCGCCGCGTCGTTCGTCATGGGCTACGTGCTGGAGCGAGGATTCATCCAGTTCTTCTACCGAAGACCACTGGACACGCTGCTGGCCACCTGGGGCCTGAGCCTGATCATGCAGCAGGCGTACCGCAGCATCTTCGGTGCGGGTGAAGTGAGCGTTCCGCTGCCGCAGTGGCTCAACGGGCCGGTGAACCTGTCGGCGTCGATCCAGATTCCCCTGAACAAGATCTTCATCATCGGGCTGGCCACGGTGGTGACCCTCGGCGTGTATCTGCTGCTGACTCGCACCCGTGTCGGACTGCGAATTCGCGCGGTGACCCAGAACCGCGCGATGAGCGCGGCCATCGGCATCAACACCCGCAGGGTCGATGCCATGACCTTCGCCTTCGGCTCGGGCCTGGCCGGGGTTGCCGGAGCGGTGTTCACGCTGATCGGCTCGACCAACCCGGGGACCGGCCAGATGTACATCGTCAACGCGTTCATCGTCGTCGTGTTCGGTGGCGTGCAGAGCATTCTGGGCACGATCCTGTCGGCCTTCACGATCGCCCAGTCGCAGTCGTGGCTCGAGTATTTCCTTTCCGGTTCGATGGCGAAGATGACCATGCTCGCGATCGTCATCGTCGTGCTGTATTTCAGGCCGACCGGGTTGTTCTCGGACAAGATTCGGAGGTGAATCCATGAAAGGCCTGGATATCAACATTGAGCGAATTTCGCTCGCCGTGCTGGCCCTGCTGATGGCCGTGGTGTTTCCGATGGTGCTCAACGGCTTCTACCTGAACCTGGTCGCGAAGTACGCCTCCTACGCGTTCGTCGCCATCGGCATCGTGCTGATCTGGGGCTTCTCCGGCATCCTCAGCCTCGGCCAGGGGGTGTTCTTCGGGCTCGGCGGTTACGCGATGGCCATGTATCTGAAGCTGGCCGCGGCGCCCGGCGCCCTGCCGGACTTCATGACCTGGAGCGGGGTGAGCAGCCTGCCCGGCTGGTGGGTGCCGTTCCACAGCCTGGGCTTCGCCGTCGCGGCGGGGCTGCTGGTCCCCGCGGTGCTGGCGTACGTGTTTTCCTATCTCGTGTTCAAGAAGCGCGTGAGCGGGGTGTATTTCGCCATCGTGACCCTGGCACTGGCATTGACCTTCACGGTGCTGCTGGTCGGCCAGCAGAGCTACACCGGCGGGCAGAACGGGATCACCAATTTCAGCAGCATCGCCGGCGCGGACCTGTATGGCAAGGGCGCGGTGTTCACCATCTACTACATCGAGCTCGTGCTGCTGTTCGGCTTCGCCCTGTTCGCGCTGACCATTCGCAACAGCCGCCTGGGCAACGTGCTGCTGGCGCTTCGCGACCGCGAGGACCGGGTGCGCTTCACGGGCTACAACACCGCGGCGGTCAAGGCCTTCGTGTTCATGGTGGGCGCGCTGAGCGCGTCGATGGGCGGCATGTTCTTCACCATCCAGGCCGGTCTGATCTCACCCACGGTGGTGGGCGTGACGACGTCGATCGAGATGGTCGTGTTCGCGGCGGTCGGAGGGCGCATGTCGGTGTCCGGGGCCATTGTCGGTGCGCTCGGCGTGGGCATGCTCGAGTTCTATTTGTCCAACAACTATCCGGAAGGCTGGCTGCTGCTGCTCGGAGCGCTGTTCATCGTGGTCGTCACGGTCATGCCCAGCGGATTGATGGGACTGGTCAAGCGGCTGGCGATGCGCGGCGACGAGGCTGCGGCATGAACGGGGAACAGACGATGGAAGCAACGATCGCAGCTTATCGGGGAATGGCCATGGAGGCTTCGCAGTCACGAGAACAGGCAGCGCTCAGCGTGCGCGACCTCAGCGTTTCCTTCGATGGATTCAAGGCCGTCGACGGGGTTTCGCTGGACATCGAGCATGGCGAACTGCGCGTGGTCATCGGCCCGAACGGCGCCGGCAAGACCACGCTGCTGGACATGATCTGCGGCAAGACCCGTCCGTCGTCGGGCAGTGTGCAGCTGGACGGCGTGGAACTCACCCGGCTTTCCGATTTCGAGATCGTGCGCAGGGGGGTGGGGCGCAAGTTCCAGAACCCTTCCGTGTACGAGGACCTGACCGTCGAGGAAAACCTGGAGATTTCCATTCCGCAGGGCAGGGGCCCGATCGCCTGCCTGCTGTTCAAGCGCGACGATAGCGTGCGCTCGCGCATCCGCGAGGTGGCGCAGGAGATTTTCCTGGAGCAGCACCTGTCGCGGCGCGCCGGTGCGCTCAGCCACGGCCAGAAGCAGTGGCTGGAGATCGGCATGCTTCTGATGCAAAAGCCCCGGCTGCTGCTGCTCGACGAGCCGGTGGCCGGAATGAGCCCGGGCGAGCGCGAGAAGACGGCGGAGTTGCTCAAGAAGATCGCCAAGGGCCGCGCCATCGTGGTCATCGAGCACGACATGGACTTCGTGCGCAGCATTGCCCACAAGGTCACCGTGCTGCACCAGGGAAGGCTGCTCGCCGAGGGCCCGGCCGAGGTGGTGCAGGCCGATCCGCGGGTGATCGAGGTCTACCTGGGCCATTGAGGAGACGACGATGCTGGAAGTGAACGGCCTGGATGTCGCGTACGGCGAATCGCACGTGGTGCACGGTGTGTCCTTCTCGGTGGAGAAGAACACCGCGCTGGCGATCATGGGGCGCAACGGCATGGGCAAGACCACCGTGATGAAGGCGCTGATCGGCATGCTGCCGGCCAGGCGCGGAAGCATCCGGCTCGACGGGCGCGACCTGTCGAAGCTGCCGAGCTACGAGCGTGCGCATGCCGGAATCGGCTTCGTGCCCCAGGGGCGGATGATCTTCTCCGGCCTGACGGTCGAGGAAAACATCATGACGGGGCTGGAGCACTCGCGCCACCGCGAGATTCCGTCCCATGTCTACGACTTCTTCCCGGTGCTGAAGGAAATGCGCAAGCGCCGCGGCGGAAACCTGTCGGGGGGGCAGCAGCAGATGCTGGCCATCGCCAGGGCTCTGGTCACGGAGCCGAAGGTGCTGGTGCTCGACGAACCGACCGAGGGCATTCAGCCTTCGATCATCAAGGAACTCGCGGTGACCCTGCGGGAGATGAAGCAAAAGCTCGGTTTCGCGATCGTGGTTTCCGAGCAGGTTCTGAGTTTCGCCATGGAACTGGCGGATCGTTTCATTGTTCTGGATCGAGGGAGGGTGGTGCACGAGGAGTCGAGGGAAGCTTTGGATGAACAGGCAGTTAAACGGTTCTTGACCATTTGATTCATGCAACACGAGGGATACAACGATGAGGCACGGTGATATTTCCAGCAGCAAGGATTGCGTGGGCGTCGCGGTCGTCAACTACAAGATGCCGCGTCTGCACACGCGCAGCGAGGTGCTCGCCAATGCGCGCAAGATCGCGGAGATGGTGGTCGGCATGAAGTCCGGGCTGCCGGGCATGGACCTGGTGGTGTTCCCGGAGTACTCGACCCACGGGATCATGTACGACCCGAAGGAGATGTACGAGACCGCTTCGACCATCCCCGGCGAAGAGACCGAGATCTTCGCCGAGGCCTGCCGCAAGGCGAAGGTGTGGGGCGTGTTCTCGCTGACCGGCGAGCGCCACGAGGAGCACCCGAACAAGGCGCCGTACAACACCCTGATCCTGATGAATGACAAGGGTGAGATCGTGCAGAAGTACCGCAAGATCATGCCCTGGACTCCGATCGAGGGCTGGTACCCCGGCAACTGCACCTACGTGGCCGATGGCCCCAAGGGCCTGAAGATCAGCCTGATCATCTGCGACGACGGCAACTATCCCGAGATCTGGCGTGACTGCGCCATGCGCGGCGCCGAGCTGATCGTGCGCTCGCAGGGCTACATGTACCCGGCCAAGGAGCAGCAGGTGATGGTCTCCAAGGCCATGGCCTTCATGAACAACGTGTACGTGGCCGTGGCCAACGCCACCGGCTTCGACGGCGTGTACTCCTACTTCGGCCACTCCGCCATCGTCGGCTTCGACGGCCGCACGCTGGGCGAATGCGGCGAGGAGGAAATGGGCGTGCAGTATGCCGAGCTGTCGGTGAGCCTGATCCGCGATGCGCGCAAGAACATGCAATCGCAGAACCACCTGTTCAAGCTGGTGCACCGCGGGTACACCGGCCTGATCAACTCCGGCGAAGGCAATCGCGGCGTCGCGGCGTGCCCCTTCGAGTTCTACGGCAAGTGGGTGAACGATCCGGAAGGCACGCGCGAGATGGTCGAGGGCTTCACGCGCTCGACCGTCGGCACCGAGGAATGCCCGATCGACGGCATCCCCAACGAGCCGGCCAAGCATCGCTGAGCAGGCCTGGGCCGGCCCCCGCGGGCCGGCCCTTCACCAGGAGAGCGCTTCATGAGTTTCGACATCGACGCCTACCGGATCCGGCAGGAGCCCTACTACCAGCCGGCGGGCAACGAGATCACCTTGTTCGAACGTGCCTACGAGCGCCGATTGCCGATGGTTCTCAAAGGCCCCACCGGATGTGGGAAGACCCGCTTCATCGAGTACATGGCGTGGAAGCTGGGCAAGCCGTTGATCACCATCGCCTGCAACGAGGACATGAGCGCCTCCGACCTGGTCGGCCGCTACCTGCTGGACGAGACGGGCACCAAGTGGCATGACGGCCCGCTGACCCACGCCGTGCGTCACGGCGCGATCTGCTATCTGGACGAGATCGTCGAGGCTCGCCAGGACACGACCGTGGTCATCCATCCGCTGACCGACGCCAGGCGATTCCTGCCGCTGGACAAGCGCGGCGAGGTCGTGCACGCCCACGAGGACTTTCAGCTCGTCGTCTCCTACAACCCCGGCTACCAGAGCCGCAGCAAGGACATGAAGGCATCGACGCGGCAACGCTTCGCGGCGTTGAACTTCGACTATCCCGACGCGTCGCTCGAGGCCTCCATCGTGGCGACCGAGGCGGGAGTCGATCGGGAGGTGGCCGATGCCCTGGTGGCCATCGCGCACCGCTCGCGTGCGTTGAAGAACCGCGGCCTCGACGAAGGCGTGTCGACCCGCATGCTGATCTACGCCGCGCAACTCATCGCGTCGGGCGTGACCCCCGCCGAGAGTTGCGACATGACCATGGCCGATGCGCTGACCGACGACCCCCAGATCGCCATGGCGTTGCAGGGATTCGTCGCCGCGCAGTTCCCGCGCGACGCGGCACAGGCCGAAGTCGTCGCGCGGCGCGCCTAGGAGCCCACGCGCATGCACGCGATGCGAACTGCCGCTGCGCCGATGCGCGAGCACATGATGCGCCACTTCGACGTGGCCGAATCCCTGCCGGGGCTCGAGCTGCTGTTCGCGGGTCTCGGCGAGGGGCTGTCGCGCCGAGTCCAGCTGGCCGACGCGTCGCAGGCGGGGGTGAGCGCCCCGGTGCTCAACGAAACCCATCTGCTGCTGCCGGCCGGCTTCGCCGCCCGCCATGGCTACGAGGCCTACCGATGCTGTCTGCGCACGCTGGCGCACGCCGTCGCGCATGTTCGCCATTCACCGTCGCGGCGCCCGGCCGGCTCGCTCAAGCCGATGGGCCTGGCGGTGGTGTCGGCCGTCGAGGATGCGCGGGTCGAGCGCCTGCTCATGCTCCGGTGCCCCGGGCTGCGCGGCCTGTTCGTCGATGCCGCGCGAAGCGAGCTCGATCGCACCGCGCAGCATGACGGGTACTTCCCGGGGCTGATGCTGCGCCTGAACCTGGCCCTGCTCGACCCCAGCTACGCCGACACCCATGCCTGGGTGCGCAAGGGGCGCGAGCTGTTCGAGCGGCAGGCGGCGCTCGACCTCGAGGACTACGACGCCTTCAGGGCCTTCGCGTCGATCCTCGCCAACGACCTGGGCCAGCTGCGGGTGCAGTTCAACGCGCGCGACTATCGGGCGCTTCCCGAATATCGGGACGACAACACCTATCTGTGGGATTTCCCGCCCGACAAGTTGCCACCGCCCGAGGCTGTGCGCCTGCAGGCGGAGTTCCAGCCCAGCGGCGAGGCGGCTCGAGGGCGGCCGCAGTCCGGAGCGGCCGACGGCGAGCCCGTCAGCCAGGTCGAGGCGATCACCTACAGTTATCCCGAATGGGACTTCCGGCTGGAGCTGCTGCGCCCGGGCTGGTGCACCCTGCTCGAGCAGTCGGGCGATGTCGTCGCGGCTCGACGCGCGGCGGACTCGCCGTGGACGCAGCCGGCGGCCGGCGTGGCCGCCATTCCCGCCAACTTGCGGCGTCGACGCATGCGCCGTGTCTCGCGTCAATGGGAAGGCGACGAGCTGGACCTCAACGCGGTGGTCGAGTCGATGGCCGAGCGCCGGGCCGGCCGCCAGCCGGAGCAGCGCGTGTTCCGCGGCTACAGCCGCGAGGACGAGAGCGCGAGCATGCTGTTGCTGCTCGATGCGTCGCAGTCGACGGGCGACCTGCTGCCCGATGGTCGCGGAAGCGTGCTGCACATCGAGCAGCGCGCGGCCCTGCAACTGGTCCACGCCCTGCATGGCGCCGGGGATCGCGTGGCCGTGGACGCGTTCTGTTCGGATACCCGTGAGCGGGTGCGCTACCGGCGCCTGCTGGATTTCGACCAGACCCCCGATGCCGCGTTCCAGGCGCGTCTGCGAAGCCTGGTTCCCGAGTATTCGACACGCATGGGGGCCGCGGTGCGCCACGCCGTCGCCCGCGTCGCAGCCGAGCAGGCCGCCAGCGCGGCGGTGCTGGTGGTCACCGACGGCGCGCCCAGCGACGTCGACGTGGCCTTGGTGGATTACCTGGTGGAGGATGCCCGGGCCGCCGTGATCGAAGCGAGGAGGCGAGGAATCAACGTATACGGCATTATTCTGGATGATGGCGGAGAAAGGTACGCTTCACGCATATTCGGACTCGGCGGCTACCGCATCATGCCGGGGGCCGAAATGCTCCCGTCGGAGATCGTGGATGTGTACGCGCGGCTGGCGTGGCGTCGGTGAAGCGGTGAAGCGGTGACGCGCGGCGCGTCCATGCACGCACGCCGCGGTCGGTGATTGGAAGTCAGACAGGTATTGCGAACATCGTGTCGAACCAGGAAAACATCAAGGTCGGGCTGCTCTTCTCCGCGAGCGGCGTGATTTCCACCATCGGCCACTCGCAGTTGCAGGGTGCCTTGTTTGCGATCGACGAGATCAACAAGCGGGGCGGGGTGGGCGGAAGGATGATCGAGCCGATCATCCACGACGCGAAGTCGGAGCCCGCGGAATACGCCAGGCTCGCCGAGCGCCTGTTCGCCCGCGACGGTGTCAATGTAGTATTCGGTTGTTACATGTCCAGCAGCCGCAAGATGGTGATCCCGGTGGTGGAGAAGTGGAACAGGCTGCTTTTCTACCCAACCCTGTACGAGGGCTTCGAATTTTCGGCGAACGTCATCTATACCGGCGCGGCGCCGAACCAGAACAGCGTGCAGCTCGCCGAGTTCATGCTGGCCAATTTCGGCCCACGCGTGTACCTGGTGGGTTCGAACTACATCTATCCCTACGAGTCGAACCGGATCATGCGCGAGCTGGTGCAGCAGCATCGCGGTGGAGAAGTGGTGGCCGAGCGCTACCTGCCGTTGTCGGCCGGAATGGAGGACTTCCAGGCCATCGCGCGCGACCTGAAGGACAAGCGGCCCGATTTCATCTTTTCCACCGTTGTCGGCGATTCCACGTCGCTGCTGTACCAGGCCTTCGCCGAGGCCGGCCTGCAGGCGCGCGAAATGCCCATCGCCAGTCTCACCACCTCCGAAGCCGAGGTCGCGCGGATGGGCTTTGACGTCGCCGCCGGGCATTTCACCGCGGCCCCGTATTTCCAGAGCATCTCGTCGGAAGTCAATCGGCGTTGCCTGGACAAGTATTTCAACGAATTCAGGGGAACCTGCGTGCCGAACATGTGCTGGGAGGCGTCGTACTTCCAGGTACATATCTTCGCCAACGCGCTGGAGCGCGCGGGTTGCGACCAGATCGACATCCTGCTGCCGGAAATCCTCGGCAGCGAATTCGACGCCCCGCAGGGCCGGGTTCGCATCGAGCCGAGCACGCACCACACCTGCCTGTACCCGCGGGTCGGCAGGGTGAACTCGAAGGGCCAGTTCACCATCGTGCGCGAGGCACGGCGCGCGGTGGTTCCCGACCCGTATCTGGTCACGCATTCCCTGGGCGACTGGTCGGCCAGGATCGAGGAGTTGGAGGGGTGAGCGTGGAGCGGTCGCAGGACCCCCGGGTATTCGATGCGCAGGCGCAACTGCGCGAACTGCGCGACATCAAGGTCGTGGTGTTCCACCCGGACAATCGAGACGGTTTGCTGCTGATCCAGCAGTTGCAGCGCATCGGCTGCCAGGTGCAGGCCTTCTGGCCGCCGTTGCGCACCCTGCCGGATCGCACCGAGGTCGTGTTCCTGGCCATTCGTCCGGACGCCCTCAACGTCGACTTCGACTGGCTGCGCGGAGCCGAGGCTCCGACCGTGATCGCGGTGGTCGATTTCGAGAACCCGACGATCATCAACGCGGTGATCGCCGCGCAGGCGCGCGCGGTGCTGCCGCTGCCGATTCGCAATTTCGGCCTGCTCAGCACGCTGGTGGTCGCGCGCGAGGTTCGCTCGGTGATCCGCGCGCAGCAAAAACATATTGAACGCGCCAACGCGCGCCTGCAGGCCGCGCGCAAGGTGGCCGACGCCAAGCTGATCCTCAGCCGTCTGCACGGCGTGGACGATGCCGAGGCGTACCGCATGATCAGGTCCCAGGCGATGAGCAAGCGGACCACTGTCGAGGAAATTGCCGCGGCGATCATCAGCGCCGACGGCGTACTGTCTTTTCAAGGCGAGCGGAGACAAGCATCATGAGCGAACAACAAAGCCCCGAGCACCACGTGTTGAAGACCTACTACCCGTCGTCGCAGGCGGTGCAGGGGGCGCGTATTTCCGGGATGGACGCGTATCGCGCGCTGGTGGACGAGGCGGAGCGT
>JAJZTW010000016.1 GCA_021847345.1 Pseudomonadota bacterium
CTCGAACTCGAACCAGCCTGAGCACCCATGCGGATCGCCACCCACTGCGCCAGCGCGCCACGGCAGCAACGTTCCTCATCGTCTGAGCCCGAGCCAAGCTCCAGACGCCAAAAAGCCCGAGTGGCGTGAGCCACTCGGGCCTTGAAACTGGCGCCCCCTAGATTTCCACACTCTCACCATGATTTAGCGCGACGCCCCAGCTGGGAAGTGACGATAACGTTGAAAACGCCACGACTGCAACGGAGAAAGCGCCTTCGCTTCTAATCAGCAAACACTTACGGCTGCAACCCGAGAGCCAGCAAATCAGAAACCCGTTCAACTAATTCAACAAGATCGCGATCCATGAATTCCGAGCGCGCATCAGGTCTTGCAAGCAACCCGCTCTTAAAGACCGTTCCACCATATTTTTTGGCTACGTAAATGCAACGCTTACGCTTACCACGAATTGCGACGAACTCAGAATCAATAAGCAAAGCACGCGCAATGCGCTCGAGTTCAATCTCGCGCGCATTTTCTTCTTCATCGTCCGCCGCCTCCTTGAATTGATCTATGGCTGCAAGCAGGCGCTGACAAGCGCCGGATGCATAGCCAAGTGAGATTGCATACGATCCGTGAAGCGCCAGAACCTCAAAATAAATATATCCTCCGCTTTCATGTTCCGCTTCTTTTGCCAAGAGACTATGTCTTCTCATGAAAGCGGCAATTTGTCTTTCGCTGTCTTGCCCCTCGAACGCCTCATTGATAGCCTCCTGGACATCGAATGACGCAGAATATACAAAGACAATATCCGGCTTGATTGCGCGCAGATAATCCATAAAGGGCTCAGCCTCTAAAATCACCACATTCGCCGCCTTTTGAATTAAATCAGCACACTCAATGGGCGCGACTCCTTCAGTTTTAATGGTCGCGATTGTCTGGGCAAGAAGCACAGATAGCGGCTGATTTGCGATGCAAAAAGATTCGGCATACATATCTTCTCCCAGCCGCCACGATGGCGCCAATTGGTAGAAATTATCTGTCAAACGGGCCGACCGCAGATGGCTTACGTCATCTTCTCATGCATCTTCGCTTCCCATGCAGCATCCTTTCCATTGATCGTCGTCACATTGGAAGCCGACTCTTCCTGCAGCAAGTCCAGCAGCGCGTGGAGCGCAGCTCACTTCTCGGCTAGATGGTCGTGATCGTCGTAATGCCGGTCCTTACGTCCCCAAGGCATGGCTCTGTAGTCCTTGGCCGAATTACAGCCTCCGCCGAGCGGGAGGGCTGCACGAGCTGCCCGCGTGGCACGCCACCGGTTCGTGCAAGCGAGGTCTTAGGCTCAGCGCCTGCAGGCGCTGAGCTCGGGGGAGCCGCGAAGCGGGGGTGCGGGCGTCCAGCCCGTACCCGCAGGCGCGCGGCAGCGCGCAGGCCTGGGGGGAGCCGCCGTGGGGCCGGACACTGGCGGCGGGAGCGGTAGCGACCAAAGACAGGGTAGGCGCCACGAGTGGGGGGCGAAGCCCCGCCCCCCGCCGAAGGCACGGGCAAAAGGCTTCGCGATGCCGCAAGGCACCCGACAGGGCAAGCTCAGCCGGGCCGCCAGGCACGGGTGAGCGCAGTCGGCGAAGCCTTTTGCCCGCGCATTCGCGCGGGGGGCCGCAAGCTGCATCCGCAGCGCGCAGCGAGCCGCAGGCGCGTAGGCAAGTCAGGGGGGCGGATGCCGGGCGTCCAGCCCGGCAAGCACGCCGTCCGCCCCTAGGCGGCGAGGGCCGAAGGCACGCGAGGTGTGCGGTCGACTCCCTGGCGCGCAGGGTCGCAACGCGACCCGAAGGGCCTTGACGTCACTGGATTGGCGAGGGCCGTGTCACTGGATTGACCTCTGGGGCTTCGAGCCCAGAGAGCCGACAGGGGATCGATCCAGCGGTCTTAATTCCTGGCGCGCCAAAGTTCCGTGGGCCTAGACGGTGCAAGGAGGACTTCATCGTGAGCAACTTGCCCCGCGAACATCATCATCTCAACGCCCATGCGCGCCACCTGGAAAAGGCCCTGACCGCACTGCTCTGGACCGTCAGGTTCCGGTGGACGGCCACGCTGGTCATCGACCGCCTGCTGGGCGGCAACGGCCTTGTGCGCAAACTCATCGCGCGAAAGTTCTTGGTCGAGCACCGCGTCCCCAGTCCGTTCTCGCCCGTGCGCTATTACGTCACGCTGGGCTTGGAGGGTCTGGCGCTGCTGCAGCGGAACTGGCAGGCGATCGAGGGCGGCGCGTACGGCCACCTCGCCCTGTGCCTTTCCCGGTCCTTCGAATTGCCCATCCGCCCGGACCATCGCATCCGCGAGCACCGCTTCGAGCACGATCTGCACCTGCAGTTCTTGGTCACAGACGAGTTTCGACGCGAGGGCCTGCGACTCCAATACCTGCAACTGTCGGATGATCTTGAGCGAACGCCGCCGGCCAAGCGCCCCAGCAAGATTCCGGACGCGATCCTCCACCTGCGTTCGAAGGACGACCCCACCGATCCGACGATCAGCACGCGCTGGATCGAGGTCGAGTATTCCAGGAAGAACTCCCGGGAAGTCGATACGTTTTGCGCGTACTACCGAGCCGCACTCGTCGGCAGCGCGAAAAAGCCGTTCGACGAGCTGATCATCTACTGCCATGCCTCGCTGTATGCTCAGTGGCGTCGGGACTTCCTACGGACGACCATTCCCAAGTGGATCTTCCGCAAGGACAAGCGCACCTGGGTACGCCTCGATCCGAAGGACTGGCTCCATTTCCCGGAGCTGACCTTCATGGATCGGTTCAAGTACGTCCAACAACTCCCAGCGGACGGCAAAAAGAGCTCGGCCGCGCAGGCGCCAGCGCGGGATGCGCTTGCGGCATCAGGACAACGCTCAGGCTAGCTCCCGCGTCCCGGCGTCAAGGGTGAAGGCTTGCGCCCGGGCCTGCGGCCCGCCCTTGACTCCGGGCCTGCTGCGGGAGCTGCTGGAGCGCCGCCCCGACGCCGCAAGCACCTCCCACGCGAAAGGCCGCGCCTGGCTCACACACTGACGCTGACACCGCGCATGCGGCCCCTTCCCCCCGCCCTTCCCCTGCCCGGGGAAGGGAGCGCCCCTCTGCCGCAATCACCTTGCTCGTCCACGCCAGCAACATCGAGCGCCCGGAAATTTCTCAGCAGGATTTGTTTTTGGGCTGCCTTCTGTGCAGCGGATGGAAATCAAAACTATCGATCGGCCATCCCTGCCTTCCACCCACCAGGCCGATATCCAACCTACGGCGCCTAAGCCTCTGCGCCGGCGCAGCAAGCGGCTGGCGCCCATGACGGTCGACACTCTGGGCGAACCCGTGAACCTTGCCGGGATGGCGACATTGCTGCTACACCTGCATCGTAAGCAGCTTGCCCAGCCGCGCCCACACGAGGTTCAAGACGATGACTGACGAACACCGCGCCGCCCTCTACCTGCGTTCTAGCAAGGACCGCAACGACGTGTCGATCGACGCGCAGCGCCGCGCGCTGCATGAGCTGGCCATCGCGCACAAGCTGGTCGTGGTGCATGAGTTCGCCGATGCCGTCGAAAGCGGCAAGGACGAGATGCGCCCGGGCTTCATCGCGCTGCGCGAGGCCGTGAAGAACCCCAGGCGTGGCTGGTCGCATCTATGCGTGCTGGACACCAGCAGGGTGGCGCGCAAGCAGCTGATCGCGATGGCCTTCGAGCACGACTGCGAGCGCTTCGCTGTGAAGGTTCTGTACAAGACCCTTCCGGACATTGATCCGATCTACGCCAACTTCATGCGCTCGATCATGCAGGCTATCGACGAGTTGCACTCGATGACCAGCAAGGCCAAGGGCATGGCCGGCATGGCGGAGAACGTGCACAAGGGCTGGCGCGCTGGCGGCAGCGCGCCGCGCGGCTATTCGCTGGAGCATGTGCCCACCGGGGCCATCCGCGATGGCCTGCCGGTGATGAAAAGCCGCCTGGTGCCGAACGAGGATGCCCAGCTCGTCGCGGCCTACCTGCGCGGCCGCGCGGCGGGCAAGTCTCGTATGGAACTGGTGCGACAGCTCGGCATCCCGTGGAAGGTCGACGGGCTCAACGGCATGGAGTGGATGGCGTTGACCTACGCCGGGCACACGGTGTGGGGCGTGCATGCCGAGCGCAGCGCCCAGGGCGGCTACCTCGGCGGCGAGAAGCGCCGCCCGCGGTCGGAATGGCTGGTCAAGCGCGACACCCACCCTGCCCTGATCAGCGACGCCGAGGCCGAGTTTGTCCTGATGCAGATCGAGCGCGGCCGCACCCGGCGCACGCGCAAGAGCAACCACCCCTACCTGCTGACCGGGCTGCTGGTCGACGGCCAGGGACGGCCGTGGCATGGCGAGTGGGACGTGCGCAACGACAGCGGCATGTACCGACTGGTGCACGAGAAGAAGGTGGCCGCGCACCGGGTCGACGACCCGGTGCTGGAGCGGATCCTCGCCGACCTGCGCGCCCCGGAGACGGTCGACCGGCTGCTGCAGACGCTGCGCGGCCAGATGGGCGAGGTGCAGGCGCCCGACGGGCGCGCGATCGCGGGCAAGGAGAAGCGCCTGGACGCGCTGACGCGCAAGATCTCGCAGCTGATCGACCTGCAGTTGGAGGCGCCGACGCCCGAGACCCGCCTAGCCTATGCGCGCAGCGTCGAGCAGTCGGAGGCGGAGCGTGCGCTGGTGGCGCGGGAGCTGGAGCAGTTGCGCGCGGACGGTCAGGTGCAGCGCGACGCGCAGGGGCTGGAGCGCCGCGACGTCGTTGCTCTGCTGGATGACTTGTTCGCCCGGATCAAGGGCGGGCTGGATGCGGATGACCTGGAAAAAACAAAGGCCGCATTGAGCGGCCTTGTTCATCGCATCGAGCTGGAACCGGGAGCGGATACGCTCCGGATCTGCTATCAAGTCGAACCCTTGACAGGGTTTAACTTGGCGTCCCCTAGGGGATTCGAACCCCTGTTATCGCCGTGAAAGGGCGGTGTCCTAGGCCTCTAGACGAAGGGGACAGGACGTACTGCGAACTACCTTTTTGCTTGGTTGGTGGAGGTAAGCGGGATCGAACCGCTGACCTCTTGCATGCCATGCAAGCGCTCTCCCAGCTGAGCTATACCCCCGCAAGCAAAGACGTGAATATTAGCTGATTTTTCGTGAAGTGCGCAAGTCCCATCGTGTGGAACCTGCGCACTTCACGGGTGGCTTCGCTCAGTGCCGGGTGGTGGCTTCGGCGTTGGCGGGGGCATCGCCCGAGGCGGTGGTACCGGCGGCCGGCGCGGGCTCGTCGGGCAGCGCCTGCGGGGCGTGCTCCAGAGCCACCTCCAGCACCTTGTCGATCCACTTCACGGGGATGATCTCCAGGCTGTTCTTGATGTTCTCGGGCAGCTCCTGCAGGTCCTTGACGTTCTCCTCGGGGATCAGCACGGTCTTGATGCCCCCGCGGTGCGCCGCCAGCAGCTTTTCCTTCAGGCCGCCGATCTCCAGCACCTCGCCGCGCAGCGTGATCTCGCCGGTCATCGCCACGTCGGCGCGCACGGGAATGCCGCTCAGCGCCGAGACGATCGCGGTGGTCATCGCAATGCCCGCGCTGGGGCCGTCCTTGGGCGTGGCGCCCTCGGGAACGTGCACGTGCAGGTCGCTTTTCTCGAACACCTCGTCCTTGATGCCCAGGCGGCGGGCGCGGGCGCGCACCACGGTGCGGGCGGCTTCCACGGACTCCTTCATCACGTCGCCGAGCGAGCCGGTGCGAATGATGTTGCCCTTGCCCGGCAGGCGCGTGGCTTCCACGGTGAGCAGCTCGCCGCCCACCTCGGTCCACGCCAGGCCAACCACCTGACCGACCTGGTTCTCGCGCCCGGCCAGTCCGAAGTTGAAGCGGCGAACCGACAGGAACTCGCCGAGGTTGTCGGCGGTGACCACGACCTTGCCGGCATACTTCTTGAGCAGAAGGCCCTTGACCGCCTTGCGGCAGATCTTGGAGATCTCGCGCTCGAGCGAACGCACACCGGCCTCGCGGGTGTAGTAGCGCACGATGCCGCGGATGGCATCCTCGGTGACCTCGAGTTCGTCTTCCTTGACGCCGTTGTTGCGCATCTGCTTGGGCACCAGGTAGCGCTTGGCGATGTTGACCTTCTCGTCCTCGGTGTAGCCCGACAGGCGGATGACCTCCATGCGGTCGAGCAGCGCCGGCGGGATGTTCAGCGAGTTGCTGGTGGCCACGAACATCACGTCGGAGAGGTCGAAGTCGACCTCGACGTAGTGGTCGCTGAAGGTGTGGTTCTGCTCGGGGTCGAGCACCTCGAGCAGCGCCGACGACGGGTCGCCGCGGAAGTCCATGCCGAGCTTGTCGACCTCGTCGAGCAGGAACAGCGGGTTGCGCACGCCGACCTTGTTCAGGCTTTGCAGGATCTTGCCCGGCATGGAGCCGATGTAGGTGCGGCGGTGGCCGCGGATCTCGGCCTCGTCGCGCACGCCGCCCAGCGCCATGCGCACGAACTTGCGCCCGGTGGCGCGCGCCACGCTCTGGCCCAGCGAGGTCTTGCCCACCCCGGGCGGGCCGACCAGGCACAGGATCGGCGCCTTGACCTTGTCGACGCGCTGCTGCACGGCGAGGTATTCGAGAATGCGTTCCTTCACGCGCTCGAGACCGTAGTGGTCCTCGTCGAGCACCTGCTCGGCGAAACCCAGGTCGTGCTTGACCTTGGACTTCTTGGCCCACGGCAGGCCCACCAGGGTGTCGAGGTAGTTGCGCACCACGGTGGCCTCGGCCGACATGGGCGACATCAGCTTGAGCTTCTTGAGCTCGGCGTCGGCCTTCTTGCGCGCATCCTTGGGCATGTGCGCGGCCTTGATCTTCTTCTCCAGCTCCTCGATGTCGGCGCCTTCCTCGCCTTCGCCGAGTTCCTTCTGGATGGCCTTGACCTGCTCGTTGAGGTAGTACTCGCGCTGGCTTTTCTCCATCTGGCGCTTCACGCGCCCGCGGATGCGCTTTTCCACCTGCAGGATGTCGACCTCGCGCTCGAGCTGCTCGAGCAGGTTCTCCAGGCGCGCGTGCACGTCCGACAGTTCCAGCACGGTCTGCTTGTGCTCGAGCTTGAGCGGCAGGTGCGCGGCGATGGTGTCGGCCAGGCGGCCCGGGTTGTCGATGCCGGAGATCGAGGTCAGGATCTCGGGGGGAATCTTCTTGTTGAGCTTGACGTACTGGTCGAACTGCGTGACGACGGCGCGGCGCAGCGCCTCCGACTCGGCCGACGATTCGGCGCCGGCGTCGACCAGCTCGATGTCGCAGACGAAGTAGTCGCCGTTGTCCTCCACGCGCGCGGCCTTGGCGCGCTGCACGCCCTCGACCAGCACCTTCACGGTGCCGTCGGGCAGCTTGAGCATCTGCAGGATGGTCGACATGCAACCCATCTCGAACAGATCCTCGGGCTTGGGCTCATCCTTCGCGGCGGTCTTCTGGGCCACCAGCATGATCTGCTTGCCGGCCTCCATCGCCGACTCGAGGGCGCGGATCGACTTGGGCCGGCCGACGAACAGCGGAATGACCATGTGCGGGAACACGACGACGTCCCGCAACGGAAGCAAAGGCACCGCGGTGGTGGCGGTGGGCTCCGCCGGAGTGGTGAGTTGGGATTCAGCCATGTTGGCCCCCTGTAGGAATCATGGTGCACAGATGGGGAGCCCGGCGCGGATTGCAAGCCCGCGCGTTCGGCGCCCCCTGAAATGCCGAATCAGCTCTCGCACCGCAAGCTCAGGGCGCATGCGGTGCGAAAGCGGGTGCCGGGGCGGCGTGGGCCGCCGCGGGTGCTCAGGCGCCTGCTGCCTGCGCCTTGTCCTCGAAGGTGAGCAGGGGCTTGCTGCCGCTGGTGATGGTGTTCTCGTCCACCGTGACGGCCGTAACCCCTTTCATGTTGGGGATTTCGAACATGATTTCAAGCAGAGCCTGCTCGACGATGGAGCGCAGCCCCCGCGCGCCGGTACGACGCTGCAGGGCCTTGCGCGCGATCGCCGACAGCGCCGACGCCCGGAACTCCAGCTTCACGCCGTCCATCTCGAACAGGCGCTGGTATTGCTTGACCAGCGCGTTGCGCGGCTCGGTGAGGATCTGCACCAGCGCGGGCTCGTCGAGCTCGGACAGCGTCGCTGCCACCGGCAGGCGGCCGACCAGTTCGGGAATCAGGCCGAACTTGATCAGATCCTCGGGCTCGATCTGCGCGAACGTGTCCGACAGGCTCTGCTCGGACTTGCTGCGCACCGTCGCCGAAAAGCCGATGCCGGATTTCTCGGAGCGGTTCTGGATGATTTTTTCCAGGCCATCGAAAGCGCCACCGCAGATAAACAGAATGTTCGTCGTGTCTACCTGGATGAAATCCTGGTTGGGGTGCTTGCGCCCGCCCTGCGGCGGTACCGAGGCCATCGTGCCCTCGATCAGCTTGAGCAGGGCCTGCTGCACGCCCTCGCCCGACACGTCGCGGGTGATCGACGGGTTTTCCGACTTGCGCGAGATCTTGTCGATCTCGTCGATGTAGACGATTCCGCGCTGCGCCTTGTCGATCTCGTAGTTGCAGCTCTGCAGCAGCTTCTGGATGATGTTCTCGACGTCCTCGCCGACGTAGCCGGCCTCGGTCAGCGTGGTCGCGTCGGCGATCACGAAGGGCACGTTGAGCACCCGCGCCAGGGTCTGCGCCAGCAGGGTCTTGCCCGAGCCGGTGGGACCGATCAGCAGGATGTTGCTCTTGCTCAGCTCGACCTCGCCGGGCTTGGCCGAATGCTGCAGACGCTTGTAGTGGTTGTAGACGGCCACCGACAGGATGCGCTTGGCGGATTCCTGGCCGATCACGTACTGATCGAGGATGTCCTTGATTTCCTGCGGAATCGGCAGCTCGGCGCGCCCCTGGCGCTCGGCCTTGTCGGCCGCCACGGCTTCGTCGCGGATGATCTCGTTGCACAGGTCGATGCATTCGTCGCAGATGAACACCGACGGCCCGGCGATGAGCTTCTTCACCTCGTGCTGGCTTTTGCCGCAGAAGGAGCAATACAGGATTTTTTCGCCCGTGGGTGTCTTTTTCTCAGCCATGGCTCGCTACTCGAAAATACAACAATGCCGATCAGCTGCGCGCGGCGATGACTTCGTCGAGCAGGCCGTATTCCTTGGCCTGGTCGGCGGACATGAAGAAATCGCGCTCGGTGTCGGCGGCGATCTTCTCCAGCGGCTGCCCGGTCCGCTCGGACAGGATGCGGTTCAGGCGCTCGCGCAGATACAGGATCTCGCGCGCCTGGATCTCGATGTCGGTGGCCTGGCCCTGCGCCCCGCCGAGCGGCTGGTGGATCATCACCCGCGAGTTCGGCAGCGAATAGCGCTTGCCCTTGGCGCCGGCCGCCAGCAGGAAGGCACCCATGCTCGCCGCCAGGCCCACGCACAGCGTGGACACATCCGGTTTGATGAATTGCATGGTGTCGAAGATCGCCATGCCCGCCGAAACCGACCCGCCCGGGGAATTGATGTAGAGCGAAATGTCCTTGTCGGGGTTTTCGGATTCCAGGAACAGCAGTTGCGCAACCACCAGGTTGGCCGTCTGGTCGTTGACCGGACCCACGAGAAAGATCACCCGTTCGCGCAGCAGGCGCGAATAGATGTCGTAGGCGCGTTCGCCACGCCCGCTTTGTTCGATGACGATCGGCACCATGCCGAGATTCTGGGTTTCTAGAGCACTCATGACCGTGCGTTGCGATGGAATGCTTCAAGGTTAGCATGCCCCCGCCGACTCGTCCGCAGCGCTGATGCGGGGCGGTGACGCGCTTTGACCAGTCTGCTAACAGGGGTATTCGGCACGCGCCAAAGAAAACCGCCCGGCCGCGCCCCGCTCACGGGGCGCTGGCCGAGCGGCCATGGCCGCGGGCCACAGGCCCGCCGGCGCTCGAAGGCGCTTGGAGGCCTCAGGCCGACTGCATCAGCTCGTCGAAGCTCAGCGCCTTGTCGGTGGTGCGCGCCTGGCCGAACACGTAGTCGGCCACGTTGTTCTCGATCACGATCGACTCCACCTGCGACAGGCGCTGCGGGTCGCCGTAGTACCAGCGCACGACCTCCTGCGGGTCTTCGTAGCTGGAAGCCATGTTCTCCACGTGGGCGCGGATCTGCTCCGGCTTGGCGTGCAGTTCATGCTCCTTGACCAGTTCGGCCACGATCAGACCCAGGCGCACGCGGCGCTCGGCCTGCTCGCGGAACATGTCGGGCGCGATCGGCAGCTTGTCGGCGTCCTTCATGCCGCGCGCGGCCAGGTCCTGGCGGGCGCCCTGGATCAGCTGCTCGATCTCCTCGGCGACCACGCCGGAAGGCAGGTCGACCGGGTTGACCTTCAGCAGCGCCTCCATCGCGGCGTTGCGGTTGCGCGAGCTCAGGCGCGCCTGCACCTCGCGCTCCAGGTTGCGGCGGATGTCGTCGCGCAGCTTGGCCACGTCGCCGTCGGGAACTCCCAGCTCCCTGGCGAACTCGGTGTTCACCTCGGGCAGCTGCGGGGCCTCGACCTTGAGCACGCGCACATGGAAGCGCGCGGTCTTGCCGGCGACTTCGCGGCCCTGGTAGTCCTCGGGGAAAGGCAGGTCGAACTCGGCTTCCTCGCCCGCCTTGCGCCCGCTCGTGCCGGTCTCGAACTCGGGCAGCATGCGGCCTTCGCCGAGCACGAACGCGAAGCCCTCGGCGCTGCCGCCGGGGAAGGCCACGTCGTCGATCTTGCCGACGAAGTCGACGGTGACGCGGTCGCCGTCGCGCGCCGCGCCGTCGGCGGCGTCGCGCTCGACGAAGCTGCGGCGCTGGCGGCGCAGCACGTCGACGGTCTTGTCCACCGCGGCGTCGTCGACCGCGCAGCTGGCGCGCTCGACCTCGACCGTCGACAGATCACCCAGCGCGATGTCGGGATAGACCTCGAACTCGGCGTCGAAGGAGAAGGAGTCGGCGGCGTCGGCGGCGTCGTGCGGGGTGAAGCGGGGCATGCCGGCCACGCGCACATGGGCGGCGCGCACGGCCTCGAAGAACACCTGGCCCACCTTGTCCTGAAGCACCTCGGCTTCCACCGACGGCCCGTAGCGCTTTTGCATCACGGCCAGCGGCACCTTGCCGGGACGGAATCCGGACACGCGCGCCGTGCGGGACATGTTCTTCAGGCGCGACGCGACTTCGGTCTGCAGGTCGGCCTTGGGAACCGAGACGGTGATGCGGCGTTGCAGCTTATCCAGGGTTTCTACGGCTGTCATGGAAAAATCCGTTGTTCGTTCTCGAGGTTTCGGCCGGTGGCGTCGTGGTGCGAGGGGGGGGACTCGAACCCCCACGCCCGTGAGGGCGTCAGGACCTAAACCTGGTGCGTCTACCAATTTCGCCACCCTCGCGCGTCCGTAAAGCATGCGCGGCGCGAACCCACGCAAACGTCGGCGAAAAAAGCATTCTATCCTTTGCGCCGGCAGCGCCGGTAACCGCACATCCCGCGCCGGCCGCGAGCCCGTCCTTTCCATGTCCGCAACCGATCCGCTGCAACCCGATTTCGCGCCTCGCGGCACCGCCTGGTACTACGCCACGCTGCACCTGCCCCCGGACACGCGCCGCGAGCTGATGCTGCTGCAGGCCTGGTGGCGCGCGGTGCGCGCCATCCCCGGCTCGGTGTCGGACCCCATCGTCGGTGCCGCCAAGCTCGGCTGGTGGCAAAGCCAGCTGCACGCGCTGGAGGACGACCGCGCGGAGCATCCGCTGCTGCGCGAACTGCAGCCGGCGCTGCGCCAGGCGCCCGGCGCCGTCGCGCTGCTGCGCCAGGCGCTCGACACGGTGCAGCCCACCGCGCCGCAACCCCGCGAGAACTGGCAGGCGCTGCACGCCGAACTGCTGCGCGGCAGCGGCAGCGTGGCGCGCGTGGCCATGCGCCTGGCCGGCGGGCGCGACGCCCCGGCGCAGGAATACGCCGCCGAGATGGCGGCCGCGCTGGACGCCGTGGCCCTGCTGCGCGATGTCGGCCGCGACGCGCGCGAACAGGTGGTGCGCCTGCCGCGCGCGCTGCTGCGCTCGCACGGGCTGAGCGAGCACGATCTGCTGGAGCTGCGCGACACCCCGCAGCTGCGCGCCGCGCTTCGCCAGGCGGGCCAGCTCGCGCGCGCGCAACTGCTGCAGGCGCAGGCCCTGCGCCCGCGCGGCCCGCGCCGTGCCGGGCGGCTGCCGGCCGCGCTCGGCAACATGGGCCAGGCGCTGCTGCGCGAACTCGAGCAGGCGGACTATGCGCTGCTCGAGCAGCGCATCAGCCTGCCGCCGCTGCGCCTGCTGTGGGCCTCGTGGCGCGCAAGCTGGGCGCGCTGAGCACCCGAGCGGCCGCGCGCCGGCGCGTCAGCGGGCCTCGAGGTCGGCGCGCAGCCCGCGGTACTCGTCGAGCGCTTCCGGGTTGGCCAGCGCGGTCAGGTTGCGCACCTCGTCGCCGTGCACCACGTTGCGCACGGCGAGCTCGACGATCTTGTTGCTCTTGGTGCGCGGGATGTCGTGCACCTGCACCACGCGCGCCGGCACATGGCGCGGCGTGGTGTTGGCGCGGATCGCGCCCTTGATGCGATCGATGGTCGCGTCGTCCAGCACGAGGCCGTCGCGCAGCTTGACGAACAGCACGATGCGCACGTCGTTGTAGGTGCCGGGCGGCCAGTTCTGCCCGATCACCAGGCTTTCGGCGATCTCGGGCAGTTTTTCCACCTGGCGGTAGATCTCGGCCGTGCCGATGCGCACGCCGCCGGGATTGAGCGTCGCGTCGGAACGCCCGTAGATGATGTAGCCGTGGTGCGCGGTGCGCTCGATGTAGTCGCCGTGATGCCAGACCCCGGGCATGCGCCGGAAATACGAATCGAGGAATTTCTCGCGCCCCTTGTCGAGGCTGCCGTCGACCAGGAAGCCCAGCGGCATGGTGGGAAACGGCTGGGTGCACACCAGCTCGCCCTTGTGTCCGTCGGGCAGCGGCTTGCCGTCCTCGTCGACCACGGCCACCGCCATGCCCAGCCCGGCCGCCTGGATCTCGCCGCGCCACACCGGCAGCGTGGGAGCTCCCATCGTGAAGCAGGCCACGAGGTCGGTGCCGCCGGAGATCGAGCTCAGGCACACGTCGCGCTTGATGCGCTCGTAGACCACGTCGAAGCCCTCGGGCACCAGCGGCGAGCCGGTGGAAAACAGCGTGCGCAGCGAGCGCAGCCGGTGGGTGAGCGCCGGCCGCAGCTCGGTCTTGCCCAGCGCCTCGATGAACTTGGCCGAGGTGCCGAAATGGGTGAAGTCGGCGGCGTCGGCGAAGTCGAACAGCACGCGTCCGTCGCTGGCGAAAGGCGATCCGTCGTACAGGCACAGCGTGGCGCCCTGGGTCAGCCCGGACACCAGCCAGTTCCACATCATCCAGCCGCAGGTGGTGAAGTAGAACAGGCGATCGCCCTCGTGCACGTCGGCATGCAGCCGGTGCTCGCACAGGTGCTTGAGCAGCACGCCTCCGGCGCGGTGCACGATGCACTTGGGCGCCCCGGTGGTGCCGCTGGAATAGAGTATGTACAGCGGATGGTCGAACGGCAGCTGCTCGTAGTGGATGGCGCCGGCCTGCAAGGGCTGCAGCGCCTGCTCCCAGGTCTGCGCGCCGGCGCCAAGGCCGGCCAGCTCGGGCTGGGCGGCCTGCGTGCGCGCCACGTACGGCACCACCAGCACGGCCTGCACGCCCGGCAGGCGCGGCAAGGCCTCGCGCAGCTTGTCGAGCACGCCGACCGTCTTGCCGCCGTAGAAGTAGCCGTCGCAGGCCACCAGCACCTTCGGCGCCACCTGGCCGAAGCGGTCCACCAGGCCCTGCACGCCGAAATCGGGCGACGCCGACGTGAACACCGCGCCCAGCGCGGTGGCCGCCAGCATGGTCACCACGGTCTCGGGCATGTTGGGCAGGTAGGCCGCCACGCGGTCACCCAATCCCACGCCTTGCGCGCGCAGCCATTGCTGCATGCGCGAAACCTCCTCGCGCAGCTCGCGCCGGCTCATGGTGCGGCGCACCTTGTCCTCGCCCCAGAACACCAGCGCCGCCTGCTCGCCGTCGAAACGCAGCAGGTTCTGCGCGAAATTCAGGCGCGCGTCGGGAAAGAAACGGGCGTCGGGCATCTCCGGCGCGGGTACGTAGACGCGGCTGCCGCGCTGGCCGGCGATGACGTCGGAGCTGTCCCACACGGCGCCCCAGAACTCCCCGAGGTTCTCGATGGACCAGTTCCACAGCGCGTCGTAGTCGGCCAGCCGCAGGCCGTGGCGACGGTTGACGAACTCGGTGAAGGCAGTGATGTGCGCGGCGCTGGCGCGCCCGGCATCGGGGCGCCACAGCGGCTGCTCGGGATCGTGGGCTCGGCTGGCCGGGGTCTGCATACAGGTCTCCGTGGGGTGTCTTGTCGGTTCTCGCGGATTCGTGCCGGCGCTTGCGCGCCGCGGCCGCACGCTCAGGCCGGCGCCAGCGCCTGGCGCAGCGCGGTCGGCAGGGGCACGCTCCTGCGCTGCGCGTGGTCGATCCACACCACCTTGGCGCCGCCGCTGGCGAACACCTCGTCGGGCTGGTCGTCGCGCGCGAGTTCGTAGAAGGTGTCGAAGCTGCTGCGCCCGGGGTTGGCCGCGTACAGGCGCACCAGTACGGAGCCCGGATAGCGCAGTTCGCGCAGGAAGTTGCAGAAGGCATTGACCACCACCGGACCCTGGCCCGGCGGCGGCGCCTCGCCGGCCCGCGTGGCCTGGGCCAGCATCTGCTCCATCCAGTCCATGCGGGCGATTTCCATGTAACGGAAGTACAGGGTGTTGTTGACGTGCCCCATGGCGTCCATGTCGCCCCAGCGCATGGGCACCACGGTCTGGTACACGAGCAGGCGCTGCTCGGGAAGGCTCAGATCCATGCCGCCCCCGTCAGACGCCGAAGCCGTCGTCGGCGGCGACCACGGCGCCGTTGACGAAATGGCTCTGGCCGCTGACCAGCATCAGCAGCACCACGTCGAGGTCCTCGGGGCGCCCCACGCGCTTGCGCGGCAGCATGTCGATGAGCTTGCGCCCGCCCTCGGTGCTCCAGTGCTCGTGGTTCATCTCGGTATCGATGTAGCCGGGGCAGATGGCGTTGGCGTTGATGCCGTAGCGCCCCCACTCCAGCGCCATCGCGCGGGTCATGTGCACCACCGCCGCCTTGCTCATCGCGTACACGCCGATCTGCGGCAGCACGCGCAGCCCGGCCATCGACGCGATGTTGACGATGCGTCCGCCGGCCCAGGTTCCGGGAGCGGCTCCACGTGAACGGGCGATCATGCGCCGCGCCACCTCCTGCGCGACGAAGAAGGCTCCGCGCACATTGGTGTCGAACATCAGGTCGAAGTCCTCGGGCTGCACGTCGACCAGCTTGGAGGCCACCGACACGCCGGCGTTGTTGACCAGGATGTCGATGTTGCCGACTTCGGTCTCGGCATGCGCGACCGCGCTGCGAATGCTCGCCGGATCGTCGACGTCGAGCTCGACCACGTGGGCATCGCCGCCCGCGCCCTCGATGCTGGCGCGAAGTTCCTTGAGGCGCCCGGCGCGGCGCCCCGCCAGCACCACGGCCGCGCCGGCCGCTGACAGCGTGCGCGCGAACTGCCAGCCCAGGCCGCTGGAGGCGCCGGTGACGAGCGCGACGCGCCCGGATAGATCGATGGTGTAGGCCATGAAGTCGATTCGGGTGATGCACGCCCGCGCCGCCGGCGGCGGCGCGAAGCCTTGTGCGAAGACGCCGCGGCCGGGCGGCCGGGCACACGAACGCCCCATGCTACGCGCACTGACGCGGCGCAACAATGCTGCCGACCCTGGCCCCGCAGCGCCTCGGTCGGGATTTGCCGATAATGCGCCCATGTCCGAACGAACCATTTCCCTGGTCGACCATCGCTACGCCGCCAGCGTGCCCAAGGTGCCCGCGGTGGCGCCCGCCGCCGGCAGCGTGGTGCTGGACCGGCTCGGCCGGCCCCTGCACGACCTGCGGATCTCGGTCACCGACCGCTGCAACTTCCGCTGCAAGTACTGCATGCCGAAGGAAATCTTCGACACGCAGTACGAGTTCCTGCGCCACGACGAGTTGCTGCGATTCGAGGAAATCGAGCGCGTGGCGCGTGCCTTCGTCGAGCTCGGAGTTCGCAAGCTGCGCATCACCGGCGGCGAGCCGCTGCTGCGCCGCGGCCTCGAGGACCTGGTCGGGATGCTCTCCCGCCTGCGCGGCGCCGACGGCAGCCCGGTCGAGCTGACCATGACCACCAATGCGTCGGCGCTGGCGCGCAAGGCGCGCGCGCTGCGCGACGCCGGGCTGCATCGCGTCACGGTGAGCCTGGACGCGATCGACGACGAGGTGTTCCGGCGCATGAACGACGTCGACTTCCCGGTGGCCACCGTGCTCGAGGGCATCCGCGCCGCGCAGGAGGCGGGGCTGGCGCCGGTGAAGGTCAACATGGTGGTGCAGCGCGGCGTCAACGACCAGCAGGTGCTGCCGATGATCGAGCACTTCCGCGGCAGCGGCGTGGTGCTGCGCTTCATCGAGTACATGGACGTCGGCACCACCAACGGCTGGCGCATGGACCAGGTGGTTCCGGCCGCCGAGCTGCTCGAGCGCATCGGCAGCCGGCATGGGCTGCGGCCGCTGGATCCGACCGTGGTCGGGGAGACCGCCGAGCGCTGGATGCTCGACGACGGCAGCCTGGAGATCGGGCTGATCTCGAGTGTCACGCGGGCCTTCTGCCACGACTGCAACCGCGCGCGCCTGTCGATGGAAGGCAAGCTGTACCTGTGCCTGTTCGCCGCGCACGGCCACGACCTGCGCGCGCTGCTGCGCGGCGACACCGCGCGCGGCATCGACGCGGTGGACGACCAGGCGCTGCGCGGCGCCATCGCGCAGGTGTGGAACGCTCGCGCCGACCGCTATTCCGAGCTTCGCGGCCAGGGCGCCAGCGAGCCGGGCGGCTCGGCGCCGCGGCGCGTGGAAATGTCCTACATCGGCGGCTGAGAAGGTCTGCGCGCCATGAACCGCGACCCCTTCCGTCCGGTGCTGCCGGGCTGGGAGCAGCGCATCTCGGGCTGGCTGATCCCCGGCTACGTCGCGGGCTCGGGCCTGCCGCTGCTGGCCATGCTGGCGCTGCACCTGCGCCAGCCGCCGGGCCCGCCCAGCGTGGCCTGGATCAAGAGCACCGGGGTGTTCGACGCCATGGCCATGGCGCTGGCGGTGTTCGACGCCAGCGCGGTGTTCACCTTCGCGCTGGGTTGCCTGATCGTCACGCTGATGAAGGCACGAGCGCGCCACGCCGACCCGATGCCGCTGCCGGCCGACTGAAGGCGTGAACGACTCCTCGTCAACCCCGGCCGCCGACGCCTTGCCCGGCATCGACGCGAAGCGCATCACCGGCCTCGTGCTGGCGGGCGGGCGCGGCTCGCGCATGGGCGGCGCCGACAAGGGGCTGCTGCTGCTCGACGGCCAGGCCCTGGCCCGGCACGTGCTGCGGCGCCTGGCTCCGCAGGTGGGCCCGCTGCTGATCAGCGCCAATCGCCACGCCGACGCCTACGCCGGCTTCGGCGCCGAGGTGGTGGCCGACGACGACCCCGGTGCCTACGCCGGGCCGCTGGCCGGCCTGGCCGCCGGGCTGCGCGCCTGCGGCACCGAATGGCTGCTCAGCGCGCCCTGCGACGCGCCGTTCCTGCCGCCCGATCTGGCGCGGCGCCTGAGCGCCGCGGCGCTGGCCTGCGATCGCCCGGCCGCCATCGCGCTCGCCGCCGGGCGTCGCCAGCCGGTGTTCGCGCTGCTGCGCCGTGATCTGCTGGAGTCGCTGACGAGCTTCCTGCGCGGCGGCGGCCGCAAGGTCGAGACCTGGCTGGCGCAAGTGGGATTCGCCGAGGCCGCCTTCGACGAGCCCGGCTGCTTCGACAATATCAACCTGCCCGAGCAGCTCGAGGCGTTGCGCACGCGCTCCGGCAACGCCTGAAGCCGCCCCGCGCCGCCTCGACCGTCCTCTTGTCCGATGTCCACCCCCTGCCCGTCCCCGGACGACTCGCTGCTCAGCGTGCAGCAGGCACGCGAGCTGCTGCTGCGCCTGCCGGCGCCCTCGCTGGAAACCCGCGTGGTGCCGCTGCACGAGGCGCTGCAGCGTGTGCTCGGCGCCGACCTGATCGCCCCGTTCGACGTCCCCGCGCACGACAACGCCGCGATGGACGGCTACGCGCTGCGCGCGGCCGAGCTGCGCACGGACGGCCCGACGCGCCTGCGCGTGGCCGGCAGCGGCCTGGCCGGGCATGCCTTCACCGCGGAACTGCCACCGCGCGCGGCGGTACGCATCATGACCGGCGCGGTGCTGCCGCCTGCCTGCGACACCGTGGTTCCGCAGGAGCTGTGCCGGGCGGCGGACGGCGAGGTCGAGATCCCGCCGCGAGCCGTGCCCGCCGGGGCCAACGTGCGCAGGCGCGGCGAGGACCTGTGCGCGGGCCGGGCCGCGCTGCCCGCCGGCCGGCTGCTGCGCGCGGCCGATCTCGGCCTGGCGGCGTCGCTGGGAGTCGGGGAACTGGCCGTGCGGCGACGCCTGCGCGTGGCCTTCCTGTCCAGCGGGGACGAGCTGCGCTCGATCGGCCAGCGTCTCGACCCGGGCAGCATCTACGACAGCAACCGCCACACCCTGCGCGCCATGCTCGCGCGCCTGGGCTGCGAGCCGCTGGACCTGGGCCTGGTGCCCGACGACCCCGCCCGCATCGAGTCGGCGCTGCTGCGCGGCGCCGAGCAGGCCGACGTGATCATCAGCTCGGGCGGCGTGGGCGTGGGCGACGCCGACCACCTCGGGCGCACGCTGGCGCGCCTGGGAGACGTGGCCTTCCGCCACGTCGCGATGCGCCCGGGACGCCCGCTGGCCTGCGGCGTCCTTCGCCACGGCCCGACGCACCCGGTGCTGATCGGGCTGCCGGGCAATCCGGTGGCGGTGATGGTCACCTTCTACATGCTGGTGCGCGACCTGCTGCTGCGCTTCATGGGCGCGCAGGCGCAGCCGCTCGCGCTGCTGCCGGTGCTGGCGGCGCAGGATTTTCGCAAGCGCCCCGGACGCACCGAGTTCCAGCGCGCATGCCTGGAGCGCGGGCCCGACGGACGCCTGCAGGCGCGCAGCACCGGCAACCAGGGCTCCGGTGTGCTGCATTCGATGAGCCAGGCCGACGGCCTGGTGGTGCTTCGCCACGAACAAGGCGACGTGGCGGCGGGGCAGACCGTCGACTTCCTGCCCTTCGACGGCCTCGTCTGAACCGCGCCCGCGGCGTGCCGCGGGCGCTTCAGAAAATCCGGTTGATCAGGTCTTCGCCCAGCCCGATGCCGGCCCCCATCGCGATGGCCTGGCCGAATCCCGAGCCGAGAAAGCCGCGCAGCGTCGAGCCGATGCCCCCGCCCTGCGGATAGGCGCCGGGATAGCCGGCGGCGGCCTGTGCAGGCATGACCTGCTGCGGCGGCATCAGCGGCTGTGGCGGCGCTGCCGCCTGCAGGCGGTCGTGCTCGGCCTGCCACATGCCGTGGATGGCCTGCAGCAGCGCGTTGGTCTGCTGCTGCTGCGCCTGCACCGACAGCGCCAGCTCGCGCAGGTCGAGCTGCCACTCGCGAGCGTCGCTGCTGCCGGACTGCGCCGCGCCCTGCAGCTTGCCGGCCAGCGCCTGCAACTGCTGGGCGATGGTCTGGTCCTGCGCCTGCAGCTGGGCGTAGGCCTGGTCGATCGTGGGCACGTCCATCTCATCCCTCCTTGGCGTGGTTGATCGAGTACTTCGGGATCTCGATGGTCACGTCCTGGTCATCGAGAATGGCCTGGCAGGAAAGGCGCGACGTCGGCTCCAGGCCCCAGGCGCGATCGAGCAGGTCCTCCTCGCTCTCATCGGCCTCGCCCAACGAATCGTAGCCCTTGCGCACCACCACGTGGCAGGTGGTGCAGGCGCAGGACATCTCGCAGGCGTGCTCGATCTCGATGCCGTGCTCGAGCAGCGCCTCGCAGATCGACGTGCCGCGCCCGGCCTCGACGCTGGCGCCCTGCGGGCAGTACTCCGGGTGCGGCAGCACGGTGATCACCGGCATGGATTCATTCCCCCTGGGACGCGCTGTCGCCGCGCGCGATGCTGTCGACACTGCGCCCGGCGAGGGCGCGCTGGATGCTGCGGTTCATGCGCTGGGCGGCGAAGGGCTCGGTGATGCGGGCCAGGCGCTCGCAGGCCTCGCGGATCAGCGTGTGGTCGTCGCCGCGGGCGGCCTGCGCCAGCGCCGCCATCGCGGCATGGATGGCGTCGCGCTCGCGCCCGTCGAGCAGGTCGGCGTCGGCCTGCATCGCCGCGCGTGTGGCGTCGAGCAGGCGTTCGGCGTCCACCTGCTGCTCGCGCAGCGCGCGCAGCGCGGCGTCGGCGTCGGCGCTGCTGAAGGCCGAGCGCAGCATGTCGGCGATCTGCTGGTCGTTCAGGCCGTAGCTGGGGCGCACCTCCACGTGCGCCTGCACGCCGCTGCTCGACTCGCGCGCGCTGACCTCGAGCAGGCCGTCGGCGTCGACCTGGAAGGTCACCAGCACGCGCGCGGCGCCGGCCGGCATCGGCGGAATTCCACGCAGTTCGAAGCGCGCCAGCGAGCGGCAGTCGGACACCAGCTCGCGCTCGCCCTGCACGACGTGGATGGACATCGCCGTCTGGCCGTCCTTGAAGGTCGTGAATTCCTGCGCGCGCGCGGTCGGAATGGTGCTGTTGCGAGGAATGATGCGCTCGACCAGCCCGCCCATGGTCTCCAGGCCCAGCGACAACGCGATCACGTCGAGCAGCAGCGTGTCGTCCTCGGAGTTGCCGGCCAGCGCGTGTGCCTGGCGGGCCGCCCCGATGGCCACCACCTCGTCGGGATCGAGGTCGATCATCGGCTCGCGGCCGAAGAATTCGCGCACCGCGCCACGCACCACCGGCATGCGCGTGGAACCGCCCACCAGGATGATGCCCGACATGTCCTGCGGCAGGACCTGGGCGTCGTCGAGCACGCGCGCCAGCATGTCGACGGTACGCGCGGTCAGCTCGGCGGTGCAGGCGGCGAATTCCTCGCGCGTGACGCTGGTGTCGATGCTGCCGGCGGCACCGAGCTCGAGCTGCACGCGCACGCTCGGATGCTCGCTGAGCTGTTCCTTGGCCTGGCGCGCGGCACGCAGCAGCGAAGCCTGCGCGGCCGCGTCCAGCGTACCCAGGCCGGCGCGGCGCGCCAGCTCGGCACCCAGGCGCTGGTCGTAGTCGTCGCCGCCCAGCGCGGTGTCGCCGCCGGTGGCCATGACCTCGAACACGCCGCGACTCAGGCGCAGCACCGAGACGTCGAAGGTGCCGCCGCCGAGGTCGTACACGGCCCATACGCCCGAGGCCGCGCGATCGAGCCCGTAGGCCAGCGCGGCCGCGGTGGGCTCGTTGATCAGGCGCAGCACCTGCAGCCCCGCCAGGCGCGCCGCGTCCTTCGTGGCCTGGCGCTGCGCGTCGTCGAAATACGCCGGCACGGTGATCACCGCGCCCACGGGCTCGACGCCCAGCGCGTCGCGCGCGCGCTGGGCGAGCACGCGAAGGATGTCGGCGGAGATCTCCACCGGGGTCTTCACGCCGGCCGTCGTGCGCAGCGCGACCATGCCGGGGCGTTCCTCGAAGGCGTAGGCCTGGCGCTGCTCGGGCGCGAGGTCGGCGAGCTCACGCCCCATGAAGCGCTTGACCGACACGACGGTGTTGTGCGCGTCGCGGGTCTTGTCGGCCAGCGCCTGCCAGCCCACCACGGGCTCCTGCGCGGCCGCGTAGCGCACGGCCGACGGCAGCAGCACGCGGCCCTGGGGGTCGGCAAGGCACTCGGCCACGCCGCTGCGCACCACGGCGACCAGGGAATGCGTGGTGCCGAGGTCGATGCCGATGGCCACGCGACGTTGATGGGGGTCGGGAGACTGACCGGGTTCGGAAATCTGGAGAAGGGCCATGCGGAGTCGAGCGCGCCACCGGGGCGCTTCGCGGAAATCGGCCGGGCCTCAGGCCGGGTTGGAGGGTTTGCGCGCGGCGCCCGGGGAGAGGTCGCGGCGGAACTTGTCGATGAACATCAGGATACGCACCTGGGCAGCGGCCTGCCGCGTGGCCTGCCCGCCGGCGGCATCGTCGCGCGGCGCATGGTCGAGCAGGCGGGCCAGCTCCCCCAGCACTTCGACGCGCCTGCGCCCGACCCGCTCGCGCAGCGCCTGCAGCGCCGCCACATCGCCGGCGTCGCGCGCCTCGTCGAGCTCCTCGCGCCACTGCATCTGCTCGTGCAGGAACTGCACCGGCATCGCGGTGTTGCGCTCGGCATCGATCGCGACACCGCGCAGCTCGCACAGGTAGGCGGCCCGCGAAAGCGGCTCGAGCAGCGTGCGGTACGCGGTGTTGACCAGCGTCGACCATTGCATGGCCAGTCGCAGCTGCGCTGCGCCACCGCCCGCGAAGCGGTCCGGATGCACCAGCGCCTGCACGCGGCGCCAGGCCGCGCTCAGCGCGTCGGTGTCGAGCTCGAAGCGCCGGGGCAGCCCGAACAGCGAGAAATGGTCTCCGCGAAAATCGATTCCCGGCTCCGTCGCAAGCTGCTGCGGGGCTGGGTCGCGGTCGTGGACGGCCGTGTCCAATTCAGACCCGGAACGACTCGCCGCAGCCGCAGCGGTCGCGCTCGTTGGGGTTGCTGAACTTGAAGCCCTGCTGCAGCCCCTCGCGCACGAAGTCGAGCTCGGTGCCGTCGAGGTAGCTCAGGCTTTGCGGATCGACCAGCACCTTGACGCCGTGACACTCGAACACCTGGTCCTCGGGTGCGATCGCATCGGCATACTCGAGCTTGTAGGCCAGGCCCGAACAACCGGTGGTCTTGACTCCCAGGCGCACGCCGACGCCCTTGCCGCGCTGGCTGATGTACTTCGACACGTGCCTCGCGGCGCTTTCGGTCAGGGTGATGGACATGACGATGAACTCCGATGCTGCGGATGGTGCGGAAGGCGCGGAAGGCGCGCGCGCCTCGGCCACGGACGGACCGCCGTTGCCGGGGCGGGCTCCCGCCGGGCTGTCGGCGCGCGCGGCGAGGCGCGGACCTCAGGCCGCGGCCTGCTGCGCGGGCTCGGCGCCGTGGCGCTCCTGGTAATCCTTCACCGCGGCCTTGATCGCGTCCTCGGCGAGAATCGAGCAGTGGATCTTCACCGGCGGCAGCGCCAGTTCCTCGGCGATCTGCGTGTTGCGGATCTTCAGCGCGTCGTCGAGGGTCTTGCCCTTGACCCACTCGGTGACCAGCGACGACGACGCGATCGCCGAACCGCAGCCATAGGTCTTGAAGCGCGCGTCCTCGATGATGCCCTGCTCGTTGACCTTGATCTGCAGCTTCATCACGTCGCCGCAGGCCGGTGCGCCGACCATGCCGGTACCCACCGAAGGGTCATCCTTGGCGAAGGAGCCGACGTTGCGCGGGTTCTCGTAGTGGTCGATGACTTTGTTGCTGTAGGCCATGTTGTCCTCCTGATTCGGTTCGTGCCGAGACGCGGCTCAGTGCGCCGCCCACTGGATGGTGTTCAGGTCGATTCCGTCCTGGTGCATTTCCCACAGCGGGGAGAGCTCGCGCAGCTTGGCCACCTTTTCCTTGAGCAGCGCGACTGCCTGGTCGATCTGCTGTTCGGTGGTGAAGCGGCCGATGGTCATGCGCAGCGATGAATGCGCCAGCTCGTCGCTGCGCCCGAGAGCCCGGAGCACATACGACGGCTCCAGGCTGGCCGAGGTACAGGCCGAGCCGCTGGACACCGCGATGCCCTTGAGGGCCATGATCAGCGACTCACCCTCGACGAAATTGAAACTCGCATTGACGTTGTGGGGCACGCGGTGCTCGAGGCTGCCGTTGATGTAGACCTCCTCGATGTCGCGCAACCCCGTCAGCAGGCGCGCCTGCAGCATGCGCACGCGTTCGATCTCGGTGCCCATTTCCAGTCGCGCCAGGCGATAGGCCTCGCCCATGCCGACGATCTGGTGCGTGGGCAGCGTGCCCGAACGCATGCCACGCTCGTGGCCGCCTCCGTGCATCTGCGCCTCGATGCGCACGCGCGGCTTGCGGCGCACGAACAGCGCTCCGACCCCCTTCGGGCCGTAGGTCTTGTGCGAGGCCAGGCTCATCAGGTCGATCGGGCTGTTGCGCAGGTCGATGCTGACCTTGCCGGTGGCCTGCGCGGCGTCGACGTGCAGCAGGATGCCGCGCTCGCGGCAGATGGCGCCGATGGCGCCGACGTCCTGGATCACGCCGATCTCGTTGTTGACCAGCAGCACCGAGACCAGGATGGTGTCCGGGCGCAGCGCCTGGCGGAAACGGTCCAGGTCGAGCATGCCGTCGGGCTGCACCTCGAGGTAGGTGACCTCGAAGCCCTGGCGCTCGAGTTCGCGGCAGGTGTCCAGCGTGGCCTTGTGCTCGGTGCGCAGCGTGATGATGTGCTTTCCGCGCCCCTGGTAGAAATGCGCGGCGCCCTTGAGCGCCAGGTTGATGGACTCGGTGGCTCCCGAGGTCCACACGAGTTCACGCGCGTCGCAGTGCACCAGTTCGGCCACCTGCGAGCGGGCACGCTCGACCGCTTCCTCGGCTTCCCACCCCCAGGCATGGCTGCGCGAGGCCGGGTTGCCGAAATGCTCGTACAGCCAGGGAATCATGGCCTCGACGACACGCGGATCCACCGGGGTGGTCGCGCCGTAGTCCATGTAGATCGGGAAATGCGGGGTGGTCGGCATGGTCTGGATACGTTTGAAGTCTCTGATGATGGAATAACGATACCGATACAAGTGATCAGGAGGCGTTGGCGAGCAGGTCTGCCCACCAACGCCTCCCGGCCGTCCCGAGGCCCCGCGGCGACTTCGGTCAGGCCAGGTTCTGCGCCAGGTTGAACACCGAATTCGGCGCCCTCACCTTCGATGCCTTCGCCACCGGCATCGGCGACACCGGCTTGCGGATCACCGCGGTCTGCTCGATCGACACGCCCTGCGCCAGGTTCTGCTCGACCATGGTCTTCAGGTTCACCGAATCGAGGAACTCGACCATGCGCGTGTTCAGCGCCGCCCACAGGTCGTGGGTCATGCAGCGGCCGTCCATGCCGTCGCCGTTGCAGTTGGCCTTGCCGCCGCACTGCGTGGCGTCGAGCGGCTCGTCGACCGCGATGATCACGTCGGCGATGGAGATGTCCTCCGGACGCCGCGCCAGGCTGTAGCCGCCGCCCGGACCGCGAACCGATTCCACCAGTTCATGGCGACGAAGCTTGCCGAACAGCTGCTCCAGGTAGGACAGCGAGATATGCTGGCGCTGGCTGATGCTGGCAAGGGTCACCGGGCCGAGGTGCTGCCGCATGGCCACGTCGATCATCGCGGTAACCGCAAATCGTCCTTTGGTCGTCAGTCTCATGGTGGTCTCCAAGTTTGCGGGTGCTCACGCCTGCCGGTACCTTGGCGATCATGTCGCCAAGCCTGCGGACGGGCCGCCCCAATACCTGACGAATTCAGTCGGGATTGTAGAAAGACCTACCGAATTCGTCAACTTCTCGGTGTCTTACCCTTGACAGCAAGCGGATACCTGTTGTCACAAACACCAAGCTCGAACCTCTAGGAGTCGAGCCATGCCCACAGGTTCCCGTCAAGATTCAAGGAATTTGCAAGTTATTGCCATAAAAAGGGTTTTTTGCCGAAGGGCCTCTTGGCGACGCAGCGCACCGGCGACTTCGCGGCCGCAGATCGAACGACGGATGTTCCGGATAGAATCCCATCAACCGGAAATTTCGATGAGACTCACCCTCAGGCAACTCGACGTGATGGTCGCCATCGCCCGCAGCGGAAGCACGACCGAGGCGGGACGACAACTCTCGCTCTCCCAGTCGGCCGTCAGCGCGGCGCTGGCCGAGCTCGAAAGCCAGCTCGGCGCCAAGGTGTTCGACCGCGTGGGCAAGCGCGTGGTGCTCAACGACTGCGGGCGCCTTCTGCTGCCGCGGGCGCTGGGCGTGCTCGACCAGATGCGCGAGATCGAGCACCTGTTCGACGACGGCGCCGGCGCGCTGCGCGTGGGGGCCAGCACCACCGTGGGCAACTACATGATGCCGTCGGTGCTGGCCGCGTTCCAGCGCCGCTGGCCGCTGGCCCGCGTCGAGCTCGAGGTCGGCAACACGCGCGAGGTCGTCGACGCGGTGGAGCAGTACCGCGTGGATGTCGGCTTCATCGAGGGCCCCTGCCACCATCCCGACCTCGAGGTGCACGCCTGGATGGACGATGAACTGTGCATCGTGGCCGCGCCGACGCACGCATTGGCCCGCGACGGCGCGCCGGTGGCCGCTCTGGCCGCCGCTCGCTGGATCCTGCGCGAGCCCGGGTCGGGAACCCGCGAAACGGTGGAATCGCTGCTGCAGCCGCACCTGCCGACCTTCGGGTCGACCATGCACCTGGGCGATTCCGAGGCCATCAAGCGCGCCGTCGCCGAAGGCATGGGAATCAGCTGCCTGTCGCTGCGCGTGGTGCAGGACTGGCTGGACAATGGCAGGCTGGTACGCGTCGACGCAGCGCTTCCTCGCCTGCAGCGCACGTTGTTTCGAATCCAGCCGCGGCGCAAGGTGCTGTCGCTGCCGCTGCAGCGCTTCGTGGAGCATTGCGGCACCTGGCATTGACCCCCGGACCCGCGCGCGGCGCTGCGGGCACGCTGCCCCGCACGCCATCCCCCTTTCGCCTTTCTTCGCCTTTCTCCGCCTTCCCATGTCCCAAGCCCCCGCCTCATCGCCCGCGGCCATGCCGCCGCGCCTGACCTCGCTGTCGCACGGAGGCGGCTGCGGCTGCAAGATCGCGCCGGCGGTGTTGCGCGACATCCTGCGCCAGCACATGCCGCTGGCAACGCCGCCGGAGTTGATGGTCGGAACCGAGACGGCCGACGACGCCGCGGTCTGGCGCCTCAGCGACACCCAGGCGCTGGTGGCCACCACCGATTTCTTCATGCCCATCGTCGACGATCCGCATGATTTCGGCGCCATCGCGGCGACCAATGCGATCTCCGACGTGTATGCCATGGGCGCGCGCCCGCTGCTCGCGCTGGCCATCGTCGGCATGCCGGTCGGCGTGCTGCCGCCGCAGACCATCGGCGCCATCCTGCGCGGCGGCCAGCAGGCCTGCGCGCGCGCAGGCATCCCGGTCGCCGGAGGGCATTCGATCGACTCGGTCGAGCCGATCTACGGCCTCGCGGTGATCGGCATGGCGCATCCGGACGCCATCCGGCGCAACCGCGACGCCCGCGACGGCGACCTGCTGGTGCTGGGCAAGCCGCTGGGGGTCGGGATCTACTCCGCGGCGCTGAAAAAGGACCGGCTCGACGCCGAAGGCTACCGCCACATGCTGGAGGCGACCACGCGACTGAATACGCCTGGGCCGCTGCTGGCGGCCCTTGACGGCGTGCATGCGATCACCGACGTCACCGGTTTCGGCCTGCTCGGCCACTCGCTGGAGGTGTGCCGCGGCGCCGGTCTGGGCGCACGCATCCGCGCCGACGACGTGCCGCTGCTGCCCGGAGTGCGCGAACTGGCCGCCGCCGGCATGCTCACCGGCGCGTCGGCACGCAACTGGAACAGCTACGGCGACGACGTGCTGCTGCGCTGCGCCGACCCGCTGGCGCGCAGCCTGCTCACCGACCCGCAGACCTCGGGCGGCCTGCTGGTGAGCTGCGCGCCCGCGGCGCTCGAGCGCGTGCTGGAGGTGTTCCGCGCCGAGGGCTTCGGCGACGCCACGGTGATCGGCTCCATGCACGCGGGCGAGGCCCGCGTTCTGGTGGAATAGCCGCTCCGCGGCGCGCCGCGCCTCAGGCCGCCAGACCCTGCGGCGAGCCGGCCTCGGCGGCGGCCGGCGATACCTGCACCGGCAGGCACGCGCACTGCAGGTTGCGGTCGCCCCACACGTTGTCGACACGCCCCACCGGCACCCAGTACTTCTGCTGGCGCAGCGTGGCCACCGGGAACGCGGCCTGCTCGCGCGTGTAGGCGCGACTCCAGTCGCTGCCGAGCACCACCGCCGCGGTGAACGGCGCGGCCTTCAGCGGGTTGTCCTGGCGCGGCCATTCGCCGCGTTCGACGCGCGCGATCTCCTCGCGGATGGCCACCATGGCGTCGACGAAGCGATCGAGTTCGAACAACGACTCGCTCTCGGTCGGCTCGATCATCAGCGTGCCGGGCACCGGGAAGCTCATGGTCGGCGCGTGGAAGCCGTAGTCCATCAGGCGCTTGGCGACGTCCTCGTTGGTGATGCCGCTGGCGTCCTTGAGGCCGCGCAGGTCGATGATGCATTCGTGCGCGACAAAGCCGCCCTGGCCGCTGTAGAGCACCGGGAAATGCGGCGCCAGGCGGCGCGCCAGGTAGTTGGCGCCGAGGATCGCCACCGCGCTGGCCTGGCGCAGGCCCTCGGCACCCATCATGCGCACGTACATCCACGCGATCGGCAGCACCGAGGCATTGCCCAGCGCCGCGGCGCTGACCGCGCCGACGCCCTGCCCCGGCTCGCCGCCGGCGGCATGCCCCGGCAGGAACGGCGCGAGATGCGCGCGCACCGCCACCGGCCCCACGCCCGGGCCGCCGCCGCCATGCGGGATGCAGAAGGTCTTGTGCAGGTTCAGGTGCGACACGTCGGCGCCGAACTCGGGCGGGCTGACCAGCCCGACCATCGCGTTCATGTTGGCGCCGTCCACATACACCTGGCCGCCGTGCTCGTGCACGATGTCGCAGATCTCGCGCACCCGCGGCTCGAACACGCCGTGGGTCGACGGGTAGGTGATCATGCACGCGGCCAGCTGCGCAGCGTGCTCGGCTGCCTTGGCGCGCAGGTCGTCGAGGTCGACGCTGCCCTGCGCGTCGCAGGCCACGACCACCACGCGCATGCCGGCCATGTGCGCCGACGCCGGGTTGGTGCCGTGGGCCGACGACGGGATCAGGCACACGTCGCGGGAATGCTCGCCGCGGCTGCGATGCCAGGCGCGAATCGCCAGCAGCCCGGCGTATTCGCCCTGCGAGCCGGCGTTGGGCTGCAGGCTCACGGCGTCGTAGCCGGTGGCCTGCGCCAGCCAGCCCTGCAGCTGCTCGGCCAGCCGCTGGTAGCCGCGGCGCTGCTCGGCCGGGGCGAAGGGATGGATGGCGGCGAACTCGGGCCAGCCGATGGGCTCCATCTCGCTGGTGGCGTTGAGCTTCATGGTGCACGAGCCCAGCGGGATCATCGCGCGGTCGAGGGCGACGTCCTTGTCGGCGAGCTGGCGCAGGTAGCGCAGCATCTCGGTCTCGCTGCGATGGGCATGGAACACCGGATGGGTGAGGTAGGCGCTGGCGCGCCCGAGTTGCTGCGGCCAGCGCGGCGCCAGCCCGGCGGCCGCGGCGTCGAACAACGTGGCAGCCGGCGCCGGCACGCCGCGAACCGCGGCGAACGCGCCGAGCAGCGCGAGCACGTCCGCGCGCTCGACCGTTTCGTCGAGCGTGATGCCGACGCAGTCGGGTCCGGCGCGGCGCAGGTTGATGCCCACGGCCACGCTGGCCGCGTGCACGGCGTCGGTGCGCGCTCCGGTGTGCACGGTCAAGGTGTCGAAATACGCGGCGTGGCGCAGCTGCCAGCCCTGCCCGGCGAGCCCGTCGGCGAGCAGCGCGGTGAACGCGTGCACCCGCTGCGCGATGCGCCGCAGGCCCTCGGGGCCGTGGTAGACCGCGTACATCGCCGCCAGCACCGCCGGCAGCACCTGCGCCGTGCAGATGTTGCTGGTGGCCTTCTCGCGCCGGATATGCTGCTCGCGGGTCTGCAGCGCCAGGCGCAGCCCGGTGTTGCCCTGGGCGTCGACGCTGGCGCCCACCAGGCGCCCGGGCAACTGGCGCTTGAGGGCGTCGCGCACTGCCAGGTAGGCGGCGTGCGGGCCGCCGCAGCCCAGCGGCAGCCCGAAGCGCTGGGTGTTGCCCACCGCGATGTCGGCGCCGAGTTCCCCGGGCGAGGCCAGCACGGTCAGCGCGAGGATGTCGGCGGCCAGGATGACCAGGCTGCCGCGCTGGCGCAGCGACGCGATGAGCTGGCGCAGGTCGTGCACGCCGCCGTCGACCCCGGGGTACTGCAGCAGCACCGCGAAATGATCGGCGTCGGCGGCCTGGTGGGGCGCGCCCACCACGATGTTCAGCCCGATCGGCTCGGCGCGCGTGCGCAGCACCTCGAGGGTCTGCGGCAGCACGTCGTCGGCGACGAACACGCTGTCGGAGGCGTGATCCGACACGCGCCGCGCCAGCGTGACCGCCTCGGCCGCCGCCGTGGCCTCGTCGAGCATGGACGCGTTGGCCACGTCGAGCCCGGTGAGGTCGGCCACCATGGTCTGGAAGTTCAGCAGCGCCTCGAGCCGCCCCTGGCTGATCTCGGGCTGGTACGGGGTATAGGCCGTGTACCAGGCAGGGTTCTCGAGCACGTTGCGCCGGATCACCCCCGGCATGTGGGCGTTGGCGTAGCCCTGGCCGATGAAGCTGCGCAGCACGCGGTTCTCGCCAGCGATGCGCCGCAGCTCCTCCAGCGCCTGCTGCTCGCCGACCGCGTCGGGCAGCTGCATCGCGGCATCGCGCCGGATCGGAGCCGGAATCACCGCGCGCATCAACGCGTCCAGGCTGTCTTGGCCGAGCAGGCCCAGCATCTGCTGCTGCTCCTGCGCGTCGGGGCCGATGTGGCGTCGGCGAAAGGCCTCGCGATCCTCGAGTTCGGCCAGGCCGGGGAGATGGGGGACTTGGGACAAGGACATGATGCGCTCGGCTTCGTGACGGACCACCGGCGACGGACCCGGCGGAACTGACGGGAAAGGCGGGAAAAACCCGAAGACGGCAAGTCGGCGCGCGCGCCCCGGCACGGGGCGGCGGCCTCGCCGGGTGATCAGGCGCTTTGCAGCAGGCGGTCGTAGGCCGCCTGGTCGAGCAGCGCGTCGAACTGCGCCGGATCGCTCGGGCGCACGCGGAAGAACCAGCCGGCTCCCTGCGGGTCGCTGTTGGCCAGCGAGGGGTCGGCCACCAGCGCGTCGTTGGTGGCCACGACTTCGCCGGAGATCGGCATGTACACATCGGCCGCGGCCTTCACCGACTCGACCACGCCGGCCGTGTCCTTCTGCGCATGGCTGCGCCCGACCCCGGGCAGCTCGACGAACACCACGTCGCCCAGCGCGTCCTGCGCATGAGCGGTGATGCCGACGGTCAAGGTGCCGTCGGATTCCATGCGGACCCATTCGTGGTCGGGGGTGTACTTGGTGGTCATGACGAACTCCGGATCGAGGTTGCGGATGGCGGGTACGGTCACTCGTGGCGAGTGCGACGGGGCGGGCATCGCCGCCACGCGGCGCCCGCCGGATGGGGTTTCAGGCTCGCGCGTAGCGATGCGCGACGAAAGGCATGTCGACCACGTGCATGGGCAGGCGCCTGCCGCGCACCTGCGCGAGCAGCACGGTGCCCACGGCCGCGTGCGCGGCTCCCACGTAGGCCATGGCGATGGCCGCGTCCGCGCTCGGGGTCAACGCACCGCTGGTCACGCGGCCGACCTCGACGCCGGCGGCGTCGAACAACTGCGCGCCTTCGCGCACCGGCGCGCGCTCCACGCCGCGCAGTCCCACGCGCACGCTGGCCACGCGCGACGGGTCGTCGAGCTGGCCCAGCACGACGTCGGCGCCGGGGAAGCCGCCGGCGCGCGCGCCGCCGCTGCGCCGCACCTTCTGGATCGCCCATTGCAGGCGAGCCTGCACCGGCGTCGTCGCGCTGTCCATGTCGTGCCCGTACAGGCACAGCCCGGCCTCCAGGCGCAGGGTGTCGCGCGCGCCCAGCCCGGCGGGAGCCACGCCCGGCAGGCCCAGCAGCGCGCGCGCCAGGGCCTGCGCATGCTCGGCCGGCACCGAGATCTCGAAGCCGTCTTCGCCGGTGTAGCCGCTGCGACTGAGAAACACCTCGGCATCGCCGACGCTGGCCGGCAGGCGGGCCCAGGCAACGTCCATGAAACGCATCTGCGCGACCACCGGCAGCAGGGACTGAAGCGCCTGCGCCGCCGTGGGGCCCTGCAGCGCCAGCAGCGCATGGCGCGGCAGCGTCTCGATCTCGCAGCGCGTGCCCAGGTGCCCGCGCAGCCAATCCACGTCGTGCTGCTTGCGCGCGGCGTTGACCACCAGGAAATATTCCGCCGAACTGCCGGCGCTGCCGGAGCGCGCACGGTGCGCGAGCATCAGGTCGTCGAGAATGCCCCCGCCGGCGTCGAGCAGGAATCCGTAGCGCTGGCGCCCGGCGGCCAGGCCGGCCACGTCCACCGGGATCAGGCTTTCCAGCGCCTCCGCCGCCTGCTCGCCGCGCACGCGAAGCTGACCCATGTGGGACACGTCGAACAGCGAGGCCGACTGGCGCGTATGGCGATGTTCGGCGACGATTCCCGTTGCATACTGCAGGGGCATCGCGTAGCCGGCGAAGGGCACCATGCGGGCGCCCAGGCTGAGGTGAAGCTCGTGCAGCGGGGTCTGCTGCAATTCGGCCGCCTCGGCGACGGGCGTGGGTTCGGACATGCAAGGCTCCTCGGGCTGACCAGACCGCGCCGCGAATTCGCACGACGCTCGAGCCCCCGCTGTCCTTGGTACCTGAGAGATTGACCCGCGACGCGCCGGGCTTGCCCCTTCGGTGGACGCCGCACCGCGACGCCGCTCTCCAGTGAGGTGAACCCCGTTGCCGGGATCCCGTCAGTCCTTGTGCCTGCGCGGTACGCCGCGTCGCGCCGCCAACCTGGCCGCGCCTCGCAGGCTTACGCCTTCGGCGGCCCGGCAGTCGCGCAGCAACGCGCTCCGGGCTCTCTCCTGACGGCGCGAAGTGTATCCCAATCGGCATCGCCCGGGCAGCATTGCGCCCACCGCGACGCGCTCAGCGCCCGTCGCGGCCGTCGCGCGGGGCGCGCATGCCCAGGTTGCGCCGGGCGCGGGTCGTGCGCTCGCTCTTGCGCTGCTCGATCTTGCGCATCGCGCGGCGCTGCGAAATCCCGAACATGGGGTCGATGACCTCCCACCAGGCGAACACCACGCCCAGCGGCACGCCGATCCACCACCAGGACACGCTGGCGAAGGGACCGACGGCGCCCAGCTTCAGTCCCAGTAGCAAGATTGCAACAAGCAGGATCCACATGGAGGCGCTCCCCGGATGGCGGTCAATATTGCGGGCAATGATCGTCGACGAGGCAACGTTTTGGCGCCCCGGCGTCGGGTAGCATATCCTTTGCTGTCACGTCGGGCGCGTTTTTCGCGGTCAAGCGGTCAACGTACCCGTGCGCAAGTGCGTTAAACGCACGAATGCAGCGCGAACGCTTCGCTCAACCCTGGAGAATCGAGAATGAAGAAGATCGTCATTGGTGTCGGCCTCGCCGTGGCCGCGATGTCGCAGGTCTACGCCGCCGACATGATGGCCCTGGCCAAGTCGAAGAACTGCCTGGCCTGCCACGCCGTGGACAAGAAGCTGGTCGGCCCGGCCTACAAGGACGTCGCCGCCAAGTACGCCGGCAAGCCGGGCGCCGAGGCCAAGCTGGTGAACGCGGTGCTGCACGGTGAGTCGGGCACCTGGGGCCCGGTGCCGATGCCTGCCAACCCGCAGGTCACCCCGGCCGAAGCCAAGGAACTGGTGAGCTGGATCCTGAGCCTGAAGAAGTAATCGGGCGATCAGGTCGCGGCGAGCCTGCCGGCCCGCCGTGACGGCTGCAGGAAAACGGGAGCCCGCGCGCTCCCGTTTTTCTTTTTCGACGCCCGAAGCGGCCTTTCAGCGACCCGCCAGCGGGCTGCGCTCGACCGGCAACTGCTGCAGCAGGGTCAGCGTGGTGCTGATGTGGGCTTCCAGCGCCAGCGCGGCGCGTGCGTCGGCGCGGCGCATCGCGGCGTCGAAGATCTCCTGATGCTCATGGTGCACGTCGCGCGCGCTGTTCTCCAGGCCCACGGCGAGGCGACGATAGCGCTCGCCGTGCTGCGAAAGAATGCGCAGCACGTGATAGGTCCACGGCGTCGCCGCGGCCGAAATGAGCTGCTCGTGGAACACCCGGTTGCAGGCCTCCCACGCCGGCAGGCGCGCCAGCGAGATCGGCTGCTCGTAGGCGCTCAGGCGCTCGAAGGCCTCGCGCACCCGGCGCTCCCACTGCGCGTCGCCGCCGCGCACCGACTGGCGCAGCGCGTCCACCTCGATGTGGATGCGCAGCCGGGTGAGGTCGGCCAGGTCCTGCAGCGACACCGGCGTGACGCGAAAGCCGCGCTGCCCCTCGGCGATGACCAGCGCGTCGCTGACCAGACGGGTCAGGGCCTCGCGCAAGGTGCCGGCGCCGACGCCGTAGTCGTCCTTGAGGTGCTCCACGCGAAGCTTGGCGCCGGGCGGGTAGTGGCCCTCGATGATGTGGCGCCGCAGTCGCATGTAGGCCAGCTCGGCCAGCGTGCGGGGTGCTGCCTCGTCGGAGGCCTGCTCGGCGGCGGCGATCTGCGGCTGGTTCATGGCTGCTGCGACCCGGCGTCGGCACGCGACCTCGCGCCGGCCTGCCCGCGCCCGAGACGATAGCTCAGCTGGGCCCGGCTGATGCCCAGCAGGCGCGCCGCCGCCGACAGGTTGCCGCGCGCCATGTCGACCGCCGCGGTGAGCAGGCCGTGCTCCAGGTCGTCCAGGCTCTCGCCGCATCCCTGCAGCTTGTGCAGCAGGGATCGGCAGTCCAGCGCACTGTCCGGGCGCGGCGCGAGCTGGCCGCTGGCGTCGACCGGCAGCCCGCCCGGCCTGCCGATGCCGGGAAACAGGTCGGCGGCGTCGACCGCGCAACCCGGGCGCGCCAGGATCACCGCGCGTTCCACCAGGTTCTCGAGCTCGCGCACATTGCCGGGCCAGTCGTGCCCGCGCAGCGCGGCATAGGCATGGTCGGTGAGCAGCGGCAGCGCCTTGCCGTGCAACGCGGCGAAGCGCTCCAGCATGGCCTGCGCCAGCGGCTCGATGTCGTCCGGACGATCGCGCAGCGGTGGAATATGCACCGGGTAGACATGGATTCGGTAATACAGGTCGGCGCGAAAGCGCCCGTCGCGCACCGCCGCTTCCAGGTCGCGGTTGGTCGCGGCGACCAGGCGCACGTCGACCTTGCGCGACTGCGTGCCGCCGAGGCGCTCGAGCTCGCCTTCCTGCAGCACGCGCAGCAGCTTGGCCTGCGCCTGCAGCGGCAGCTCGCCGATCTCGTCCAGGAACAGCGTGCCACCGTCGGCGCGCTCGAAGCGCCCGGCGCGCGCCGCCTGCGCCCCCGTGTAGGCGCCCTTCTCGGCGCCGAACAGCTCGGATTCGATCAGCTCGTGCGGAATGGCCGCGCAGTTCACCGCGACGAAAGGCTTGTCGGCGCGCGGGCTCAGCGCGTGCAGCGCGCGCGCGAATCGTTCCTTGCCGACCCCCGTCTCGCCGGTCAGCAGCACCGCCACCGAGGTTCGCGCACCGGTCTGCAGCAGCGCGTAGGCAGCACGAAAGGCCTCCGACCGGCCGATCAGCTCGGTGCGCTGGTCGTCGGCGGCGATCTCCAGGCGCAACGACTCGACCTGGGTCTGCAGGTCCTGCATGGTGCGCAGCATCGAGCCGGGCTCGAAGTACGAGGCCAGTTCCTCGGCGTCGTCCCACTCCTCGCGCGGCTTGCCGACGATGTGACAGCAGGCGTCGCCACGCCCGACGCAGGCAACTTCCTTGAACAGGATGGGGCGGCCCATGAAGGCGCTGGTATAGCCGCTGGCGTAGCCGATGAGCATCCAGCACACCGGGTAGCCCTGCACGCCGAAATCGCGCTTGTGCGACTCCGCCTCCCAGGAATGCACCCACTGGAACTCGCCGCGGAAATGCCCGGTCGCCGGGTCGGCATCGAACTCCACCGGGGTGACCTGCACCGCGCCCTCGAGCATGTGCAACTGCGGCCCGACGACGAACATGTCGTACAGCGCAGCGTTCGGGCGGATCTGCCGCGCCAGCGCGGCGTCGCGCTCGCCGGCGGCGAAGCCGGCGCGCGTGAACAGGCGCCGCGACTGCTCGGCACCGACGCCCTGCATCAACTCCTTGCGCAACGCGCCGAGCGCCGCGGTATGCACCAGCACCATGCGCTGGCCGGCCAGCCAGATGCGCCCGTCGCCCGCCGAGAAATGAATCAGGCGCCGCAGGTCGGCGTCGCTGGGCAGCGGCGGAAGCTTGCTCTTGCTCATGGAATTGAATCGAGATTTTCACTCTGGCCAGTCTTCGGCGCAGCTTAGGCTGGATTTGATCATTTCGTCAAACCAGCCCCCTTCGGCTTGATGAAATCATAAAAACACGCCATTCGTTCAGCAGGTTACTGATCAATGGGGGCAGCTGATCGTCCCGGGTTAACCCTGAAAAGCGGCCAGCCCTCGGGCATTTCGAATGGGTGTTTTCCCTGAATTCTCGAGAATTTCAGCATCGGAGCGCCTCGGCTGGCACGCTTGCTGCTGCATGGCAGGCGAACAGGAGACGTACCGTGAGCCCATCCACCCCGCCCCGACAGCAAGCCGACGAGTTCGATCCGCGCAGGCGCTTCGTGCGGGTCACCGGGGTCAGTTCGCGCGGCTTCGTCGAGTTCGAGTTCAGCATCGGCAGCCCCGAGCTGTGCGTGGAGCTGGTGCTGCCGCCGACGGCGTTCGAGGAGTTCTGCGCCGCGCAGGCGGCCGAGCGCCTGGACGACCTGGCCTGCGACCCAAGGCGCTGACGCACCCGCAACGGACGCCAAGACGACAACCCAACGAAGGAGAGGAGCAAGCGATGACCCTGGACCTGAAGACCGTCGACATCCAACCCCTGCGCCACACCTATGCGCATGTGGCGCGCTTCATCGGCGGCGACAAGAACGCGTCGCGCTACCAGGAGGCGACCCTGGGCGCGCAACCGGAGGTGAACTTCCACTACCGTCCGACCTGGGACCCGGCGCACGAGCTGTTCGACGCGTCGCGCTCGGCCATCCGCATGCGCGACTGGTATGCGCTGCGCGATCCGCGCCAGTTCTATTACGCGACCTGGACCATGACCCGGGCGCGCCAGCAGGACGCGGTGGAGGCGAACTTCGAGTTCGTCGAGTCGCGCGGCATGGTCGACATGATTCCTCCCGAGATGCGCCAGCGCGCGCTCGACGTGCTCGTGCCGCTGCGCCACGTTGCGTGGGGCGCGAACATGAACAACTCGCAGATCTGCGCGCTGGGCTGGGGCGCCGCCTTCACCGCGCCGGCGATGTTCCACGCGATGGACAACCTGGGCGTGGCGCAGTTCCTGACCCGCCTGGCCCTGCTGCTGGGCGGCCCCGAGGAGCTCGACCGCGCCAAGACGGCCTGGATGGATGCGCCGGCCTGGCAGCCGCTGCGCCGCTATGTCGAGGACACGCTGGTGGTGCAGGACCCGGTGGAGCTTTTCGTGGCGCAGAACGCCGCGCTCGACGGCCTGCTCTACCCGGTGGTCTACGGCAGCTTCGTCGACGACCACGTGGCGCTCTCGGGCGGCAGCGCGGTGGCCATGCTGAGCGCGTTCATGCCCGAGTGGCACGACGAGAGCGCGCGCTGGATCGACTCGGTGCTGAAGACCATGGGCGCCGAGTCGGACGCCAACCACGCCCAGCTGCAGCAGTGGCTGCGCGTGTGGGAGCCGCAGGCTGCCGCCGCGCTGCAGCCGGTGGCGCAGCTCGCGCTGGGCTCCAGCGGCAGCGGCGCGCTCGACGATGCCCGCCAGCAACTGCGCGCCCGCCTGGCCAAGGCCGGGCTGGAACTGTGACCCCCGAGCCGAGCCCGACACCATGTCCAACGTATTCATCGCCCTGCAGACCAACGAGGAAACCCGCCCCGTGATCGAGGCCATCCTGGCCGACAACCCGCACGCCGTTGCGGTGGAGTCGCCCGCGATGATCAAGATCGACGCCCCCGACGAGCTGTGCATCAAGCGCGCCAGCATCGAGCAGCGCACCGGCGGGCGCTACGACCTGCAGCAACTGCACGTGAACCTGATCTCGCTGTCCGGCCACATCGACGAGGACGACGACCAGTTCACGCTGAGCTGGAAGCACTGAACGCCCCCCCCGCAGGAGACAAGACACCATGGATACACGCACCGCCAAGCCCAAGCTCGGACTCAAGGATCGCTACGCCGCGATGACCCGCGGCCTGGGCTGGGAAACCAGCTACCAGCCGATGGACAAGGTGTTCCCCTACGACAAGTACGAGGGCATCAAGATCCACGACTGGGACAAGTGGCAGGACCCCTTCCGCCTGACCATGGACGCCTACTGGAAGTACCAGGGCGAGAAGGAACGCAAGCTGTACGCGGTGATCGACGCGTTCCAGCAGAACAACGGCTTTCTCGGGGTCACCGACGCGCGCTACGTCAATGCCCTCAAGCTGTTCATCCAGGGCGTGTCGCCGCTGGAGTACTACGCACACCGCGGCTTCGCGCATGTCGGGCGTCACTTCAGCGGCGCCGGCGCGCGCGTGGCCTGCCAGATGCAGTCGGTCGACGAACTGCGTCATTACCAGACCGAGACCCACGCGATCTCGACCTACAACAAGTTCTTCAACGGCATGCACCACGCGAACCACTGGTTCGATCGCGTGTGGTACCTGTCGGTGCCGAAGTCGTTCTTCGAGGATGCGAACACCGCCGGGCCGTTCGAGTTCCTGACCGCGGTCAGCTTTTCCTTCGAGTACGTGCTGACCAACCTGCTGTTCGTGCCCTTCATGTCGGGCGCCGCCTACAACGGCGACATGTCCACGGTGACCTTCGGCTTTTCCGCGCAATCGGACGAGTCGCGCCACATGACCCTGGGCATCGAATGTATCAAGTTCATGCTCGAGCAGGACCCCGGCAACGTGCCCATCGTGCAGCGCTGGATCGACAAGTGGTTCTGGCGCGGCTTCCGCCTGCTGACCCTGGTGGGCATGATGATGGACTACATGCTGCCCAAGCGAGTGATGAGCTGGCGCCAGGCCTGGGAGATCTACGCCGAGCAGAACGGAGGCGCGCTTTTCCGCGACCTCGCGCGCTACGGCATTCGCGAGCCCAAGGGCTGGAAGGACGCCTGCGAGGCCAAGGACCACATCAGCCACCAGGCCTGGGCCACCTTCTACAACTACGCCGCGGCCGCGCCCTTCCACACCTGGATCCCGCGCGACGACGAGATGGAGTGGCTGTCGCAGCAGTACCCCGACAGCTTCGACAAGCTGTACCGCCCGCGCCTGGAGTACTGGAAGGAGCAGGCCCAGCACAGCAACCGCTTCTACAACAAGACGCTGCCGATGCTGTGCACGACCTGCCAGATCCCGATGCTGTTCACCGAGCCGGGCGACGCCACCAGGATCTGCTACCGCGAGAGCGACTGGAAGGGCGACAAGTACCACTTCTGCAGCGACCACTGCAAGGAGATCTTCGACCACGAACCGCAGAAGTACGTGCAGTCGTGGCTCCCGGTGCACCAGATCTACCAGGGCAACTGCTTCAAGCCGGGCACCGACCCCACCGCCGAGGGCTTCGACCCGCTGGCCGCGGTGCTGGACTACTACGAGTTGAACTTCGGACGCGACAACCTGGACTTCGAGGGATCGGAAGACCAGAAGAACTTCGCCCGCTGGCGCGGCCAGGCGCAGGGCGTCTGAGGCGATCGACCGCAACCCATCCAAGGAGACCAACATGAGTGTCGTCGCCGCAGCTCCCTACGACCTCCCCGCCCGCGATTCGGTGGACAAGTTCCCCGCGCCGCTGCTGTACATCGGCTGGGAGGACCACCTGCTGTTCTGCGCCCCCTTCTGCCTGCCGCTTCCACCCGACATGCCCTTCGGGGCGCTGGCCACGCAGGTGCTGCCGGGCGTGTACGGCTACCACCCGGATTTCGCGCGCATCGACTGGAACCAGGTGCAGTGGCTCAAGTCCGGCAAGGCGTTCTCGCCCGACCCGGCGAAGTCCCTCGCCGACAACGGCCTGCGCCACAAGGACGTGATCCGCTTTCGCACCCCCGGGCTGAACGGCATCCAGGGCTCGTGCAGCTGAACCCACGCCGCCCGGCGGCGGCGCCCGTGGCGGGCGCCGCCGCTGTCCCCGCGAGACGACCATGAGCTTTCAACTCACCATCGAACCCCTGGGCGCGACCATCGACGTCGACGACGGCCAGACCGTGCTCGACGCTGCGCTGCGCAACGGCATCTACCTGCCCCACGCCTGCGGCCACGGCCTGTGCGGCAGCTGCAAGGTGCAGGTGCAGTGCGGCGAGGTCGACATCGGGGAGGCCAATCCCTTCGCGCTGATGGACTTCGAGCGCGACGAGGGCAAGGCGCTGGCCTGCTGCGCCACGCTGCAGGCCGACACTACCATCGAGGCCGACATCGACGAGGAGCCCGACGCCCGAGTCATCCCGGTGCGCGACTTCGCCGCCGAGGTGGCGCGCATCGAGGACCTGACGCCGACCATCCGCGCCATCTGGCTGCGCCTGGACAAGCCGATGGACTTCCAGGCCGGCCAGTACCTGCAGCTCGAAATCCCCGGACTCGGCGCCAGCCGCGCCTTCTCCATCGCCAACTCGCCCGCCGACGCCGCAGCCAGCGGCTGCGTCGAGATCAACGTGCGCCGCGTGCCGGGCGGTCTGGGAACCGGCTACTTGCACGAGCAGCTCGAGCCCGGCCAGCGCCTTCGCCTGGCAGGCCCCTACGGGCGATTTTTCGTTCGCCGCTCGGCGCAGCGGCCGATGCTGTTCATGGCCGGCGGCTCGGGGCTGTCGAGCCCGCGCTCGATGATCCGCGACCTGCTGCAGGCGGGCTGCGAGCACGACATCACCCTGGTCTACGGCCAGCGCAACGCGGCCGAGCTGTACTACGACGCCGAATTCCGCGAACTGGCCGCGCGCCACGCCAACTTCCACTACCTGCCGGCGCTGTCGGAATCCGGCGGCGCAGCCGACGTGGCGCAGGGCTTCGTGCACGACGTGGCGAAGACCCACTTCGGCGGCGATTTCTCGGGCCTGAGCGCCTACCTGTGCGGCCCGCCCCTGATGATCGACGCCTGCATCAGCACCCTCATGCAAGGGCGCCTGTTCGAGCAAGACATCTACCACGAGAAGTTCATTTCGGCGGCCGATGCGCAGCAGGTGCGCAGCCCCTTGTTCAAGAGGATCTGACATGGACCGGGCGGCCTGCGACAAGCTGCAAGTGACCATTCGCCAGACCGGCGAGTCCTTCGCCTGCCGCGACGACCAGTCGGTGCTGGCGGCGATGGCCTGTACCGGGCGCCGTGGCATCCCGGTGGGCTGCCTGGGAGGCGGCTGCGGGGTCTGCAAGATCCGCCTGCTCAGCGGCCAGGTGCAGCGCCTGGGCCCGGTCAGCCGGGCGCATGTCAGCAACGACGAGGAAACCGAGGGCTTCACGCTGGCCTGCCGCGTCGCCCCCCGCAGCGAGCTCGAGATCGAGGTCGCGGGGAAGTTCTGCAAGCCGTTTTTCAAGGGATGCGCGAACCCCGCGAATCCCGGTTCGGGCAAGTAACCACCACAACGAGGAGATCGACATGGGTGTGATGCGCATCGGGCATGCCAGCCTGAAGGTGATGGACATGGCTGCCGCTCTGAAGCACTACGAGAAGGTGCTGGGCATGAAAAAGACCATGGAGGACAACCGGGGCAACGTGTACCTCAAGTGCTGGGACGAGTGGGACAAGTACTCGGTGGTGCTGACCCCGGCCGACGAAGCCGGCCTGAACCACGTGGCCTACAAGGTCGAGCACGACGCCGACCTGGACGCGCTGCAGGCGCGCATCGAGGCCTACGGCATCCAGACCAGCATGCTGCCGGAAGGCACGATGCCGGCCACCGGGCGCATGCTGCAGTTCCAGCTTCCCAGCGGGCACGAGATGCGCCTGTACGCGATGAAGGAAAAGGTCGGCACCGACGTCGGCTCGGTCAACCCCGACCCGTGGCCCGACGACATCACCGGCGCCGGCGCGCACTGGCTCGACCACTGCCTGCTGATGTGCGAGCTCAACCCCGAGACCGGCGTGAACAAGGTGGCCGAGAACACCGAGTTCATGTCCAAGTGCCTGGACTTCCATCTGGCCGAGCAGGTCATGGTGGGCCCGGGCAACGTGATCCAGGCCGCGACCTGGATGTTCCGCACCTCGACCCCGCACGACATCGCCTTCGTCGGCGGTCCGCGCATGGGCCTGCACCACATCGCCTTCTACCTCGACTCGTGGGACGACGTGCTCAAGGCGGCCGACGTGATGGCCAAGAACAAGACCCGCATCGACGTGGCGCCGACGCGCCACGGCATCACCCGCGGCACGACCATCTACTTCTTCGACCCCAGCGGCAACCGCAACGAGACCTTCGCCGGCCTGGGCTACATGGCGCAGCCCGACCGACCGGTGACCACGTGGACCGAGGAGCAGCTCGGCAGCGGCATCTTCTACCACACCGGCGAGCTGGTGCCCTCCTTCACCGAGGTCTACACCTGATGCGCCACGCCAGCCGAGGCGACGCCACGCCGATCAGCGTGGCGCAGCGCCAGGTCGACTGGCCCGCCGCGGCGCGGGCCGTGCAGGCCGCCGCCGCGCACGCGGCGGCGCTGGGCCTGCGGGTCAACGTCGCGGTGGTCGATGCCGGCGGCAACCTGGCGGCGTTCCTGCGCATGCCGGGTGCGCCGCTGCACTCCATCGACATCGCCATCGACAAGGCCTACACGGCGGCCAGCTTCGGCCTGGCCACCGGCGCCTGGAGCGAAGCGCTGCAACAGCACTCGCCGGCGGTGCGCCAGGGGCTGGTGCAGCGGCCGCGCTTCGTCGCCTTCGGCGGCGGGCTTCCGCTGCTCGACGGCGACCAGCGCATCGGCGGCATCGGCGTGTCCGGCGGCAGCGAGCAGCAGGACGAGCTGTGCGCCCAGGCCGGTGTTCTCGCCCTGACGAATTCCCCCTCCTGAACTTTCGACGTCCATCATGCTGATCACCGAACCCCAGGCCCCGGCGCGCGCCCGCGCGGTAGCGCCACTGCCGCAGATCGACCATTTCATCAACGGCGGCTTCGTCGCCTCGGACAGGCGCTTCGACAAGCGCTCGCCGGTCGACGGCAGCGTCATCGCGCGCGTGGCCGAGGCCTCGCGCGAACAGGTCGACGCCGCGGTGCGCGCCGCCCGCGCGGCGCTGCACGGGCCGTGGGGCGCCTTGAGCGTGGCCCAGCGCGTGGACCTGCTGTACGCGGTGGCCGACGGCATCAACCGCCGCTTCGACGACTTCCTGGCCGCCGAGGTCGCCGACACGGGCAAGCCGGTGAGCCTGGCCAGCCATGTCGACATCCCGCGCGGCGCGGCGAATTTCAAGATCTTCGCCGACGTGGTCAAGAACGTGCCCACCGAGTTCTTCGAGATGTCCACCCCCGACGGGCTGGGCGCCATCAACTACGCACTGCGCCGCCCGGTCGGCGTGGTGGGCGTGATCTGCCCGTGGAACCTGCCGCTGCTGCTGATGACCTGGAAGGTCGGCCCGGCGCTGGCCTGCGGCAACACCGTGGTGGTCAAGCCCTCGGAGGAGACGCCGCAGACCGCCGCGCTGCTGGGCGAGGTGATGAACGCCGCCGGCGTGCCGCCGGGGGTCTATAACGTGGTGCACGGCTTCGGCCCCGGCTCGACCGGTGAATTCCTCACCAGCCACCCCGGCGTGAGCGCCATCACCTTCACCGGCGAGACGCGTACCGGCGAGGTGATCATGAAAGCCGCCGCCACCGGCGCGCGCCCGGTGAGCCTGGAGATGGGCGGCAAGAACGCCGCCGTGGTGTTCGACGACTGCGATTTCGACGCCGCCATCGAGGGCACGCTGCGCTCGTGCTTCGCCAATTGCGGCCAGGTCTGCCTGGGCACCGAGCGGGTGTACGTGCAGCGCGGCATCTTCGAGCGCTTCCTGGGCGCCCTCAAGCGCGGCGCCGAGGGCCTGCAACTCGGGCGTCCCGAGCTGCCGACGACCACGATGGGCCCGCTGATCAGCCAGGAACATCGCGACAAGGTGCTGTCGTACTACCGCAAGGCGGCCGATCTGGGCGCCAGGGTCGTCACCGGCGGCGGGGTGCCCGAGATGCCGGCCGATCTCGCTGGCGGCGCCTGGGTGCAGCCCACGTTGTGGACCGGCCTGGGCGACGACTCGGCGATCGCGCGCGAGGAGATCTTCGGGCCCTGCGCACTGGTCATGCCCTTCGACACCGAGGAAGAGGTGCTGCGACGGGTCAACGACAACGACTATGGACTCGCCACCGCCATCTGGACCCGCGATCTGCAACGCGCGCACCGCGTGGCCGCCGCCATCGACGTGGGAATCGCCTGGGTCAACTCCTGGTTCCTGCGCGACCTGCGCACGCCCTTCGGCGGAGCCAAGCAGTCAGGCATCGGACGCGAGGGCGGCGTGCACTCACTGGAGTTCTACACCGAACTCAAGAACGTGTGCATCAAGTTGTGAGGAGCCCCGGATCATGAACGCATCCATCGCGGCCGAATCGGCCAACCCCGAGATCGCCCGCAGCATCGTCGCAGCGGGGATTCGTACCAACTACCACGACGTGGGCGAAGGCCACCCGGTGCTGCTGATCCACGGCTCCGGGCCCGGCGTGTCGGCGTGGGCCAACTGGCGCCTGCTGCTGCCGGAGCTTTCGCGCCAGGCCCGCGTCATCGCCCCCGACATGGCGGGCTTCGGTTTCAGCGAGCGTCCGGCGAACCATCGCTACGACATGCCGGGCTGGGTGGCGCAGGCGGTCGGCCTGCTCGACGCGCTGGGCATCGAACGCTGCGACCTGGTGGGCAACTCCTTCGGCGGCGCGCTGGCGCTGGCGCTGGCCATCGCCCATCCGGACCGGGTACGCCGCCTGGTGCTGATGGGCAGCGTCGGCGTGCCCTTTCCCATCACCCCGGGACTGGACGCCGTCTGGGGCTACGAGCCGTCGCTGGCGCGCATGCGCGAGTTGCTCGACATCTTCGCCTGGGACCGCTCGCTGGTGAACGACGAGCTGGCGCAACTGCGCTATGCGGCGAGCATCCGCCCCGGCTTCCAGGAGTCCTTCTCGGCCATGTTCCCGGCGCCGCGCCAGCGCTGGGTGGATGCGATGGCAAGCCGCGAGGCCGACATCCGCGCGCTGCCGCACCAGACCCTGGTGGTGCACGGGCGCGAGGACCAGGTGATCCCGCTGTCGACCTCGCTGACCCTGGCCTCCTGGATCCCGCGCGCGCAACTGCATGTGTACGGCCAGTGCGGGCACTGGACCCAGATCGAGCATGCGCGGCGATTCGCGCGCCTGGTCGGCGACTTCCTCGCAGAGGCAGCGGCCGACGAGCCGCTGGCGCTGGACAAGGCCTGAACCATGCAAAGCCAAATCATCGATTCACTGGGCGACGAACTGTTCGAGGCGCTGCGCGCGGGCCGCGTGGTCGAGCCGCTGAGCACGCGCCACTCCGACATGAGCATCGAGCACGCCTATGCCGTGCAGCAGCGCATGATCGCACGCCGCCTGGCCGACGGAGAGACCGTGGTGGGCAAGAAGATCGGCGTGACCTCGAAGGCGGTGATGGACATGCTGGGCGTGTACCAGCCCGACTTCGGCTGGCTGTTGTCGGGCATGGTGTTCGACGACGGCTGCACCATCGAGCGCGCCAGCCTGATCCAGCCCAAGGCCGAAGGCGAGATCGCCTTCGTGCTCAAGCGCAGGCTGCAGGGCCCCGGCGTGACGGCGCCCGAGGTGCTGGCGGCCACCGAATGCGTGATGCCCTGCTTCGAGATCGTCGACTCGCGAATCCGCGACTGGAAGATCCGCATCCAGGACACGGTGGCCGACAACGCATCGTGCGGGGTGTTCGTGCTCGGCGACCGTGCGGTCAGTCCTCGCCAGGTCGACCTGTATGCCTGCGGCATGGTGCTGGAGAAAAACGGCGAGGTGTTCGCAACAGGCGCCGGCGCCGCCGCGCTGGGCTCGCCGCTGCACGCGGTGGCCTGGCTGGCCAACACCCTGGGCGCCCTGGGCATCGCGCTGGAGCCCGGCGAGGTGATCCTGTCCGGGGCGCTGGCGGCGATGGCGCCGATCGCCGCCGGCGACCAGTTCCGCGTCAGCATCGGCGGACTCGGCTCCTGCGCCGTGCGCTTCGCCTGAGGAACCGGCCATGGACCTGCAACTAAGGGGCAAGCGCGCACTGGTCAGCGGATCGACCGCCGGAATCGGTCGCGCGATCGCCGCGATCCTGGCCGCCGAAGGCGCCGAGGTGCTGATCAACGGGCGCTCGCGCGAACGCGTCGACGCCACGATATCGGCCCTGCGCGCCGAGCTGGGCGCACAGGCGCGGCTGCTGGCGGCGCCCGCCGACCTGGGAAGCGCCGAGGGCTGCGCCAAGCTGCTGGCCGCGCACCCCGACCTCGACATCCTGGTCAACAACCTGGGCATCTTCGAGCCCAAGGCCTTCGAGGCCATCCCGGACGCCGACTGGATGCGCATGTTCGAGGTCAACGTGATGAGCGGCGTTCGGTTGTCGCGCCACTACCTGCCGCGCATGAAGACCGCCGGCTGGGGGCGCATCGTGTTCATCTCCAGCGAGTCGGGGCTGTGCCCGCCGGCCGAGATGGTGCATTACGGCATGAGCAAGACGGCGCAGATCGCGGTGGCGCGCGGCATGGCCGAGACCACCACCGCAAGCGGCGTGACGGTCAACAGCGTGCTTCCCGGGCCCACCGGCACCGAGGGCGTGGGCGAGTTCTTCACGCGCCTGGCCGAGCAGGCCGGAGTGTCGCGCGAGGACTTCGTCGAGCGCTTTTTCCGCGAGGCGCGGCCGACGTCGATCAACCGGCGTCTGGCCGACCCCGTCGAGGTCGCCGCGGTGGTGGCCTTCGTGTGCAGCCCGCTGGCCAGCGCCATCAACGGCGCCGCGGTGCGCGCCGAAGGCGGCGTCGTGCGCTGCATCTGAGGCGGCCTCCCCTTTTCCATGTTCCCTGCAAAGGAAGACATCATGAGCAAGAAAATCCGCTGCGCCCTCATCGGGCCCGGCAACATCGGCACCGACCTGCTGGCCAAGCTGATGCGCAGCCCGGTGCTCGAGCCGGTGTGGATGGTCGGCATCGACCCCGAATCCGACGGACTGAAGAAGGCGCGAGAGCTGGGCCTGAAGACCACCTCCGACGGCGTCGACGGACTGCTGCCGCATGTGCTGGCGGACGACATCCAGATCGCCTTCGACGCCACCAGCGCCTACGTGCACAAGGCCAACTCCGACAAGCTCAACGCACTCGGCGTGATGATGATCGACCTCACGCCGGCGGCGATCGGCCCGTATTGCGTGCCGCCGGTGAACCTGGCCGAGCACATCGGCCGGCGGGAGATGAACGTGAACATGGTCACCTGCGGCGGCCAGGCCACGATCCCGATGGTGTATGCGGTGTCGCGCGTGCAGCCGGTGGGCTACGCCGAGATCGTCGCCACCGTGTCGTCGCGCTCGGCCGGGCCCGGCACGCGCAAGAACATCGACGAGTTCACCCGCACCACTTCGGGCGCGGTGGCCAAGGTGGGCGGAGCGCGCGAGGGCAAGGCCATCATCATCATCAACCCGGCCGATCCGCCGCTGATCATGCGCGACACCGTGCACTGCCTGACCGACGGCGAGCCCGACCAGGCGGCCATCCGCGAGTCGGTACGGCGCATGGTGGCCGAGGTCAACAAGTACGTGCCGGGCTACCGCGTGGTCAACGGCCCGGTGTTCGACGGCAAGCGGGTGTCGATCTACCTGGAGGTCGAAGGCCTGGGCGACTACCTGCCCAGGTACGCCGGCAACCTCGACATCATGACCGCGGCGGCTGCGCGCACCGCCGAGATGTTCGCCGAGGAACTGCTGGCCGGGCGCATCACGCTGGAGCCTGCGGCCGTGGCCGCCTGAATTCTTCCGACACCCCTCATTGCCAAGGAACCCATCATGGAACTCAAGGGCCCGAACATCACGCTGCACGACATGACCCTGCGCGACGGCATGCACCCCAAGCGCCACCAGATCACGCTGGAGCAGATGCGTCAGGTCGCCCGCGCGCTGGACGAAGCCGGCATGCCGCTGGTCGAGGTCACGCACGGCGACGGCCTCGGCGGCGCGTCGGTGAACTACGGCTTCCCGGCCCACAGCGACCGCGAATACCTCGAGGCGGTGGTGCCGCTGATGAAGCGCAGCAAGGTCTCGGCGCTGCTGCTGCCGGGCATCGGTACCGTCGATCACCTGAAGATGGCCCACGAACTGGGCGTGCACACCATCCGGGTAGCCACGCACTGCACCGAGGCCGACGTGTCGGAGCAGCACATCACCCAGGCGCGCAAGCTGGACATGGACACCGTGGGATTCCTGATGATGGCCCACATGAACAGCCCCGAGGGCCTGGTGAAGCAGGCGCGGCTGATGGAAGGCTACGGCGCCAACTGCATCTACGTCACCGACTCGGCCGGCTACATGCTTCCCGACGACGTCACCGCGCGCATCTCTGCGGTGCGCGCGGCGCTCAAGCCCGAGACCGAACTGGGCTTCCACGGGCACCACAACCTGGCGATGGGCGTGGCCAACTCGCTGGCAGCCATCGCCGCCGGGGCCAACCGCATCGACGCCGCCTGCGCCGGGCTGGGCGCCGGCGCCGGCAACACGCCGATGGAAGTGCTGGTGGCAGTGCTCGACCGCATGGGCGTGCGCACCGGCGTCGACGTTTGGAAGATCCAGGACGTGGCCGAGGACCTGGTGGTTCCGCTGATGGACTTCCCGATCCGCATCGACCGCGACGCGCTGACCCTGGGCTACGCCGGGGTCTACGGCTCGTTCCTGCTGTTCGCCAAGCGGGCCGAGGCGAAGTACGGCGTGCCGGCGCGCGACATCCTGGTCGAGCTGGGACGCCGCGGCATGGTCGGCGGCCAGGAGGACATGATCGAGGACACCGCGCTGACCCTGCAGCGCCAGCGCGCACAGGCCGCAAGCCGGGAGGCAGCATGAGCCTGGCACATTCCACCGTCGCCGCGCTGGCGCAGCGCCTCGACGAGTGCGCGCTGCGGGCTCGCGACACGACCAAGATCACCGACGAGCACCCGGACATGGACTGGGACGACGCCTACGGCGTGCAGGATGCGCTGCGCGCGCGCCAGCTGGCGCGCGGCGCGCGCCTGGTCGGCTACAAGGCCGGGCTGACCTCGTTCGCCAAGATGCGCCAGATGGGCGTGGACTCACCGGTGTTCGGCTACCTGCTCGACGCCCATGCGCTGAGCGACGGCGGGGACTGCAAGGTGAGCGAGCTGATCCACCCCAAGGTGGAGCCCGAGATCGTCTTCGTGCTCGGACGCGAACTCAAGGGCCCCGGCTGCCACATCGGCGCGGTGCTCGCCGCGACAGACTTCGTGCTCGCCGGCATCGAGGTCATCGACAGCCGCTACCGCGACTTCAAGTTCGACCTGAAAAGCGTCATCGCCGACAACACCTCGGCGGCTCGTTTCGTGGTTGGCGGCCAGGCGATGCCGGTGATGGGAGCGGACCTGCGCACCACCGGCGTGGTGCTGGAGAAGAACGGGCGCCCGGTGGCCTTCGGCGCCGGCGCCGCGGTGCTCGGGCATCCGGCCACCGCGGTGGCGATGCTGGCCAATCACCTGGGCGCGCGCGGCGAGTCGCTGCCGGCAGGCAGCGTCGTGCTGTCGGGCGGCATCACCGAGGCGGTGGCGGTGGGCGCCGGCGACCACGTCAGCCTGCGCGTGCAGGGCGCCGGCTCGACCTCGCTGTGCTTTGTGTGAATCCGACGGAGCCCGCCATGCCCATTGCCCATCTCTACATCCTCGAAGGCCGCGACGACGAGCGCAAGGAGCGCCTGATCGCAGAGGTCACCGAGGCCATCCACCGCGCCATCGACGCGCCGGTGGAGTCGATCCGCGTGCTGCTGGTCGAGATGCCCAAGCAGCACTTCGGCATCGCCGGGCAGAGCGCCAAAAAGCGCGGACGCTGAAACCCGGGAGTCCGGGGGCCAGGGGGGCCGCCCGCATCACTCGCGGCCCTCCATCCACTGCATGGCGCTGCGCGTGAGATCGCTGCCGTTTTGCAGATTGAGCTTTTTCTTGATCTTCTCGCGGTGGGTTTCCACGGTCTTGACGCTGAGGTGGATCTGCGCCGCGATCTGCGACGGCTTGAGACCGCGCCCGATGAGTTCGAACACCGCGAGTTCGCGCGGTGTCAGGCGCGCCATGGCTTCACCCGCCGGAGTCACTTCCGCGCTGTCGCCCACGTGGTGCTCGCTCATCGCGCGGCTAAGCCATACGCGCCCGGCGAGGCATTCGCGAACCGCCTCGACGACATGCCGCCCCGCCTGCTCCTTGCCCACGTAGCCGCAGGCTCCGGCGTCGAGCGCACGCATCGCGAACAGGCGCTCGTCGTGCATCGAGCACACCAGCACGCGCAGGTCCTGATGCTGCGCCTGCAGGCGCTTGATGAGTTCCAGTCCGTTGCCGTCACCCAGTGACAAGTCGGTGACCACGAGGTCGGGGCGCAGCCTGCGCACGGCTGCCACCGCCTCGGCCAGCGAACCGGCCTCGCCGCAGACCTGCAGGTCCGGCTCGGCGTCGAGCAGGCCGCGCAAGCCCATGCGCACCAGCGGATGGTCGTCGACGATCAGGATGCGCCGAGCGCCGGGACTCGCGGCGCCGGCCTGCGGGGATGCTTGCTGGGCCATGGTCATGCAGCGGGCTCCGGCGCCATCGCCGGCCGCGTACCACAGCGCAAGATAGCCCAGGCACGGAGAATTGCAAGGAACGCCACCAGTGCCAGCGTCAGCCCGCGGCCAGCGCAGGATCGGCCCGCTGCGCTCGCGCGAGTCGCGGCAACGGCTGCAAGGCGCTTCGGCCCCCCGGTTGCGAGGCCGTGGCGACGGGCGACGGGCCGGCGTGCACGGCCGCACCGGCGGCATCGAGCAATTCGGCCAGCGCCTGTCGATCGCGGATGCGCACTCGGCGCCGCGCCAGTTCGATCAGTCCGGCACGGTGCAACTCGGTGAACACCCGACTGACCGTCTCCAGGCGAAAACCGAGATAGTCCCCGATATCCTCGCGGCTCATGCGCAAGGTGAATTCGTCGGCGGCCAGACCGCGCTGCGAGGCGCGCTGGGCAATGTCGAGCAGGAAGCGCACCAGGCGCTCGCGCACATGCATGCTGCCGAGCGAGAACTGCTGGCCCTGCGCATGCACCAGCGCCTGCGCCATGGCGCGGCACAGGTAGCGCTGCAGCGCGGGAACGCGTGCGGCAAGGTCTTCCAGCCCGGGCAGGTCGACCTCGCAGACCTGCGAGTGCTCCAGCGCAACCACGTCGGCGCGGTACACGCCCGACAGGCCCTCCAGCCCCAGCCAGTCGCCGGCCTCGTGGAAGCCGACGATTCGCTGGCGCCCGTCGGCCACCCCGACCAGGGACTTGAAGGCGCCGTTGTGCACGATGAATACACCGAGCGCGGCCTGCCCCGCCTGCACCAGACGCGTGCCCTTGGCCACACGCTGGGGCGCTCCCAGCACCTGGCGCAGCAGCACCGGCGCCTGCTCGCCGACCACCGCGGGAAGGCAGTTGCGACGATGGAAGCACATGGCGCAGGCGTCGCCCGCCGAGGCCTGCGCGCCCGCCGCGGGGCGCAGATGCCGTACCGCGCAGGGGGCATTCATGGCCGCGCTCCAGCGGCGGTCGCCGCCGCCTGGACGGGCGCCTGGCGCGCGCCCCGGATGAGCCGTTGGAGTGGTTTCATGGTGGCCTCCGCCATGCTGGAAGATCCCGAGTCGAACCGCGCGGGCGCACCAGGCACGTGCGCCGCCACCACGTTCCGACACGCTATGGAATCCATCCTAGTAACAAAAGGAAACCTGCTCCATCAGGGATCCACCGATATACCGCCCGGGGTTTGTCGCGATTCCGGGGGTTTCGCGTCCGCGCGCCGACCGGACCCGGGTAGCGCGCGCTATGCTGGCGGCCCATGCCCGATCCCGCGCAATCCTCCCCCGTCTCCGGCAGGCTGCCGCGTACCGTCTGGGCACTGGGCTGGGTGAGCCTGTTCATGGACATGTCCTCCGAGCTGATCCATGCCGTGCTGCCGGTCTACATGAGTTCGGTGCTCGGCCTGAGCCTGTTGAGCATCGGGCTCATCGAGGGCCTGGCCGAGGCCACTGCGTCGCTGCTCAAGGTCGTCTCCGGCGCATGGTCCGACCGCGTCGGCAAGCGCAAGTGGCTGGCAGTGCTCGGCTACGGCCTGTCGGCGGCGACCAAGCCGCTGTTTCCGCTCGCCTCGGGCGCCGCCGAGCTCATCGCCGCGCGCCTGCTCGACCGCGTGGGCAAGGGCATTCGCGGCGCACCTCGCGACGCGCTGCTGGCCGACGCCACGCCGGCCGGACAACGCAATGCGGCGTACGGACTTCGCCAGAGCATGGACACCGTGGGGGCCTTTCTCGGCCCGCTGGCCGCCATCGTGCTGCTGGGGTGGATGCCGGGGCATCTGCGCGGCGTGCTGTGGTTCGGCATGCTTCCGGCGCTGGTCGCGGTCGTCGTACTCGTGCTGGGGGTGCGCGAGCCACGCGGCGCGACCTCGCAAGGCGCGCCGGCGGCGCGGCGCTGGCGCCTGCCCCGCCTGGCGGACGCACGCCGGCTGCCCCGGGCCTACTGGGTCGTCGTGCTGACCGCCGGGCTTTTCACGCTGGCTCGCCTGTCCGAGGCCTTCCTGGTGCTGCGCGGCCGCCAGCTCGGCTTGTCGCTGCACTGGGTGGCTTCGGTCACGCTGGTGTTCAGCCTGGTCTACGCGCTCAGCGCCTACCCGGCCGGCCTGCTGGCGCAGCGGCGCGGTCGCGGTCCGCTGCTGGCGGCCGGCATGGTGGTGCTGCTGGCATCGATGCTGGCCCTCGCGGCGGGCTCGTTGCCGACACTGTGGCTGGGCGTGGCCTTGTACGGACTGCACCTGGGCCTGACCCAGGGCGTGTTCGCGGCCGCGGTGGCCGCCACCGCGCCGGCCGAGCTGCGCGGCAGCGCCTTCGGCGTGTTCCACCTGTGCACGGGCATGCTGCAACTCGTCGCGGGACTGGGAGCCGGCTGGCTGTGGCAGGAGTTCGGCGCGTCGGCAGCCTTCGGCGCCGGCGCGCTGCTGGCTGCCGCGGCGCTGGGCCTGAGCCTGCTGGCACGCGCCCGCCCGGGCGACGCGCTGGCCTGAGCCCGGCGCGTCGCGCCGGCGTCAGCCCGCCGGCAGCGCCGACGGGCCGATTCGCCGCTGTTCGCGCACCACGTCGAGCCAGGCCCGCGCAGCGTGCGACAGATAGGCTCCGCGCAGCCATGCGAGGTCGATGCGCCAGGAGATCTGCGGCTCGACGAGTGCGGAAATCGCGAAATCCCCTCCCCGCAGACCCCGCAGCTCGGAGCCGGGCAGCAGTGCGACACCGACTCCGCTTCGAACGAGTTCCTGAATGAACCCGATCTGGCCGCTGCGCCCGGCGATCTCGGGCTCGAAGCCGGCTTGCCGGCAGGCTTCGACGATACGCTCGTTGAGCATGTAGGGCGCCAGGAACAGGATCAGCGGCTCGTCGGCGAGTTCGGCCAGGCGCACCGAGGCATGCCGCGCCCAGCGCGAACGAGCCGGCGCCAGCAGCGCCAGGCGGTCGTCGATGAGCATCAAGTGCTCGTAGCGCCGATCGTCGAGCGGGGCCAGCAGGCCGCCGAGTTCGAGCTCGCCTTCGAGCATCGCCTGCTCGATCGCCCGCGAGCCGTCCTCGTACAGCCTGAGCTCGATTCCCGGGTGGCGCAGCCGGAACGCGTGCATCAGCGGCACGAACAACTGCGGGCCCAGCGGCGGCACGCCGATGCGAAGCTCTCCCCGCAGGCCGCGCGACAGGTCGGACACGCCGCTGCGGATTGCGGCCGCCTCGCGCAGCATGCGCTCGGCATGGGGCAGCACCAGGCGCCCCGCGTCGGTGGGCAGTACGCGCCGCGTACCGCGCTGCAACAGCGCCTGCCCGAGATCTCGCTCGAGTTGCGCCACGAGCTTGCTGACCGTGGGCTGCGTGGTGCGCAGGCGATCCGCGGCGGCAGTGAAGCCCCCGCATTTCACGACCTGCCAGAAGGCCTCCAGTGCGCGAAGTTCCATGGAACCGGGGATCCATTCCGTTTTCGAATGGATTCAATACTAAAGAGGCATTCATGGAATTCCAAGCCTGGCCTAAAGTGCGGGTTATCCCGAGTCCCCGAAATCGCATCGAGCCCGCGTCATGTCCCGCTACCCCATTCCGGCCCTGCACGGCGGCAGCATCGAGCAAGCCGCGCGCGCTTCGAGCCCGCCCTTCGGCGCTCCTCTGCGGACCCACCTGCGCGCGGCCCTGCAGGTGCTGTTCTTCGTCGGCGTCTGGTACGCCACGCAGCGCCTGCTGCAATGGCTGCACTGGTCGCTGCCGGCGGCCGTGCCCGGGCTGTTCGCCGTGCTGCTGCTGCTCGCCAGCGGCGTGCTGCCGGAGCGCCGCCTGGCGGCCGGCGCGGACTGGCTGCTCGGCGAAATGCTGCTGTTCTTCATCCCGCCGCTGCTCGCCGTCGTGCGCTATGGCCCGCTGCTGGAGCAAAGCGGCTGGCGCCTGCTGGCCACCATCGTGCTGGGCAGCCTGCTGGTGCTGGTGGGTACCGGGCTGGTGGTCGAGCGCACCTTGCGCTGGGAGCGTGCGCGCCACGCCGCCCGCGCCCGACGCGCGGAGTCGAGGCCATGAACCTGCCCGTCGACGACGCGCGAGCGGCCAGTGCGATCTGCCTGCTGGCCACGCTGGGCTGCTACGCACTGGCGCGCTGGCTGTATCGCCGCCACCGGCGCGCCTGGCTGCAGCCCCTGCTGACCGCTCCGCTGGTGCTGCTGGCCCTGCTGCTGCTCAGTGGCATCGACTACAGCGTGTACCTGCATGACACACGCTGGCTGATGTGGATGATGGGCCCGGCCACCGTGGCTTATGCCTATCCCATCTACCAGCGGCGCGCGCTGCTGCGCCGTTACCCGGTCAGCCTGGCCTGCGGCGTGCTGGCCGGCCTGCTGCTGGGGCTGCTGGGATCCTGGCTGCTGGCGCACCTGCTCGGGCTGCCCGGCACGGTGGCGCGCAGCGTGCTCACGCGCTCGGTGTCGACCCCGTTCGCGATGGCTGCGTCGGGCTATTTCGGCGGTTCGCCCGACATCACCGCGCTGTGCGTGCTGGGCACCGGCGTGTTCGGCCTGCTGGTCGGAGAGACGGTGCATGCCTGGATCGGACTGCGCTCGACGCTGTCGCGCGGCGCGTCGCTGGGAGCCGCCGCGCACGCCGCGGGCACCGCCAAGGCCTACGAACTCGATCCGGAAACCGGAGCGGTGTCCAGCCTGACCATGGTGTTCGCGGGCATCGCCATGGTGCTCGTGGCGCCGTGGATCGGGCATTGGCTGGGTTGACGCGCCGGACCAAGGGTTCTGTAAATCCATGTTGCTGACGTAGGCTAATGGCTTGCGCGTCGCGCCACGGCGGATGTCGACCAAAATAGCCTTAGGCGCGTTGTTGGGAATATTCCCGCTTCCTCGAGACCTTTCTCATGTCCAGCCCGACCCCACCCTCCTCCGGGGGAAGTTCGATTCCCAAGGCTGCCTGGATCGCCATGGGCACCATCGGCACGCTGATCGTGGTGCTGCTCGCCGCCGTGCTCTACAAGCTCAGCGTGCCGGGCAACGCGATGCATGCCCAGGTGGCGTCCGCACCGGCTGCGCAGGCCAGCATGGCGGCGCCGCAGCCCGGCTCGACCGGAGGCACCGGAGCGCAGTCGGCGGTGGCCGTCACCGGCGCCAGCCCGTCGCGCCAGCCGAGCGCGAACTTCGCGCCGCTGCCGGGCGCGCGGCATGCGGCTGCCACCCGCACCAGCGAGCGTGATGCCCCGCGCGAGCAGCATGCGCAGGCCGCCGGCGCCGAAAGCTTCGCGCCGCAGACCTTCGCCCCGCAGGCGCCGGCGCAGCCGGCGGCTCCCGCCTGCGCCGATTGCGGCACGGTCACCGCGGTGGTGCCGGTGCGCGAACCCGGCCAGGCCAACGGCGTGGGCGCGGTGGTCGGCGGCCTGGTCGGCGGCCTGCTGGGCAACCAGGTCGGCGGTGGCAACGGCCGTACCGCGGCCACCGTGATCGGCGCGGTGGGCGGTGGATTCGCCGGCAACGAAGTGCAAAAACGCATCGATGCCAAGACGGTGTACCAGGTGCACATCCGCATGGACGATGGCGCCACGCGCAGCGTCACGCTGAGCAACCCGCCGCCGGTGGGCCAGCGCGTGCGCATGCAGCCCGACGGTTCGCTCAGCCCGATCTGACGAGCTCGGGCCCGCGCCGGGCCGTGGGCAGCATATTGGGGAAAATTTCCCAGCCAACCGGGGCTGGGCTACCATTCGGTTAATCGAGACTCGTCGCGCGATCGCGCGGCCATGCCCCGCCGACCATGGGACGCCCTCCCCTTCGCCCGCCCGCTCCGCCCGCCGCCAGCGCAACCGTGCCGCCCGCGCCCGACGTGCTTCGCGCGCTGGGGGAGGTGCTGGCGCCGCTGGTTCGATTGCTGCTGGCCAGCGGAGTCGACTACACGCGCCTGACGGCCGAGCTCAAGCCCGTGTTCATCGAGCAGGCGCGCGCCGAATTGCAGCGCCACGGCCAGCGCGAAACCGATTCGGCCGTCAGCGTGCTCAGCGGAGTGCACCGCAAGGATGTTCGCGCCTGGCGCGAGGGCGGGCTGGGCTCGCGCATCGCGCAGGAAATCTCGCCGAGCTCGCAGCTGTTCGCGCGCTGGCTGAGCAGCCCGTCGCTTTGCGACGAGCAGGGACGCCCCAGGGCGCTGCCGCGCATGGGAGCCGACAACTCCTTCGAGAGCCTGGCGAGGTCGGTGACGCAGGATGTACATCCCTTCACGCTGCTGGGAGAATTGCTTCGCCTGGGACTCGTGCAGGTGCGCGAGGTCGACGCACAGGACTGGGTCGAACCCAACCCTGACGGTTTCGTGCCGGCGCCCGGGTCGCGGGAACTGGTCGAGTTGTTCGGCGCCAACATGGCCGACCATGCGAACACCGCGGTCGCCAACCTGCTCGGCCAGCGGCCGCGCATGGAACAAAGCGTATTCGCCAGCGGGCTGAGCCCGGAATCGGCGACGCAACTGGGGGAACTCGCTCGCACGCTGTGGATGCAGGCGCGCCGGCAGATGATCAGCGAGGCCAGTCGCATGTACGAGGCCGATCGCGGACGTGCCGATGCCCGCCACCGCATGCGCTTCGGCGCCTATTACTGGGCGCAGGAACAGGATGAGCCCCCACCGGCCGGGCCGGCGGGCGGCCAGGGAGACCCCTCTTGATCTCGCGGACCTGCAAGCGCCGGCTGGGCGCGCTGGCCGCCGTGCTGCTGCTGGGAGCGCTCGCCGCCTGCGGTGGCGGCGGCAGCGTGGCCATGACCGGTGTGGGCACCGGTGGCACAGGCATCTCGCTGGGCACGGTCACGGGCTTCGGCAGCGTGGTCATCGAGGGCCGCGGCTACGACGGCGCGGCACCGCATTACTTCAACGACGACGACCCGGGCGTGGGCCAGGCGGCGACCTCCGTCGGCCTGGGCCAGCGCCTGCAGCTCATCACCGACTCCAGCGGCAGCGCCGCGCTGATCGAGCCCGACGTGGCGGGCCCGCTGCAATCGGTGTCGGCCGCCAGCGGCAGCTTCACGGTCAACGGCCTGCGGGTGCGGGTCAACACCGACCCGTCGGCGGGCCCGGTCACCTTCTACTCGGGACTCAGCGGCTTTTCCGCGCTGAGCCCCGGCTCCATGGTCGTCGAGGCCGACGGCGCCTTCGGTCTCGACGCATCGGGCCAGCCCTACCTGCAGGCCACGCGCGTGGTGCAGCTGCCACCCGGCTCACAGGCCGTGCGCCTGACCGGGTTGGTCTCCGGCCTGAACGCCGCCGGCACGAGCTTCGACCTCGGCGCGATTCACGTGCAGCTCGACAGCGCGACCCAGGTCTATCCGGCGGGCAGCAAGCTGGCGGACGGGGAGCTGGTCAATGCGTGGAGCGCGGCGCCCATCAACGCCGGCGTGCTCAGCGCCGGCGTGGTGCGCGTGCGCAGCCTGCTGGGCGCGTCGGGCGCTGCCCGCCTGGGAGGGCTGCTGACCCGCGACGCGGCCGGGGCCACGCGCGTGGCCGGCATCGTCGTCACGCCCGCCGACGACAGCGTGGCGACGGCCTTGCAGGCCGTCGGCGTGGGGCAATACGTGATCGTGCAAGGCCGCATCGCGCCCGACGGCAGCAGCGTGCTCGCCACCAGCGTCGTGCCCTACGCCAGCCAGCCCGCGCTGGTGGAGCTTCGCGGCAACATCACCGGCTACGTCGACGACGCCCACTTCCTGGTGCGCGGCGTACCCGTGAACGCATCGGCGGTGGCCGCCGGCGCGCGCCTGGGCAACGGCGTGTTCGTCGACATCACCGGCGCGGTCGACCCCGCCGCCCCCAACACCGTGCGCGCGTCCAGCCTGCAGGTCGACGCGGCGGCGCCGAGCGGCGGCACCGTGGACCTGACAGGCACGGTGAGCCAGTACGACGCCGGCGCCGGCACCTTCCTGCTCAGCTGGACCGACGACGGCGTGACCACCGCGTCGGCGGTCACGCTGCTGCGCAACGCGGTGCTGAGCGGCCCCGGCGGCAACGGCGCGCTGCCGTCGCTGGCCAATGGGTCCTATGTGGAGGTCGAGGCCACCAGCACGCCGTCGGGGCTGCAGGCCTACAGCCTGCGCTTCCTGACAGGCAGCGACGACGCGTCGGCTTCGCGCACCAGCGGGCGCGTGTACGCGCTGGACGCCACCGGCTTCTACGTCAACGGACTGCGCATCCAGATCAACGGGATCACCGTGCAGGGCGGAACCCTGGCGGACGGCGAGGACGTGGACGTGCAGTTCAACACCGACCCGGCCACCGGGCAGAACCTGGCCAGCGCCATCGCCATCGACGACTGATCCGCGTGTTCGCGCATCCCAGGCCGGGCGCTGCGGCACAATGAAGGCTTTGGCCCCGTGTCTCGCGCATGCTCTCGTTGTTGTCGATCGCCTGCTTCGCCGTGCTCGGCGCCTGGACGCGCTACGCGCAGTCGCTGCTGGTGCAGCGCTGGCTGGGGCGCGGATTTCCGTATGCCACGCTGTCCATCAACCTGCTGGGCTCGCTGCTCATGGGCCTGCTGTTCTTCGCCACGGCGGGGCGCATGGACCCCGTGCTGCGTACCGGGCTGCTGACGGGCGGGCTGGGCACGTACACCACCTTTTCGACCTTTTCGCTGGAAGTCGTGACCCTGCTCGAGAACCGGGAGACCGTGAAGGCCGTGGGCTACGCGCTGGTCTCGGTGCTCGGCGGCGTCTCGGCGGCGGCGCTGGGTGCCTTGCTGGCACGAGGAGTCCTGCCTTGAAAACCGTGACCATGGTTCGCCTGTATATCCGGGAAGGCGACAAGTTCGAGGGCCACAGCCTGATGCGCGAGGTGTTCCGCCTGCTGCACGACCAGCACCAGGTGGCGGGACTGACCGTGTTCCGCGGCATCGCCGGCTTCGGCAGCCACGGCGAGAGCCATGCCGACGACCTGCTGCGCCTGAACGTGCACCTGCCGCTGGTGCTCGAGTTCTACGACGCACCGGACGTGGTCGAGGTCCTGCTGCCCAGGCTGCGCGAACTGGTCGACCCGCGGCACATCGTGTGCTGGTCGGCGCAGTGCGCGGCGGACTGACCCTGCTCGCCCCAGCGAACATGCATCTACAATTCCTGTTCATGGTCCGGCGTCTCGCCAGCCGGTGAAAACGGCTTGTTGCCGGGCCCGGACACGAGGAGTGACCATGGACATTGCCCTGCACGGCTCGACGGCGCCAGGCGCCGGATTCGAGGTTCCGCTGGAAATGCTCGCCGCCTGCCATGGCCGCGTGCAACAGCATTGCGAACTGCTGCAGCGCCTGCTCGCGCATGTTCGCCAGCATGGAGCTGACGCCCAGGCGCGCGATGCGGCGCAGCGGGTGCTGCGCTATTTCGACACCGCCGCGCGCTATCACCACGCGGACGAGGAGCAGGACCTGCTGCCCGCGTTGCTCGAGGCCATGGCCGGCTCCGACGCCGTGTGCATACGCGACATGATCCGCCGCATCGGCAGCGAGCACCGCGCGCTCGAGCAGCGCTGGGCGAGCCTGCGCGAGACCCTGCTGGCGTGGCAGCGCGGCGAGCAGGTCGATCCCGACGAAGCCCAGGCGCGCGAGTTCATCGACGCCTACGCCGCCCACATGGCCTACGAGGAGGCCGAGGTGATGCCGATGGCGTCGCGCCTGCTCGCCGACGACCAGCTCGACGCCATCGGCAAGGCCATGCGCGAACGCCGGGGCATCACGCGCCTGCCGGCCGGGCTCACAACTCCTGCGCCGTCGGGCGGAACAGGATCTCGTTGATGTCGACGTCGTCGGGCTGGCTCATCGCGTAGACGACTGCGCGCGCGAACGAATCGGCGGGGATCGCCAGTTCGTAGAGCTTGCGCACGTTGCGCGCGACGTCCGGCTCGGTGATGCTGTCGGGCAGCTCGGTGGCCACGGCCCCGGGCGAGATCACCGTGGTGCGGATGTTGTAGGGCTTGACCTCCATGCGCAGGCCCTCCGAGATCACGCGCACCGCGTGCTTGGTCGCAGCGTAGACGGCGCTGCCCGGGCGCACCTTGTGCCCGGCCACCGAAGACACGTTGATGATGTGCCCCGACTTGCGCTCGCGCATGATCGGCAGCACCGCGGCGATGCCGTACAGCACGCCCTTGATGTTGACGTCGATCATGCGGTTCCAGTCTTCGAGCTTTCGCCGCTCCAGCAGGGAATGCGGCATCAGGCCGGCGTTGTTGATGATCGTGTCGACGCGCCCATGCTCGGCCACCGCCGCGTCGACCAGCGCCTGCACCTGCGCCGCATCGGTGACGTCGGTGACACGCGCCATCGCGCTGTGTCCCTGCCCGCGCAGCTGCGCGGCCAGGTCCTCGATGCGCTCGCGACGCCGCGCGCCCAGGACCACGTGCGCTCCGAGGCCGGCGAGCATGCGCGCCGAGGCCTCGCCCAGCCCGCTGCTGGCGCCGGTGATCACGACCACCTTGTCGTGGATGTTGTTGTTGGAGTCCATGTCGAAGATCCGGTCGATGAATCGGATGGGGCGTCAACGCGGCAAGGTGTCGGCGAAGGCCGGGCGCCGGCGCAGCTGCGCCACCCACGCGTCGAGCGCCGGTGTCGGAACCCGCCACGGCGCCTCGGCAAAGCGGAACTGCAGGTAGTCCAGCGCGACCACGCTGGCGATCACGTCGAGCTCGACATGCGCGGCCGCTGCGCCGGCGCAGTCGCGCTGCACCTGCAGCTCGAGGCCTTGCATGCCCTCGACCATGGCGCGCCTGCGACGCAGCCCGAGGGGGGTGTCGTCGAACAGGGTCGGCGCGGTCGCCTTGCGCCCGATGATGGTTTGCACGGCGGCGTCGATCACGCCGATCGCGAGTCCCGCTCGCCGCAGGCAGCGCGCGTCGCCGAACAGCGCCGGGCGCGGGAATTCGCGTTCCAGCCACGACAGGATCACGGAGGTCTCCGACAGCGCGATGCCGTCGTCAAGCACCAGCGCTGGAACGCGCGTGGCGGGGTTGACCTCGCGCAGCCCGGCGTCGTCGGCCCAGGGGTCGACCATTGCCAGATCGAAGGCCACGCCCTTCTCGAGCAAGGCCACGCGGACCATGCGGCCGTACGGCGAAGTGGGACTGGTGAAGAATCGCAAGATGTTCTCCTGATGATGGTCTGGAACAGGATGGGCGTGCGCCGACCGACGCGCGAGGCGCCGTCAGGGAGCGCCGACCTGGGCGGCGACGAACTCGCGCAGCAGCTGCAGCCGCGCGGTGAAGAAATGGTCGGCCCCCGGCACCACGAACACCGGGTGGCTGCGCGGGCGGGCCCAGTCGAGCAAGGCCTGCAGGCTGGCTCGCTCGTCGCGCTCGCCATGCACCAGCCAGGCTCCTTCGACCATGCCGGGCTGGTAGTCGCGCCAGTCGCGCACGCGACCGACCGGCATGCCCGCCAGCAGCACATGTCGCGCCGGCTCGCCACGCGCGGCCAGCCGCGCCGCGACATGCGACTGCACGTAGGCGCCGAAGGAAAAGCCCATCAGCGCCAGCGGCAGGCCGGGGTGCTCGCGCCGGGCCTGCTGCGCCAGCTCGAACAGATCGTCGATCTCGCCGGCGCCCTCGTCGTGCACGCCGTCGCTGTGCCCGACCCCCCGGAAATTCGGGCGCAGCGCGAGCCAGCCCTGGTCGCGCAGCGCGTGGGCGAGCACATGCGGCACCTTGTGCCTGGCGCTGGCCCCCATCAGCGGGTGGGGATGGGCGACGATTCCCACGCCACGCGGCGCGATGGCGGGCCGGTCGAGCAGAATTTCGATGCGCCCGGCAGGCCCCTGCGCGAACTGGGTCTGGGTGGGAGGAGCAGCCATGGTCCGACATTGTCGGTGCTGCGCGCAGGTTTTGCAGACGGCCATCGTTGACCTGCAACCCCGTGGTTGCCTACATTGTCGGCGCGCGCGAGCTTGCGCGCACCGAAGCACGCCGAGCGCCCGATGACCGACGACCTGGTGTTCCACGCCCTCAGCGACGCCAACCGGCGACGCCTGATCGATCGCCTGCATGCGCAGGACGGCCAGTCCCTGCGCGCGCTGGGCGACGGCCTGGCCATGACCCGCCAGGCCGTGGCCAAGCACCTCGCCTGCCTGCAGCGCGCGGGCCTGGTGCACAGCCTGCGCGCCGGGCGCGAGCGCCACTACTTTCTCGATGCCGCGGCGATGCACCAGGTGGCCATGGGCTGGGTGCGCAAGTTCGAGCATCCGCGCCCGCCGCCCGTGCCGGTCATCGGGGAGACGGAACGCCCCGGGGTATAGACTGCGGGCAGGCGCGAGGCAGCGCCATCGAACTCCGCGCGTCCTTCACAGGCTGTTCATGCCCGCCCAACGCTCCAAGCTTCGCTACGCAATTTCCGCCGCCATCGGCCTGGCAGCGGCCCTGGCCGTCGATTTCCTGGTCGTGCCCGCCGGCTGGCGCCTGCTCATGGGACTGGCCTTGTGCCTGTCGCTGGGCTTCGCGGGCGTGTTCTTCGCCGCGATGACCGATCCGCGGCTGCGCTGAGCCGCACACCGGCCACGGCGCCCGCCCGGCCGGTGGGTCCGACAAAGGCCGACGGATCGCAACCCAGCGTACCCAATTGATGCTCGGCTACCTCGATGCACTGCGCGAGGAACTGGGCTCGAGTTCGCCCTGACCGCGCAGGATGCGTCGCCACGGCGCCGCAATCCTCGGGGAATCGTCCGTCGCAAAAGAAAACAGGCACCGAC
>JAJZTW010000117.1 GCA_021847345.1 Pseudomonadota bacterium
AACAGGTAGGCGGTGTCTCGATCTACGGGAACGAAGCGGCTCATCGGCGAGGTCTCGGTGATTCGGAGCCGATTGTCTCGGATGGAGTCTCTGGGCGGAAGGTGGGAAAGTCCGACAGGCTCCTAGCCATTCGGTCGCCAGCTCGGCGGCCCGGTGCCGAAAGCCGTGGGCGATGTAGTCGCCCGCGATGATGAGGTCTTTGCCGGTGTCGTCGCGCCCGCGCACGATGAGGTGGGTGTGCGGGTTGTCGGTGTTCCAGTGATCGACCGCTACCCACTCCAGCCGCGTGCCCAGGTCGGCTTCCATGCGGTTCATCAGATGGCGCGTGTACGTCCGAAGATCATCCAGATCGACCCCCTCCTCAGGCGAGACGATGAAGCGGAAATGGTGCCGGTCGTCGGCGCAGCGCTCCTTGAACGCATCCAGATCGGCTTCATCGGCCTGCGGCCCATAGGCCCGGCCCGGCTCTCCATCGCGGCCTGCACCATCACGCTCGATGTAGCGCAGGTGCTTCGACAAAGATTGCGGGCTGACTTGGCGCTGGTTGACCAGCAAGGACTTGATGGTCACGCGGCGCGACAGCGGCGTCAACTTCGCACCCGCAAAGCGTGCCGCCGTATGCCCGCGCCCCAAGCGCGAGCCGGGCCGTTGGCCGGCGTGCTTTCCAGTGCTCCCGGTCGATGCCGGACGGCGCATCGCCGACTTGCCGCCGCTGGTCTTGCCGACCTGCTTGAGCACCTTGGAAACAAAGCCCTGGCCCCGGTTCTTCGGGACACCGGGGCGGATGCGGAAATCGTCATCGCGGTGGTCGCTCATGGCCGTCCCCTCGGAAAGCTGCGACGTGTCCCATCGTGCGAAGCACGCGGGCCGCCCTGTCTTGGCGCGGGCTTAGCGCCACACGCAGCACGGCGGCGAAGCCGCGCCGTGCTGCGCCACCCCCATGTGCAGACTGGCTTTCGACGCGGGCCGGTGCCGCGTCCTTTTATCTTGCCTTCCGCCTTTGCCTCCTGCTTGCGCTCCCGGCAATGGCGGCCGGGTGGCGCTGCGCTGCTGGCAGCCAGCCCACCGGCGAACGCGGCCAGGGCCGCAGGCCGGGCGCGTTCAAGGCAAGACGCCTGCACAGTGGACGGCTGCGCCGTAGGCAGCGCGAAGTGCAATGCGAACGCATTTGCACTGCACGCGCGACGACACGGCAGCAGCCACCGGATGGACACGCCTGATGGCACGATGCAATGCACGTCTGCGTGCAGTGAATCGGCGGCCATCATGGGCGTGAATCCAGCCAGACCGGGCGCGCCACGCCGATCACGGCGGATGCGCTGACCGGGCCGAAATAGCGGCTGTCGAACGACGCCGGATTGGTCCTGCTGAGCAGGAACAGTTCGCCGGGACGAAGCCGCCGGCATTGGCGCCAGGATGGCAGCGGCCGACCCAGGCGGTCGGCCCGCAGCACGGCGGCCGAAGGCACGCCGTCGATGCGAACGCTGCTGCCAGCGATGCACACCTCCTGCGGCGCGATCGCGCCCACGCGCTTGAGCAGCGGAACGCGCGTCGGCAGGTAGCCACGCTGCGCAGCCAGAGTGGCAGCCTCGGCCGGGAGCGGAACCAGCACGATGCTGCCTACGGACAACGGACGTGGCAGCGAGTCGGTCCGGTTGCTGGATGGATCGACGCGATACCAGCCGACCGGAACACTGTCGGACGGGTTGTAGATCAGGCGCGGCTTCGGCAGTCCAAAGGACGCCCAGGCCAGCGCAGCGAGGCCGCAGGCGGACAGCGCAGCCAGCACCAGGCGAGCGCGCAGGCGCGAGCGAGGATGCGACGCGGCTTCGGCGGAATGTACGGCGGTGGAATGAGCCGTCATGGCAACGCCCTCCCGGCCAGCCAGGCGGCGTGCCGCTCGGCGCTGTAGTCGGGTAGCGGCAAGCGTGCCGCGAGCCGGTTGCCCAGCGTGCGCCAATACGCAGGCGAAGCGGCAGCGGGCGCGATGCTCAGCGCCTCGATGGCGTCGATGCGCTCCAGCACGGCGCGCACCGCGCTGTCGCCCTCGGCGTGCAGCAACAGGCGTGCGCCGGGCTGCACGCCGGGAATGCGCTGCGCCGCATCCAAGGGCGTGCAAGCCTGCATCACCATGAGTTGCCAGCGGATCGTGCCGTAATCGTTGGACTGCCAGCGGATGCGGCAGAACATGGCGTCGGGCACGAATACGGCGCAGCTCCGCCAGCGGTCGTACCGAAGAGTGCGCGCCGGTTCGCCAAAGCGCAGATAGAGCTTGAAGCGATGCTCAAGGAAGGCCAGCGAAACCCGCGTCAGCGGCGTTGCGGCAGGCCGACCAGTGAGCGCAGCGAGCGACGGCGACAGTGCAGCCGTGGCCGCGTCAGCGGCAGGCGCAGCGGATGCGTTCATGGTGTGTTCTCCCTGCGGTGTTCTGGAAACTCCCTCTCCAGCAGTGCTCGCAGCAGGTCGGCCACCGTCACGCCCTGCGTGAAGGCCGATACCTTGATGCGCGAGCGCATGGCGGGCGTGATGTCGAGGGTCAGGCGAGCGGTATAGAGATCGCCTTTCTGGCAATGCCAGTAAGTTAAGCAAAGGCCCTTCGGGGTCTTTGTTGTTTGTACAGTGCAGGCTTGATCAATTGAGCTTTGGCCATAGAGGTCAAGCGATAGCCAATGCTGCTGCAAGAGTACCTGAA
>JAJZTW010000017.1 GCA_021847345.1 Pseudomonadota bacterium
CGACCCTGCGCATCGGGAACTTCCTCAGCCACCTGCAAAAGGCCCTGAGCCACGCGGTGCAGAGGTTGAACACCGCGCCGGTGGTGGCGCTGCCGCTGCGCCAGAGGTACCGAGGGTGGATCGCCGACGGGCGCGTCGCCTTTGTCTACCAGCCGATCATCGACCTGCGCAGCGGGCAGCTGCGCAAGTTGGAGGCGCTCGCACGCCTGCTCGACGATCAGGGCCGCTTCGTGACCCCCGACCGCTTCCTGCCGGCCTGCGGCAACGAGGAGCTGTTCGCCATCCTCGAAAAGGGGCTCGAGCAGGCCTGTGTCGACTCGAAGCGCCTGGCCGACGCGGGCCTGCATGCCTCCATCGCGTTGAATTTCCCGGCCGAGGGCATCGGCGACGCGCGTTGCGAGCGCTCGATCCTGCGCGCCATGGAGCATTGCCGCGGACATGGCGCGCACCTGGAGCTGGAACTGCTCGAAAGCCGCGAGGGCACCGACACCGACGAGCATCGCCAGGCCTTTCTGCAAAAGCTGCGCGAAGCCGGAGTGGGACTGGCCGAGGACGACCTGGGCTCCGGCCACAGTTCGCTGCTGCGCCTGGATCAGTACGCCTTCGACGAGGTCAAGATGGACCAGGGGCTGGTGCGTGGCGCGACCGAGCGCCCCCAGCGCGCGCTCGAGTTCATGCTGTACCTGACGCGCCTGGTCCACGCCTTCGACATGCGCCTGACGGTGGAGGGGCTCGAGCATCGCGGCCTGATCGAAGGCGCCGTGATCCTCGGCGCGGACCATGGGCAGGGATACGCAATCGCGCGTCCCATGTCCATCCACGACGTCCCGGCCTGGCACCGGGACTTCCGCTACGACGTGGACCCGCACCGTCCGCGGACCGCGCTGGGGGCGTTGGCCACCTACCTGCTGTGGGACATGCAGGCCATGGGAGCGCCCGAGCAGCAAGGCGCCGCAGTCGCGCTGGACGCGCGCCAGACCGTGGAACTGTTCATCGTCGAGCGCGGCCTGGAGGCCAGCGAACTGGCCAGGCTGCTGGCCGAGCACTTCGACGGCAAGGGCGCCGTGCGGTCACGGCTGCGCGCGCACGTGATCGAAGGTTTCACCCGGGTCTGGTTCGAGGAGATGGGCGGCGGCTCGCGCAGGCCCGCCTGAGACGGCCTTCCCGCGCAGCGGGTCGGCGCTACGTCGCGCGCCGCAGCGCATTCGCGAACGCATCGGCCGACATCACGTCGGCCTGGCGCGGGAACACCTTGTCCATCAGCACACGGTGCACCTGGGCGTCGGCGTCGAGGCAGCAGTCGTCGATCACGCTGAGGCGATAGTCGAGGTCGGCCGCCTGACGAAGGGTCGACAGCACGACGCCGGAGGTCGCGATTCCGGTGAGCACCAGGTGCTGGATCCTGTGCGCGCGCAGGATGACCTCGAGGTCGGAGCCGCTGAACGCCGAGACGCGGCGCTTGTACACCACGACCTCACCCGAGCCGGGTGCGAGTTCCGGGTGCACCTGTTCGTCGACCAGTCGGCCGTGGGCCTTGACCTGGCTGAAGATCGGGCTGGCGTCGCCGATCTCGGGGTGACCGGCGCGGAAGCCGACGACCACGTACAGCACCATGACTCCGGCGTCGCGTGCGGCCTGTCGCAGCATGCGCAAGCTGGTCAGCAATCCGGCGCCTTGCCGCGCATCGCGCATGGCCACGATCGAAGGCTGCACATCCATGATCAGCAGCGCGGTCTCGCTGGCGACGATCGGGCGGGAGGTTTCGGGCATCGGGAGCGGGCTCGCTGCGGGTGGATCGGGGAGGGGCGTCGCCGCTTCAGGCTTGCTGCGCCAGCCAGTATTCGTGCATGGCCAGCACGGCTTCGGGAATTTGCAGCGACAGTTGCTCGCGCGCGGCCAGGGTCGCGGTCAGCGCCTGCTGCTGCGGCGCGAAGTCCTCGTCGCCGAGCAGGCGGATCGGGCGCAGCCAGGCCTGGCCCTGTTCGCTCGCCAGCAAGGGCTGCCAGTCGGCTTCGCACAGCTTGATCCCGGCGATGAAGCCGCAGGCCCAGATCTGCGCGTCGTCGCGCTCGACGCCAAGGTCCTGGAAGGTCGACCACAGCGGAACCATGAACGGGCCGTCCGGATCCTCGAGCCTGGCCGCGATGTCGCGGGCCAGGCGCTCGATCAGCCCGACGATTCGCCGCATCCTGCGCGGGTCCTTGGTGCGGGGTGTCATGTCGCTGAAGTCCTCGCCCCACACACGGGGCATCCAGCGCGCGGCGGGTACCTCGGTGGGGCCGACGGCCAGCGCATGCAGATAGCCGTCGAGCATGTCGAGGGTCATGCTGTCCTCGACTCCGGCATACAGCAGGAAGTCGTCGAGCTCGTCGAGCTCCTTGTCGGAAAGAGCGGCGTGAAGTGGCGCGGGATTCATGGAACTGCACTGTAGTGGATTGCCGGCGTTCGTCGGCCGGCATCAGCCCGACGCGGCGACCATTGCCGAAGCCGCCGGATTGCGGGTAACCTTGATCTGCATCAGGTTTCGGCGCATGGTGGCCGCAGCAAAATTTGCTGACCTCGCGGTGAACATGCGCCGACGAGCAGCCGCCGCGGTGCCCGATGCGGGTCGCCGCGGGATCCGATCCATGCATTCCCAAGCGTTGCCCGTGGTGGCTTCGCAACATTCGTTGGACCGTCGCGCCGAACCACGCGGGCCGTCCCCGGCCCGAACATCCGACCCGATCCGCGTGCTGCTGCTGCAGCCCGCGGGCGATTCCCGCCTGCTCGAAGCACGCGTCGCCGACGGCCTGGTCAGCGGCCGTGCGCCGTGGCCGCCGGCGCCGGGGCAGACGCCGGACTGGCGCGCGCGCGACTGGGACCTGGTGCTGGCAAGCCTGCCGGGCGGGCACGGGGCCGAGCAACTGCTCGACGAGCTGCAGCGGAGTTCACCGGCGCTGCCGCTGATCGTGCTGGGCGACGGAATCGATCCCGCGCGCGAGAGGGCCTTGTTGCAGGCAGGCTGCGCCGAGGTGCTGGGCGGCGCGCGCTGCGAGCTGCTGCCCGAACTCATCCGGCGCGTGTGGCGCGCGGCTCGCGAGCGCGACGCGCTGGCGCGCATGCGCGAGGAACTATCGCGGTCTGCGCAGCGATTCGAGGCCGTGTTCGCCCACGCACCGACCGCGGTGCTGGTGGCCGACGCGCACACCCTGCGCGTGAGCGAGGCCAACCCGATGGCGCTGCGCATGTTCGACGTCGACGCCGCCACCATGGCGTCGCGGCCGCTGTCGGGCTGGATCGAGGCCGGCGACAGGGCGTTGTTCCACGAGGCGCTGCAGCGCGTGCTGGTGCTGCGAGAGCAGCGCGTGCGGGTCGAGCTGCGCCTGCGCCGCAGCGACTCGAGCCTGTTCTGGGGGGACATGAGTCTGGGCTGCCTGGATTCGTCGTCCAGCGCCACGCCGAGCCTGGTGGTCAACCTGCTCAACATCAGCCTGCACAAGCAGGCGCAGGCCGCCGCCGCCGGCATGCAGGCCGAGCTCGAGCTGCGGGTGCGTGACAAGACCGCCGACCTGCTCGCCCAGCGCCGGCGCCTGGAGGCGCTGTACTCCATCAGCTCGATGGTCGCGGCGGCCCCGTCGCTCGCGCAACTGGCTGGCGACTTCGTCTCCGCGCTTCGCGAGCTCGGCGCTGCCGACGCCGTGGTGCTGCGCGACTGCACGGTGGAGGGCGAGCCCGGCGAGGTGCTCGCCGCCTGCGGCGCGGCGTTCGACGCGAATGCCCGCGACGCCGCGCGCCAGCAGGTCGACGTTCGGCATGGCGCGCATGTGCTCGAGCTGCGCGCGCATGGCCGTGCGCCGGCGCGCGGCGCCCTGCAGCGCCTCGTGCGCGTGCCGGTGGCGGCGCAGCGTCGCCTGCTGGCGGTGGTCGACCTCGGCTATGCCCGGGCGGCGAGCGTGCCCAGCCCGGAGGACCTGCCGCTGCTGGAGGCCGCGGCCGGGCACCTGGCGGCCGGGCTCGAGGCGCTGCGCAGCTCGGCGCTGGAGCGCGAGGCGGCGGTGACCCAGGAGCGCGGCCTGCTGGCGCGCGAGCTGCACGACTCGATCGCCCAGGCGCTGGCCTTCATGAACATCCAGCTGGAACTGTTGCGCGCGGCGCTGCGCGCCGACGACCCGGCGCGCGTCGCGGCGGCGCTCGACGAACTCGAGGCCGGCCTGCGCGAAAGCACCGAGGACGTGCGCGAGCTGCTGCTGCATTTCCGAACGCGAAGCAGCGCCGAGGACATCGCGCCGGCGATCCGCAGCACCGTGCAGAAGTTCGAGCTGCAATGCTCGGTTCCCGTCAGCCTGGAAATCGACACGCGCGGGCGGGCGATGGACGCCGACGTGCAGGTGCAGTTGCTGCACATCCTGCAGGAGGCGCTGTCCAACGTGCGCAAGCATGCCCGTGCGTCGACAGTGGTGGTGAGCGTGTCGAGCGTGCCGCACTGGCGCTTCGAGGTGCGCGACGATGGCGTCGGCTTCGACGCCGAGGCACTTGGGCAGGGAGGACGCGCGCAGGTCGGGATGCAGATCATGCGCGAGCGCGCGGCGCAGATCGGCGCCACGGTGCAGGTGCGCTCGGCGCCGGCCGCGGGCACCGAGGTGCTGATCGAACTGGGGGGATGAGCGTGGATCGAGCCACCGGGCCTGGGCTGCCCGCGCCGTTGCAGGTCTTGCTGGTCGACGACCATGCGCTGTTTCGCCGCGGGCTGGCCGCACTGCTGGGCGAGCAGCCCGACATGCGCATCGTCGGCGAGGCCGGTGATGTCAACGAGGCCCTGCGCCTGGCGGCGGGGCTGCAACCCGATCTGATCCTGCTCGACAACCACCTGCCCGGCGTGGCGGGGGTGGATGCCATCGAATCCCTGCGGCGCGAGGCCCCGCGGGCGCGGGTGCTGATGCTGACGGTGAGCGAGTCGGCCGATGACCTGCGCAGCGCGCTGCGCAGCGGTGCCGCCGGTTATGTGCTGAAAAGCGGCGCGCCGGCCGAACTGCCGGAGGCGATGCGGCGTGCCTCGCGCGGCGAGACGGTCATCGGGCCGGGCCTCGCCGGCAAGGTCATGCAGGCCTTCGACGCCGGATCCGCGCGCCCGCCGCGACCCTTGCCCGACGAGCTGCCGGCGCCGCCCGCGGTGCCGGCCTTCCGCTCGCTGGGCGAGCGCGAGACCGAGGTCGCGCTGGCCATCGCCCGCGGCGCCAGCAACAAGCGCATCGCGCTCGACCTGGACATGGCCGAGGCTACCGTCAAGGCGCATGTGCGCGTGATCCTGCGCAAGCTGGGGCTGAGTTCGCGGGTGCAGATCGCGGTGCTCGCGAGCCGGGGCCTGCCGGATATCCCGAAGGACTAGTCCTTGCGGGCGCGGGCAAGCGCCTTGTGGTCGATGGTGCGGGCGCGTTCGCGCTCCTAGAGTGGTGTCCATGGGCAGGCCTTGTTCGTGCCGGCCCTTCGAGACATCGCCGCCGTGACCCTCCAGCCCTCGTCCCCGCCCATCGCCCCAGCCAGCGGCTTCGTGGTCACGGAACGCGACTTCCAGCGGGTGTGCGGCTGGCTGCGCCAGCAGTGCGGAATGGACTACCGCGACAACAAGCGCGACCTGCTCGAGCACCGCATGCGGCGCATCTGCGAACGCGCCAACCTGGGTTCGATGCAGGAACTGGCCGAGCGCCTGGAACAGGGCAGCGACACCGCGCTGAGCCTTGCGGTGCTGCACGGAGCATCGACCAACCACACCTATTTCTACCGCGAGCCGCAGGTGCTGACGGTGTTCGCGCAGACGGTGCTTCCGGCGCTGCCGCGCGGCGAGCTGCGCATCTGGAGCGCGGCTGCCTCGTCGGGCGACGAGGCCTACACCGTGGCCATGATCGCAGCCGAGGTGCTGGGGCTCGACGTGGCGCGGGCCTCGCTTTCGATTCTCGGCACGGACATCAGTCCGGTGATGATCGACGCCGCCGAGCAGGCGATCTACCCGGCCTCGCGCCTGAACTCGCTGCCTCCGGCGCTGCGCGAACGCTACCTGGAGCGCCTGGGCGACGGCAGCTACCGGGTCGGCGGCACGCTGCGCGCCATGTGCACCTTCCGGCGGCTCAACCTGAAGGCGCGACCGCTTCCGTTCCAGCGCAGTTTCCACGTCGTGTTCTGCCGCAACGTGCTGTATTACTTCGATCGCGCGCAGCAGCGCGCCACGGTGGAGGCGATCTACGACGTCACCGAACCCGGCGGCTGGCTGCTGACCAGCGTCACCGAGCCGCTGCGCGACCTGGACACCCGCTGGGTGCAGGTGCAGGGCGGTGTCTACCGCAAGGCGCAGTGACATGGCAGGCCTTGCCGCGCTCCGGGTGCTGGTGGTCGATGCCGCGGCCGACACGCGCCGCCTGCTGTGCGACGCAGTCGGCGCCGATGCCGGCCTGGAGCTGGTCGGCGAGGCGGGCGACGCGTGGGCCGCGCGCGACCTGCTGGTCGAGCAGGAGCCCGACGTGATCCTGCTCGACCTGGACCTTCCGCGAATCGACGGCCTGGAGTTCCTGCGGCGCTACATGCGCACGCTGCCCACGCCGACGGTGGTGCTGGACGGCGGGCGCGCCGGCGATCGCCAACGCGTCGCAGAGGCTCTGGCGAGCGGCGCCAGCTGCGCGGTGGCGCGCCCGCACGCCGCCGACCCGGCCCGCGCGCGGCGCCAGTTGCGACTGATCACGGCACGCCTGAAGGCTGCCGCCGGGCGCGACCTGCGGCAGCCGGCGCGGCGCCCGCCCACCGAGCCCTTCGACGCCCCCGGGCTGGCCGGCAGCCACGTCATCGCGGTCGGCTCGTCGACCGGCGGCGTCGAGGCGCTGAGTCAGTTGCTGCCAGGCTTCGACCAGCGCTCGCCGGCCATGCTCATCGTGCAACACATGCCCGCGGGGTTCACGGCGTCGCTGGCGCGACGCCTCGACGCGCTGGGTGAACTGCGGGTGCGCGAGGCGCGCGACGGCGACCGCGTGCTGCCCGGCCAGGCGCTGTTGGCGCCCGGCGGGGCCCGGCACATGGTGCTGGCGCGCGTGGGCGCGCAACTGCGCGTGCGCCTGGTCGACGGCGACCCGGTGAACTACAGCCGCCCGTCGGTGGACGTGCTGTTCGAGTCGGTCGCCGAGCAGGCCGGGGCGCGCGCCGCGGCCATTCTGCTGACCGGCATGGGCAGCGACGGCGCGGCGGGCATGTTGTCCATCCGGCGTCGCGGCGGCCACACGGTGGCGCAGGACGAGGCCACCAGCGCCGTGTTCGGCATGCCGCAGATGGCGCGTCGCCTCGGCGCCGCCGAGGCGGTGGCGCCGCTGTTGTCGATCCCGGCGACGCTTTCGCGCCTGATGACCCGGCCCGCCGCGGCCAACGCGGCGCGGCTTTCACAAACAGGAGAAGTTGATGAACCAGGAAGACGAAACGGAGCGTAGTGGCTTCACGCCCGACGAGGAATACACCGAACTGGTGTTTCGCGACGACGACAACGTCGACGACATGTACCTGACCTTCGGCGTGGCCACCGAGGAATACGGCATCGGCATCGGCTACGTCACCGAGATCGTGAGCATGCAGCACATCGTGCAGCTGCCGGAGTCGGCGCCCGCGATCAAGGGGGTGATCAACCTGCGGGGCAAGGTCATCCCGGTCATGGACCTGCGGCTTCGCTTCGGGCTCGCGCCCAAGGAATACACGGAGCGCACGGTGATCATCGTGCTCAGCGTGGAGGACGTGCCGGTCGGCCTGGTGGTCGACCACGTCAGCGAGGTGCTCGAGATTCCCCCGACCCACATCGACACCGCCGTACGCATGGGAGGACAGGGCGCCTCCCTGGTACGCGGATTCGGCAAGCAGGCCAATCGGTTCGCGGCGATCGTGGACGTCGAGCGCATGCTCGCCGGCCAGCTGCTGCCGGCCAGTATTCATTGAAATTCAGTGCAAGGAGTACATCGTGAACGCAATGACAGATCTTCCCCTCGGCTCGGTGCTCGACCATCTCCAGGCGATGAGCCAGCCGCTGGTGCTGGCCGACGCCGGCATGAACATCCGCTTCGTGAACCGAGCGGCCCAGGAAATGTTCGGCCGCCTGGAGTCCCGCATCCGCGAGGACCTGCCGTCCTTCGACGCGGCGCGCCTGGTCGGCGCTCCCCTGGAGAGCCTGCACGCGCAAGGCATGGCCATCCGCGACAAGGTCGCGGCGCTGACGCGCCCGACGGCCTTCGACATGCGCCTGGGCGGCGCAGAGCTCAGCTGCAGCGTGGATCCGGTGTTCGACGAGGGTGGCACCCGCGTGGCCACGCTGGTCGAGTGGAAGGAGCGCGGCGCGGCCGACGCGACCAGCCGCCTGCTGGCGGACCTGGGCGAGATGGCGCGCCAGCATGAGCTGGGCGACATCGACGCGGTGATCGACGCGTCGCGCTACCAGGGCCAGTTCGCCGAGGTGGCCCGGTCGGTGAACACCATGGTCGGCAGCCACATCGCCGTCAAGCGCGCCGCCATGGCCTGCGTGGCGGAGATCGCCGGCGGCAACTTCGACGCGCCGCTCGAGCGCTTCCCCGGCAAGAAGGCCTTCATCAACGACACCATCGAGCGCCTGCGGGACAATCTGCGCGGCCTGATCGGAGCCATGAACCACATGTCCTCCGAGCACGACAAGGGCGACATCGACGTGTTCATCGATGCGTCGCGCTTCGGTGGAGCCTTCGGTGCGATGGCCGACGGGATCAACAACATGGTCGCCGGGCACATCGCGGTGAAAAAGAAGGCCATGGCCTGCGTGGCGGCGTTCGCGAACGGGAATTTCGACGCCGAGCTCGAGCGCTTCCCCGGCAAGAAGGCCTTCATCAACGACACCATCGAGACCCTGCGCGGCAACCTCAAGGGCCTGATCGCCGAGCTGCAGCGCCTGATCGCCGCGTCGGCCGACGGGCAGCTGGGCGAGCGCGGGCGCACCGGGGATCTCAAGGGCGATTTCGCGGCATTGGTGGGAGGCATCAACCGCATGCTCGACGAAATCCTCCTGCCCATCGCCGAGGGCAACCGCATCCTGCGCCAGATCCGCGGCGGCAACCTGCGGGAGAAGGTGGAAATCGCCTGCAAGGGCGACCACGAGCAGATGAAGATCGCCATCAACGGAGTGCACGCCTGGCTCGAAGAGCTGATCTCCTTCGTGACCCATGTCGCCAACGGCGACCTGGCGGTGGACATGGGCAAGGCGTCCGACGAGGACCAGATCCACGAATGGCTGATGCTGCTGAAGAACAACATCGGCAACATCGCACGCGACACGGCGATGCTGTCGCAGTCGATCGTCGACGGACGCCTCGACCGCAGCGTGGACGCCAGCGCGTATGCCGGTGAGTACCGCAAGATCATCGAGGCCTTCGGTCGCGCCTTCGACGGTCTGAACGCGACCTTCGGCCAGGTCGTCGACGCCGTCGAGCAGGTCAGCGAGGCGTCGCAGCAGCTCAGCGCGGCGTCGCAGGACATGGCCTCCTCGTCGGAGGAGCAGTCGGCGGCGGTCGAGGAGGTCACCGCCAGCCTCGAGCAGACCGACAGCCAGGTCAAGGCCAATACCGACAACGCGAATGCGGCGAACCACCTGGTCAGCGAGACCTCGCAGTTCGCCACCAAGGGGCAGGACAAGATGGCGGCGATGAGCGAGGCGATGGCGGCCATCAACAGCTCCTCGCAGAACATCGCCAAGATCATCAAGGTGATCGACGAGATCGCCTTCCAGACCAACATCCTGGCGCTCAACGCCGCGGTGGAGGCCGCGCGGGCGGGCCAGCACGGGCGCGGCTTCGCCGTGGTCGCGCAGGAGGTGAGAAACCTCGCCGGGCGCAGCGCGAAGGCGGCGCGCGAGACCGCCGAGCTGATCGAGGACTCGTCCAAGCGCGTGACGCAGGGGGTGAGCATCGCCGCCGAGACCGGCAGCGCGCTCGAGGCCATCGTGGGCAACGTCGTGAAGGTGCGCGACCTGGTGTCGGAAATCGCCACGGCGAGCGCCGAGCAGTCGCGTGGGGTATCGCAGATCAACACCGCGATGGGGCAGGTGGCCACCGCCGCGCAGCAGGGCAGCCAGCAGGCGGAGGAGCTGGCGTCGTCGTCGGCCCAGCTCAGCAGCGTGGCAGCCCAGCTGCACGAGGAGATGGCACGCTTCAAGCTGCGTCCGCGCCAGGCGGCGAACACCGTCGTGCCGGGCCTGGGCGAGCTCACGCCCGAGCAGCTGCGCCAGCTCAAGGCGCTGCTGCTGGCGCAGGACTCGGCACCGCGCAAGGAGCCTCGTCCGGCGGCGCGCCGCGGGGCTCCCGGGCGGGTGCTGCCGCTCGACGCCGACGAGCGCGGCTTCAAGCACTTCTGATCGGGCGAGGGTGCGGCCGTGAGTTCGGCAAACCGGTCCGGCGAGCCCGTCGGCGAGGCCGACGGGGCGACGCAGGCGCTGTATCGTGCGCTGGTGTTCGATGCCGAGCTGCTGCCGCTGCCGCAAAGCGCGAAGGCGGCCCTGCACGAGCTGTGCAGGGCCATGCTGGCCAGCGGGGTGTTCACCGCCGCCGAGGTGGTCGAGCCCGACGCGGCGCACGGCGGCTGGAATTGCGTCGGCGGGTGCCGCGAATGCGCAGCCGCGGTCGCCGAGTTGCCCGGCGTGGCGGCGGCGGCGGCCAGGAGCTGGCGCGATGGCTCGGTGCAGACCGTGCCGGGGCAGGGCGGCGCGACTTGCGCGGTGGTGGCTCCTGTGCGGCGCGCCGGCGGCACGCGCCAGCTGCTGTTGCTCGGCGGCGCGCTCGAGCAGGCCATGGCAGAGCCGGCGCTGGCGCTGGTCGGCCGCGCCGGCGAACTGCTGGGTCACGCGCTGGACCAGATTGACTGGAAGGCCGGGCTGATGCGCGACTGCGCGCTGCAGGGCTACGCCGCGCGCCACGACCTGCGCACCGGGCTGCCCAACGAGCTGGCTTTCGCCGAGCGCATCGGGCGAGCCTGCGCGCTCGGCGCGTCGGAGCAGGGCTGCTTCGCGGTGGGCCTGTTGCGCGTGGCCCGTGGCGTGGGCCGGGAAACGGCCGGCGCGGATTCCGCGCCACGCGAGTTCGCGCGCCTGCTGCGCGCGACGTCGCGGCAACGCGACCTGGTCGCGCTGCTCGACGACGGGGCGTTCGGCCTGCTCATCCGCGATCTGGACCCGGCATGTGCGCAGCCGGCGCTGGACCAGGTGCTGCGACGCTGGACCGATACCCTGCAGGCGGCCAGCGGGCCGTCGCTGCTGCTGCGGGTCGGCGTGGCCTTGGCTCCGGCGCGGCCCGAGCAGGCTGCCGAGCTGTTGTGCCTGGCCCGCGGCGCATTGCAGCAAGCCGAGCTCGCCGGAGCCGGGCAGAGCTGCTGGCGAGTCGTGACGGCGTAATGGGCGTAATGGCGACGTAACGAATCATTGCCGTGACCAGGCTCCCGTAACGCTGCTTGCGCAGAGCGCGTCGATCGGCAAAAATTGTCACCAGCATGCCGACCACCCAACAAGGCGACGAGCCCGTCCAGCAACCCGCAGAAGCCGGGCCTCGCTGCGCACCGGGCGAGGCTGCCGGTTGCGCCATCTGCCGCGACGGCCTGCAAAGCCCCTTCGAGTTCAGCTTCGGCTACCAGCCGATCGTCGACCTGGTGTCGCGCAGCATCTTCGCGCACGAGGCGCTGGTGCGCGGACCGGCCGGCGAGCCTGCGGGCAGCGTGCTCGGGCGCATCAGCGATGCCAATCGCTACCACTTCGACCAGGCCTGCCGGGTGGTGGCCATCGACCTCGCATGCGACCTCGGCCTGATCGAGCGCGGCAGCGAGAAGCTGTCGATCAACTTCCTGCCGCACGCGGTGTACCGGCCGGAGGTATGCATCCAGACCACGTTGCAGATCGCCCGCAAGCGCGGACTCGACGTCGGGCACGTGATCTTCGAGGTCACCGAGGGCGACCGCATCGAGGACGGCCCCTGGTTCGCGCAGATCCTGCGCGAGTACAAGCGCCAGGGCTTTCTCACCGCGATCGACGATTTCGGTGCCGGCTACGCCGGGCTTCGCCTGCTGGCCGATTTCCAGCCCGACCTGATCAAGCTCGACATGGACCTCGTGCGCAACGTGGACAAGCTGCCGGCACGCCAGGCGATCGCCCGCGCGGTGATCCGCATGGCCCAGGACATGCGCATCGCGCTGGTCGTCGAGGGCATCGAAACCCCCGGCGAGCGCGACTTCTTCCTGCACGAGGGCGTTCACCTGTTCCAGGGCTTCCTGTTCGCCAGGCCGGTGTTTCGCGGCCTGGCGCGAGCCGCCGACGCGATCTGAAGTCTGGCAGGCGTCTGCGCCGGCTGCGGCCGGCGCGATGGTTCACGGCTTCGCCTGCGGCGGGCTACCCTGCTGATCGACGTCCGACGCGCCCTGCAGGCCCAGCTGCCACCAGCTCGCCCGCGTGGCCTTGCGCTGCTTGAGCTGGTACATCGCGATATCCGCCTGTCGCAGCAGCATGTCCATGTCGCTCGCGTCGACCGGGTAGCGCGCAACGCCCATGGTCATGTGCAGCCGCGCCAGTTCGTCCGGCGCCACGCGGATCGGCGTGGCCGTGGCGGCCTCGATGCGGGCGAAGGCCGCGCCGAGCTCCAGCGTGGCGCGCTGCGGGTCGATATCCTCGATGACCACGGCGAACTCGTCGCCGCCCAGGCGCGCCACGATCTCGCTGGCGCGCAGCGCCTGCCGCCAGCGTCGCGCGGCCTCGCGCAACAGTGCGTCGCCGGCATCGTGGCCGAGGCGATCGTTGACCTGCTTGAAATCGTCCAGGTCGATGTAGCCCACCGCCACCTCGGTGCCGTTGCGCCGGGCACGCGCCAGCGCCAGCTGCAGTCGCTGGTGCAGCGCGTGGCGATTGGGCAGCCCGGTGAGCTCGTCGTGCAGCGAGCGTCGCGACGCGTGCGCGTGCATGCGTGACAACTCGAGGAAGGACGACTGGATGCGGTACGTGGCCACTGTCAGATAGGCGAAATACAGCACGCTCAGGCCGCCCACCGAGCGCAGCGCCGAATCCTGCGCGCCGAGCAGGCGCGCGCACACGACCAGCGCCGAGGGCAGCGTGAACAGCAGTGCAGACGGCGCATCGGACGATTGCTGGGCGACGCCGGCACCGCAAACCGCGATGACCACGGAGGCGACCAGGAGCTCGTCGAAGGGCGTGCCCGGGGCGACGATCAGCGGCAGCATGGCCCACGACAGGCCCAGGCCGAACACGCTCGCGCGCAGCCACAGCAGCCAGCGCCTGGCGTCGCGCGTGCGTGCCATGTCGCGGCGCGCGGCCAGCCACACGCCGATGCGTCCGGCATGCGCCGCCAGCAGCACGGCCAGCCAGGCCAGCAGGCGATCGGCACTCGCCTGCTCGCGCAGGATCCAGGCCACCACGGCGGCCGGAATCACGCTGCCGGCCAGCCCCACCGGAATGGTCCGCAGCAGTGCCCGCGCCTGGTCCGACGAGGTGTCGATCTCGTCGCTCGGGGCGCCGGCCTGGCGCTGTCCTGCCGCTTCGGGTTCGGGTCCGGTCATGGGCCGCGTCGACAGCCTGTCATAGGGGGCGGGCGCGCGAACCAGCCCAGACTTCTGGCGCGCATTGCGGAACTGTAGCGAAGCCGCGGGCCATGCCGGTAGCGGCCCGGCGCCATGGCGTCACGCCGCGCTGAACCACGTCGCCCCGTGCCGCGGCGAGCACGAGGCGATCGGGGCGTGGATCAGCGCGCCCCGGTCGGCTTGCCGGCCGAACTCGAATGCGAGCTGCTCAGCGCCTTGCGCGTGGCGTGGTAGCCGTGCTTGACGCCATGGGCCACGTCCGAGCCGACGGTCTTGGCCGCGTGCACGACACCGTGGCCGGTATCGGCTCCGACGCGCACGATGGCGTGACCGGCATGCGAAGCGTCCTGCTTGAGGTCGTGCCCGTACTGGGACAGGGTCACGGCGCCCGCGCTGCCGCAGGCCATGAGCAGGGCGCCGGCTGCGCCGAGCAGGCGCAGCGCGCCGCCGCGACTGGCGTGAATGGGTGTTTTCGGGTGACTGTGCATCGTCATCGAGCTCTCCTGGTCGGTTGGGCCGCGTGCCCGTGCCATCATCCCCCCGCTGCGGCCGCCGTCGCGCAGGGCGCGGCGGACTGGCCACGGTATGTTCAGACGCTATTTTGCCAGGGTGCGGGGCATCCGGCCTCGCCTGGGAGCGTGGCCAAGGTCTGGGAGCCTCGGCGGCAGAAGCAGAGCCTGCTGCCGCCCGGACTCCTCCGCGCGTGCCCGGCGCCGGGTGCCCAAAAAGTGGGCAGCCCAGCCGGCGCCCGCGTTTGCAGGGCTCGCGGGCGTGTCAAGAGGGCGGATTCCCACAGCTTCTGTGGATTACCGCCGGGCTGCCGGGAGGCCCCGGCGTGGCCGCTGGCCTCAGGCCGTGGCCAGCGGGCGCTCGCGCCTGGCGACGAACTCGTCCAGCACCTGCTGCTCGTCGAGCAGGATGCGCGCGTGCAGCCGGGTGGTGTGCACGCCGGGCTCGACACCCAGCAGCCGGCGCGTGGTCTCGCGGAAGCGCTCGAACACACGCAGCGCCGACGAGCGGTCATGGTCGAGCAGATGGCACAGCATCAGGTGCCGACACGCCGACTCGTTGAGCGGCGCCAGCACCAGGACCTTGTGCAGCAGCTCGATGCAGCGTTGGATCCGAGCCTCGGCTCGCTGCGACAGAACCTCTCGCACGATGGAGTCGACGGCCTGCGCGACCATCAGGTCGCGAAAGCCCTCGACCATGCACTCGATCTGCTCGAGGCCGCGCAGGTCGATGCCGCTGAGCAGGGGAGTGTCGGCCAGCGCAAGCGCGGTTTCCAGCGGCATGTCCTGGGAGCGGCGCAGCGAGCTCAGGTCGTGCTCGACCTGCGCCGACAACTGCAGTTCGGGGCCGTCGCTGCCCAGCAGCGCCGGCTCCAGCTGTCGCAACTTGTGCACCCGCAGGCGCATGCTGGCCAGTTGCTTGTCGGGATCGGCCTCCGGCCACAGGCAGGCGGCCAGGTCGATGCGAGCGCAGCGGCCCCTGGCCGCCAGCATGAACAGCAACAGGGCCAGCTTGCGGTCGGAGATGGTCGTGGCCACGCCGTCGCGGACCATCTTCGGCATGCCGAGGAATTCGAGCCGGAGCCTGCTGGTGGGGGGCGTCATCAAGGTACTTGTGGGTGTGCAATTGCGCTTACCCCATTAGATGCGTGCCGCGTGCCCCTTGGCGAGGATCAAAGGTAAATGCTGCTTTACACAGCCGGCCTGCAAGTTCCGCGTGCAGCGCGCCGTCCGACGGGGACGCCCGGCTGCGGGCCCGCAGATCCATGGTGTCAAGGTGTGTTTCCTGCGCAACATGCCGGCATCAGCCAGCGGCGCGTGGCCAGCGTCGGCCTGGGGATTCGCTCACACCTTGTCAGGCTCCGTTCCGGGAGCGCGAGACCCGTCCCAGCAGGTGGTTGCCCAGCCCCAGCAGCAGCAGGCCGCCCAGCAGCGCGGGCAGGTCCTTCAGCAGGTGCCGCGCGGCACGATGCTCCCGCTGGCGCCAGGTGGCCTCGGCCACCTCGCGGCCTCCGGGCAACGCGGCCAGTCCCGCGCCGAGTTCCCCGAGCAGGTCGTCGCGCGCCCGAGCGCTGCGCTGCAGGCGCTGCAGGTCGCCGGGCTGTCCGCTGTGCAGTTCACGCAGCGCGCGATGCGCGCGCACCCAGTGACTGGCGTCGATCGCGCCATGCCAGGCACCCCATCCGGTGGCGCCCAGGCCGCACAGCACGAGCAGCACGCCCCAGACCAGCTTGCGAATGTCCATCGTGGTTTCCTGTCCGGGGGCCCGGGCCGCGTTCGATGCCGCCGTGCGGCAAGGGCTCAGCGAAACGCGATTCGAGCGAAGAAAAACGCCACGTTGCCGTTGTTCAGGCTGTTCGATACCCGCGGCAGGTAGGTGCCGTAGAAGCGAACCGAGCCGACGCCGATGGATACCAGGGGCAGCGCGATCGGAAACGGGATGTTGTTGAAAATGTCGGCGCGCGAGGTCACGGCCGCCGTGTAGCCCAGGCCGAGCACCAGCGGGCCGCCATCGGGGTGCCAGTCCCACTGCTTGGCGTAGCCGACCACCGGCTGGGCATTGCGATGCGAGTCCGAGAACACCATCGCGTACACCATCTCGTCGTTGCCTTGCGAGTCCACCAGATGCTTGCCGCCGCCGAAGCCCCAGGCGTGGCTGTTGAGGGTGGCCAGCTTGGCCGCGGTGTAGGTGTGCGGGTCGTGCCAGGTGTAGCCGGTCAGGAAAAGGTCCGGCTGGCCCTGGGTGTAGATGGTCTGCAGGTGGTCGCGTACGCCGGCGAGCCAGTCCTCGCTCGAACTCAGCACGTTCGCCAGGCAGGCCGGTGCGCTCAGCGCGAACAGGGCAAGCAGGCCCAGCAGGGAGCGTCGCATGTGCCTTGGCAGGACGGCGGACACGACGGCACGAGGCAGGCGGAAAAGGGTCATGGGGGGTCGATGGGGCTCCGGGCGGCGGCAGCGCGGGATTGCCCGCAAGGCGCCTGAAGGGCTCTATTGTTGCCGCGAACCGGCTTGGTTCGCTGGCCGTTTCGTTGCGTTACCGACTCTTGCGGGTTGCGCGCCTGGCGCGTTCACTGCCACGCGTAATGGCGGCTGCAGGACGGCGCATGGTCGGCGCGCCGATGGGCCTGCAGCAGCAGCGACAGTTCGCGCACCGCGTCGATGCACTCCGGGGTCGCGGGCAGCTCGCCCTGGCGCAGGTGCAGCAGTGCCGCGCGCGCGGCACGCAGGTGCTGGCGCCCGAAGGCGCTCCAGGACGCCTCCACGGCATCGATGGCCTCGATCGCGCGCTGCGCGGCGGCCGCCGGCGCCTGGCTGCCGATGCGCGCCTGCGCCAGGACGCGGCGCGCGTGCTCGAGTTCGCCGAGCAGGTCCGAGTAGGTCTGCATCGCATAAGGACTGATGGTCATCGCGAGTTCCTCCTTCGCCGGCGCGGTGGCGCCGTGACAAGCCCTTCGGGCCGACTGCCCGGCCGGCGTGTCCAGGGGCCGGGCGGCTTGCGTGAAAAACGCCCGCAAGTTACGCAGGGAATGTGTCGCTTTTATTGCTGGCGGCCTGCGGTGACGCCTGCTGGCTCCGATGCCGTCCCCGCGATTCGTCGTGCGTGCGAAAATTGCGCAAAAACGCGTGATCCTGGCGACAATAGGCCTCCCTTGAGGCCGTTCGGCAACAGGCGCGTCATACCCTGCTCATGCAAGCTCTCGAGTACCAGCCCGCCGACCTGCCCGCAGACGAGCAGCAGCGGCTGCGCGCGCTGCGCGACCTCGACATCCTGGACAGCGAGCCCGAGGAGGCCTTCGAGGACCTGACGGCGCTTGCCGCGCAGATCATCGGGGTGCCCGTCGCGCTGCTCTCGCTGGTCGACGCCGAGCGCCAGTGGTTCAAGAGCCGCCGCGGCGTGGAGCTGGCGCAGACGCCCCGGGCCTGGTCCTTCTGCGCCCACGCCATCCTCGGCGACGGGATCATGGAGGTCGAGGACGCGCAGGCCGATCCGCGCTTCGCCGGCAACCCGCTGGTGGTCGGCGATCCGCGGGTGCGTTTCTACGCGGGGGTGCCGCTGCGCAACGCCGACGGCCACGCGCTCGGGACCCTGTGCGTGCTCGACCACCAGCCGCGCCGCCTGGATCCGGCGCAGCGCGAGGCCCTGGCGCGCCTGGGGCGGCAGGCGATGCGCGCGATCGAGATGCGCCAGGCCGGGCAGCGCCTGCACAGCGCGCAGCACCGCCTGCAGCGCCTGGCGGATTTCCGCGCGCTGCTGGCCGAGGTGAGCCAGGCCATCGCATCGGCCGACGACGACCTGGGCCTGCTGCAGCAGGCCTGCGAGCTGGCCGTGCGCTACGCGGGCGCGAAGCTGATGTACGTGGCGCGTCCGGACTCCGACGGCAGCTTCGGGTTCGTGGCCAGCGCCGGACATACCGAGTACCTGCGGCAGGTGGTCATCACGGCGCGTGCCGACGAGCCGGCCGGCCAGGGTTTCGCCGGACGCGCGTGGCGCGAGGGGCGGGCCTTCTACACCGATGACTTCGTCGGCGCGCCCGAGCTCGATCCCTGGCGCGACGCCGCGGCCCGCTACGGCTTCCGCGCGGCGGCCACGCTGCCGATCGCGCGCGGCGGGCAGACCTGGGCGGTGATGACCATCCTGGACTCGCAGGCCGGCCTGTACGACCAGGACCTGCGCGATCTGCTGGCCAACCTGGCGCAGGAATTGTCGCGTGGCCTCGACCGCATCGATCTGGCCCGGCGCGAGCGCGATGCCGCGGCGCTGCTGCAGCGTTCGCTGGCCTACCAGCGCAGCCTGATGGACAAGAACGCCGCCGGCATGTTCACCGTCGACCGGTCGGGCCGGATGCGCGACGTCAACCCGGCCCTGTGCGAGCTGCTCGGCTTCACTCGCGAGCAACTCGTCGACCAGCCCGTGCAGTGCCTGCTCGACGGGCCTGGCGAGGCGCGTCGGTTCGCGCGCCTGGCACGCCAGGCGGCTCGCGGTGCGCTGCGAGCGCGCCACGAGCAGCGCCTGCACCATCGCGACGGCTCGCCGCGCATCTGCGAGGTCTGCGGGGTCCCCATCGAACTTCCCGATGGCGCGCCCGGCGTGCTGTGGAGCGTGCTCGACGTCACCGCGTTGCACGAGGCGCGCGAGACCATCGCGTTCCAGGCGCGCCACGACGCGCTGACCGGCCTGCCCAACCGACGCGCGCTCGAGCAGTACCTGCCGCAGGCGCTGCAGCGGCCGCGTCGGCATGGCGGAATGCTCGCGCTGGGCATGCTGGACCTGGACGACTTCAAGCCCGTCAACGACCTGCACGGTCACGAGGCGGGGGATGCCCTGCTGCGCGAGTTCGGGCGCCGGCTTCGCGAGCGCATGCGCGAGTGCGATTTCCTGGCGCGTTTCGGCGGCGACGAATTCGTGCTGGTGCTGGAGGACCTGGACGAGCACGCCTATGCGGCGCAGATCGACGCCGTGATGCAGCGCCTGCACGGCGCGGTGGAACAGGAATTCGTGCTGCCCGGGGGGCAGCGCGCGCTCGTCGGCATGAGCCTGGGCCTGGCGCTGATGCCCCTGGACGCGAGCAGCGCCGAGGAACTCCTGCGCCAGGCCGACGCGGCGCTGTACGAGGTCAAGGGCCGCAAGGCGTTGCGCGAGCAGTGGTGGCAGCTCGGCGGCGCGGCCGCGAGCGTGGCGGACGCCTCGGCCGGCTTCGACGCCTTCGACGCCGCCGCCGCCGAGCTGCTGCGCGCCGCGGTGCTGCCCGCGGTGCTGGCGCCCGAGCCCTACGAGGCCCGCTTGCGCCGCGAGTGGGCGACCGCGGACGACGGCATCGCGCCGTCGGTCCTGCAACGCCTGGCGCACGACGATGCGCGACACCTGGGCTGGTTGCTCGGGCCGCAGGCCGACCGGGAGCAGGCGCGCCGGCTCGGCAGCGAGCGCGGCCGGGTCCGCTGCCTGATGGGGCTGGCGGCGAGCATGCTCACGCGAGGCAGCGCGCTGGTGCACCAGGAACTCCAGGCGCGCCTGCGCGGCGCTGCGGTGATGTCACGCACCCGGTACCGGCTGGTGCAGATCGCCGATGCGCGCCTGCAGGAGGACCTGCAGGCGCAGATCCAGGCCTACGAGCAGACCCTGGCGGACTATTTCCAGGTGTTCGACCAGCCGCTTGCGCGGCCGGGAACACCATGGCGCGACGCGCTGGGCGCGCTGTTGCGACCGCTTGGCGAACTCGACGGCATGCTGGCCTGCATGGTCATGCGCCCCGACTCCCAGGGCTGTTTCCAGATCGAGGCCGACGCCGGACCCGCTGCCGAGGGCATCGCCGCCGAGCTGCGCCAGGCGCGCTACCAGGTGCGCCAGGATGACGATACCGCGGCCGGCCGCGGACTGGTCGGAAGCGCATGGCGCAGCGGCCACCTGCAAAGCACCGATGAGTACCTCGACGATCCGCGCCTGCGCATGTGGCACGGGCTGATGCGCGGGCATGGGGTGCGCAGCGTGATGGCGATCCCGGTGCCTTCGCAGCAGGGCGGGGCGGCGTTCGTGATGGTGCTTTTCGGGGCCTGGCCGGGTCAGTTCCACGCCCAGCGCATGCGCCAGTTCGCGCAGTCCCTGCAGCAGCGTGCCGCGCAGTTCTGGCAGGCCTGCAAGGCGTCGGCCCAGTCGTCGGTGCTGCCGCTGGAGGTCGCACAGGCCTACCGCGCCGCGCTGTTCCGCGGCGGTCTGCAGTTGCATATGCAGCCCGTGCTGAATCTGGCCGACGCGAGCGTGCAGCGCGTCGAGGCGCTTGCGCGTCTGCGCCTGGGCGAAGGCGAGATGGTGCCCCCGGGGCATTTCCTGCCGCTGCTGGGAGACGCCGAGCTCGATCGCCTGCTGCGCATGGTGCTCGAGCAGGCGCTGGGCTGGCTGCGTACCTGGGATGCGCAGGGGCTGCACCTGGACATGGCGGTCAACCTGCCGCCCACCACGCTGCTGCACCCGCAGTGCACGGACTGGGTCGCGCAGGCGCTGCGCGCCAGCGGCATCGAGCCGCGACGCCTGACGCTGGAGCTGCTGGAGACCCAGGAGTTCGATCCCGCGACCCAGGCCGACGCCATCGCGGCGCTGTCGGGCCTGGGGGTCAAGCTGGCCATGGACGACCTCGGTTCGGGCTACAGCAGTCTGCGCAGGCTCAGCGAGCTGCCCTTCGACACCATCAAGGTCGACCAGAGCCTGACGCTGAACCTGCGGCGTTCGCCGCTGCTCAGCTTCAGCCTGATCAGCACCCTGATCAAGATGGGGCGGGACCTCGGCCGGCAGGTCGTGGTCGAGGGCGTGCAGGACGACGACACGCTGGGCGCCGTGGTCGCGCTGGGGGCCACCTGGGGGCAGGGTTTCGGGCTGGCGCGGCCGATGCCCGCGCAGCAGGTGCCGGCCTGGTGCGCGGCTCGTCAGGCACGTGTACGCGGCGCGCGCATCGACGGTCCGCTGGGCGCGCTGGCCCTGCACTGGGCATGGGCGCACGGGGCGGCGGACATCGTCGGCCCGGCAAGCGCCTGTCCGGTCGCAGCGTGGCTGGAGCGCAGCGGCCTGGGCACGCGCGTGGTGTCCGAGTGGCACGCCGCGCTGCACCACGATCGCCGCGCATGGTCGTCCGAGCATCCCTTCGTGCAGTGGCTGCTGGCCCGCCTGGCCGCGGCCGAGAGCGGAGTCGCCGAGGGTGCGCGGGCGTCCGCCTGAATCCGCGTCGAGCGCCGGCGCGTAGCTTCGGCTATGGTGTGGCGGGGGAAGGCGCGGCCGGAGCCGGAACATGCAGCAACTGAAGTTGTCGGAATTGATCGGGGCGTTGAGCCACGCGCTGGACCTCACGGAGGGGCAGCCGCGCGGGCATTGCGTGCGCTGCGCCTACATCGGCATGACCCTGGCCGATCACCTCGGCCTGGGCCCCGGCGAATGCTGGGACCTGTACTACACGCTGCTGCTCAAGGATCTCGGCTGCAGCAGCAATGCGGCGCGCATCTGCGAGCTCTACCTGACCGACGACCTGCAGTTCAAGCGCGATTTCAAGCTGCTCGGAAGCTCGCTGCCGCAGGTTGCCCGCTTCGTGCTCGTGCACACGGGGTTGCGCTCCGGGCTGGCCGAGCGCTTTCGCGCCACGCTGGAGATTTTCCAGAACGGCAAGGACATCTCCCGCGAACTGATCCAGACCCGCTGCCAGCGCGGCGCCGACATCGCGCGCCAGATGCGCTTCGGCGAGAGCGTTGCGCGGGCCATCCACGAACTCGACGAGCACTGGGACGGTGGCGGCAAGCCCGACGGCCTGGCCGGCGAGGCCATCGCGCTGCATGCGCGCATCGCGCTGCTGGCGCAGGTGGTCGACGTGTTCCACACCGCAGAGGGGCCGAAAGCCGCGCTCGCCGAGGCGCGCCTGCGCAGCGGCAGCTGGTTCGACCCCCGTCTGGTTCGCGCGCTGGAACAGGTGGCCGACGACGACTTCTGGGCCGGCCTGCGCGACGCGCAGCTGGCGCAGCGCGTGTACGCGCTGGAGCCTGCGCAGCACAGCGTGCCGCTGGATGACGACTATCTCGACGAGATCGCCGAGGCCTTCGGTCAGATCATCGACGCCAAGAGCCCCTTCACCGCCGGGCACAGCGCACGCGTGGGCCTGTACGCCGACCTGATCGCCGAGCAACTGGGCATCGATGCGGCGCGGCGGCGCTGGCTGCGCCGCGGAGCGTTGCTGCACGACATGGGCAAGCTCGGCGTGAGCAACGCGGTGCTCGACAAGCCCGGCAAGCTCGACGACGGCGAATGGAAGTCCATGCGCATGCACGCTCTCTACACCGAGCAGATCCTGCAGGGCATCGAGCCCTTCGCCGAACTGGCCTTCGTAGCCGGAGCGCACCACGAGCGCCTGGACGGCGCGGGCTACCCGCGCGGCCTGCATGCCGCCGACATCCCTCTGGAAACCCGGGTGATCACCACTGCGGACATTTTCGACGCCATTTCGGCGGACCGCCCGTATCGCGCGGCGGTGCCCGTGTCGCAGACCCTGGATATGATGCAGCGCATGGTCGGCAGCGCACTGGACGAACGGTGCATGCGGGCATTGCGCGTGGCTGCCGAGCGCGTGGAGGCGGGGCTGGCCGATGGCGCGCCGGCATCCGCCGCAGCGTCCATCGCGGCCGGTTGATGGTTTTCTTCCTGTTGAACGGATCATGGACATTCAAGGACAAAGCGCATTGGTGACCGGCGGCGGCTCGGGGCTGGGCGAGGCCGTGGCCCGCGAGCTGGCCGGCCAGGGCGCGAAGGTGGCGGTGCTCGACGTCAACGCCGAGCGCGCGCAGGCCGTGGCCGCCGACATCGGCGGCGTGGCGCTGGTGGCCGACGTCAGCGACGCCGCGGCCATGCAGCAGGCCATCGAGCGCGCCGAGCAGGCGCATGGCGTGGCGCGCGTGATCATGCACATGGCCGGCGTGGGTGGAGCCCGGCGCGTGGTCTCGCGCGACGGCTCGGCCGCGCCGCTGGACGACTTCGAGCGCACGGTTCGCATCAACCTCATCGGCAGCTACAACGTCGTTCGCCTGTGCGCGGCGCGAATCGCCACGCTGCCGGCGCTGGCCGACGACGAGCGCGGCGTGGTGCTGATGACCGCTTCGGTGGCGGCTTTCGACGGCCAGATCGGGCAGGCCGCGTACTCGGCCTCCAAGGGCGGCGTGGCCGCAATGACCCTGCCGCTGGCGCGCGACCTGGCCTCGCATGGCATCCGTGTGGTGACGGTGGCCCCCGGGCTGTTCGACACCCCGATGATGGCCGCGCTGCCGCAGGAGGTGCAGGAGTCGCTGGGCGCCTCCGTGCCGTTCCCCAAGCGCCTGGGACAGCCGCGGGAGATCGCGCAGTTGGCCGCGCACGTGGTGCGCAACACCTACCTCAACGGCGAAACCATCCGGCTCGACGGCGCATTGCGCATGGCGCCTCGCTGAGCGTGCGGGCGCGGGCGTGGCGCCCGTGGCGGCGCCGACGCGACGCGCGAAGGTGCTCCAATAACCCGCATGAACCTCAAGCAACTCGAGTATTTCGTGCGCGTGGCCGAGGTCGGCAGCTTCAGCAAGGCCGCCGTGCTGCTCGACATCGCGCAGCCGGCGCTCAGCCGCCAGGTTCGCCTGCTGGAAACCGACCTGCGCGCGGTGCTGCTTCAGCGCACCGGGCGCGGCGTGGTGCTGACCGAGGCCGGCAAGCGACTGTTCGAGCATGCGGTGGGCATCCTGCAACTGGTGGCGCAGGCCCGCGAGGACCTGGAAGCCGGTCGCGACGAGCCGACGGGGCGGGTCGTGATCGGCCTGCCGCCGAGCATGGGGCGCCTGCTCACGCTGCCGCTGGTGCAGGGCTTCGAGCGGCACCTGCCGAAGGCGCGCCTGGCCATCGTCGAGGGCTTGTCCGCGCACATCACGGAATGGATCGCCACCGGGCGCGTCGACGTGGGCCTGGTGCTGAACCCGCAGACCCAGGAAGCCATCGAGGTGCAGCCGGTGTTCGAGGAGGCCCTGTGCCTGGTCAGCCCGGCGCAGGCGGGGCGGCACGGGCAGGGCGGCCAGGGCGGCCAGGGCGGCCAGCAGGCGGCGGAGGTGGAGTTCGCCGGGCTGGGGGCCTACCCGCTGGTCATCCCGGAGCGAACCCATGCGATACGCCGGGTCATCGAGAACCAGGCGGCGCTGTCGCGCATCAAGCTGCAGGTGGCGTGGGAGGTCTCGGGCGTGCAGTCGATGCTCGACCTGGTTCGCAGCGGTCATGGGCACGCGGTGCTGACGCGTGCCGCGGTGCTGGCCGGGGGCCGCCCGGAGGCGTTCTCGGTGCGCGAGTTGACGCAGCCCCGGCTGTACAGCCGGCTGTTCCTGGCCACGTCGGCGACCAAGCCGAGCACGCCGTTGATTCGACACGCGGTGGATTTGCTGATGGAGCTGGCGCGCAACCGCGGGCACGAGGTCGACCATATCAATTCGTGATAGCTGCTAGCTCAGCGCGGGCTCTAGGACGCGCCGAGCGGGCTTGCCATAATGGAACTTTGGATCCCATACCCAACCGACCCCCGCGCGACCGGCGGGTGACGGCGCGGGAGCGATGGGATCGCGCGCGGGCCCGCCGATGCACCCGAAGCCGCGTGCAGCCGTATCCCTCGTTGGACTAGCGGAGAACCCCCGATGATCATTGATTGCCACGGCCACTACACCACGGCGCCGAAGGCGCTGGAGCAATGGCGCAAGGCGCAGATCGACAACCTGTCCACGCCCGAGCTCGGGCCGAAGGTCTCCGATCTGCGCATCAGCGACGACGAGCTGCGCGAGAGCATCGAGTCCAACCAGCTGCGCCTGATGCGCCAGCGCGGCAGCGACCTGACCATCTTCTCTCCGCGCGCCAGCTTCATGGCGCACCACATCGGCGACTTCAACACCAGCTCGACCTGGGCCGGCATCTGCAACGAGCTGTGCCATCGCGTGTCCGGGCTGTTCCCCGAGCATTTCATCGGGGCGGCCATGCTGCCGCAGTCGCCCGGCGTGGATCCGCGCACGTCGATCCCCGAGCTCGAGCGCTGCGTGAAGGACTACGGTTTCGTCGCCATCAACCTGAACCCGGACCCGTCGGGTGGTCACTGGAAGGAGCCGCCGCTGACCGACCGCTGGTGGTATCCCATCTACGAGAAGATGGTCGAGTACGACATTCCGGCCATGGTGCACGTGAGCACCAGCTGCAATGCCTGCTTCCACACCACCGGCGCACACTACCTGAACGCCGACACGACGGCCTTCATGCAATGCCTCACCGGGGACCTGTTCAAGGACTTCCCGACCCTGAAGTTCGTCATTCCCCATGGCGGCGGCGCGGTTCCCTACCACTGGGGGCGTTTCCGCGGCCTGGCGCAGGAGCTGAAAAAGCCGCTGCTGCAGGATCACCTGCTGAACAACATCTTTTTCGACACCTGCGTGTACCACCAGCCCGGCATCGACCTGCTGACGCGCGTGATCCCGGTGGACAACATCCTGTTCGCGTCGGAGATGATCGGCGCGGTGCGCGGCATCGACCCGCTCACCGGGCACCACTACGACGACACCATGCGCTACATCGAAGCCGCCGCCATCGACCCGGAGCAGCGCGCCAAGATCTACGAAGGCAACGCGCGCCGGGTGTATCCGCGACTGGACGCCGCGCTCAAGGCGCGCGGGCTTTGAACCACGAGGAACCTCGATGAGCCAACTCAACAACCTGGGAGTGGTGCACCGGAACATCCGGCGCGCCGACGCCGATGCCGTGCAGGCGCTGTCGCGCTTCGGCTCCGCCACCGTGCACGAGGCCATGGGCCGGGTCGGCCTGATGAAGCCCTACATGCGCCCCATCTACGCCGGAGCCCACGTGTGCGGCACGGCGGTGACGGTGCTGCTGCACCCGGGCGACAACTGGATGATGCACGTGGTGGCCGAGCAGATCCGCGCCGGCGACGTGGTGGTGGCTGCGGTCAGCGCCGAGTGCAGCGACGGCTATTTCGGCGACCTGCTGGCGACGTCGTTCCGGGCCCAGGGTGCGCGCGGCCTGATCATCGACGCCGGCGTGCGCGACGTGAAGGACCTCACGGCCATGCAGTTCCCGGTGTGGAGTCGCTACATCAGCGCCAAGGGAACCATCAAGGCCACGCTCGGCTCGGTGAACATCCCGGTGGTGTGCGCCGGCGCGCAGGTCAACCCCGGCGACGTGATCGTGGCCGACGACGACGGCGTCGTGGTGGTGCCGGCGGCGGTGGCCGCGGCCACCGCCGAGGCCGCGGCGGCGCGCGAGGCCAACGAGACCGACAAGCGCGCCAAGCTGGCGTCCGGCGTGCTCGGGCTGGACATGTACAAGATGCGCGAGCCGCTGGAAAAGGCCGGCCTGCGCTACATCGACTGAGCACCCGCCCGACATGGACGACATGCAAGAGGCAGCGCGCGCCTGGCGGGTGGGCCTGATCGGCTACGGCGAGGTCGGGCGCATCGTCGCCGAGGACCTGCGCGCGCTGGGCCTGCCTCATGTGCTGGCCTGGGACCGCAAGCTGGCCGACGGGCAGGGCGCCGAACTGCGCGAGCACGCGCGTGCCCACGGCATCGCGACGGCGGCCTCGGCCGCCGAGCTGGCCGGCTCCTGCGACCTGCTGTTCAGCGCGGTCACGGCCAGCCAGGCCGTGGCGGTGGCCAGCGAGTGCGCGGCGTCGCTGCGCGCCGGCTGCTGGTTCGTCGACGTCAACTCGGCGTCGCCGGGGGCGAAGACGCGGGCCGCGCAGGCGGTGGACGGTGCCGGCGGGCGCTATGTCGAGGCCGCGGTGATGACCTCGGTGCCGCCGTACCGCAGCAAGGTTCCGATGCTGCTGGGCGGCGCCCATGCCCACGAGCTGGAGCCGGCGCTGCGGGCCCTGGGCTTCGCCGGCGCGCGTTTCGGCGACGCACGCCTGGGCGTGGTCTCGGCGACCAAGATGTGCCGCAGCGTGATGATCAAGGGCCTGGAAGCGATGGTCATCGAGAGCTTCAGCGCGGCGCGTGCCTACGGCGTCGAGGATGCGGTGCTTGCATCGCTCGCCGAAACCTTCCCCGGCATCGACTGGGAGCGCCAGGGCGCGTACTTTTTCCAGCGCGTGATCGAGCATGGGCGCCGGCGCAGCGAGGAAATGCGCGAGGTCGCTCGCACCGTGCAGGAGGCCGGGCTCGAGCCCTGGTCGGCAGCCGGCAGCGCCGAGCGCCAGGCCTGGGTGGCCGATCTCGCCGACCACGGCGTGTTCGGCCGGCGCGGCGAGCCGGGTTTCGCGCGCAGCCCCGACTGGCGCACCGAGGCCGACCGCCTGCTGCGCGCAGCGCGCGACAACGACAAGGATTGAGCACCATGGTCTTCGAAAAGACTCCCGGCTGGCTGGACTGGTACCAGGGCCCGTCGCGCCCGCGCTTCCGGGTTCCGCCGGGCAGCGTCGACGCGCACTGCCACGTGTTCGGCCCCGGGGACGTGTTTCCCTATGCCCCCGAGCGCAAGTACACGCCGTGCGATGCATCGCGCGAGCAGTTGTTCGCGCTGCGCGACCACCTGGGCTTTTCGCGCAACGTGGTCGTGCAGGCCACCTGCCACGGCGCCGACAACCGCGCGATGATCGACGCGCTGGAGCATTCCGGCGGACGCGCCCGCGGCGTGGCCACGGTGCGGCGCGACGTCACCGACGCCGAGTTGCAGCGCATGCACGCCGCCGGCGTGCGCGGCGTGCGCTTCAACTTCGTGCGTCGCCTGGTCGACTTCACGCCGCGCGACGAGCTGATGGAAGTCGCAGCGCGCATCGCCCCGCTGGGCTGGCACGTGGTGATCTATTTCGAGGCCGTCGACCTGCCCGAGCTGTGGGACTTCTTCACGGCCCTGCCGACCACGGTGGTGGTGGACCACATGGGCCGCCCCGACGTGACCAAACCGGTCGACGGCCCCGAGTTCGAGCTGTTCGTGCGCTTCATGCGCGAGCACGCCAACGTCTGGTCCAAGGTCAGCTGCCCGGAGCGCCTGTCGGTCGCGGGCCCGCCGGCCCTGCACGGCGAGATGGCGGCCTACCGGGACGTCGTGCCGTTCGCGCGGCGCATCGTCGACACCTTCCCCGACCGCGTGCTGTGGGGCACCGACTGGCCGCATCCGAACCTCAAGAACCACATGCCCGACGACGGGCTGCTGGTCGACTTCATCCCGCACATCGCGACCACGCCCGAACTGCAGCGCAAGCTGCTGGTGGACAATCCGATGCGTCTGTACTGGCCCGAGCTCGGCTGAGGAGGCCGCGATGGCACTCGACAAACCCTACAAGGACATTCCCGGCACGACCATCTTCGATGCCGACATGTCGCGCCTGGGATACCACCTGAACCAGTTCTGCATGTCCTTGATGAAGGCGGAGAACCGCGCCCGCTTCAAGGCCGACGAACGCGCCTACCTCGACGAGTGGCCGATGAGCGAGGAGCAAAAGCTCGCCGTGCTGGCGCGCGACCTCAACCGCTGCATCCAGCTCGGCGGCAACATCTATTTCCTGGCCAAGATCGGCGCCACCGACGGCAAGTCCTTCCAGCAGATGGCCGGCAGCATGACCGGCCTGAGCGAGCAGGAATACCGCGACATGATGCTGCGCGGCGGACGCTCGGTGGAGGGCAACCGGCGCATCGGCGAAGCGCCGGCCGGGCAGGGCAACGGGAGCGCCTGATGGCACGAATCACCTCGAGTGTGTACACCTCGCACGTGCCGGCGATCGGCGCGGCGATGGACCTGGGCAAGACGGCCGAGCCGTACTGGCAGCCCTTGTTCGCCGGCTACGAGTTCTCGCGCCGGTGGTTGCGCGACAACCCCCCGGACGTGATCTTCCTGGTCTACAACGACCATGCCACCGCGTTCAGCCTGGAGATGATCCCGACCTTCGCCATCGGCACCGCAGCGCGCTTCGAGCCCGCCGACGAAGGCTGGGGCCCGCGCCCGGTGCCGCCGGTGATCGGGCATCCGGAGCTGGCCTCGCATATCGCGCAATCGGTGATCCAGGACGACTTCGACCTGACCATCGTCAACCGCATGGACGTCGACCACGGCCTGACCGTGCCGCTGTCGCTGATGTGCGGCCAGCCGCAGGCGTGGCCCTGCCCGGTGATTCCCTTTGCCGTCAACGTGGTGCAATATCCGGTGCCGTCGGGGCGGCGCTGCCTGGCGCTGGGCCAGGCGATCCGGCGCGCCGTCGAGCGCTTCGACGCCGACCTCAAGGTGCAGATCTGGGGCACCGGCGGCATGAGCCACCAGTTGCAGGGCCCGCGCGCCGGGCTGATCAACCGCGAGTGGGACAACCGTTTCCTCGACCGCCTGATCGACGACCCGGTCGGCCTGGCCCAGCTGCCGCACATCGACTACGTGCGCGAGGCCGGCTCGGAGGGCATCGAGCTGGTGATGTGGCTGATCGCGCGCGGCGCCATGGGCGACCTCGCCGGCGGACCGCCGCCGCGCGTGGCGCACCGCTTCTATCACGTCCCTGCGTCGAACACGGCGGTGGGGCACCTGATCCTGGAGAACCCGCAATGACCCAAGCCATCAAGGTCGCGCTGGCCGGTGCCGGCGCCTTCGGCATCAAGCACCTGGACGCGATTCGCAACATCGACGGGGTCGAGGTGGTGTCGCTGGTCGGGCGTGAACTCGACAAGACCCGCGCGGTCGCCGAGAAGTACGGTGTGCGTCACGTCACCACCGACCTGGCCGACAGCGTGGCGCTGCCCGAGGTGGATGCGGTGATCCTGTGCACCCCGACGCAGATGCACGCCGCGCAGGCGCTGCAGTGCCTGCGCGCCGGCAAGCACGTGGAGGTCGAGATCCCGCTGGCCGACAGCCTGGACGACGCGCAGGCGGTGGTCGACGAGCAAAAGCGCAGCGGCCTGGTGGCGATGGTCGGGCACACACGGCGCTTCAACCCCAGCCACCAGTGGGTGCACCGGCGCATCGACGCCGGCGAGCTGCGCGTGCAGCAGATGGACGTGCAGACCTACTTTTTCCGGCGCACCAACATGAACGCGCTGGGCCAGCCGCGCAGCTGGACCGACCACCTGTTGTGGCACCACGCGGCGCACACGGTGGACCTGTTCGCGTGGCAGTCCGGCGGCGAGATCGTGCAGGCGCATGCCGTGCAGGGGCCGATCCACCCCGAACTCGGCATCGCGATGGACATGAGCATCCAGCTCAAGAGCAGCAGCGGAGCCATCTGCACCCTGTCGCTGTCGTTCAACAACGACGGGCCGCTGGGAACCTTCTTTCGCTACATCTGCGACAACGGCACCTACATCGCGCGCTACGACGACCTGGTCGACGGCAAGGACCAGCCCATCGACGTCAGCAAGGTCGACGTGTCGATGAACGGAATCGAGCTGCAGGATCGCGAGTTCTTCGCGGCCATTCGCGAAGGGCGTGAACCCAATGCCAGCGTGGCGTCGGTGCTGCCCTGCTACCGCGTGCTCGACCGCCTGGAAAGGCAGCTTGCATCGCAGGGCTGAGGCCATGGCGCAATCCACCCGCGAGCAGGCTCGACCTCTGCCGCCCAGGCTCCTGGGCCCCGGGCAGGTGATGCCCATCGGGCTGGGTTGCATGAACCTCAGCCACGCCTACGGCGTGCCGCCGGCGCCCGAACAGGCCGAGCGAGTGCTGCTGCGCGCGCTCGACCTCGGCGTGGAACTGTTCGACACCGCGGCGCTGTACGGCTTCGGTGCCAACGAGGAGCTGCTGGGGCGCGTGCTGGCGCCGCATCGCGGGCGCATCTTCCTGGCCAGCAAGGGCGGCATGGCCGGGGTCGACGGCAAGCGCGTGATCGACGGTCGGCCCGAGACCCTGCGACGCAACTGCGAGCAAAGCCTGCGCCGCCTGCGCACCGAGGTCATCGACCTGTACTACCTGCACCGCTGGGACAAGAGCGTTCCGCTCGAGGACAGCGTGGGCGCGCTGGCCGAGCTGGTGCGCGAGGGCAAGGTGCGATCGATCGGCTTGTCCGAGGTGTCGGCGCAGACCTTGCGCCGGGCGCATGCGGTGCATCCGATCGCGGCGGTGCAGAACGAATATTCCCTGTGGACCCGCAACCCGGAGATCGCGATGCTCGCCGCCTGCCGCGAGCTCGGCGTCGCGCTGGTGGCGTTCAGCCCGCTGGCGCGGGGCTTTCTCGGCGCGCGCCTGCGCGAAGTCGAGACCCTGGCGCCGAAGGACATTCGCCGCGGCATGCCGCGCTTCGCGCCGCAGGCCTATGCGCGCAACCTCGAGCTGCTGCCGCCCTTCGAGGCCCTGGCGGCGCAACTCGGCTGCACACCGGCGCAGCTCGCGCTGGCCTGGCTGCTGGCGCAGGACGAGCAGCTGATCGTCATCCCGGGCACCACCAGCGAGCAGCACCTGCAGGAAAACCTGGGGGCGCTCGACCTGCGCCTGGACGACGCGACGCTGCGGCGCCTGCAGTCCATGATCCACCAGGGCAACGTGGTCGGCGCACGCTACGCGCCCGGCACGCTGGCGGAAATCGATTCCGAGGCCTTTCCCGACTGAAGCCGCGCCAAGCGGCTTCGGCGAATCCTCAGGCGGCCCTGGGTCAGCGGTACCCGGCAAGAAGCATTTCGTGTCGGGTGGCCGTCTGCGCCGTGGCGAGCGCCTGCTCGACGCTGATCCGCCCGCGCACGGCCAGGCTGATCTGGCGTCCGACCTCGTCGCCGATGGCCGGGAATTCAGGGATCTCCACCATCTGAACTCCCGTGTACGGGCTCCTGGGCAAGGTGGCATCGCGCGGGTCGGCGCTTTCGATGGCCTGCCATTCCACATGCGCCCAGGGCGCCGCAGCCTGGAAGCGCGGATCGGCGTAGGTGGAGTCGCGCGTTCCCGAAGGAACCAGGCCCCAGCCGAAGCGCTGTGCGACCAGTCGCACGTAGTCGCGCGACGTCGCCCACTCGATGAAGCTTTTCGCCGCAGCGGCCTGGGCGGCGCCCACATCGGCCGGGATCGCCAGTGCCCACGCCCACAGCCAGTGCGAGCCCCTGGCCGTGACCTGTACCGGCGCGGGCGCGAAGCCGACGTCATCGGCCACCTTGCTCGAGCTGGGGTTGGTGACGAAGCCGGCCGCGACCGAGGCGTCGACCCACATCGCGCAGTCCCCCTGCTCGAACAGCGCCAGGTTGGCGTTGAAATTTCGATCCGCCGCGTCTGCCGGGCCGTACTTGCGCAGCAGGTCCACGTACAGCCCGACGGCCTGCAACCAGGGCCTTCCGAGCAGTTGCGGGCGCCAGCTCATGTCGAACCACTGCCCCCCGAAACTGTTGACCATCGTGGTCACGAGGGACATGTTCTCGCCCCAGCCGGGCCTGGCGCGCAGGCAGATGCCGTGCACTCCATGTGCCGGATCGTTCAGCCTGGCCGCGAGCCCGGCGACCTGGCTCCACGTCGGTTGCGCGGGCATGCGCAGGCCGGCCTGGCGCAGCAGGTCCTTGCGGTACATCAGCATCGAGCTCTCGCCGTAGAACGGCGCCGCGTAGAGCTCGCCGCGCCACGACAGGCCCTCGCGGATCGGTCGCAGCAGGTCGGCCATGTCGTAGCCGGCATCCAGGCGCAGCGGCTGCAGCCAGCCTCGCCGCGCCCACAGCGGGGTTTCGTACATGCCGACGGTCACGACGTCGAACTGCTCGCCCTGCGTCGTGATGTCGGTGGCCACGGTCCTGCGCAGCGAGCCCTCGGGCAGGACGACCCAGCGGACCTTGATGCCCGGGTGCTGCTGCTCGAACACCGGAGTGAGTCGCTGCATCTGCAGCATCTGCGCGTTGTCGACCGTGGCGACGACCAGGTTGGTCGCGCGCGCGTGGGCCGAGCCCGCGAACAGGCACAGTGCGACACTGGCAATCCACCTTGCTCGCATGAACGGGGGTCCTTTGGCTGGGGCTCTTACGCGGTCGTGGGTCGGGACTTCGGCTCGGCGTCCGCATTGCGCTCGAACTCCGCCAGCGGGACCGGCCTGCTGAACAGGTAGCCCTGGTAGGCATGGCAGCCATGCGCGGCCAGGAACTGCCGCTGCTCGCGCGTCTCCACGCCCTCGGCGATCACATGCAGGCCGAGTCCGCTGCCCATCGCGATGATGGTCTGTGCCACCATCGCCGCGCTGTGGCTGGCCGGCAGTTCGTCGACGAAGGATTTGTCGATCTTCAACTGGTGCAGCGGCAGCCGGGTGAGGTACGTGAGCGACGAGTTGCCGGTGCCGAAGTCGTCGATCGAAAGCAGGATCCCCGCGTCGCGCAAGGTCTGCAACTTCGCCACCGAGGTGTCGAAGTCGTCGATGGCCACGCTTTCGGTGATCTCCAGCTTCAGCCGGTCGGGGCGCGTGCCGAAGCGAGCGAGCTCGTCGAGGACTTCCTGGACGAATCCGGCAGAGCGGAACTGGCGCGTGCTGACGTTGACCGACAGCGTGAGCTCGCGCAAGGCCTCGTGGCAGGACCATTGCGCCAGCCTGCTGCACGCCTGCGCCAGCACCCAGCGTCCGATGGGCTCGATCAGCCCGGTGTCCTCGGCCAGCGCGATGAACTCTCCCGGGTACACAAGTCCGCGTTGCGGATGCTGCCATCGCACCAGCGCCTCGGCCCCGATCCAGCGTCCCTGGTCATCGACCTGTGGCTGGTAGTGCAGCACGAACTGCTGCTGCTCGATGGCCACGCGCAGCTCGGACTCCAGGCGCGTGCGCGCCTCGACCTCGGCCTGCATTTCGTCCTCGAACATGCGCGAGGTATTGCCTCCGCGCTGCTTGGACTTGTACATGGCCAGTTCGGCCTTGCGCAGCAACACGCCATACTTCGCCGCGGTGCCCAGGAACACGGTCGCGCCGACCGAGGCCGTGCACACCAGGGCCTGGCCATCCAGGCGAACCGGCTCCGCGATGGCGTGCCGAACCTTCTCGGCGATCTCCATGGCTCGCGTCGCCGCGTGGGCCTGTTCCGGGCCCAGGTCCTCGACCACCACGACAAAGTTGTCGCCACTGAATCGTCCGACGGTGTCGCCCTCGCGCACGGCCCACTGGATGCGCCGCCCGACCTCGACGAGCAACTCGTCGCCGACACTGTGGCCCAGCGCGTCGTTGACGCGCTGGAAGTCGTCGAGGTCGATCATCAGCACCGTGCCGAACTGCTGGGACTCGGCGCTGCTGGCCTGCGCATGGGCGATCCGGTCGTCCAGCAGGCTGCGATTGGGCAGGTTGGTCAGCGGATCGAACAGCTTGAGGTGCTCGGCTTCCTGGCGCGCCTGGTGCTCGACGGTGATGTCCTGGAAGGTTCCGACGTAGTGCAGGAGTCGCCCCTGCGCATCGGTCACCGAAGCGATCGACACACGCGCCGTGAAGAGTTCCCCGTTGCGGCGACGATCGACGATTTCCCCGCGCCAGATCCCCTGCGCGGACAGTTCGGCGCGCATCTTGTCGTAGAAGTCGGGTCCGTATCGACCCGAGCGCAGCACGGCGGGCGGCTTGCCGACAATGTCGGCCGGGGCATATCCGGTGATGCGCGTGAATGCGCTGTTCACGCGCTCGATGATCCCGTTCGAGTCGGTCACGATCATCCCGTCCTGGCTCTCGAAGGCGACGGCGGCCAGTTGCTGCTCATGCTCCGCGCGCCTGCGCTCGCTGATATCCCGGCCGACGCCGAGCACCCCCAGGATCTCCCCGTCCGGAGCCCGGATGGGAACCTTGAGCACTTCGATGTCGCGCGCCACGTTGTCGCGGCCGACCACCGTCTCCTCGGAACGGTGGATGCTTCCGCTGTGCATGACTTCCCGGTCGATGCTGCGCGCCAGCGCGACCAGGCCGGCATCGGAATGGATCTGCGCATCGCTGCGCCCGATGACCTGTTCGCGCGGCAGGCCGATGAGGTTGGCCGCCGCGGCGTTGCAGTGCACGTAGGTGCCCTGCGGGTCCTTCAGCCACATGGCGTCGGGGGTGTTGTCGAGCAGTCCCAGCAGCTTCGCGTGCTCCGCCACCAGCTCCCGCGACTGCAGCTGCAACTGCTCGTTCTTGGCCGAGATCTCGGCGGTGCGGCTTCGCACCGCACTTCGCAGCAACCAGATCCAGGCGGCCGCGACCGCCAGCACGGCCAGCCCGGCCGCGGCGCCGATTCCCAGCGCGCGCAGGTAGGGCCTGAACTGCAGAGGCTGCGAGAACCACTTGCGTCGCAACGCCGCCCGCTCGGCCGGAGTGATCATCTGCATGCCGTGCGTCACCAGCGCGAACGTGGCATGGTCGCCGCGGTTCACGGCCCAGTGGAAGTGGCCCTCGTAGAGCGTGAAGGCCTTGGCGAAGCGCAGCTGGTCCCGCAACAGGTACAAGTAGTAGTTCGCCGGGTCATCGTCCATGCAGAACATCTTGATGGCGCCCGACCTGGCGGCGTCCAGGATCCCCATGTAGTTGGGAAAGGCGGCCAGGCGCGTGATGCCCAGGCTGCCGAGCTTGTCGATGCAGGCATCGCCGCGCTCGACCCCGATGGTGAAACCCCGCAGCGAGCGTGGACCGGTGATTCCCGCGATGTCGTGATCCACGTAGATGCCCACGGTCTGCGTGGAGTAGGGGCGGGAAAACTCGTAGAGCTGGTCGCGCACCGGAGTGCGGAAGATCATGTCGATCACGTCGGCCCGGCCATCGTGCATCGCTCGCTGGGCCTGCGCCCACTGCATGGGCTCGAGCTCGACCTTGACTCCGGTCTTGGCCTGCCAGAGCTTCCACAGGTCGACCAGGTAGCCCTCGGGGCGTCCCTGGCTGTTCAGGAACAGGTAGGGAGGGTAGTTGTTGTCGGTGACGACACGCAGTACCCGAGGGGCGGCCTGTACCGGCGCGGCTGCCAGCGCGAACAGCAGGACGGCGCCGAGTCCGGCCAGCTCCCGCAACAGCCGGCGCAGCCAGCTTTGGGGCATCGAGCAGTCGTGTGGGCGCCTGGCGCGCAAGGTATGCCCCTCGGAAACCGGCAAATGCGGAGGAAGCCGAAGCGTCGAAGCCTCCCCGGCGCACGGTTCCCAGTGTTCCCGGTATGTCGATCGCGGCGTTGATCCAGATCATACTCAGGCCGATCGGCGCCGGGTGGGCCCGAAGCCCCACCCGGCGCCTGCGGGCAGCGGGGTCAGGAGTCGCGGGCGGCCCGCCGCAGCAGGCGGGCGATCGACTCGTAGACCATGCGCAGCAGATCGATGCCCTGCTGGCGCAGCAGCAGGACTCCGGCGACGCCGATCAGCCCTCCGGCCAGGCCGATGGTGAACATCGCATGGTTGCCGAACAGCGAGCGGTTCAGCGGGCCGATGACCAGTCCGCAGAGGATCTGGGGAATCGTGATCGTGATATTGAAGATGCCCAGGCACGCGCCCATCTTGGGGGGAGGAACCTCGGCCGCCACGATGGCGTAGGGCAGGGTGTTCAGGCTGCCCGAGAAGATGCCGAAACCGATCATGGCGACGTAGACATACCAGATATTCGCCAGTAGGGGCATCGAAAGCAGCGCCGCGGCTCCGGCCAGCAGCGACACGGCATGCACGCGATTGGGGTCGAAGCGCTCGGCGAGTGCCGGCAGCGCCAGGGTGTAGACCACCCCGACCAGCTGGTAGATCGCAAAGCAGACCCCGGACTGGATCACCCCCTTGGTCAGCAGAGCCTGGTACCGCGTGCTCGACGACACGTCGACCCCCGGCGGCAGGCCGTAGACGGTTTGCGCCAACGCAAGGCCGAAGTAGATCCACACGCAGAACAGCCCGGCCCAGGTCAGCACCTGCACGACGAACATGCGCCTGATGACCTGCGGAGTGCGCCGGGTGTTGTCGTACAGCTCGCAGGCCAGGCGTGCGCAAAAGCGCAGCAGGCCAACCCGGGGGCGCGCGGCCTGCGCGACCTGTGCGACATGCCCTGGCGCCTCGCGGACGCGACGCACCATCGCCTGCGCGGTCTGGAACACGATCAGCGCGCCGAGAAAGAAGGAGACCTTCAGCACGGCGGGAATCCTGAAGCCCGCGTCGCTGGGCTGGACGAAAAGGTGGGTGGCATTGAGCAACCAGGGGATCGCGCTGGCCATCATGGCCCCCAGGGATCCGAACACGGCCTGCCACGCGAAGGCCTTGGACTTCTGCCGGTTCGGCGTCAGGTCGCCGGTCAGCGAGCGCAGGCCCTCGGTGGAGCAGTTGATGCTGCAGCTCAGGAACAGCACCATCGCCGCGGTCAGCCACAGCGCCTCCGAGAACGACAGCACCAGCAGGCTCAGGCAGGCCAGCACGGCGCCGCCGTAGATGAACGGGGTTCGTCTTCCGTACCGGGTGTCGACGAGGTCGCTGACCTGCCCCAGCACCGGCTGCACGATCAGCCCGGTGACCGGAGGTATCAGCCACAGCCAGCCGACCTGCTGGTCGGAGGCTCCGAGAAACTTGAAAAGCCCGCTGGCGTTGTTGACCTCGAATGCGCCGGCAGCCTGCAACCCCAGGCTGGCCAGGGAAAAATAGAAAAGCTGCTGGTATGTCAAAAGCTTTTGAGGATTTTCCACCTTCCGGGCCTCCCCGCCCCAGCGACCCTGTTTGCGTGATCGGCCGATATGCGATCGATGTGCCGGATGGTAGGGAGCTTGTGAAAACTTCGGTTCCGTGTGGGCAATAAGCGCATGAGCAGGGCTTCATGCGCCAATTTTCAAGGGGGAAGTAAGTGCGGCCGCGCGCGAGCTTCGCGAAACATCGTGCCTTTGACGCTCAGGCGGCGCGGATCTTCAGGGGTGTTTTGCAGCTGCGGCACGGTGCCGAGTATTGCCGGCGGGGCGTGTTTCGCGCCCCGCCGGATCGCACGATCAGGGGCGTGCGCTGCCGATCGGCGGTTTCGGCGGGATGCAGGTCAGCACGCCGTTGAGGTTGTCGATGTTGAATTGTTCGCCGTAGCGCGCCCTGCATGGCGCGGTGTCGATCTCGACATATCGGCGCTCGATCAGCGGCCCGGAGTTGTAGCAATAGCCCGACACCATATTGCCGGCCACCCGGAAACTCTCGCAAGAGGCCGCTGCGGCGAATCTCGGGAAAATCACCGTGGCATAGGCGGTGTTGAAAAAGCCGTCTTCCGTTCCCCTGATTTTCGTGATGATGTCGGGATTGTTGGTGCCGACGCTGTGCTGCAGGATTTGGCCCATGTCGAGCGAGCGCAGATAGAACGTCTCCGCGGTCTGGATGCTGTGGGTCGACTCGAAGGGCGGCTTGACGCTTCCCTTGAAATTCTGCCAGACCTCGATCCGACTGCCTTCGTACTGGCCGCTCGATACTCGAACGCCCGCGACGCCGGGGCCCTTGGCCTTGTTTTCGGTGTACAGCTCGATTTTCTGGTGGGGCTCGATGGTGTGGGTCTGTCCGAAATCGTACAGGTACCACCCGTCCTGATGGTAGAAGTCGAGGGTCAGCGGCATATCGGTTTCGTTGACGAAGGTCACGTAGTACCCGGTGCCGGCCTGGCAGACGGAGCAGATGCCCCAGAGGGCAAGAAGGAGAAGCTTTTTCATGGCGATGCACCGTATGGGTCGTGCTGCTTGCCGGCCTTCGCGGCCTTGTCGTGGAACTCCCCTGGTGGCTCGGCTGCGCAGGCTCGCTGCGCGCTTCACCCTGTCCATGCTAGATGCGAGTGCCTTGCCCGGAGATGAATCGGGCGTGATCGGCCCATGACGCGTGCGTGAATCGCGGCCACCTGGCGACGCGGGCAGCGCGACGCAGGGCCTGCGCTGCGCAGCCCGGAGAGCTCGAGCTGCGGGTTATCCCTCATATCGAATCGCGATAGCTGCTAGGCGCACAGGCCTCTACGACAAGCAGCGGCGGCCAAACATAATGCCCCCGCCTGCAAGCCACGTTAGCGTGGCGTATGGGCCTGGGCTCGGGCGCCGAGGGGGGATGCTTGCATCCGGAGCCCGTCCGGGAGTTCGCCAGTCACCACAAGAACCACACGAGGACGACAAGATGAAGGGCAATGCAAGTAGCACATGGATGCGCGCGGCAATCGGCGCGCTCGCGCTGGGAGCCGCATGCGCGCTGCCGCCGGCGCAGGCGGGCAACCTGGAGCCGGCCGGCATCAACCTGGGCGGCACGAGCTTTTTCGACGGCTTCGGTGCGACCAAGCCCGGCCTGGCCTACCTGGGCTACTACCAGTACCAGCACCTCAACCACATCGAGGACAACAACGGCAACGATTCGCCGGGGTTCAAGAACCCCAACATCGACGTGCTGCTGATGCTCAACCAGCTCGCCTACACGACCGACAAGACCTTTTTCGGCGGCTCGGCGCACCTGGGCTTCACGGGCCTGCTTCCGCTGCTGCGATTCGATCCCAGCTTCGACGCCACGTCGCTGAACAAGCTGAATTCGGAAAACGGCTTCGGCGATCTCACGCTGGGCGCCTACCTGCAGTTCAACCCGGTGTTCAGCGGCGGGCGGCCGGTGTACTCGCAGCGCATGGAACTCGACGTCATCGTGCCGACCGGGAAATACAGCTCGGCCTACGACATCAACCCGGGCTCTGGTTTCTGGTCGATCAACCCCTACTGGGCCGGCACCTGGCTGCCTACGCCCAAGACCGAGCTGAGCTGGCGCCTGAACTATCTGTACAACTTCTCCAACAACAACCCGCGCGACCCGGCGCATTTCGGCCTGACCAGCGACAAGGCGGGGCAGGCGGCGTGGGTCAACTTCACCGCGTCGTACGCCGTCAATCCCGAACTGCACGTGGGCCTGAACGGCTACTACTTCCAGCAGTTCACGAACGACACCTACAGCTACCAGTCGGGGGTCACGCCGCAGGCCGAGCTTCCCTATGGCGACACCGGCAAGTCCTCGGTGCTGGCCATCGGGCCCGGCGTGTTCTGGAAGGCCGACGAGAAGAACATGTGGTTCGTGAACCTGTACGATCAGGTGCAGGCCAAGAACCACGCCCGAGGCACGGTGCTGAACGTGCACTGGGTGCACCCGTTCTGACAGCCGGCGGGGCGCCACGCGCCCCGCCTTTGACAATACCTGGAGACCCCAACATGCCCCGCAAGCCTGAATCCGCCCATCGCGAGGTCGACACCTCGCGCCGCCAACTGGTCGCGCTGGCCGGCGCATCCGCCGCAGGAGCGATGCTTCCCGCCGCGGCCGTCGCCGCCGGCAAGCCGACGTTGAAGATCGGCTTCATCAGTCCGCTGACCGGCCCGCTGGGCGGCTTCGGCGAGGCCGATCCCTTCGTGCTCGACCTGGTGCGCAAGAAGACCGCCGGCGGGGTGACCATCGGCGGCACGACCTACGCCGTCGAGCTGATCGGGCGCGACACCCAGTCCGACCCCTCGCGCGCCAGCCAGCTGGCCAAGCAGCTGATCAACAGCGAGAAGATCGACATGATGCTGACCACGTCGACGCCCGAGGTGGTCAACCCGGTGGCCGACGCCTGCGAGGCCTCGGGCATGCCCTGCCTGTCCACGGTCGATCCGTGGGAGTCGTGGTACTTCGGCCGCGGCGCCAAGCCGGGAGAACCTTCGCCGTTCAAGTGGACCTACCACTTCTCGTTCGGCACCGAGGAATTCGCCAAGATGTACCTGTCGACCTGGGCGCTGGTGCCGACCAACAAGAAGGTCGGCGTGCTGTACCCGAACGACGCCGACGGCAATGCGTTGCGCGCCCACCTGGTGCCCGAGCTCAAGAAGGGCGGCTACACCATCGTCGACCCGGGTGCCTACCAGGACGGCACCACCGATTTCTCGTCGCAGATCTCGCGCTTCAAGTCCGAGGGCGTGCAGATCATCACCGGCGCGCCGATCCCGCCCGACTTCATCACCTTCCTGCGCCAGGCCGCGCAGCAGGGCCTGACCCGTCGCCTGAAGATCGTCATGCCGGCCAAGTTCGGGCTGTTCCCGTCGGACATCGCGGCGCTGGGCCAGCTCGGCTTCAAGGTGGCTTCGGGAGCCTACTGGTCGCCGGCCTTCCCGTACGTGTCTCCTGTGGTGGGCCTGGGCGGCCAGAAGCTGGTCGACGTCTACGAGAAGGCCACCGGCAAGCAGTGGACCCAGCAGCTCGGCGCGTCGCTGGCGCTGATCGACGCCGGTTTCGCCGCGCTGAAGAACAGCGGCGCGCCGAAGGACAAGGCCAAGGTCGCCGCCGCGATGAAGGTGCTCGACACCGTCACCACGGTGGGGCGCATCAACTTCCCCAAGGGTCCGGTGCCCAACGTCGCGACCGCGCCGATCATCGGCTCGCAGTGGGTCAAGTCCAAGCCGGGAAGCCGCTTCCCGCTGGCCTTCCCGACGGTCGAGCACGCCGACGATCCCAAGGTGGCGATCCAGGCCAAGCTGTTGCCGTATGCGTGATGCGACGACCACCGCCGGGTCACCGGCGGCGCCCATCCTGGCTGCCGAAGGGGTGAGCAAGAGCTTCGGCGCGCTGCAGGTGCTCGACGGCGTGAGCCTGGGCATCGGGCGCGGCGAGGCCGTGGGCATCGTGGGCCCCAACGGCGCCGGCAAGACCACGCTGTTCAACGTGCTGTCGGGCGCCTACCCCCCCAGCGAGGGGCGGGTGAGTTTCGACGGCCGCGATGTCACGGCGCTGGACGCCGCCGCGCGCTGTCGCCTGGGCGTGGCGCGTTCGCACCAGGTGCCGCGCCCCTTCGGCGGCATGACGGTGTTCGAGAACCTGCATGTGGCCGCGTCGGTCGGGGCGGCGGCGCCGGCCCAGCGCGCGCAGGAGCTGTGCCTGCAATCCCTGCGTCTGTGCGGCATGCTCGACGTGGCCAACCGGCGCGCCGACACGCTGGGCCTGCTCGACCGCAAGCGCCTGGAGATGGCGCGCGCGCTGGCCACCGATCCGCAGATCCTGCTGCTGGACGAAATCGGCGGCGGGCTGACCGACGCCGAGGCCCAGGAACTGGTCGACATCATCCGCCAGATCCGAGCCGCCGGCGTGACCATCGTCTGGATCGAACATATCGTGCACGTGCTGCTGCAGGTGGTGCAGCGCCTGGTGTGCATGGAGTCCGGTCGAATCATCGCCGACGGGGATCCGCACACCGTGATGCAGGACCCGGCGGTGATCGAGGCCTACCTGGGAAGTGTGTCCCTGTGACGGGGACGACAAGGGGACACCCATGAGTTTGTTGCGCATCGAGGGCCTGCAGGCCGGCTACGGGCTGCTCAAGGCGGTTCGATCGGTGAGTTTCGACTGCGAGCAGGGACAGGTGCTGGCGCTGGTCGGCGCCAACGGCGCCGGCAAGACCACCCTGCTGCGCACCCTGGCCGGCGCGCATGCGGCGTCGGCCGGTTCCATCGTGTTCGACGGGCGGGACATCACCACGCTGCGAGCTCCCAGGCGCGTGGGGCTGGGCATCGCCATGGTGCCGGAGGGCAGGCGCCTGTTTTCCGGCATGAGCGTGGAGGACAACCTGCGCGTGGCCGGCATGCGCGCGCGCAAGGGGCCGTGGAACCTGGAGTCCGTGCTGGAGGCCTTCCCGCAGCTCAAGCCCAAGCTCAAGGCCGCCGCGGGCACCCTGTCGGGCGGACAGCAGCAGGCCACGTCGATCGCGCGCGCGCTGATGACCAACCCGCGCGTGCTGCTGCTCGACGAGATCTCGCTGGGCCTGTCGCCCATCGCGGTGGACCAGGTCTACCAGTCGCTGCAGGGGCTGATCGACGCCGGCACCACGCTGGTGCTGGTGGAGCAGGACCTCACTCGCGCGCTGGCCGTGGCCACGCGCGTGATCTGCATGCTCGAGGGCGGCATCGCGCTGCAGGGCCGGCGCGACGAACTCAGCCGCGAGGCCATCACGCAGGCGTATTTCGGGCTGTCGCGCCAGGCCCAGTGAGCGAGAACCCATGGAATTCCTCAACCAGATCATCCAGGGCGTGCTGCTGGGGGGCTACTACGCCATCCTGGCCAGCGGCCTGTCCTTCCTGTTCGGCGTCATGCGCATCGTCAACCTGGCGCATGGCAGCCTGGCCATTCTCGCCGGCTACCTGATCTTCAGCGCCTGCAAGCATTTCGGTGTCGGCGTGCTGCCGGGCACGCTGATGGTCATGCCGGTGATGGCGCTGCTGGGCTGGGCGCTCAACCGCCTGCTGCTGCAGCGCAGCCTGCGCGGGGGCATGCTGGTGCCCATCCTGGCCACCTTCGGGCTGTCGATCGTGATCGACAACCTGCTGTTCCAGGGTTTCGGCGCCGACACCCGCTCGCTGGCTCCCAACATCGGCTCGCTGTCCTACGACAGCTGGCAGCTCGCCGGCGACCTGTACGTGTCCAAGCTCGACGTGCTGACCTTCGGCACTGCGGTGGGCGTGCTCGGCGCGCTGCAGCTGGCGCTGTCCTACACCGGCATCGGGCGCGCCATCCGCGCCACCGCCGAGGACCCCGATGCAGTGAACCTGATCGGCATCGATTCGCGCGCCGTGTACTCGGCGGCCACGGCCATCGCCATGCTGCTGATCACCATCGCGGCGCTGTTCCTGGGCATGCGCAGCACCTTCGCGCCGTACGCCGGGCAGAGCCAGTTGCTGTTCGCGTTCGAGACCGTGGTCATCGGCGGCACGGGTTCGCTGTGGGGCACCCTGCTGGGCGGCATCGTGCTGGGGGTGGCGCAAAGCATCGGCGCGCAGATCAATCCCATCGGTTTCCTGATCGCCGGCCACGCCGTGTTCCTCGCCGTGCTGGTGCTCAGGGTGTATTCCAAGGTCTGGCGCCTGCGCCGTCCGCGCCCGCGCGCGGCCGCCGCGGCACCTCAAGGAGCTCGAGCATGACGCAGCAGGCAGTGCAGGGCGCCGGCGCGGCGCAGGTGGTGCGCTGGACGTCGCGCTCGGTGGGATTCGTCGCCGTGGTCGGGGTGCTGGTGCTGATCCTGGCGCTGGGCCCGCTGTTCATGCGCCCCGAGTGGCTCGACCGCCTGACCACCTTGTTCATCTACGTGCTGCTGGCGGCCATGTGGAACGCGCTGGCCGGCTACGGTGGCCTGGTGTCCATCGGCCAGCAGGCCTTCATCGGGCTGGGGGGCTATTTCCTGGTGCGCCTGTCGGCCGGGGGCATGGACGTGTACGCGGCCGTGCTGGTGTCCGTGCTCCTGGTGGGCCTGGCGTCGCTGCCGCTGGGGCAGATCATGCTCAAGCTCGGCGGCGGCGAGTTCGCCATCGGCATGTGGGTGCTGGCCGAGTTGCTGCACCTGCTGGTGACCATCGACCCCATCGTGCAGGGCGAGACCGGCACCTCGCTGCTGGGAATCGACGCCTACGCGCCGGCGGTGCGCCGCGCCGATACCTACTGGATGGCGCTGGGCCTGGTGGTCGTTCTGCTGGGCGTGCTGTTCGTGCTGCTGCGCAGCCGAGTGGGCGCATCCCTGCAGGCCGTGCGCGACGACGAGACGGCGGCCGCCTCCATCGGCGTCAACGTGCTGCGCAGCAAGCACGTGCTGTTCTTCCTGTCCGCGCTGGGCTGCGGAGCCGGCGGCGCGCTGTGGCTGGCCACCTCCATCACCTTCCAGCCTGCGACCTTCTTCGGGCCGCAGTGGACGGCGTACATGCTGTTCATGACCATCGTCGGCGGGCTGGGAACCTTCGAGGGCCCGATCATCGGCGCGGTGCTGTTCTTCGCCGCCGAGACCTGGTTCGGCGCCACCGGCGTGATCTACCTGATCGGCCTGGGCGTGCTGGCCATCGGTTTCGCGCTGCTGGCCCCGCGCGGCATCTGGGGCGCGGTGGAAGGGCGCTGGGCGCTGCGCCTGCTGCCCATCGGCTATCACCTGCGCCTGGCCGGCCTGCGCGACGGCAAGCTGCTGCAGGCGCGCGAGGACTGACCACCACCGGCGCGGCCCATCGCATCCGGCGGCCGGACAAGGTGTGACCAAAAGAAACCATTCATCATGCACCCGAGGAGGAGCCAGCACATGACGACCATTTCGATGCTCATCGACGGACAGCCGGCGCAGGCCGAAGGCGGCAGGCTGTTCGAGCGCCGCAATCCCCTGGACGGCAGCGTGGCCACGCGCGCCCCGGCCGCCGCCACCGCCGATGCGTTGCGCGCGGTGGACGCCGCCGCGCGTGCCTTCCCGGCCTGGGCCGCCACGTCGCCGGGGCAGCGTCGCGCCCTGCTGCTCAAGGCGGCCGATGCGCTGGGCGCCAAGGGCGCCGCGTTCGCCGAGGCGGTGGCCGCCGAGACCGGCGGCTCGGCCATGTGGGCCGGCTTCAACGTGCACCTGGCCCAGGGCATGCTGCTCGAAGCCGCGGCGCTGACCACCCAGATCGCCGGCGAGGTGATCCCCTCCGACGTGCCCGGCAGCCTGGCCATGGCGGTGCGCCAGCCGGCCGGCGTGGTGCTGGGCATGGCGCCGTGGAACGCGCCCATCATCCTGGGCGTGCGCGCGCTGGCGGTACCGCTGGCCTGCGGCAACACCGTGGTGCTCAAGGGTTCGGAGCTGTGCCCGGCCACGCACGGCCTGATCGTGCAGGCCCTGCAGGAGGCGGGGCTGCCGCCCGGGGTGGTCAACTACGTCACCAACGCGCCCGAGGATGCGGCGGCGGTGGTGGAGGCGATGATCGCGCATCCGGCGGTGCGCCGCGTCAACTTCACCGGCTCCACGCGCGTGGGGCGCATCATCGCCGAGGTCTGCGCGCGGCACCTCAAGCCGGCCGTGCTGGAACTCGGCGGCAAGGCGCCGCTGGTGGTGCTCGACGACGCCGACATCGGCGCCGCGGTGGATGCCGCGGCCTTCGGTGCCTTCGCCAACTCGGGCCAGATCTGCATGTCCACCGAGCGCATCATCGTCGACCAGGCGGTGGCCGACGAGTTCGTGCAGCGCCTGGCCGCCAAGGCCGCGTCGCTGCCCCTGGGCGACCCGCGCAAGGGCCCGGTGGTGCTGGGCTCGGTGGTCGACATGAGCACCGTGCAGCGCTGCAACGCGCTCATCGACGACGCGCTGGCGCAGGGCGCGCGCCTGCTGTGCGGCGGCAAGGCCGACAGCACGTTGATGCCCGCCACGCTGCTCGACCATGTCACGCCGGCCATGCGAATTTTCCGCGAGGAGTCCTTCGGGCCGGTCAAGCCGATCCTGCGCGTGCAGGGCGTCGAGCAGGCCATCGCGGTGGCCAACGACAGCGAGTACGGCCTGTCGGCGGCGGTGTTCGGGCGCGATGCCGGGCGGGCGCTGGCGGTCGCGCAGCGCATCGAGTCGGGCATCTGCCACGTCAACGGACCGACCGTGCACGACGAGGCGCAGATGCCCTTCGGCGGCGTGAAGGCCAGCGGCTACGGGCGCTTCGGCGGCCGCGCCGGCATCCACGAGTTCACCGAGCTGCGCTGGATGACCCTGCAGACCACGCCGCGGCACTACCCTTTCTGACCCAGCCCCCGTCCCACAGGAGTCCCGACATGAGCCTGCAACTCGAAGGCAAGACCATCGTGGTCACCGGAGCGGCCTCCGGCATCGGCGAGCGCACCGCGCGCGAGCTGCGCGCGGCCGGCGCCGTGGTCATCGGCGTGGACCGCAATCCGTCGCCGCAGGCGGACCGCCAGATCCTCGCCGACCTGTCGAACCCCGACGGCGTGGCGGCGGCGGCGAGCGCGGTGGCCGCGGTGGGCGGTGGAGTGCACGCGCTGTGCAACATCGCCGGGCTGCCGCCCACGCGCGGCGCCGAGGCCGTGCTGAAGGTGAACTTCCTCGGGCTGCGCGCGTTCACCGAGGCGCTGATCCCGCTGCTGTGCGATGGCGCATCCATCGTCAACCTGGCCTCGCTGGCGGGGCTGGGCTGGCCGCAGGCGGTGCCCGCGGTCAAGGATCTGCTTGCCCTGCGGGACTTCGACGCCGTCGCCGCCTACTGCGCCGAGCACGGCGTGGACGATGGGCGCAGCTACTTCCTGTCCAAGGAGACGCTGATCGTGTGGACCATGCTGCAGCGCTGGGCCTGGCGCGAACGCGGCATCCGCATGAACTGCGTCAGCCCGGGGCCGGTGCAGACGCCCATCCTGGGGGATTTCCTGCAGACCCTGGGCGAGCGCGCGGCCGAGGACATGAAGGTCATGGACCGACCCGGAACGCCCGACGACATCGCGCCCCTGGTGGCCTTCCTGTGCTCGGCCGGCAGTGCGTGGATCCGCGGCACCAACATCGCCTGCGACGGCGGCATGTACGCCCACGTGCTGACCCACATGCACGGCTACGAGTGAGCCCCCACGCGGGGGCCGCCGGCCCCCGCGCGTCAGCGCGGGCCGCGCGCCACGCGGTCGAGCAGTTCGAACAGCATCATGCGTTCGGCCGGCGACAGCGCGCGCAGCAGCTCGGTTTCCATGTTCAGCGAAGCCTGCAGCGAACTCGCCGCCAGGCTTTCACCCGCCTCGGTCAGCAGCACGAACACCGATCGCTTGTCCTGCGCGTTGCGCTCGCGACGGATCAGGCCGCGGGCCTCCAGGCGGTCGAGCAGCACGGTCATGCCCGGCGCGGTGATGGCCAGCGCGCGTACCAGCTGTTTCTGCGTGGCGCGCAGGTTGTGGCGCAGCAGCTGCAGGATGGTGAACTCCACCGGGCGCAACTGCAGCGGCTCGCCGATGGCCTCGTGAAAGGCCGCCCGGGTGTGGATGGACGCACGCGCGAGCTGGTAGCCCAGCACGTGCGACAAGGCCGCCTGGTCGAGCCCGCTGCCGGTCGCGCCGCCGCGGCGGGTGGGGGGCGGGGCTGCTGCGGGGGCGTCGGCGTCGGCGTCGGATGTCATGGGCAGGCTGCGCGGGGCGGCCCCATCCTACTGCGAATCAGGCGCTGCGCAGATTTTCCGGCGCCTGGCGCTCGGCGGCGATCAGACGATCGATGATCTTGCGCGACTGCACGCCCCCGGCATCGATGTTCAGCCCCAGCAGCTTGCGCTGCGGCTGCGCGCTGATGTTGCGTTGCTGGCGTTCCAGCATTTCGCGGTCCTCGCCGAAGATCCGGCGCTGGCCCTCGCGGATGCTGGCGGTCAGCTCGGCATCTCCCGGCTTGAAATTGCGCGCCATGCCCCAGAAGTACCAGTGCGTGGTCTCGGTCTCCGGGGTGATGAAATCCACCACGATGCTCGAGGCCTTGTAGCGCGGGTCCGCGTCGTATCCGCCGTGGCCGGCGTGGGCCACGCCGACCTCGATCATCACGTGGCTGGGCGGCGTGAAGCGGCAGATCTGCCAGCGGTCGCAGGGCACGTCGTCGGCCAGGTCGTTGGCGCGCAGCGCCGCGGCCCAGAACGGCGGCGCCTGGATGCCCTGCATGTGACGGCTGGTGATCACCGTGTCGCCGTCCACGCGCGTGGCGGGCACCGACTCCTCGATCTCGGGCTGGCCGATGCTGCTCGCGTGCACGTAGGTCTCGTGGGTCAGGTCCATCAGGTTGTCGATCATCAGGCGGTAATCGCAATCGATGTGGTACAGCCCGCCGCCATAGGCCCAGTCGGGGCTGGCCAGCCAGTCGAAGCGCGGGATCTTCGCCTCGTCCGCATGCTCGGCACGCCCCGGCCAGACCCAGATGAAGCCGTAGCGCTCGACCACCGGGAAGCTGCGGATGGTCGGGAAGCCCTGCACGCGCTGGCAGGGCATGGCGCACACGCGACCGTCGGCGCCCATCTCCAGCCCGTGGTAGCCGCACACCAGGCGGCCGTCGCGCACGAAGCCCAGCGACAGCGGCGCGCCGCGATGCGGGCAGAAGTCCTCCACCGCCGCGGCGCGCCCCTGGGCGTCGCGGAACAGCGCCAGGGCGTGGCCGCACACCGTGCGCCCCAGCGGCTTGGCGTCGATCTCGTCGGGCGTGCACGCCACGTACCAGGCATCCTGCACGAACATGATTCGCTTTCTCCTCGGGAACCCTGGCGCGGGAGCGGCCAGGCGATTTTGTCATTGGATCCAAAGTCGACCATACTTTGCGCAAAGCGTCAAAGGGAATGACCCCGATAGGCTCCATTGGATCCAATGGAGTTCAATACAGTCCCATCCCCAGGCAACGACCCTTTGCGTCGACCCATCCAGCTCCGAGCCGTGAGTGCCGATTCCATCCAGGTCCTGACCACCCTGCGCAAGCTGATCTCCGAAGGTCGCTACGCGCCGGGAGAGCGCATGGCCGAGATCCCGGTGGCCGAGCAGCTCGGCGTGTCGCGCACACCGGTGCGCCTGGCGTTTCGCACCCTGGAGCAGGAAGGCCTGCTGGAAAAGGCCGGCGCCCGCGGCTACCTGGTGCGTCGGTTTTCCGAGCAGGACGTGCTGTGCGGCCTGGAGGTGCGCGGCGTGCTCGAGGGCCTGGCGGCGCGCCGCGTGGCCGAGCACGGGCTGCAGCCCGGCGTGCTCGAGGCGCTGCAGGACTGCGTGCGCAGTGGCGCCGGGCTGCTCCAGCCCGGCCGGCTCACGGCCGCCACCATCGCCGGCTGGAGCGACATCAATGCGCGCTTTCACCACGCCATCATCGATGCCTGCGGCAGCCGTGCGATCGCCGACGCCATCGCGCGCAACAACCACCTGCCGTTCGCGTCGTCCGACTCGATCATCATCGACACCACGCGCCTGGCCCAGGAGTACGAGAAGCTGCGCGTGGCGCAACTGCAGCACGCGCTGGTGCTCGACGCCCTGCAGGCCGGGGAGGCCGCGCGCGCCGAGATGCTGATGCGTGAACACGCCTACGTCGGCGTGCGCTACGGCCACCTGCTGGGCCTGCGCACCGCGCAGCCAGCCGACTGAACCCCGCATGAACCCCGCCTGAACCCCGCCTGAACCCCGCCTGAACCCCTGTTGTCCGACCTTTCGCCATGAGTCTCGCCCCACCCGACATCCAGCTGCGCGTGGTCGCCAAGCGGCCCGCCGCCGAGGACATCTGCGTGCTCGAACTGCAGCGTGCCGACGGCGCCCCGCTGCCGGCGTTCAGCGCCGGCGCGCACATCGACCTGCACCTGGGCGACGGCATGGTGCGCCAGTACTCGCTGGCCGGCAGTCCGGCCGACACCTCGCGCTACCTGCTCGGGGTGCTGCTCGAGCCGCAATCGCGCGGCGGCTCGGCCGCCGTGCACCAGCGCCTGCGCGTGGGCGACGTGCTGGGCGCCAGCCTGCCGCGCAACCACTTCGCGCTGGCACCCGACGCGCCGCACAGCCTGCTGCTGGCCGGCGGCATCGGCGTCACCCCGCTGCTGAGCATGGCCGAGCAACTGCAGCTCGACGGGCGCAGCTTCGAGCTGCACTACTGCACGCGCTCGGCGGCGCGCACGGCTTTCGTCGAACGCCTGCGTGCCAGTGCCTGGGCCTCGCGGGCGCACCTGCACCACGACGACGCGGCGCCCGGGCAGCGCCTCGACCTGCCGGCGCTGCTGGCGCGCTCGCCGGCCGGCAGCCACCTGTACGTGTGCGGGCCGCGCGGGTTCATCGACTGGGTGCTGCAAGGCGCGCGCGACGCCGGCTGGGACGAGCCGCGCCTGCACCGCGAATATTTCGCCGCCGACCCGGCGCCGGCCGCCGGCGATGCCGACGCCGCGTTCGACGTCGAGCTGGCGTCGAGCGCGCGCGTGGTGCGGGTGCAGCCCGGGCAGACCATCGTGCAGGCGCTGGGCGCGGCCGGCATCGACGTGCCCACCTCGTGCGAGCAGGGCATCTGCGGCACCTGCCTGACCCGCGTGCTCGCCGGCACGCCGCTGCACCGCGACAGCTATCTCACCGACGAGGAGCGCGCCGCCGGCGACCAGATGCTGCCTTGCTGCTCGCGCGCGGCGAGCGAGCGCCTGGTGCTGGACCTGTAGGCCGCGCGCACCCGCCGGGCGCTGTGCGGCCTCAGGCGGCCTCAGGCGGCCTCAGCCGGCGCGCCGCCCAGCCCGAGCAGGCGCATGGCGTTGGTCTTCAGGATCGGCTCGCGCACCTCGGGGCGAAAGCCCGCCTGCTCGAAGTCCTTCATCCAGCGCTCGGGGGTGATCAGCGGAAAGTCCGAGCCGAACAGCACGCGGTCCTTCAGCAGGGTGTTGGCGTACTGCACCAGTTGCGGCGGGAAATAGCGCGGGCTCCAGCCCGACAGGTCCAGCCACACGTTGGGCTTGTGCATGGCCACCGACAGCGCCTCGTCCTGCCACGGCCACGACGGGTGGGCGATGACGATCTGCATGTCCGGGAAGGCGATGGCCACGTCGTCGAGGTGCATCGGGTTGGAGTACTCCAGGCGCAGCCCGCCGCCGCAGCGCATGCCGCTGCCGATTCCCGAATGCCCGCTGTGGAAGATCGCCGGCAGCTTGAACTCGTCGATCACCTCGTAGATGGGCCAGGCCATGCGGTCGTAGGGGTGGAAGCCCTGCACCGTGGGGTGGAACTTGAAACCCTTGACCCCGTGCTCCTCGATCAGGCGCCGCGCCTCGCGCGCGCCCATGCGGCCCTTGTGCGGGTCGATGCTGGCGAAGGCGATCAGGATGTCCGGGTTGTCGCGCGCGGCCGCCGCGATCTCCTCGTTGGGAATGCGCCGGCGCCCCACTTGCGCCTCGGCGTCGACCGTGAACATCACCAGCCCGATGCGCTGCTCGCGGTAATAGGCCACCGTCTCGGCGATGGTCGGGCGACGCGACGAGCGGAAGTACTTGTCGGCGGCGCGGTCGTACTCTTCGCCGTAGTTGTCGAAGGGGTTCCAGCACGACACCTCGGCGTGGGTGTGGATGTCGATGGCGATCAGGTCGTCGGTGTTCATGAGGCCCTCCGCGTGGCCGTGTTCATCAGGCTAACCGTTCAGAATTGCAAATAATAGGCGACTCCGCTTCCAGGTGTCCTTTGCACTGCGGAATGCCTAGGGTTTTCCCTGGGAATCGGGGCTCAAATTAGTTACTAAGATGAAGTTTTGGAATTTCGAGGCCCTGTCCATGCCGACGACCGACGCATTGCTGCGCGTGAGCCATCCCGAACCCGGGATCGCCCACGTGGAGCTCGACCGCCCCGCCAAGCGCAACGCCATCAGCGACGAGCTGGTGACGGCCATCCACCAGGCCTTCGCCGGATTGTCCTCCGAGGTGCGCGCGGTGGTGCTGTCCGGGCGCGGCGAGCATTTCTGCGCCGGGCTCGACCTGTCGGAGCTCACCGAGCGCAGCGTGGCCGAGGGCATCCTGCATTCGCGTTCGTGGCACGCCGCGTTCGAGCAGGTGCAGTTCGGTCCCGCCCCGGTGGTGGCCGTGCTGCATGGCGCCGTGGTCGGCGGCGGCCTGGAGCTGGCGGCGTCGGCGCATATCCGGGTGGCCGAGGCGAACGCCATCTTCGGGCTGCCCGAGGGGCAGCGCGGGCTGTTCGTCGGCGGCGGCGGCTCGTCGCGCGTGCCGCAGCTCATCGGCCACGCCCGCATGACCGACATGATGCTCACCGGGCGCGTGCTCGACGCCGACGAGGCGCTGGCCGCCGGGCTGGTGCAGTACCGCGTGGCCGCCGGCGAGGGCCTGGACAAGGGCTTCGCGCTGGCGCGGCGCATCGCCGCCAACGCGCCGCTGTCGAACTTCGCGGTGCAGCACGCGCTGCCGCGCATCGCACGCATGCCGCAGGCCGAGGGCCTGTTCGTCGAGTCCCTGATGGCGGCCATCGCCCAGGGCGACGACGCGGCCAAGCAGCGCCTGCGGGATTTCCTGGCCGGTCGCGCCGCCAAGGTGCGCAAGGAGGACTGATCGTGAACGCGTCCCTGTCCAGCCCGGCACGGGTGCGCCCGCCGGCGCGTGCCTGCAGCGTCGGCGGCTGCCTGCGCACCGAGATCGAGCAGCGCGCGGGCGGCGTGCTGGTGCTGCGCTCGCCCGATGCGCTGGGCGCCTATCCGCAACGTCTCACCGACCGTCTCGAGCACTGGGCGGCCAGCGCGCCCGACCGCGTGTTCGTCGCGCGCCGCGGCGCCGACGGCGAGTGGATTCGCATCAGCTACTCGCAGATGCTCGAGCGCGCCCGGCGCATCGCGCAGGCGCTGCTGGCGCGCGGGCTCGACGCCGAGCACCCGGTGCTGGTGCTGGGCGAGAACAGCCTGGAGCAGCTGCAGCTCGCGCTGGGCGCGATGCTCGCCGGCATCCCGCACGCGCCGGTATCGCCGGCCTACGCGCTGGTGTCGCGCGACTACGCCAAGCTGCGCCACATCGCGCAGACCCTGACCCCCGGGCTGGTGTTCGCCAGCGACGCCGCCTACGAGCCGGCGCTGCGCGCGGTGTTCGGCGACGACATCGAGGTGGTGCTGGCGCGCGGCAGCCTGCCGGCCCGCCCGAGCACGCCGTTCGAGGCGCTGCTGGAATCGCCGCCGCTGTCGCTGGACTACACCCATGCGCGCGTCGGACCCGACACCATCGCCAAGTTCCTGTTCACGTCGGGCTCGACCCGCAACCCGAAGGGTGTGATCAACACCCAGCGCATGCTGTGCGCCAACCAGCAGATGATCCTGCAGGCCATGCCGTTCCTCGGCGAGCAGCCGCCGGTGCTGGTCGACTGGCTGCCGTGGAACCACACCTTCGGCGGCAACCACAACGTGGGCATCGCGCTCTACAACGGCGGCACCCTGTACATCGACGACGGCAAGCCGACGCCGCAGGGCATCGGCGAGACCCTGCGCAACCTGCGGGAGATCGCGCCGACGGTGTACTTCAACGTGCCCAAGGGCTTCGAGGAGATCGTCAGCGCCATGCGTGACGACGCGGTGCTGCGCCACAGCCTGTTCTCGCGCGTGCAGGCCTTTTTCTTCGCCGGCGCGGGCCTGTCGCAGCCGGTGTGGGACGAGCTCGACCGCCTCGGCGAGCGCGAGGTCGGCGAGCGCATCTGCATGCTCAGCGGCCTGGGCATGACCGAGACCGCGCCGTCGTCGATGTTCGCGCTCGGAGCCGACGTGGAGTCCGGGCACATCGGGCTGCCGGTACCCGGGGTCGAGCTCAAGCTGGTGCCGGTGGACGGCAAGCTGGAGGTGCGCTTTCGCGGCCCCAACGTGATGCCCGGCTACTGGCGCGCGCCCGAGCAGACGGCCGAGGCCTTCGACGACGAGGGCTTCTACCGCACCGGCGACGCCGCGCGCTTCATCGATGCGGACGACCCGCAGCGCGGACTTCGCTTCGACGGGCGCATCGCCGAGGATTTCAAGCTCTCCAGCGGCACCTTCGTCAGTTGCGGCCCGCTGCGAGCGCGCATCGTGCAACTGGGCGCGCCCTGCGTGCACGACGCGGTGCTCACCGCTCCCGACCGCGACGACCTGGGCGCGCTGATCGTGCCGCGCCTGGACGAATGCCGCGCGCTGGCCGGACTGCCGCCCGGCACGCCGGCGGCGCAGGTGCTCGAGCATCCGGCGGTGCGGAGCTTTTTCCAGAAGCTGGTGGACACGTTGTGGCAGCAGGGCACCGGAAGCGCCACGCGCGTGGCGCGCGCACTGGTGCTGGCCGAGGCGCCGTCGCTGGACCGCGGCGAGATCACCGACAAGGGCTCGATCAACCAGCGCGCGGTGCTGCAGCACCGCGCGCAACTTGTGGATGCCTTGTATGCCGACGCGGCCCCGGGCATGCTGCGGCCGGGGGTGGCAGGCTGTTGAAGGACCTCGGCGGGCAGCGCGCAGGACGGGCCCTCGCCCGAGGCTCCCGCCAGCCCGGCCCTGGCCGACCAGGCCTCGATGATCGCCATGATGCGATCCGCGGGCTGGAAGCGCGGTCGGCATGCCGCGGCGCCGAAGTACCACGATCGCACGACTCGCGGGCTCCGTCGTGCGTCGGTAGCATGGTCGCGACAGGCATTGGTCGTCGATCGGAAAGGAGCCTTGCATGATCACCGTGCATCACCTGAACAACTCGCGCTCGCAGCGCGTGCTGTGGTTGCTCGAGGAACTCGGGCTCGAGTACACCGTGCAGCGCTACGAGCGTGACCCTCGGACCATGCTGGCGCCGCCGGAACTGCGCGCGGTGCACCCGCTGGGCAAGTCTCCGGTGGTGGTCGACGGCGAGCGCGTGTTGGCCGAGTCCGGCGCGATCATCGAATACCTGGTGCAGCGCTATGGCAACGGGCGCCTGCAACCGGCAGCGGACAGCGAGGACGCGCTGCGCTATCGCTACTGGATGCATTACGCCGAGGCGTCGGCGATGCCCCCGTTGCTGCTCAAGCTGGTGGCGCAGCGCATCGCCAGCGCCCCCATTGCCTGGCCGCTGCGCCCGCTGGTGGCACCGGTGGCGCGGCGCATCGGGCAGGCCCTGCAGACGGACCTGGTGGACCCGCAGCTTGCGCTGCACCTGGGCTACGTCGACTCCGAGCTGCGCAAGACCGGCTGGTTCGCCGGCGAGGAGTTCACGGCCGCCGACATCCAGATGAGCTTCCCGCTGGAGGCGGCGCACAAGCGTGCACCGCAGCCGGGGCTGAAGGCGATCGCCGATTTCGTGCAGCGAATCCACGCGCGTGCCGCGTACCAGCGCGCACTCGCCACCGGCGGGGAGTACGCATACGCGTGACGCCGGGCCCGGCGTGCAGGGAGTGCAGGGAGTGCAGGGAGTGCAGGGCGCTCGCCGGCTGGCATCGCTCTACACCAGCGCCCGCAACTCGTGCGCCGCGTGCTGCAGCAGCGGAAGCAGCTCGCGCTGCAGCACGGCCGCCGGCAGGCGCTGCGGCGAGCTGACCACGTTGAGTGCCGCCACCGTGTGGCCGGCGGTGTTGCGCACCGGAACCGCCAGCGCGTGCACGCCGAGTTCGTGCTCTTCGCTGGCCAGGCACCAGTCCTGCCCGCGCACCTGCTCGATCACGGCGCGCAGCGCGCGCGGTTCGCTGATGGTCAGCGGGGTCAGGCGCGACAGCACGCGGCCCTTCATCCACGCCGCGAATTGCCCGCGCGCAAGCGCCGCCAGCAGCACCCGCCCGGTGGAGGTGGCATGTGCCGGCAGACGCGCACCCAGGTGCACGCCGTAGGCAATCACACGCTCGCTTTCGGATGCAGCGGTGCCACGCTCGCCGCCGCTGCGCGCGATGATCACCACCTCGTCGCCGTCGAGCACCGCCGCCGAGAAGGCCTCCCGGGCCTGCAGCGACAGACGCGCCAGCGTGGGTTGCAATGCGCGCGGCAGGCGCGCCGAGGCCAGGTAGCTGCCGGAAAAGCCCAGCACCTTGCTGGACAGCCAGAAATGGCTGCCGTCGGTTTCCAGATAGCCGAGGTGGGCAAGGGTCAGCAGGTGGCGCCTGGCCGCCGCGCGGGTGATTCCGGCGCGCTCGGCGGTGAGCGTGGCGTTCAGGCGCTGGCGCTCGGTGTCGAAGCTCTCGAGCACGGCCAGGCCCTTGGCCAGGCCTTCGATGAAATCGACCCGTGCGATGGGCGGGCGGGTGGTGGGGGAGGGAGTGCGTGCGGGCATCGTGAGCGGTGGATTTTGCGCGATGATCGCACAGCTTGTGCGCCCATCGCGCAAAGTCCGTGCCGCCGGGCTTCGATCCGGGCCGGCCGCGTCCTAGAGTTGCAGCATCTTCCAAGATTCGAATACGGAGACCTTTGATGCGTACTCAAGTGGCGATCATCGGCGCCGGCCCGTCGGGGCTGCTGCTGGGCCAGTTGCTCCACAAGGCGGGTGTCGACGCCGTGATCATCGAGCGCCAGAGCGCCGAGCACGTGCTGTCGCGAATTCGCGCCGGGATCCTCGAACAGGTCACCGCCGACCTGCTCGACGAGGCCGGAGTGGGCGAACGCATGCATGCCGAAGGCCTCGTGCACACCGGCTTCGACCTGCTGTGGCACGACCAGCGCAATCGCATCGACCTGGATCGCCTGACCGGAGGCAAGACGGTGATCTGCTACGGCCAGACCGAGGTCACGCGCGACCTGATGGATGCGCGCCAGGCGGCGGGCCTGCGCACCTTCTACTCGGCGGCCCAGGTGGCGGTGCACGATTTCGACACCGACCACCCGCGCGTGAGTTTCGAGCACGATGGCGTCGCGCAGGTCGTGGACTGCGATTTCATCGCCGGCTGCGACGGCTTCCACGGCGTGTGCCGCGCCAGCGCTCCACGCGCAGCGATGCGCGAGTTCGAGCGCGTCTATCCCTTCGGCTGGCTGGGCCTGCTGAGCGACACCCCGCCGGTGCACCACGAACTCATCTACATCAACAGCCGGCGCGGCTTCGCGTTGTGCTCGCAGCGCTCGCTCACGCGCAGCCGCTACTACGTGCAGGTTCCGCTGACCGACAAGGTCGAGAACTGGAGCGACGAGGCATTCTGGAACGAGCTGCGCCTGCGCCTGGACGAGCCCGCGCGCGAGGCGCTGGTGACCGGCCCGTCGCTGGAAAAGAGCATCGCGCCGCTGCGCAGCTTCGTCACCGAGCCGCTGCGCTTCGGGCGCATGTTCCTGGCCGGCGACGCCGGGCACATCGTTCCGCCCACCGGGGCCAAGGGTCTCAACCTGGCCGCCAGCGACGTCAAGTACCTGTCCAGCGCATTCATCGAGTACTACGCCGAGCGCAGCAGCGCGGGCATCGACAGCTACTCCGAGCGCTGTCTCAAGCGAATCTGGCGCGGCGAGCGCTTTTCCTGGTGGTTCACGCAGCTCATGCACCAGTTCCCAGAGCAGGGCGAGATCCACGCCAAGTTCCAGGAAGCCGAGCTGGAATACCTGCTGCACTCCGAAGCCGGCCAGCGCACCATCGCCGAGAACTACGTCGGCCTGCCGCTGGACTTCGGCGCCTGACGGCTTCGGCGCTTCGCGGCGCTCGGGGGGGGCGTCGACCCCGCCGGCGAAGGCCCGGCATGCCGCCCCTATACTGCGAATGTTCCTGCATTACGTAGGCTTATTACCCGGGGCCCCGCATGCATTCCGTCAACATCCGCCAGCTCAAGAACAACCCGAGCAGCGCGCTGAGCGCGGCCCGCGAGGAAGACATGGTCGTGGTGATGAACCGCGACCATCCCCAGGCGCTGCTGGTCGACCTCGAGCGCCTGGGGGTTCCGGACCTGCCGGCCGTGCGTGTCGCGCTGGCCGTGGCCTTGTTCCGCAGCGGGTCGGTCTCGGCAGGTTTCGCCGCGCGCGTGGCCGACAAGCCGCTGGCGCAAATGCTGAGTCTGCTGTCGGCCCAGGGCCTGGCGCTCGCCGGCGAGGGCAAGACGGCGGCCGCGGAAGCGCGCGAGGACATGCGTCGGGCAAGCGCCTGGCTGGTCAAGCCCCGGCCATGACGCGCAGGGTGGTCATCGCCGACGCCGGGCCGCGGCTGGAGCGTCTGGCGCAGTCCGGCTATTTTCTGGGACAGGCGGTGATCGATGCGGTATTGCGCGAAGTGGGTGAGTAGAAGACCTTCCATGCATGGCCTGCGCGCCGCGGCCAGCGTCATGGCATGCGTCGCGGCATTGGCCTCGGCGCGCGTGGTGCTGGCGGCGAGCGCGGCGGATTGCGTGCGCTTCGGGCTCATTGCCTCGACCATGCAGGCCGATTTCCTGGCCGGGCGCAGCTATGAGCAGGCCCACGCCGACGGGCTTCGCCTGCTCGGCCCCGAGCACCCGAGGCAGGCGCTGATCGTCGAGCGCCTGGCGCGCGAGATCTACACCGCGCCCGACAGCCGCGGCTTCACCGCGCAGGCGCGGAGCCTGCAGGTGCGGGCCCAGTGCCTGCAGGCGGCTGCGCAACGCTGAGCAGCCCGGCGTGCAGGCGCAGCAGCGCCGCGCTGCGCGCCGCCTCGAAGCGCGCCTGCAGGGCCTGGGTTTCCACGTCCAGCGCGTTGCGCCGTGCCAGCAGCCATTGCGCCACGCCGGCCTCGCCGAGCTGCCAGGCGCGCAGCATGCGCGTGGCGGCCTGGGCCTGGGCGCGCGCGGCTTCGCCCAGCGAGCGCGCGGCGTCGGCCTGGGAACTGGCCTGCAGGCGCAGGCGTTCGGCCTGTTCGAGCACGCGGGTGCGCGTGTCCTGCACCCGCCATTGCGCGGCGTCGCGCTCGGCCAGCGCGGCGCGCTCCTGGGCTTCGCGCGCCGGGCCGCCGAAGGGCATCTGGAACTGCAGGCCGATGATGCGCTCGCGTCCGCCGCGGTCCGAACCCACGTAGGCGCCCACCGTGGGTTGCGGCGTGCGCTGGGCGCTGGCCTGTTCGGCGCGCGCCTGCGCCTGCAGCAGGGCGCTGCGCGCCTGCGCCAGCGTGGCACTGTGCTCGAGCACCCGCTGGCGCAGCCTGGCGTCGTCCAGCGAGGGAGGCCGCAGGCTGGCGCCACTGGCCGGGTCGCCATGCAGCTCGGGGTCGGCGGCCAGCAGCGGCCAGCGCGCCTGCAGCGCCGCGCGCTGGCTGTCCAGGCGGCCGCGTGCCAGCAGCAGTGCGGCATCCGCTCGGGCCTGTTCGGCCTGCATCTGGTCGAGTTCGAGCTGGCTGGCGTCGCCGCGCGCCAGGCGCTTGCGCACGGCCTGCGTCTGCGCGTCCAGGGCCTGGGCCTGGGCCTGCGCCAGTCGGGTCTCGGCCTGCGCCAGCTGGGTGTCGAACCACGCCTGCAGCACCTGGCCGAGCAACTCGCGACGTGCCACGTCGGCGGCGCTGCGCGCGGCCTGCTGCACGGCGTCGGCGGCCTTGGCGTCGGCGCGCGACTGAGACGGCAGGCGCAGAGGTCGGCTGAGCAGCAACTGCCATTCGGCGTAGTTGCCGTTGTCCGGCGGCTCGTCGACACGGCGCTGCTGGACCTGGGCCTGCGCGGTGAACTCCTGCGGGCCGGCGCGCAGTGCATCGCCCTGGGCGCCGGCGGCGCCCTGCAGGGCCCGAGCCTCGGCCAGCGACGGCGCTTGTTCGAGCAGCGCGCGCAGCAGTCCCATGCGCGGCAGCGTGGGGGCGGCAAGCTCGTTCTCAAGCAATCGCTGGGCCGCCCCAAGATTGCTTGACCCCCACGGGGGGCGGGCTGGGCGCAGCCCGGCCCTGGGGGCGTTCTCAAGCAATCGCTGGGCCGCCCCAAGATTGCTTGACCCCCACGGGGGGCGGGCTGGGCGCAGCCCGGCCCTGGGGGCACTCTGCGGCGGCAGCGCCGGGGCGGCGGCCGAGGCCGCGACGGCGTCCGGCGGCGTGGCGGCGCTCGCGCTGCCGACGGCGGCGGCGCACAGCCAGGCGGCCGCGCAGGCGGCGAGGGCAAGGCGGGTCATGCCGGGTTCTCCGTCGAAGAGGCCTCGCCGCCGCCGGCGGGCGTGCGCGGCACGCCATAGCGCGCGAACAGCAGAGGCAGCAGCACCAGGGTCAGGATGGTCGAGCTGATCAGGCCGCCGACCACCACCACGGCCAGGGGCTTCTGGATCTCCGATCCGGGCCCGGTGGCCGACAGAAGCGGGATCAGGCCCAGCGCGGTGATGCTGGCGGTCATCATCACCGGGCGCAGGCGGCGCATCGCGCCGTCGCGCACGGCCTGCTGCAGCGGCACGCCGCGTTGCAGCAATTCGTTGAAGTGACTCACCAGCACCACGCCGTTGAGCACGGCGATACCCAGCAGCGCGATGAATCCCACCGACGCCGGCACCGACAGGTACTCGCCGCTGATCCACAGCGCCAGCACGCCGCCGACCAGCGCGAAGGGGATGTTGGCGAACACCAGCACCGATTGGCGCAGCGAGCCGAAGGTGGTCATCAGCAGCACGAAAATCAGCGCCAGCGCCAGCGGAACGACCAGCCCCAGGCGAGCCGCTGCGCGCTGCTGGTTCTCGAACTGGCCGCCCCATTGCAGGCGCACGCCTTCGGGCAGGTGCACCTTGGCCGCCACGGCGCGCTTGGCCTCGTCGACGAAGCCGACCAGGTCGCGTCCGCCGACGTTGGCCTGTACCGAGGCGAAGCGGCTTCCGTCCTCGTGCGCCACCAGCACCGGGCCCTGCGTGGGAACCAGGCGCGCCAGGTACGACAGCGGCCAGTTGCGCCCGTCGGGACCGGTGATCCGCAGGTCGGCGAAGGCCTGCGGGTTGTCGCGCAGGTCCGCGCCGCCGCGCAGCAGCAGCGGCGTGCGACGCACGCCCTCGAGCACGATGCCCATCTGCTGGCCCTCGACCAGCGCGCGCAGGTCGCGCTGCAGGGTCTCGACGTCGAAGCCGGCGCGCCCGGCGGCCAGCCGGTCGACCTGTACCGTCAGGTACTGCACGCCCTCGGTGCGTGCGGCCAGCACCTCGCGCGCGCCGTTGAGCCCGCGCAGCACCTGCGCCACCTGCTGGGCGAGCTGCCCGAGCTGCGGCAGGTCGGGGCCGAAGATCTTCACCACCAGGTCGCCGCGCGCTCCGGTGAGCATTTCCGACACGCGCATCTCGATGGGCTGGGTGAAGGTGTAGTCCAGTCCGGGGAAGCGCTTGAGCACGCCGCGCATGGCCTCGATCACCTGCGCCTTGCTGCCGCGCCATTCGGAGGCCGGCTTGAGCACCAGGAAGGTGTCGGTCTCGTTCAGGCCCATGGGGTCCAGGCCGAGGTCGTCGGAGCCGCTGCGCGCGACGATGGCACGGATCTCCGGCACCTCCTTGAGCAACGCGCGCTGCACCCGCAGGTCGAGCGCCGCGGTGGCGCCGAGGCTGACCGACGGCAGTTTCTGCAATTGCAGAATGATGTCCCCCTCGTCCAGCGTGGGCATGAAGGTCTTGCCGACCCGTGTGTACGCGAATCCGGCGGCCACCAGCGATACCAGTGCCAGCACGATCACCGTGCGCGCATGCGCGAAGCTCCAGTCGAGCACGCGGCGGTAGCCGGCCGACAACTTGCGCACCAGCCAGGGGTCGCTGTGGGCGACCTCGCGCAGCATCATCGATGCCAGCACCGGCACCGTGGTCAAGGCGATCAGCAGCGACGCGGCGAGCGCGAACACGATGGTCAGCGCCACCGGACGGAACAGCTTGCCCTCCAGGCCCTGAAGCGAAAGCAGCGGCAGGAACACGATGGCGATGATCGCGACGCCAGACATCACCGGACCGGCGACCTCGGCCACGCCGCGCATGACGCGGGCGAGGCGGTCGCTGGTGGCCGCGCCGGGTCCACCGCCGGCGTGGCGCTCGGGGTCGTGGCTCATGTGGTTGACCAGGTTCTCCACCACCACCACCGCGGCGTCGACCAGCATGCCCAGCGCGATGGCCAGGCCGCCCAGGCTCATCAGGTTGGCCGACAGCCCGGCCCAGCGCATGAGCACGAAGGTGGCCAGCGCCGACAGCGGCAGGGTCAGCGCGACGACCAGCGCGGCGCGCCAGTTGCCGAGGTAGGCCAGCAGCATCACCACCACCAGCACCACGGCTTCCATCAGCGCGCGCATCACCGTGCCCACTGCGCGCTGCACCAGCTGGCTGCGGTCGTAGAACACGCGCAGCTTCATGCCCTGCGGCAGCCGCGGCTCGATCTCGGCCAGGCGCTGCTTGACGCCGGCGATGACCTGCGAGGCGTTGGCGCCGCGCAGGCCCAGTACGATGCCTTCGACGGCCTCGCCGCGGCCGTCCTCGGTGACGATTCCGTAGCGCGTGCTGCTGGCGGTGCGCACCTCGGCCACGTCGCCCACGCGCACCAGTTGCGCAGCATTCCCCGACAGCACCGTGGCGCGGATGTCGGCGGCGTCGCGGTAGGCGCCCTGCACGCGCACGATGCGGGTCTCTTCGCCTTCGTCGAGGCGCCCGGCGCCGTCGTTGCTGTTGTTGCGCTCGAGCGCGTCACGCAACTGCTGCAGGCTCACCCCGTGGGCCGCCATGCGTACCGGGTCGGGCAGGACTTCGAACACCCGCACGTCGCCGCCCAGCATGTTCACGTCGGCCACGCCCGGCACGGTGCGCAGCGCGGGGCGGATCTGCCATTGCAGGGTGCTGCGCTTTTGCGCCAGGCTGGCCGGGCCCTCGAGGGTGAACATGAACAGGTCCGACAGCGGCGTGGTGATCGGTGCCAGGCCGCCTTGCGCCGACGGCGGAAGTTCGGCGCGCACGTTGGCGAGCGCCTCGGACACCTGCTGGCGCGCCCAGTACACGTCGGTCCCTTCAGCGAAGTCGACCGTGATGTCGGCGATGCCGTACTTGGACAGCGAGCGCACGGTGCGCTTGCGCGCAATGCCCAGCACCTCCTGCTCGATGGGCAGCACGATTCGGGTCTCGACTTCCTCGGGGGTCATGCCCGGGGCTTTCATGATCACCTTGACCTGCGGCGACGAAACGTCGGGGAAGGCGTCGATGGGCAGCGAGCGCCACGCGAAGATGCCGCCGGCCACCAGGGCCAGCGTGGCCCCCAGCGTGACCAGGCGCTGGCGCAGCGCGGCATGGGTGAGGGCGCCGAGCATCATGGCTTGTCACCCGCGGCAGCCTTGAGCGCGGCGACGCCGGCCGCGGCGACCTGCTGGCCGGCGCGCAGCGCTCCGGAGACGATCACAGCGTCTGCCAGGCGCGTGGCGACTTGCACCGGCACCACGCGAAAGCCTCCCGACTCGGCCACCAGCACCGACTCGCGTCC
>JAJZTW010000072.1 GCA_021847345.1 Pseudomonadota bacterium
GCGCCTGCGCCTTGCTGCGCGGGTGCGGCGGCATCAGGTCGCCGATCTCGGTCCACAGCGGAACCAGCAGCTCCTGCTCGAAGCCCTGGTACAGGCGCTCCAGCGCCGGCGACGGCTCCGGCTGGCCGGCACCGGCCTTCATCTGCAGACGCACGGGGCTAAGGCCCTTGTTCGGTTCCATGGCGAGGTCTCCTCAGGAATCATGCGGGCGCGCCGACCGTCAGCGACACCTCGCCGACGCCCGCCACGCTGCCCTCGATGTGGTCACCGGGCTGTACCGCGCCGACGCCCTCGGGCGTGCCGGTGTAGATCAGGTCACCCGGCTGCAGGTGGTACAAGCCCGAAAGGTCGGCAATCAGCTCCGGGATGCTCCAGATCAGCTTGCCGACGTCGGAGTGCTGACGCACCTGGCCGTTGACGCGCAGCTCGATGGCCCCGCGCTCGATCACCACGCCGGGCATGGGAACAATCTCCGACAGCACCGAGCCGTACTCGATGTCCTTGCCGGTATCCCAAGGCCGGCCCTTGTCGCGGGCCGCGAGTTGCAGGTCCCGGCGGGTCATGTCCAGGCCGCAGGCATAGCCGTGGATCAACTCGCGGGCCTGGCTCTCGGCAACGCGAAACCCCGGCTTGCCGATGACCACCACCAATTCCATCTCATAGTGGTAGTTGGCGGTGCGAGGCGGGTACGGCACGGTAGCGCCCGACTCCACCAGCGTGGAGGGCGATTTGGTGAAATAAAAGGGCGACTCCACCGACTTGTCGACCGGGCGCCCCATCTCGGCGGCATGGGCGTGGTAGTTGCGCCCGACGAAGAACAGGCGATTGACGGGGGCGCGCTCGACACGGCCGCGCACGGCGACCGACGGCACGGCGGGCGGAGTCCAGAGATAGGTGGTGGTGGTCATGAGTTTCTTCATGGAGAGTGCGAATGGCAGGCATTCGACGCGGCCCGTGCCACGGGTATGCCCGCCATCCATTTCACTTGGATAGCGCTCGTCAGTCGATGCGCAGGAAGACGCGCCCGCCCTCGATCTTGACCGGGTAGCTGCGCAGCGCATCGGTGACGGGATCGCACAGCGGCGTGCCGTCGCGAACGTCGAACTTGCCCTGGTGCAGCGGGCATTCGATCTCGTGGCCCTCGAGGAATCCGTCGCACAGGCGCGCATGGCCATGGGTGCAGATGTTGTCGGTCGCATAGACCTCGTCGCCGACGACGTACACGGCCACGTCGCGGCCCGCCACGGTCACGCCGAGCACGTCGTCGGCGGGGAGGTCGTCGGTTGCGAGTGCGTCGATCCAGTCGGGTGTGCTCATGTCGTCTCTCAGATGGGATAGATGATCGAGTTGGGAATCATCTCGCTGTCGTAGATGCACTCTCGGGATGCGAACTTCAGTCCGTCGGGCGTGCGCACGATGGTGTCGAGATAGCGCCCGACGTTGAACACCGTGGAGGCTTCGGACAGCTTGGTGCGCAACACGGCGTAGTTAGCCTCGCAGCGCCAGCCGTCGTCGCGCACCTCGCGGACCACCGGCATGCCCACGACGTGGCGCTGGTAGTACGGGTCGTGGAACAGGGTTTCCGAAATGCCGTAGACGCGGTCCTTGAGCATGCCCTTGCCGGTGAACGACAGCGTGGCCAGCGGGAAGCCGCGCTCGTGGTTCTCGCGCGGCTGCAGACGGTACACGCAGTCGTCGGTGAAGAACTCGGGCCACAGCTCCCAGTGGCCGGAGTCGACTGCGCTGGCGTAGTCCGCGTAGAGCTGGGTCAGCGCCAGCCAGTCGTCGAAGCTCAGTGAAATTGCCATCGCGCTTGCTCCTCAGTCTTCCATGACGCCACGCCAGTAGCGGTACATCCCGCGGATGAGCGTTTCGGTGACCATGTGTTCGGTGTTCTCGACGTCATGGCCGCCCAGTTCGGCCACGGCGCGATGGAAGGGCTTGCTCTCGAAGGCCTGCTGGCTGAACTCGATGACCTCGCCGTCGTCGGCCGACACGAATCCGGCCGGCCCGAACAGGTTGGCCTGCGTCAGCCGGCGTCGGGTCATCACGTCGTCGTCGTCGTCAAAGCCGAAATGCGTCCAAACGAAGTCGAAGCTGCCGTGCCCGTTCGGCTGGATATGCCGCGTGCTGACGCTGTTGACCTGCTGCTGCAGGATCACGCTGGGAAAGATCGTCGTCATCACCGCGGTGGGGCCGCCCCACCACGCCTCGGGGACGATGTCGATGAACCTGGGGTCGTGGAGCTTCATCGTCTCCTTGAAGCTCGATACCTGCGTGACCTGCTCGGCCCCGTTGGCGCTGCCGCTGCCGCGCGTGCTGATCATGGCCGCGTGCCGGAATCTGTCGTCCATGCGCAGTTGGCTCTTGTTGTCGGCGCGCCAGAGGCCGAAGTTGACGAACCAGGTATGCAGCAGGCCGGGGTGATACGGGTCCTTGATGTTTTCCTGCATCAGCTTCCAGTTGCCCGGAATGCGCTGACGGTTGTAGCCGAGGATCTTCAGCTGGCGGCCGTTGAACAGGCGGTCGAAGTAGGCCAGGATCGTCGGCCCGAGGAAGTCCTCGAAGGGTTCGACGTCCGGGTCGAACGACGCGAACACCACGCCGCCGCGGGTGGCCACCTTCAGGCGGGTCAGGCCGTGCTCCGCGGGGTCGAAATCGGCCGGCATGCCGCCCTGCACCTGCCCGTCGCGCTTGACGCCCCGGCGGAAGGGCACGCCCTGCAGGTCGCCCTGCAGCGTGTAGCTCCACTGGTGGTAGGGACAGACGAAGTTCTTGCGGTTACCGTGGCGTTCACGACAGAAGCGCATGCCGCGGTGCGCGCAGACGTTCTCGACGACGTGGATCCGTCCGTCGCCGTCGCGCACCAGCAGCACCGAGCGCTCGCCAATGACGGTGCGCTTGTAGTCGCCCGGGTTGGGGACTTCGGCCTCCAGGCCCACGTAGCACCAGTGGGCCTTGTAGAAGAAGCGCTCGAGTTCCCTGCGGTAGATCTGCTCGCTTGTGTAGGCCAGGAAGGGGATGCGGTAGGTGCCGTCGCCTTCCCAGGTCGGTTGTTCGGGAAAGATGCTCGAGGTGTCGTTCATAAGGCCCTCCTGGATGGGGTCGATCGCTCAGCTTGCCTGGGTGTAGAAGGCGTCGGCATAGATGCGCTCGGCGTCGATGCCCAGACGCCGCGCGACCATCGTCGCGGCCTCGACCATCGGCGGCGAGCCGCACAGATAGGCCCGCCAGTTGGTCATGTCGGAGTGGTCCTGCTCGATGGCGTCGGTCACCAGTCCGCAGCGCTGCGTCGTCGGGTCGCCACCGGACGCCACCACGACGTGCACCGTCAACGCCGGATGCTCGCGCTGCAGGGCTTGAAGCCACTCCAGGCCGTAGACGTCACGTGGCGAGCGGACGCCGACGTACAGGTGGATGGGGTTGCGCATGCCTTGCGCGGTGGCGCCGCGCAGGATCGACAGGATCGGGGCCAGGCCCGTGCCACCGGCCACGCACAGCATCGGCCCCTCGTGCCTGCGGCGCAGATACGCCGAGCCCAGTGGTCCGCTGACCTTGACGGAATCGCCGACCTTGAGCCGGCTCGCGATGTATCCGCTGACACGCCCGTCGGGCACCAGGCGCACGTGGAACTCGAGTTCGCCGTCGCCGCACAATCCGGCCATCGAATAGGGGCGCGCGTGCTCGGGCGTGAACTGCAGTTGCGCGTACTGCCCCGGCGAGAACTCGATCGGCCTGCCCGGCCGCAGCAGCACGCGCTTGATGTCGTGCGTGAGGTCCTCGATCGCCGATACCGTGGCCTTGACGGTGCGAGCCGGGTGCACGACCACCTCGTCGGGTTCGGGGATCTCGATCGTGCAGGGCTCGGTCAGGTAGGTCTGGCAAGCCAGCACGTAGCCCTGCCCCGGCGCTGCGGCTTGCTGCAGATCGCTGGCGCCTTCCATCACGTCGCCGTCCACGAGCCGGCACCGGCAGGTTCCGCAGCGCCCGGCCATGCACGAGTACGACATGGGAACCTGCGCGTCCTGCAGTGCCTTCAGCAGGTTGACGCCGGCTTGCACCGACACGACGCGGTTGAGAGGTTGAACGAGGATGTCCATCGGCGACTCGGTGAGTGAGCCTGCATGATGAGCTGTTCCGATCATTCGCGAAATAGAATCTCTTGAATGTGAAACATCACCCATCGTGATGGAGGGCGCATGGAGCTTTCGGATATCGATCTCAATCAGCTGGTCGTCTTCCAGCAGCTCATCCAGGAACGCAGGGTTTCCCGGGTCGCCGACAACCTGGGCCTGACCCAGCCGGCCGTGAGCAACACGCTGGCCAAACTGCGACGCACCTTCGACGACGAACTGTTCGTTCGCACACCCCAGGGCATGCTGCCGACGCCGTTCGCCGAGCAACTGGCCGAGCCGGTCGGGTACGCGCTGGGCATGATCCACAGCGGACTGAACCAGCGCACGCGATTCGATCCCGCCAAGGTCAAGCGCACGGTGACGATCGGCATGACCGACATCGGGGAGATCGTCTTCCTGCCCACGCTCGTCGAGCGACTGCGCCGGGAGGCGCCGGGCATCCGCCTGCAAACGGTCCGCACGTCGGCGACCAGCCTGCGCGACGACATGGAAAGCGGCAAGGTCGACCTGGCGGTGGGACCGCTCCCGCAGCTCAAGGCCGGCTTCTTCCAGCGCGGCCTGTTCACCCAGCGCTACGTGTGTCTATTGCGCAAGGGCCATCCGCTGGAGCGCAAGCGCCTGACGCTGTCGGAGTTCCAGGCCGCCGAGCACCTCGCGATCGTCTCGGCGGGCACGGGCCACGACCGCGTCGACACGCTGATGCGCCAGGCCGGGATCGAGCGCGTCACGCGCCTGACGGTGCCGCACTTCGTCAGCGTCGGACATATCCTGCGTCGCAGCGACCTGTTGGCGACGGTCACGGAACGGCTGGCCGACAGCCTGGTCGAGCCGTTCGCACTGGTGTCGCGCCCCCATCCGGTGGACTTGCCCCCCGTGGCCATCAACGTGTTCTGGCACGCCAAGGTGCATCGGTCGCCCGCCCACCAGTGGCTCAGGGGCCTGCTGTTCGAGCTCTTCGGCCAACACCCGGTCGCCGAGCCGCGCACAGCGGGTGCCCCGAAGCCCCCGCGGGCCGCGCATCGGGCCCACTGAGCCGCCATTGGGCAGGCCCCCTACGGCTGCGCCCGGGCGCCCTCACCAAAGGCCCAGGATCTGGCATTCGACTCCTGCAACCCCGTGGTCGACGTCCCGGAGTCCAGGCGCCACGGCCAGCGCTAGGCGGCTGTCAGCTTTGGGGTCGAGCAGCCACTGCATACTTGGACAACCACAGGAAGCATGCGCTCACGCCCAAGTTCTTCGAGCCGATGGGGCGGGGCGTTGGAAGAAATTTGGCTTTCTATCTCGCCAACAATTCGAATTCGCTGTCCGAGAAGGGTTCCCCACGATATTTGCTGATCGGCGTCTCAGCAAGCATCCAGGCTCTGCTTGCCACGTCCGCCGGCATCGAGCGCTCGGGTGCAGTACGTTAGCGATTGAGGGTTCGGGTGCCCCGAGCGCATCCGCGACATCCTTCCTCTTCAGGACGCTGAGCCCGGCTATCAGCGCGTGCAGACTACCCCGCCGAGGAGCTGGCCGCACTCGACATCAAGACGTTCACCCGAATTCTGATGAAGTTGTCTCCTCCGCTGGGCTTCTGCTGGTTCCATGGCCACCAGCTTGAGCTTCTTGCGCTTGTTCGAGCACCATGGGGCGGCTATCCGCATCATTGCGGACGCCACCGCAGGCCATGCCCAACGCCCGCTTGGGCCGACAAGCTGTCTTCTGTTGAGCGGATCGATCCAACTCTTGCGCTCCGCGCCAGCGCCAGAGCTTGAAGGCTTTGGCGGCCTTGCAAGGCAAAACGATCAAAGCATAGGCGCTCGAGATCGTGGCGCCGATGTCGGGGGACGAACCAGGGACCGACAACAACGGCGTTCACGACCGCGGCGAGGTGGCGGGGATTGCTTCCACGACGCTGCCAGCGATCGGCTCGGTGAAACCATCCAGCCCTTTGATGTTCTTGCGCCCGAACATGACATGGATTGCGCCAACGGACACTTGGCCCTCTGAGCGCGTGCCGCCGATTTCATTTACCATAGGCTCGCTGATATGCGCAAGACCATCCGCTCTTAGGTCTTTCTGCCCGCTCCGGCATTTCGCCGGCGGTCGAGTCGAATCCCCTTTTGAAGATTTTCTTGGCGTCTCTTCGCTGGGTGCGCTGTTGCGCCTCGCAATTTCGAAAGGATTTGGATATGACTACCGAAACCGGTACCGTGAAATGGTTCAACGAGGGCAAGGGCTTCGGCTTCATCGCGCCTGATGGCGGTGGCAAGGATCTCTTTGCGCACTTCAAGGAGATTCAAGGCAGCGGCTTCAAGACGCTGACCGAGAACCAGCGCGTGCAGTTCGAGGTGACCCAGGGCCAGAAAGGCCCGCAGGCGTCGAACATCCGCAGCCTGGACTGACCCGGATAGCACTCTGCCGGACGTCGGGCAAGCCCCGACATCCGCCGATGAAAGCGCGGCTAGGCCGCGTTTTTTTTCGCTCCGCCGAAGGCCCCGACCATGAAGAATCTGCAAGACGCTACCGAGCGCATCTGCGAACTCAAGGGCAGCCTCGTGGCGATGGACGCTCTCGTGCCCGCGGTCATCGAGGCCCTGTCCACGCCGGCCCGTGCGCGGTTGATGGCAGCCCTGGACGCACGCGCCGAAGCCGCGCGGACCGTATTGCTGTACGCAGACGTTTCCGATCTCGTGTTGGCTACCTTCGAGCGAGACGTGGCGCGCAACCGCGCGCTTCTGCGCAGGGACGTGGATGCCGAACACCATGCCGCCGCTGCGGGCCCGGTCGACTGGCTGCTGCTCGCGGCGACCCGCCTCACCACGTACGCGGGCTCGCGCCCGCGGATGAGCGCCAGCGGATTCTTCTATCGCAGCGCGGAGCGTCTCTTCCTGGTGAGCAACCGGCATGTGCTGGTCGACGCTGCGCACGATCACCGTCCCGATCGCGTCGAGATCGGGGTACACATCGACCCCTCCGAACTCTCGCGCCACGCCGTCATCTCACTGCCGCTGTACCGCGACGGCGCGGCGCGATGGCGCGAAGTCAGCGACGCCCGGCACGACATTGCCGCGCTGGAGATTCCCGCGGCCAGTCTGCCGGCCGGAGCCCAGGTGCAAGCCTTCGATGAAACCCACCTCGAACTGCGTGGCGAACAGATCGTGGTCGGCGACGTCCTCACGATTGCCGGCTTCCCGTCGGACATGCACGACACGGTTCACCACTTGGCAGTGGCATGCCGCGCATCCATCGCATCGGCTTACGGCGTGCGCTTCCAGGGGCTGGGATGTTTCCTGACGGAAACGTGCACGAGGCCTGGCGGCAGCGGTTCGCCCGTCCTGCGGCGACGCCTCCACGATGGGGAATCCGCACCATCCTGGCAATTGATGGGAGTGCTCTCCACCCGCATGGACAAGTCCGCGGGCGATCAGGCGCATTCTGAATCGCCAGACCTGCATTGCGCCTGGTACGCCGATGTGCTGCCGGGGCTTACCGGCTCCGCCTGATCGGGGCCGGTCGCACACAAGGAGTACGGTGAACGGCATGGGCGCGGCAGCGCGTGGCGTTCGCCGACAAGGCTCACCGAGCAACCAGGGGAACCGCCATGCGCGTGTATGCGAGCAATCCGGACTATCTCAGCGAAGCCTCGACGAGGCTGATCGGCCTTCTACCGCGCAAGGGCAAGTTGCCGGATTGGTTCACGAAGTCGATCGATGTGCAGCGCTACGCGCGCGCCGGTGACGGGCGCATCTACGCGCTGCTGGACATCGAGGCGACCCGATCATGGGCGGACGTGGTCACGGGGACGCTGTTCCGCGCCACGGATGGCGGGTGCTGGTCCAGCATGCGTACTCTCGACCTGGCGACCATGGTCGAGGTGGCGCTTGAAGACGTGGCGCAATGGTCCCTGGAAGCATGCGAGCGCGGACGCCGGCGCCACTGACGCCGGCTCTTCGGGTCGCCGCGCGCCTGTGCGGGCCTGGGCCCGCACAGGCCGGGGTCCAAGCGCTGTCGCCTGACACGAAAGTGGTGCATGATGGGGGCACGGGACGTCCCGTTCCGAGGGGGTGTGCCATGAGCAGAACCTGGGAATCCGAGCTGCCCGGCGAGGTGCCGGCGCGACAGTACATGTGCAGCGAGCAGCTGGCCTTCTTTCGCGAGCGCCTGGAGTGCGAACGCAGGGTCTTGCTGAATGCGGCGCAGGCCACCGTCGCCGAACTTCAGGAACTCGCAGCGACGCCGGACCCATCCGACCGTGCATCGCTGGAGGAAGACCACGCGCTGGAATTGTGTCTTCGTGGCCGTGAACTCCAGCAGTTGCAGGCCATTGAACAGGCTCTGCTGCGCGTCCGTGATGGAACGTATGGATGGTGCGAGCACAGCGGGGAGCCGATCGGCCTCGCCCGGCTGGTCGCGCGTCCGACGGCAACCTTGTCCCTTGCGGCGCAGCAGCGGCAGGAATCCGAGGCCAGGCTGAAGCGGGCGCGTCGGCTCTGAGCTGTGCCTGGGTGATCGGGGTGGGCTGCCTGCGCGCAAGGCGCGCCGAGCGGCCGATACCCTGATCGGAGTCGCCAGCGCCACCCGCGTCCGCCGCCTTATCCGGCCCGCAGTTGTTGCCGCCGTTGCAGCGGCACGAACAGCGGCGACAGCAGGCCACAGGCGACGAGCACGGCGATCAGGGCATGCATTGCATGCCGGAAGGCGAAGGCCTGATCGGTGGCCAGCGGATGCTGGCCCAGCGCGGAGAAATACACACCACCGAGCACCGCTGCGCCCACCGCCGAACCGATCTGCAGCATGGCCGTGATCATGCCGGATGCCAACCCGGCGCGCCGGGCGGGAACTTCGGCAAGCACGATGCGCAGCACCGACGGCAGGGTCAGTCCCTGGCCGGCGCCGGCAATCGACAACCCAAGGTAGAAGCCCCAGGACGGGGCGGCCGTGCCGGCCAGCCGCGCCGCCAGCGCCAGCCCGGTCGCCAGCAGCGCAAAGCTCGTCGTCAGGGTCGTCGGCGCCCCCAGTGCGGCAGTCAACCGCGGCAGCAGCAAGGGCGCGGCGAGGAATCCGACGCCGAACGGAAGGATCGCCAGGCCGGCGTGCAGCGGTGTCCATTGCAGGCCGTTCTGCAGGTAGATCCCCAGCGCGAGGAAAAACACGCTCATCCAGTAGAACAGGAAGGCGAGCAGCAGACCGAGCACGACCACGGGGTTGGCGAACAGCCTCAGGTCGAGCAGCGGCTCGCGCCCGCGCTGCTGGCGCCGTCGCTCGACCGCGACCAGCAGCGCAAGCAGCAGCGCAGCGGCCGCGAAGCTGGCCCAGGTCCACGATGGCCACCCCAGCTCACGCCCGCGCGTGAGGGGGTAGATCAGCAGCGTCAGCATGACGGACAGCACAGCGGTTCCCGGCAGGTCGATCGCCGCCCCGGTGGGCGGCCGGCTCTCGGGCAGGTGACGCCAGCTGCCGACCAGGGCAACCAGTCCGATCGGCAGGTTGACCAGAAAGATCGCGCGCCAGCCCAGACCGAACGGATGCAGGCTGATCAACGCGCCGCCGCCGAGCTGCCCGATGACGGCGGCCAAGCCGTAGACGAAGCCGAAGAGCCCCATGATGCGCACCTGCTCGTGCGGAGCGAATGCGCTGCGGATGATCGCCAGCACCTGCGGCGTGAGCGTGGCGGCGAAGACGCCCTGAAGGACGCGACCGCCGATCAACACTCCGGCGCTGGGCGCCAGCCCGCAAAGCGCCGAGGCGGCGACGAAGCCGGACATCGCGATCAGGAACAGGCGCTTGCGTCCGTACAGATCGCCCAGCCGTCCGCCAGTGATCAGCACGACGCCGTTGGCACAGGCATAGGCGGAGATGACGAACTGCAGCTCGACATCGCTCGCCCCCAGGCCGCCGCGAATCGCCGGCAGCGCAAGGTTGACGATGAAGTAGTCCAGCGGCGGCAGGATGGCGCCGATCAACAGCATGGCCAGAGCCCAGCCGTGATGTGGCGACCGGGCGCCGGAGTCAGTTGGGGCACCGGGCAGGGGCCGAGCGGATGAAGCAGACGAGGCAGACGACATGCGAATCGGGCTCTGGAACACGGCCCGCGTTGATGGGACAGGGCGTCATTCTCCAGGGCGCGGCACGAACGGGAAAGCGCGGATTCAAGATGGACTCGGTCGGAATGTCGGAACCCGCCCTCATGTCGAGCTGCTTGCGAAGCCGGCGGCAGGCAGCGCGCTTTGGTCCTAAGATTTGCGCCCTTCGCCCGTGTTGCCGGCTGCTCATTGAATCTTCGGAGCTGGCGCAGCCCGTTGTCGCAATCCCTCGCAGGAAGCCTCACCCATGAAATCCCGAGCCGCCGTCGCCTTCGCCCCCGGAAAGCCGCTGGAGATCGTCGAACTCGACGTCGCGCCGCCGCGCAAGGGCGAGGTGCTGGTTCGCATCACCCACACCGGGGTGTGCCACACCGATGCCTTCACGCTGTCCGGCTCCGATCCCGAGGGGGTATTCCCGGCGGTGCTCGGCCACGAGGGTGCGGGGATCGTCGTCGAAGTCGGTGAAGGCGTCACCAGCGTGAAGCCGGGCGACCACGTGATTCCGCTGTACACCGCTGAGTGCGGCGAGTGCCTGTTCTGCAAGTCGGGCAAGACCAACCTGTGCGTGGCGGTGCGCGCGACCCAGGGCAAGGGGCTGATGCCCGACGGCACCACGCGCTTTTCCTACCAGGGACAGCCGATCCACCACTACATGGGCTGCTCGACCTTCAGCGAGTACACCGTGGTGGCCGAGGTCTCGCTGGCCAAGGTCCACCCGCAGGCCAATCCGGAACAGGTGTGCCTGCTGGGCTGCGGGGTCACCACCGGGCTCGGCGCGGTGTCGCACACCGCGAAGGTGCAGCCCGGCGACTCGGTCGCGGTGTTCGGGCTCGGCGGCATCGGGCTGGCGGTGGTGCACGGCGCGCAGCTGGCGAAGGCCGGGCGCATCATCGCCGTCGACACCAACCCCGACAAGTTCGGCCTCGCCCGAGTGTTCGGCGCGACCGATTGCATCAACCCGAAGGACCACGACAAGCCCATCCAGCAGGTGATCGTCGAGATGACCGGATGGGGCGTCGACCACTCCTTCGAGTGCATCGGCAACGTCGAGGTCATGCGCGCGGCGCTGGAGTGCGCGCACCGCGGATGGGGCCAATCGGTGATCATCGGGGTCGCCGGCGCAGGTCAGGAAATCTCGACGCGGCCGTTCCAGCTGGTGACCGGTCGCACGTGGAAGGGCACCGCGTTCGGCGGCGTCAAGGGGCGTAGCGAGCTGCCCGGGATGGTCGAGCGGGCGATGCGCGGCGAGATTCGCCTCGAGCCCTTCGTCACCCACACGATGGGTCTGGAAGGCATCAACGAAGCCTTCGATCTGATGCACGAAGGCAAGTCGATCCGCACCGTGATCCATTTCTGAGCCCAGCATCATGCAGCGCATCGAGCAGCACGCAAGCTTCGGCGGCCGCCAGGAGGTGTGGAGCCATTTCGCCGCCTGCCTCGGCTGCGACATGAGGGTCGGCGTGTACCTGCCGCCGCAGGCCCTGCGCGGTGAGCCCTGTCCGGTGTTGTACTGGCTTTCGGGCCTGACCTGCACCGAGCAGAACTTCATCACCAAGGCGGGAGCACAGGAGCACGCGGCGCGCCACGGCATCATCGTGGTCGCGCCCGACACCAGCCCGCGCGACCCCGACGGCAAGCTCGGGGTGGCCGACGACGAGGCCTATGACCTCGGCCAGGGTGCCGGCTTCTACGTCGACGCCACCGAGCAGCCGTGGGCGCGGCACTACCGCATGCAGCAGTATGTGGCGCAGGAGCTTGTGGCCTGGGTCGAGGCGAATTTCCCGGCCAGCCCGGCGCGCTCCATCAGCGGCCACTCGATGGGCGGGCACGGCGCGCTGGTCACCGCGTTGCGCAATCCGGGGCGCTATCGCAGTGTCTCGGCGTTCTCTCCCATCGTCGCCCCCACGCAGGTTCCCTGGGGGCGCAAGGCCTTCGAGGCCTACCTCGGTCCCGACGCGCAAGCGTGGAAGGCCTGGGATGCCGTCGAGCTGGTGGCCGCGGCGCGCGAGCGCCTGCCGCTGCTGGTCGACGTCGGCGACGCCGATCCCTTCCTCGCCGAGCAACTTCGCCCGGAGTTGCTGCGGGTGGCCTGCGACGCGGTGTCGCACCCGCTGCAGCTGCGCCTGCAGGCCGGCTACGACCACAGCTACTACTTCGTCGCCAGCCTGCTCGGCGAGCATTTCGAGCACCACGCGCGGGCGCTGCGCTGACGCGAGCGGGACGTCGGGCCGAGCATGCCGGTGTTCCAGCGCCACGTCGGCATCGATCACGGCTTGTCCTTCCCGCTGCGCGACTTCGAGTAGCACCGTCTGCCGCTCGACTGGCCGGCCTTCACGGCCCGGGCCTGCCGCCTGCCGGGCCGTGAAACGGTTCCCCGCTGCCGGGCCATCGAGGCGACAATGCAGTCACCTCCACCCCTGCGCGCCATGGCCATGACCGAAACTCCAGCTCCCGCGGCCGATCTCGACCGCCTCGCCGAGCTCCTCGACAGCGAAGCCTCGCCCGAGCATGTCATGGACATCTCGACCCTCGACGGTTTCATCGCGGCGTGTCTCGCCGGACCGGACCGACCCCAGCTGGGTGATGTCCTGTCGTGGATCCTGGATCCCGGCCGTACCGGCGGGGAGGTCAGCTTCGGCAGCGAGGCCGATGCGCAGGAGCTGCTGACCCTGGTCGCACAGCACTGGCACGACACGGACGACATCCTGGCCGACAGCCCGGAGGACTACGAGCCCGTGCTGTACCTTCAGGAATCCGAAGGCGACGACGCCGACGCCGGGGACGCCGAGGTGTCGGTCATCGACGATTGGTGCTCGGGTTTCGTGCTCGGCCTGCAATTGCAGACCGACGTGTTCGAGCGCCTCCCAGGCGAGCTCAAGGACCTGCTGGGTCCCGTGTTCCTGTACGGCACCGACGAGGGCCGAGCCGAACTCGAGCGCCTGCAGCTGACCCTGGAGCAGCACGAGAGCATTGCGCAGGCGCTGCCCGGGATCGTCGTCGCGCTGTACCGGCAGTTCCGGGGCGACGCCGAAGGCGTCGCGACCCAACCCGGGTAGCGGGTCGGGGTTGGGCGACGCGGTGCGAACCCTGTGCCGCTGCCAGGACTTTCGGAGGCGTGACATGCGAACCCTCGAGCAGCAACTGTCGAACTATGCGTCCTATCACCGGGACAGCCGCAACATCGCCACGCATTTCGTCGGCATACCGTTGATCGTGCTGGCCCTGGTCGCGCTGTTGTCGCGCCCGGCCGTGCATTGGGCGGGGTGGGCGTTGACGCCGGCGCTGCCGGTCGTGCTGGCCGCGGCGCTCTATTACCTCCGGCTCGACCGTCCGCTGGGTCTTGTCATGAGCGTGCTGCTGGGCGCGGCCCTCGGCTTCGGCACCTGGGCGGCCGCGCAGGCGACGGCGCTGTGGCTGGCGCTGGGCATCGGCGGCTTCGTCGTCGGCTGGGTGTTCCAGTTCATCGGTCACGCCTGGGAAGGCCGCAAGCCGGCGTTCGCCGATGACCTGATGGGCCTGGTCATCGGCCCGCTGTTCGTGGCCGCCGAGGCCGTGTTCCTGCTCGGCCTGCGAGGGGCCTTGCGCGAGCATGTCGAGGCCCGCGCCGCACAGTTGCGTGCGGGTCCCGGCGGACGCGCCTGAGCGGCCCGGCCGGCCCGAAGGGCGCGGCCGCGCAGTCCGTCAGCCGCCAGCGGCTTCGTGCAGCTGCAACGCTTGCTCGACCAGCGGCCGGGCCCAGCCGGGAGTCGCCTCCAGCGCGGCCAGCTCCCGTGGATGAAGCACCCGGCGACCGACGCAGCGCAGCACCAGCATCGGGTCGGGAACGCTTTCCCCGGCGGCCGCGCTGACGCTGTTGTCGTACAGCGCCAGGCTTGCCAGGCGCGGCATGAGCCGGATGAGATGCAGCGGCGACGCGACATGGCGCTCGGCGATGCGAGCCGGGTCGATGTCGTGCCCGCCCGCCGCGACGCGCTCGCGTACCCGCCTCAGGTGCAGCTCGAGCGAGGCGAGCCCGCAATACCAAATGTGCACGTCGTGGGTCTGGGTCGCGCGCTCGAGCATGTCCACGATGGTGCGACCGCCCAGCGTGGTCTCGAAGGCATGGGGTCTGCCGCGGGCGATGGCTTGCTCCAGGCGCCTGCGACCCTCCTCCCAGGCCTGGGCGTTGGCCTCGCGTGGCGGCAAGCCCAGGCGTGTCTCGAGTTCCCGGGTATAGGCGTCGGGGTTGAACCAGGCCAGCCCCGCGTTGCGCAGCGCCGTGCCGCCCACCGAGCTCTTGCCGGCGCCGTTGACGCCGGCAAGCACCAGGATGCGCGGCCGGGCCGCCGCGGGCATCTCAAGCAATCGCTGGGCCGCCCCAAGATTGCTTGACCCCACGGGGGATGAGGCCGGACCAGCTGCTGTGCCTGCGCACAGCAGCGCGCCGGCCGAATCCGAGCAGCCTGCAAGCTGCGAGGTGGA
>JAJZTW010000073.1 GCA_021847345.1 Pseudomonadota bacterium
CAAGAGCTGCTTCACCGCGGAGCTTGCGCGCACGTCGATGCGTTCGGTTTTGGAAAGGGTGGTCATGGGCGGGGTCCGGTGATTCGTACGTGCATCCATTCTATTGTCCGGACATTGTCATGACAAGTGCATCTTCCTATGCCAATGGGGAGTGCCGAAAGGCTCGCGTGCGGGTCGCCGCGATCGCGCGGGCCGTCAATGTGCCGATTCCCGAGATCGCCCTGAGGATGGAGGGCTGATCGTTCCGGATGCGGGGTTCGCCGTTTTGGTCAGGCAGATTCCAGTACCCGCATTTCGACGTGAAGTCCCGCGGCCGTTGCCATATTGACCAGCGCTTCGAGGCCGAACAGGTTGATCTTTCCCCGCATCAGATCCGAAATCCGCGGCTGAGTCACGCCGAAGAGTCGGGCGGCCTGCGCTTGGCTCATTTTGGTACGGACAATGTGATTCTTCAGCGCCGTCATCAAGACGGAGCGCAGCTTCATGTTTTCCGCTTCTTCCGGGGTGTCCTCGATCGCATCCCAGACGCTGGCAAATCGTTGCTTGGTCATGGTCCTATCTCCTTCAATAGGTCGCGGTAACGCTTGCCGGCCAAGTCCAGGTCGGCCTTGCTGGTCTTCTCCGTCTTTTTTTGGAAGCAGTGAAGCACGTAAACGGCATTGGCGAACCTGGCAACGTAGATGACTCGGAACGCCCCGGCCGCATCCCGAATCCGAATCTCTTTCACACCTTGCCCCACGGTGCTCATCGGCTTCCAGTCGTCGGGGTCGTGGCCGTTCTGCACCTGGTCGATCTGATGACCTGCCTCGCGCCTGGCCGCGAGCGGGAAGGCCCGAAGGTCATCAAGGGAACTACCTCGAAACTCCACGGGTTTGGGGTTGCTCATGCCGAACTATACAAAATTTTGTATGGCTTGGCTACGGAACCCGAGTCTTGGCGATGGCGGCCTGTCAGCAGGATGCTTTCGGTCAGGTGAGGGCCTGGTTGGATGCGGTCGGCCTGGCACCCGACAGCGCCGGGTAATCGTAAAGGACTAGGGGTTTTTCCTTGCTGAAGCTCGGAAAGGTCCAGAAGAACGCGGCCATCTCGGGCCCGGGCAGAGTGATTTGGTGCAAGACGCCCAAGGCGTTTCTATATTTCGAAGTTTCGGGCAACAATCATCCTTGAAATCAGCTCTCGCGGCACACAATCGGCAAATTTGATCGACTTGGAGAAAACCGCAACCTCGTCGGCTGTTAGATCGATGCATTCAGGCAGCGTGGCGGCCAGGGCCGCGACAGGTGCCTGCACGCTCAACGCATTGAAGCGAACCTTTGCAACGCCGGTCGATGCCTGGCGAGCCAGGGTGCGGTTCGCTCGCGTGCCGGCGAACGTCCAGGTTTGCGTAGGAGCGCCGTCGGAACGAGACATCACGAAGTTCGTTCCTGAGGACAGCGGGATCTCGTCGGCCAGTGTCTGCAGTGCTGTTCGCGCGCGCCGAGACAATGTAACGGTGGGCGGGGTACCGTTCGCGAGCACCGTGCGGATACCCTGACACACCTCGCGGCCCAGACTGCGTGCGCCTCCCATCCAGCGCGCTTTGCCTCCGCCGGCGGCCGGCTCCAGCCACACGATCCGCTTCGACCAGTCGACGTCGGTGACGCGCCAGCTTCTGCCAGCCAGCAAGAGCACACGTTCATCGCGCTCGCCAGTCAAGACGGTCGGGTCGATGTAGCCGACCTCGGCGGCGCCGTGCCTGCCGGTCAGCAGTTGGGATCCGCTGAAGGACGCAAGCAGATCGCGGTAGTGGCCGCGCGCGTAGCTGCTCTCGGTCTGCGGACCAACCCGCACCACGCCCTCGGAGCAATCGAGGAACTGCTGTCCCACCAGGTGCCCGACGAGCACTTCAATGTCCCCGATGTGCAGTTCGGGGAACGAGCCGTGGAGCAGCTCGACCAACTCCCGCGTCGGAAGTTCGCCTCGCTCGAGGCTCAGAACCAACGCCTGTTGCGCGACGATGTTCCATGGCGCTGCAGGCGGCACAGCCGCCTCGACCCAAGCCTCGGACCACTTCTCCGTCACGCCAAGGGCCAGGAGGAAGGCGTTGTCATTCGTCGTCAGGAAGAGGCAGTTGCGACGGCCACCAGTCCGCCGGCCCGTGCGGCCCATTCGCTGGAGAAACGAAGAGACGCTCGATGGCGAGTCGATCTGGACCACACGATCGAGATCGCCCACGTCGATGCCGAGCTCCAGCGTCGACGTGGCGACGATGACGCAGTCCCGCTCCTCGGAGAAGGCCGCTTCGGCCTGCCGTCGTTCCGACAAGCTGAGCGAGGCATGGCTGACGAAAGTGCGGATCGCATGGGTCCGCAACATGCCGCTCAGTTGCTCAGCGCTGCTGCGAGAGTCGCAGAAGACGAGACGCTTCTCGCCGCGATGCAGGCGCGCGATCACGGTTGCGGCGTTTTCGAGCGAGCCTACATGGTCGATGGTCACGTCGGCGTCCGTGCTAACGCTCGCACTGCCGACGACGCTTCTGCTTCCGGTGGGTGCCAACCACGCCAGCAACTCGTTCGGGTTGCTCACCGTCGCGGACAGACCGATGCGCTGAAGCGGTCGCTCCAAGTACTTGTCCAGGCGGTTCAGCACCGATCGCAGGTGCCAGCCACGGTCGTCGCCGGCGAACGCGTGCAGCTCATCGACGATCACGGCCTGCAGGTTCCCGAAGCATGCGGGCCGGTTGACCCTTGCGGAGATCAGCATCGCCTCGACCGATTCGGGCGTCGTGAGAAGGATGTCGGGTGCATCCTTGATCGCTCGACTCTTGCGCGACTGGGGGATGTCCCCGTGCCAAACCTCGACGCGGCGTCCGACGAGGCCGGCGTAGTGCACCAACCTGGGCTCGAGGTTATTCAGTAGCGCCTTGATCGGGCAGATATAGAGGACGCTCGTCCCAGGCCAGGCTTCCACGAGCATCCTCGACAGGATCGGGATCGCCGCCGCCTCGGTCTTGCCGCCGGCAGTCGGCGCGAGCAGCAGGCAATGCGTTCCCGCATGGATCGGCGCGATCGCCGCCAGCTGGGTCGGGCGCAGCGTGCTCCAGCCCAGCGTATTGACGACGTGGTACTGCAGGGAAGGGTGCAGTTGCTCGAATTCGCTCATGGCAGCTCGATGTCGTCCACCGAAGTGGCGCTTGCGGCCGCCCGTTCGACCACCGACATCTCGCTCTCGGCCAGCGTCAGGGTGTAGTGCCGGCGTGGGTCGAAGTCCTCGTGCAGATCGACACGATCCAGAATGTCGGCGACGAGTTTCTTCAAGAACAATCGCGGCGCCACGCCGATCTTGCCGCCCAAGCCGCCGGCCACAGCGCGGGCCAGCGTGTCGAGGTAGCTGTCGTCCACGACGCTGCGCAGGCGCTGCTCGTGGGAGCGGCCTTCGGCGTAGATGTCTCGGACGCGTCGTCCCACGGCCAGCAGGGCCGCATGGTCGAAGGGCGCCAAGCGGATCTGGACCGCCCGGGGGTTGTCGAAGCGACGGTCGGTGCCGAAGTCGACATGCAAACGCTGGGCCAGCGGCGCAAGGCGCTGCACGCCCTGGGGGCCGTCGAAGAATGCCGGTGTCCCCGTGACGACCAGGTAGAGGCCGGGATACCGCCCCGCATCGATCTCGTCGATCCATTGCCTGAGAGCGTTCAGGCCCTTCTCGCGGGTATCGGTCCGCATGCGCTGCAGCGTTTCCACCTCGTCCAGCACCATGACCAGACCGGAGTAGCCGCTGTCGCGCAGGATGGTGAGCAGGCCCACCAGGAAGTTCGCGGCGCCGAAATGATCGAGGTCACCCTTGATGCCTGCTGCGCGCTTGACGCTGGCTGCCACGTTCGGCTGCCCCGCCAGCCAGCTGATGAGACCATCCGCCAACATGCCATCCCCGGCCGCCAGAGCGCGCCGGTAGGTGCGCAGCACGGCGGAGAACGCGGGGGCAGTCTTGCTGATGGTCGCAATTCGCGCCTCCATCAGCGCATCGGTGCGCGACAGCAGCTCCTCGGCGTCGTTGGGATCGACCGACGCGTCGGCCAGAACATCCTGCTCCAGTGCATAGAACCAGCCATCGACGACACCGCGGAAGGCGCCGCTGGCGGTGTCTGCCGTGCCCAGGTGTTCGACGAGTCGGCGGTAGACCGTCTCCAGACGGTGCAGTGGTGTTTCGGTTTCGTTGATCTGGACTTCCGTCGCCGCGAAGCCACGGGCGCGCGCCCGCTCCTGCAGCCAGCGCCCGAAGAAGGTCTTGCCGGTGCCGTACTCGCCACGTACGGCCTTGAATCCGCCGCGGCCGGCGGCGACCGCTGCCAGTTCCTCGTCGAGAGTGGGCGCGAACGATTCGATCCCCACTGCGAGCGCGTCCAGGCCGCTGCTCGGCACGGTGCCGCGACGCAGGGCACCGACGATGTCTTCCCGCCGCGCGGCGCTGATCATCGTTGACCCCCTGGGCCGCCGACGCGGAACTGCTGGTGCAACAGGGCGATGTTCAACTCCACGGTTCCAGCCGCCTCATCGATGATCAGCACCGGGGCCTGGTCCACGTTCAACATCCGCCTGACCGCGCTGAGCATGCCGCCCAGGCGCATCTCCGGCAGTGCGAGCCGCTGGGCCAGCGCAGCGCGCGAGAGCTTGCCGCCACGCTCAGAGAGCGCAGTCAGCAGCGCTCGCATCTTGTCGTCTGGCAGTGCAACCCGCACAGCGAGTTGCTTTTGCGATGCGTAGATGGGCCCGCTCAACAAGGCGCTGATCCAGTCGGGCACCGCTGGCGCGGGTGCGGGCAGCAGTTCGGTCTCCTCGAACAGCTGAGGCTGATCCATCTGCGCGGTCGGCTTGCGGCCAGCGGGTCGCACGGGTTGTGCGACCGCGGGCTTGGCTTCTTTCGATTTCGGCATCGGCGGCAGCTCCCACCACTCGGGCTGAGCAGGCGGTGCGGGCGTCCATCCGGGCAGGTTCATGCCCAAGGGCACGAACACGCTCAGCGGCACCGTCACCTCCTGGGGTGACAGGCCACCGTGGTAGCCGTTCTTGCGCCCGCCGTACCGGGTGCTTTCTCCCCAGAGGCAAACAACCGTGTTCGAACCATCGCTCGTCACCACCCGCCCGCCGCTCACCGCCACCTCGTGCGGCGCGCGGCTGTCCGTGCCCGGGCGCCAGCGATCGCTCTCGCTGCCGTGACCAACCTGGGTCGTGCCGTCTTCCAGAAGGTGTCCATGGTCGGCGGTGATCACCACCACGCGCCTGGCTTCCCGCGCTTCACGCAGCAGAGGCAGCAGCAGCCGCAGGTCTTCGAGCGTCCAGCGCTGATGCAGCTGGTCGGGACCACTCAGGTGGTCGTCGACTGCGTTGTAGACCACGCCGATCACACGTTGATGAGGATCCGCGATCGCCGCGCGTACTTCGGGTGCCAGGTTGGTCGCGTCGGCCAGATCGCCCTTGTGGAACAACCGGGGCGGTGCTCCGGCGCGGCTGTGCGCCAGCAGCGCCGCGTGCGAAGCGAATCCCGATCGCTCCTGTGCGGCGGCTCCCAGCGTGAGCCGCCCACAAAGCAGGCTGGTCCGGCTGACCTCGGTGACGGTGGGCAGCGCCGCCACGCCGACCAGAGGCTGCCCGAGATCGATCGGCACCATCTCGGCCCAGCCATGGCTCGCGCTGCGCGCGAACAGTTCCTGGAAGATGCTGATGCTCAGCCCATCCATCACCAGCAGCAAGGTCGGATGCGCGGCAGCGATCGGCGCGACGACATGCTCGAGTACGGATTCGACCGGTACCACGCGCCCGTCGACGGACGGCTTGTTCGCGTTCCATTCGATCAAAGCCTGGGCGAACGGCTTGGCGAACTTGTTCCGCCGCGCGATCAGCGCCTCGCGGCACGCGCCATAGGCCTGCGAAAGCTCCGGAATCTCGTCGCCACCGAGCAGACGGAAGCGTGCCCAGTCCACGAAGGCGCCTTCGTCCGACTGCCAGGCCACGGCGCTCGGCAGCGCCGTCACTGGTCGGGGCGCTATCAGCAACCACCGGGCCAGACGGCGTGCCATCCCCACGCGCTCAGCGCGCGGCGGCTGGGCCGCCATCAACGTGTGTCTGAGCACGCGGTCGGCCTGCAACTCCACCTGGGCCAGGTTGGCGTCAGTGGATTCGGCGACATGCGCCGACAGGGCGAGCGCGAAGTCCTGCATCCGCTGGTCCAGCGCAGCGGGAAGCAGATCGCTCAAGTGCGCGAAGTCCGCGACGCGCAGGTCCCGCAGCAAGGCATCTGCTCGGTCGAGCGTGGCGCGCGCAGCCTCCAGCCCGGCTGCTCGCACTACTTGCTCCGCGGCGCGCCCCCAGGCTCGGCCTTCCGGCACGCCGATGTGCTTGTCGTTGACGAACCGCTCGAGGCGGATGGCCGCCTGGCCTAGCGCCGCCTGTCCTTCGCCTTCCGGTGCGAAGACAACTCCGCAAACCAGCCCCAGTGGCAAGGCGTCGACCGTTCGACCGGCCTCGACGCAGCCCAAAACCATTTCCCCTGCGCTGCCGGCCGTCTCAGCGAGCCAGCGCATCACGTCCGCTCTGGTTGCCGCGGGCAGTTGATCCAGTGTGCCTTCGGCGCCGGCTGTCATCGACCAGTTCAGCAGAGCGACGGCGTCAGGGCGTGCTGACGGAATGCGAAGAAACCGTTGCAGCACCTCCTGCCACGCCGTCTCCAGCCCGAGAAAGCCGTTGGCTACCGGCGGGTAGGGGCCCTGTGCCGCGCCGTCGATTAGGCACTGCGGCATCCAGGCGAAGCGCCCCAGCCGGGCGTCGGTCTCCTTGGCTTGGAACAGTTGACGGACAATGTCCCAGCCCTCAGGCTGAAACACTCGTGCGCGCGCCAAGCGCGCCGCGATGTCCTCGGCGATCTCATGCGTCGCCAACGGTGTGAGGACCACCAGCCCCGCCGTTGCCGGGTCATGCTGCTCCGCATCGCACAGCGCCTCGCGGATGGCCAGCGACGACTCGCACCACCGCAGCGCGAACTTTCGGCCACGCTGGTTCAGCGTCTCGGGCCACGGCTGGCGGGCTTTCGCCCGGATCGCCAAGGCCACGGTGGATGGATCGCTCGCCAGCACCCGCTCGAGCTGCGCCGCGATCTGCGGGGTCGACAAGCTCATAGCTTGGTGCCCTTGCGCTCAAGCCGCCAGCTGAGGGTGAGTTCCAGATCGCGGTCGCGTGCGATGCGCGCCTTCAGGTCATCCAGCTCCGCCACTGCGGCGGCGCCTGTCAGATGAAGCGCCTGCTTCTCTTCCACCACCTCCGGGCCGTTGAAGCCCGGCGCGGGTGGCAGAACCGGGGGCAGTGGCGTGGGTGCAGTACTCCCGCCAGGCGGCACCGGTGCAGGTGCGGGCGGCTGCACGGGCGCAGCGGCCGCGAGCAACTGCATGGCGTCTCGTTCAAGCTCTGCCAGACGCGACTTGAGCGGGACGACATGCTCGTCGGCGGTCAGCACCTCGGCGAGGCGCGTCATGATTCCGGCCGCCGCTTCGCGCCGATGGTCCCCGAGATCGCGGACCACGTCGAACAACTGCCAGTTGCCGTTGGTGAGGGCATCGGCGCACGCCTGCGCCTGGCCGAGGGTGCGGCTCACCGCCGCCTCCGAGGTATTCAGGGTTGCGGTGGCCAGCGACGTCACGACATCGCCTTCCGCAGCCTGCGTGAGCGTGGCCAGCAGCGCTTGCGCAGATTCCGCCGACTGCTGGCGGGCACCGGTGGCGCCCGCTGCATAGCGGTTCGACCGGTCACGGACCTGTGCGACTAGCCGGCCCACCGCCTCGCGCCTCCCGCTGGCCGCTTGCTTCACGTCATCGACTAGGCGGCCGACGTTGGCCGCATTGAGCGTCTGCGCGAGCGTCAGGCCGAAGAGGCTGGAGGCACGCTGCAGCGCCGTCTGCCAGTCGGCGGCGTTGGGCAGCGCCTGTTCCTTCAACTCCAGGTCGTCGGACAGGCTGTCGATGGTGGGCTCGACCGGCCCGCCGCGCAGCGTGAAGCGGCGGTTGGTGGACGCGGCGTACGCCAGGATGATCAGGTTCTGCAGCTCGATCGGCAGTCCCATTGGCACCGGGGTGTCGATCCAGCGACGCAGCTTGGCCACCGTAATCGGCCCGCCGCCGTCGCGCGCGTGGCTCTGCCCGAATCGCGACTGCCAGTGCGGCTCGATCAGCAGGTGGGTCTCGCCCATCTGCCCGAGCTGGCAGGGGTTCACTACGGCGCGTACCAGCTTCCGTGTCGAGCTGTCTTGCACGAGCCCGCGCTGGCCAGGCGATTCGATGGCCTTCTGCACTTCGGGCCAGACCTTCTTGATGACGCTCGCCTTGATCTCGGTGTCGAACTCCGGATGTGCTGGGTACTGGTGGGCGAACAACTGGCCCAGCAGGCTCTCAAAGGCGCTGCGGAAGTCGGCGCCCACGGGAGGGCGCGGCGACAGCGTCGGGTCCAGCGACTGAAACTGCTGGTCCGCCGTAAGCGGATTGCTCACAGCGTCCTGCGGCTCGGTGCTGATCCCGTAGGCCACTTCGAGCTGCGACCGGAGCTTGATCCGCAACTGATCGAGTTGATTCCTGGCTAGTGCCTTGGCCTGCACACGGTCGACGAATGACAGGTGCGCAGCGTAGTTGTCGAAGCGGTCGCCTTGCAGGATGTAGTCGAGCACTACCAATCGGCCGAGGTCGGCCAGCGCCTTATTGCTAAGGAAGGATGGCAGCCACACGAGCGTTTGCGTATCGCCGCCGCGGTAGGCGCTAAGGCGCGCCAGGTCATCCGCCGGACCGAAGTTCGCGTCGTCGAACGGAAAGTCAATCACCACCGACCAGGTGCCCGAGCGGCCACGCAGGCGGTCGTCGGTCATCTCGCGAACGTTCTCGTACAGCAGTTCGACTTCACGCCGCGTGCCGCGCCACACGAATTCGTAATTCGTGAACAGCCCGCCGGCGTCCTGAATGCCCAGTTGCTCGAACAGGATCTCGCGAATCTTCTTGCGCCGGTTGCCGGCGTTGTCGTTGGCCTCGGCGGCACGCAGGATAGGCTCGATGTCGACGCCGGTGACCTGGATCGAGATCACCGGGTTCTGGTCCTCGGTGATCTTGATCTCGCCGATTTCGCTGGCCCAGTCGCGGCACTTGCGCAGCACGTCCTGCGCCTCCCGCCCCGGGATGGGCGAGCGGAAGGTGCCGTGGTTCAGCGCAGCCAGGCGCTGCGCGGTCAGGCCCTTGAGCGATTCCACTTCGGGCACCAGTGCGCCGAGCAGCAGTGTCTTGAGCAGCCGCGCGTCGTTGCGCAGATTCTTGGCCGCGGTCGGGTCCGCTTGGCCGAGCTTGATGGCCTCCCAGGTGGCGCCGTGGTTGCGCTCCAGCATGGGCAGCAGCCGCTGGTTGTACAGGCGCTTTGCGTTGTCGAAGTGCAGGCGCATGCCTTCCGAGAACGGCTCGTCGCCATCGGCGATAGCGTCGTACAGGTCGCCTACCGGGATCAGTTGCCCGAGTTCCAGATCCGCGCGGCGGTCCACGAGCAACTGAAGCATCAGCTTCAGCGCGGTGCGCTCGCGCTGCAGCGCCGCCGAGACGGCGATCAGCGTCTGCACCAGCGCCGGGCTGAACGGATAGACCTTGCGGAACATCTCCCGGTCGGCCGTGGTGGTGAGCAAGGTGTCGAGCACGTCCTTGCGCATCTTCATCACGTCGTCGAACGTGGTCTGCAGCGTTTGCCGCGCGGCCTCGTCCACCGGGCGCAGCACGCGCTTCTCGGCGATGGCCGGCAGGTTGCGGTCTTCCAGCGTGATGCGGTGAAAACGCGCCTCCCAGTGCTTCAGCACATCGCTGAACTGCAACTGCACCGAGCCGGCGAGGTTCTCGCCCACGAGGTCACGCAGGTCGCGCTGGCGCGCGACGAAACTGATCAGCGGCACGGGCCGCTCGGCATTGGTGGCCTCCACCAGCTTGACCAGCTTGGTGCCCTCGCGGCTTACGAAGTTGACATCGGCAGCGTGGCTCGCGAGCCAGAGCACCAGCTCGTCGAGGAACAGGATGACCGCGTCGTAACCCAGTGCCTGGGCATGACGGCTCATGATACTGAGTCCGTCGTCGAGCGAGACGAACGACTCGCCACTGCCGGCCAGGCTGCGGTACGCAGAGAAGTACTGCGTGATCAGGTCGCCCACGAGGCGCGCGCGCTCCTCGCCGTTGGGCGGCTCCAGCATGGCCGCCTCGAAGCTGGCGGCGTCCCAGCCGCTCTCCAGCTCGCCCCAGCCGCCACCGCCATCGCCGACGCCGCCAGCGCCCTTGTTCAGGTCCGCGAAGAAGCGTTCGTCGCCCATGCGCTCGCGCAGCTCGCGCGCGTCCTTGAACAGGCCCTCGGCCAGGTAGAAACCGGGCACCGGTGCGTCGGGGTGCTTCTTGCGCACGAACTCGGCGTACTGGCCGAGGATGGCCGATTCCATGTCCCGCGCGCCGATCATGTGATACGGCACCAGCAGGAACTTGCGGCCATGCGTCCAGCTGTGGCGCGCCACCACATCAGCTAGCTCGGGGATCGAACGCGCCTGCGTGTTGCCGGCCAGCAGCAGGTTCAGCACCGCCATGAAGTGGCTCTTGCCGGAGCCGAAGCTGCCATGAAGGTAGGCGGCCTTGCTGCTCGCCGTCTGCACGGCCTGCTGGATGAAGCCCAGGGCGTTGTTGAACGCATCGAGCAGCTGCGGCGTCACCACGTAGTCGCGCAGCGTCTGTTCTGGCTCGGTGACCCCTTTCGTGAGCTGCAGGACGAAGTCGCCCTGATGCACGCGCTCGGGGATAGTGATCAGGTCTCTTAGCAGCGGCATCTGGCTGTTCCTTTCCTGCAGTCTGTGTCTTGCCGCAGGCGCAGTGTCGAGGCGAAGTTATGGGTAGGACGCGTCACAACGTAGTCGTCGACTTGAATTGGCATCGATCACTTCAGCGGTTTGAGGCCGCCACGACGGCCAAAGCCGAAGCCGATGCGATAGACGTCCGGCATCTGAATGCGCTGATCGCGCAGGCGTTCGATCAAGCCCAGTGATTGAAGGTCATCCAACAGACCGTTCGCCCCGAGACCGAGACTCAGGCTCTGCGGCGGCAGCTTTACCGTGGCGCCTGAGCTAGCGAGTTGATCCTTCAACCGCTCGATCGTCTTTTCCTTGTCCCAAAGGCGTTCGAACTCACTCGATGCGCAAGGTACTGTCACCTTGCCCCGCAGCGGCTGCATCACGAACTCGATCCACGGGTAGTCCTCAGTGATCACCTCGTTTACGCGGATTCTTGATGCCGCTTGCACACCGGCTTGAATCGCGCGGAAGTGAAGGGCCGTCGTTGCATCCGCGGGCGTGTGCTCGGCAGCATGTCGGACGGCTGCGCAGTAACTTCGTGGGCTGACCTGTCCGAGCCCGTCGAGCAGGTGGTTGACGAGCCAGGTATATGGCTTCCCACGCTTGTATCCGCTGGGGCCTGACGCCATCGCCTTGCCGGCCAGTCGCTCGAACAGACGCTCCTGCAGCTCTTCGTCAGAACGCAAGGCACGAGGCAGAAACCACCCTTGTTCGTCCGACGCGAACGCTTGGCCTGTTGCCTCCGCCGCCAATTGTCGAAACGCAGCGCCCCCATTGGCTGCATTGGCCGCACACTGAAACATCAGTGCGTAGAGATCAGCGCGCTGCCACCGGAGATCGGCCTTGCGGGCCAACAGCTTTGACGCGTCAGGGAAACCGATGATCTCCCGGTCCTGCAACATGTCGGGTCGAAGGAATACCTTGAATCGGATGCGTCGCGTCGATCGAACATCCAAGGCCAGCTGCAGGAGCGCGCGAGAGAGCGGGCGAATGGTGGCCCAGTCGTCAGCCAGCCGGTCTAGCGCATCGAAAAGAACAACAAGCGACTGGCCCCTCGTGTCGAGCTCGGTATCCTTGGCTCGAAGCAGCTCATCGAATTCCTCTGGGTGCTCGGCCACCCAGCGCACGCGGTCAGACCACTTGGTGGTTGTCGGAAACGGCTCGCCAAACCCGGCGTTGTGGGCCAGCACGGTCCGCCAGATGGCGCGGGCCGGGTGGCTCGTCAACAAGGCGGCCAGCACATCCGGGCTTGGCGCCCTGGTCGAGACGCTCTGGGCGCCAAAAGCCTGCACGGCCTCGATTGCCGAGCCAAGGCGGATGTCCGGAAAGGCCGCTGCGATGTAGCGCCGGTGTTCGGGTGATGCGAGGTGCATCCACCAAAAACTCTTGCCCGCACCCCTGATACCCTCGACTACGCTGCTGTCCACGTCCAGCGCCTTCGCATGGCTCGGCGGCACAAACGTGAATGCAGGACTGCGCGTATCGGCAGCTCCTGCCTGGTCCACCGCCGGCAGGGACTCGCGTAGTGCGATGCGCAACTCGTTCGGGTCAGCCATTCGTTAACTCCGGCAGGGCGTCAATCACTTCCTGCACGAACGGTCCGAAGGCTAGATCGATGTCGGTGTCGTCTACGCCGCCAGCACTGCGGCCCAGCAGGGGGTTGAACTCTTGAAAGCGAGCGTTCCAGCGCACCCTCATCGGAAAGTGCGGCGCGTCCTCGCTGTGCAGATCGAACGTGAACGCGTCTATCGGCGCTTCGACGCCAGGCTCCAACTGGTCGTAGACCAGCTCGTGGAACACCTCCCAGGCGTTCTGAACGAAACGGCTGGCCCGCTCCACCTGATCACTTTCTGGAAAGAGCGCTTGAACCATGACGATGCGGTCGCGCACCTGGCGCAGTACCTCTGGACGTTGTTGCCAATGCATGAACAACTGCCGATACCCTTGCCAGTTTTGAGGCGAGTCAGTGGCAAACAGCAGGGCGACCGAAGCCATGCTGCCGATGGCCACGGCAGCGACGTCGTGCAACCCTGCACGACTATCAATGACCACGATGTCGGGTTGCTCTTGCGCCTCGAGCAATCCCGTGATCTTCAGCATTCGGTCGGCGAAAGTCTGCGGTCCATCCTTTGAGGGAACATCGACGTACGCGCGCGCCAGCTTGCTCAGATAGGCAGTTTCTCCTTGGCCCATCGCCGCGGCGACCCGGATCGAGCCCTGGGTGTTGTCAGCCAAGGGGCTGACCGAGACCATGTCACGCAGCACCACATCACCTTGCCCTACCGCGTCTTCGACAAACCAGTCCACCAGCCCGTAGGAAGCAACCCGTTCTGGGGGAAGCAGCAAGCCGGCCAGACCCGGTGACTCCAGATCGAAGTCGATCAGCAGCACGCGCTTGCCGTCGCGGGCCAGCCGATAGGCGAAAATCGCCAGCGCCGTGGAGCGACCGACGCCACCCTTGAGCCCGTAGAACACCACACGCGGGGGATGGCCCTGCTCTGCGAAACGGTTGGTACGTAGCCAGTCCTGGCCCACCACTTGGCGGTCCAGCAGGCGTACGGTGATGTCTCGGGGTGGTACCTCGCTGCCGTCATTGGCCGTCGAGGCGGGAACCGTGACGATCGTCTGATGCCAGTCACGGTGCTGGAACAGCGACGCCGGATTCGAGAAGTCGTCCCTGAATAGCACCGCTGGTGCCGTGGCGTAGGGCGCCAGGCTTGCAGCTGCTTCGGTCAGCAGCTGCAGCGCTGCGGCGGGATACACCTCGTCGGGCCGCACCTCGGTGCGTGGCTCCTCTGGTTGTTCCCCTTCCGCCAGAGGCCGCCAGGCGTCAACAGCAAAGCGCAGCCGCCCATAGATGTCGCGAACGATCGCCACTGGCCACTGTGAGGGCAGCCGCTCATCCTGCAGTGCCAGCGCGGCACGCACCAACGCCTGATTGAAGTTGCATCCTGTTATCACAGCACTCCTCCCGCTGCCGCGTCATCCAGCAGCGCATCCATTTCCAAGGCGGCCCACTCCCAGGCCTGCAGCGAACCCGACAGCGGGATCGCCGATTCACTCCAGTACCGATGATCGATCTTCCAGTTCGCCAGCGAGGCCAGGTTGGGGAGACGACTCTGCAGAGTGCTCGCAGCACGGCCGTCGGGCAGTGTCATGAGTCCAGTGACCAGCGTCCCCAACAAGGGCAGGTGCTCGCGAAACGGCTGCATCAGATTTCCCGTGCCATCAACAGGTGCGCCGCCGCGAACAAGAAGCGACTTCAAGCCGCATTCCACGCAGATGCCGAACAACTGTCCTGCGTTCGCCAGTCGCCCAGCGTGTTGCAGCAGGTGCGCGTCGCGGATGTGGCGTCGTGCGGCGGCGACGTAGTCGACCGTCATGATTTAGGTTTCCTCCCCCGCTTGATGGTGCCTGCGGCCGGCTTCCAGGCACGAAGATCGTCCAACGTGAACCCCAGCGCGCGAGCTTCTTCGTTTACGAAGCCCCGGTAGTACGTGCCCATGCGCTCGCCGTACGCGGGGTCGATCTCGTTGTGCCACTGCTCCAGCCAGGGCGCCAACTCCAGCAGGCCGGCGAGAAGCGGCTGCAGGCGAGCGGGCTCCCAGCCTTCGTTGTCCTTCATCTCCAGGTAGTAGGCCGCTAGCAGCCTGTCGGACTTGAGGTCCGATTGTCTGGATGAGATCGCATAGTGTGGTCGAGTTTTCTGCCGTGGTGCGATTTTGAGTTGCCGAAGGTCTGAGGTGGGTCTACGCGAGGTCTGTGA